>NYYT01000055.1 GCA_002686885.1 Pedosphaera sp.
TCCCCCATGGCTGCCAACCCGGCAGGGATCGTCAACGTCAAAACCCTGCCCACGCCTGAGGCTGGCAAGGGATCTTCTGAAGAAGATGTCCGTTCCTCATTTGAGCGTCGGTGAAACCTACAGACAGCCTGGCACACCAGGCCAAGCCCAAGCTCGAAGGGCCTTATTCCTGGATCGGTATCTTGTAGAAGCAAAGCCAGCTTCCGACTCGGGCACCCAGATCAATGGTTTGACGAGCGTTTTGAAGATCAAAGCGATGCCATTCGGCGTGACCGTCTTCGAAAAGAAAGTTCCCCCCCTGAGGCGATCCGTCCTGATTGCGATGAGTCGCGGCAGGAACGGACTTTCCGTCACTTTCGGTAAACCAATTCACGTTTCCACTGTTGTTGTTGACGCTCCAGCTTCCGATCCCCTGGAGACGATCCGAGAGAATGGGAGCATTCTTGAAGCGCCCCCCCAGTTGCTTACGTTTCACCCAGTCTTCCACCCCACTCACATTGTACTCCGCACTGGAAGTGGTACGACCCGGCAGGTAGAAATAGCCCGTCAGCACAGGTTTGAGATGGGCATTGGGATCGGAGTTTCTCCACATGTCGGCCACTCGATGCCATTTGTCGGTCGGGCAAAAGATCACGTGAAACTTGTCCTTCTCCGCTTCTGTCTTTTTGGACTCCATCAGATAGTTGCGCCAAAACTCCGCCATGGACGGGCCCATCCAACTCAAGTGCTGCCCTTGGGAATTGTCTGGAAAGCGATTGTTGTGATCGGCTGCATACATCTGAATGGAAATGCCCCATTGCCGCTGATTGCTCAGACAGAGTGTCTGGTTGGCCTTCGCCTTGGCCTTGCTGAGGGCAGGAAGAAGCATGCCTGCCAAGATGGCAATGATGGCGATCACCACCAGCAATTCAATCAGCGTAAAGCCCTTTCGAGCATTCTTTGAGATGTGAGACATATGCCAAGCCTTCAAGGAGTTGAAAGGTTTTGCTTTCATAGCTTTTGGGGATCTTCAAGTTTTACGGGGAGAAAAGGATCCGGTCAACGTGAATCACCGATACTTGTGGGCGAACTCTCCTCCCCTGCTTTCCCATTGACGCACCCCTGCCCCACTTGCGAACATTTCACCCGTCACCACAATGTCATCATGATTCAAGCACCCCCATATCCCACTAAGCCTTTGGAGGAGGGAGTTTCCAGAAGAACCTTCTTGGAGCAGCTTTCGCTCTTGGGTGCCAGCTCAGGAATCCTGCAGTTGGCATCCGCCCTTCAGGGGACCTCCATGAGCCAGGGGGCTCCCAAAAAAGTCGCCCTGCTGGCAACCGAAGTGAGGCGACACAGCCATGCCCAGCACTTCATCGATCGTCTGCTGGAGGGCTACGGATGGCATGGAGAACACTATTTCCCCCAACTCAAGCTAGTCTCGCTTTACGTCGACCAGTTCCCCGAAAACGATCTGGCTCGTGACCGCGAAAGGCGCCACGGAGTCCCCATTTATGGAGGCATTGCCGAGGCACTCACCCGGGGAACGAATCAACTCGATGTCGACGGGGTGATCATCATTGCCGAACATGGGCAATACCCCACCAACGCCAAGGGACAAAAACAATACCCTCGCTATCGTTTCTTCAAGGAGATGGTGGAGGTGTTCGAGAGAAGCGGGCGAGCGGTACCTGTCTTCAACGACAAGCACTACTCCACGCGTTGGGAGGAATGCGTGGAAATGGTGGAAGACAGCCATCGCCTGGGCTTCCCCCTCCTGGCAGGATCATCCCTGCCGGTCACCTGGCGCATTCCCTCCATCGACATGCCGTGGAACAGCGATCTGAAGGAAAGCGTCTGCGTTTGCTACGGAGGAGTCGATTCGTATGACATTCACGGGCTGGAAACCGCTCAATGCATGTCGGAGCGACGTCATGGAGGCGAAGCGGGAGTTCGATCGGTACACGCCATGCGCGGTAAGAAGGTATGGGACCAGCTGGCATCGCGCGCGACGACCGAGCAACTTCTTATCGCCGCGCTGAATCGCAGCCACCAATGCCGCCCTCCTTCCGGTGGCCCTTGGCGCCCTCCCAGCGCAGACTGGATTCAGGAAGCGTGCCCGAATCCGGTAGCCTACTGGATCGAACATCAGGATGGCTTTCGAACCACACTTTTCATGCTCAATGGACTGGTGCAGGACTTCACCTATGCCGGCATGCACGCCGACGGCAGCATCCTGTCGTGTCTGATGCATTTGCCCATGCCACCGGCCCACACCACCACGGCTGATTTTTTCAATCCGCTTTCCCGGCGCATTGAAGAGACCATCGCCCTTGAACATCCAACCTATCCACCTGAGCGTACCCTGCTGACTTCAGGGATCACCCTTTTTGCTGTCGAATCGCTCTATCGCGGGGAGGTTGCCTTGAACACCCCCGAACTCAACATCCCTTATCAGGTGGGTCCACGATCTTCTTACTGGAGAGGGTAAATGTAACTCGGTCATGAAAACACTGGCATTTTTCCTGGACACATTTGAAGAGGGATCCGCTGCCCAGCAGGTCCTGGATCGCCTTCTGTTCGGATGGCCCGAAAAAGGATCGATCGCATCGGCACCATGGGATCACATCCGTGTGCCTCAACAGGCCCTCAACCCGGCGATGGAAAAGCGTCTCCAGGCCAGTTCCAAGCTACGGTTGAGCAAGGATGCCAAGGAGGCCACTCAGGGAATCGATGCCTGGATCATCGCACCTGGAAGACCTGAGAGCTGGAAAACCCACCTCGCCGAAGACTGGTATGAGTGCTTATCCAACAGCCCCGCTCGCGGATGGGTCATCGGCATCCCTCCGCTGAGCTGGTGCCAGGGTGAGGCATCGATAAGCCCCTCGTTTCAAGCGGGCACGCCCATGCCCTACACATGGCGACTTCCAGAAGTGGATATCCCCTGGCAATGCCCGCTCTCGGAAATGATGCTCTTGGTTCGAGGTGCTTACCCTGAAGCCGAAACCCATGGCATCGACGCACTGTTGGGCTTGACCAGTCATCGTCAGGGAGGCGAGTCCGGCATTCAGCACATACGCCTCCTGCGGGGTGATGCCGTTTGGAAAGGAGCCCGGGAAGGGCTTTTTTCATGGGACCTGTTCAAGGCAGCTGTTTCGAGAACCCACAGCAAACAAGGCGATGCCACCGTTGACGGGCGCACGCAGGACATCGTGGGCCTCGGCATGGTTCCTGATCTTGCGCGCGACACTCGGGCATGGATCATCCAACATGTGGATGGGCTGCAGTCGGTTCTTCTCACCGTTGATGGCATCCTCCAGGATGAAACCTTTGCAGCAAAGTCCAAGGATGGCAGGCTTTATTCGGCTCAGATCTACCAGCCGCCCAAGCCCAACGATCACCGTTATTCAAGACTGACCACCGCCATCACCCAATACCTTGAGCATGNCAAGAGCACCATGCCACNTGAACGACACCTGCTTTGGGGNGAGTTGCTTGAATGCATGGATNCCATGATGTCGGAGGATATCCTNGNGCAGGNATGGGACNGGNNNCGCATGCCCTTTGGCGTGAATCGCTCGCCCTGGTCCCCTGAAGGAATTGCCAGCAAGCCATGAACAGTCTTGCCGATGAAATGGAAAAGCTGGGACGCCTGCGACGGGAAGGGCTGATCACNCAGAGTGAATACGAGCAGGCCAAGCAATCTCTCTTTGAAGGACAAAACCAGGCCAAAGCAAACTACGATCACCTTCTGGAGCCGGTCAAGGCGGATGCCAACACCTGGGGGATGTTCATCCATCTCTCACAACTATGTGGATACTTGATTCCAGTCCTGGGATGGATCGTNCCCATTGCGATCTGGTTCTTGAAAAAAGATCTCTCACCTAAAATTGATGCTCATGGCACCATCGTGCTGAATTGGATTTTGAGTGAATTGATCTATGGGATGATCTTCTTTTTATTGAGCTTTATTCTGATCGGTTGGCCCTTACTCATTTTATTGGCAGGGCTTTCTTTTGTGTATCCCTTGATTGGCGCCGCCAAGGCGAGTCAGGGTGATATTTGGAAGTACCCGGGATCCCTCAACATCATCAAGCTTCAAGCCCAGACGGCAGAATGAATCATTCCGTCTACGAAAACACCAAGAAGGAAACGTGGGGCATCCTGCTCCTCTGGGCCTGCTTTGCCCTGTGGGTGATGATCCCCTGCTATTTACTGGGCTATCAACAAGCTCCCGAGGAAACGCTCAAGATGGTTCTGGGTTTCCCATCCTGGGTTTTCTGGGGAATCGCACTCCCATGGCTGGGATCCAACCTCGCCATCATTCTTTTTGTTTGTTTCGGTATGGCAGAGGATCCCCTCGATGCCCATGAGTCGTCGGAAACCGACACGACATNCCCCAAAGGGGAATCGGAGAAATAGACGCCTATGGAAACCCTTTTACCCTGGATCCAGGAAGCCAGCCAACCCAAGGCGGGGCATCAGTCCGCCTTGATCAGCTTCGCTGTCTACATGCTCCTTGTCTTCGCCCTCGCATGGCTTGCAGGAAGAGTCCGAAAGGGCAAAAGCGAGTTCATGAGCGAATACTTTCTAGGTAGCCGGGGGCTTGGCATGTGGGCTTTTGCGCTGACCTTTGCCGCCACCAATGCCTCGGGAGGCAGCTTCATGGGCTTTCCCGCCCTGATCTATACCCATGGCTGGATCCTTGCGCTTTGGATCGCCAGCTACATGGTGGTGCCCTTGGTCACCACCGGCTTGCTGGCAAAGCGTCTGAACCAGGTTTCACGCATTGCCAAGGCCGTCACCGTGCCGGATATCCTNAGGGAACGTTTTGGCAGCCCTTCGGTTGGGCTGGTAGCCACCGGGTTGCTCACCTTCTTCATGTTTTTTTATCTTCTGGCACAATTCAAGGCGGGCAGCCAGATTCTCGCCACCTTGCTTCAGGACATGCCCCTCTTTCAACAAGGAGTTCTTTGGGTGGCCGGATGGAAGGGAAACTTTTTTCTAACGCAACAGACCGACGCCGACTACTTGCTCTGCCTCCTGCTCTTTGCCAGCACGGTGATTGTCTACACGACTTACGGGGGATTCCGAGCCGTGGTCTGGACCGACGTCATGCAGGGAATCGTGATGGTGATCGGCGTGGTGATCATGTTGTTTCTCGTGCTTTATCAGGTAGGAGGTCTGAGCCAAGCCACTCAAAAACTGGCTCAACTCGAACCTCCCAAAAGCGGTACTATTCGAGTCGAATGGAAGGAACCCATCCTGGAGGCTGGAAGCATTCCCAAAGGGGTCTGGCTGCAAACCGAAACGGGGGACTTGGTCCGACTGGCTCAGCCGCTAAAGATGCAGCAGGGAGACACCCTGAGTGAACCGGCAGAAGTCTTGATTGAAACCAATCCAGAGTCCCATCTTGCGGTGGATGTCTGGGATCTCTCTACCTGGGGAAAAACCCTCATTCAAGGGGAACCCACAGGCTACGCTCGAGGCGATGGCAGCAAGGGCGTTTATGTCAGCGCGCCCGGCCCGAGCAAGGACAGTGAATTGGGTTATCTGTCCATCGGCATGGCGTTCAGCTTTTTTGTTTTCTGGGCCTTCGGCGGCGCCGGACAACCCAGCAACATGGTGCGGCAAATGGCCTTCACCGATAGCCGAGTCCTGAAACGATCCATCATCGTCGTCTCCCTTTATTACACAGCCATTTACTTTCCTCTGGTGATCATTTTCTGCTGTGCGAAGGTCATGCTTCCCGGGATGGAAATCACCCCAGACCGCATCATGCCAGAAATGGCCCGCACGCTTTCCTTTNCTGCCGGCGTACCTTGGCTGACGGGGCTCATCGTGGCTGCTCCTTTTGCCGCGGTCATGAGCAGCGTGGATAGCTTTCTGCTGATGGTTTCCTCCGGAGTGGTGCGTGATGTCTATCAACATCACGTCAATCCCAAGGCTTCCGAACGCGCCATCAAGTGGCTGACCTATGCGACCACCACGCTAATTGGAATCGCTGCGGTCATCGCAGTTCTCAATCCTCCCACCTATCTCCAAAACCTGATTGTCTTTGCCACAGGAGGCTTGGCTGGATGCTTTCTGATGCCGATGGCTTTGGCTCTTTTCTGGAAAGGGGTCACCCAAAAAGGTATGATCGCAGGGATGCTGGGAGGATGCATCACCCATCTCAGCCTCTACGTCATCGGCTACCTGATGTATGACGGTTTCAAGGTGTATTCCTTTTTAGGCATCCAACCCTTCATCTGGGACGTACTGGGATCCACCGTGGCAACCGTGGGAGTGTCCAAGTGCAGCAAGCCACTGGCTTCTGAGCTGATCACGCGATATTTCGGATCACCCCGATAGGAGACGATCGCCCGTGGAGCCTAAAGCCGGGAAGTCAACCAGTCTGGCAGCTGGCCATCGTCGTTGGAAACGCCCTGCAGCAGCCAGGTGAGGTTCACTCGAACCATCTGACCACCTCCACCAGGCCCGCCTTCGAAGAAAAGATACATCCAACCTTCACTGGCTGTTCCGTGTCGCCCAGCGTTCAAGGAGGAATAGCCACTGTGACCATCGTAAACCAAGCGCTTGATGGGCCAGCTCTGACCACCATCAGCACTCAACCAAAGGGTCACGCGTTCACGGGTTGCCTTGGGAGTATCCAAATTACTGAACACCAGCAAATCCCGTCCCTCGATCGGGAGCCGGACCAGCCCCCCCATGCAGCCATAGGAACGATGCTGATGACCATCAGGAAGTGCGTGAACGATGCGCCAATCCTCCCAATGAACGCCCCCATCCCGACTCAGGGCCGAACGCCGACGGGTATTGTGTTCGTTTTGATCCCAGTGCACCCGCGAGTTGTAGTAAAGAGTCCCATTGGACAATTCGACAATACAAGCCTCGCCCGTCCCCATTTCAGGGAAAGCCTCACTTGCCTGCCAAGTCACCCCGCGATCATCACTGAAAATGGCATTGGTGTAATGATTGGGCCACTCTTCGCGTCGATTCCCTGCGGCATACCACCGGGAAGGCCGTATCAATCGGCCGGCATGCCGTCCCACCTGAAGCGTGATACCATGGTCGTTCATGTGCATCGATGGAAGGTGCCCTTGGCTGTTAGGGAGCAGTTTCGTGGGCTGGGTCTGCCAGGTGAGCCCATGGTCTTGACTGCGGTAAATGTGAATGGGGGCAGGAGGATGGTGCGCCTCTATGAAAGCAAACACATCTCCACTAACCGTATCCACGGTCAGCCCACCTCCCTGAAAGCCTCCTTCCATGAGGGTTGCAGATTCGGACCACTGGGCTCCTCCATCGGTGCTGCGACGAATCTTTACGTCGTCATTGCCCCAGGACGCCAGCACGGTTCCATCGGTGGCAACGGCCACATTGGGGAACCGCTGCCCCTGGAAGAGTTGCTGCATCTCGATTTTGGGCGGGCCAAGGAAAGGCTCGAGGGTTCCGTCGCCAGCAGATGCGAGCAAGGTGAAACCCATGCTCATCGCCAGAAAGATCGGTCGCGAGCCCGTCGTTGATGACATCTTGAAAGCTTTCATGAATCGTGTGGTCAGAACAAGTGGAAGCGAGCCCAATATGGAATGAGCGCCCATCGAGTTCAAGCACCAACCCTAGGAAGGCTGGAGGTAACTCCATGTAAAGCAAGCCGACGAACGATGCCGTTCAATGAGCCGTCGATCCATCTTCAGAGGAACGTAGGGCAATCTTCTCCAGCAGATCCTTGACCACTTTTTCACGCGGATGCACCCCACGATTGCCCTTTCCATGAACCCGAACGGCCACTGAATCCGCTTCCTGCTCCTTGGCGCCGATGATCAACATGGTATGCACTTTGGCTTCTTCTGCCTTGAGGATGCGCCCCTGCAACTTGTCGTGGCTGTATTCGAGCTCGGCACGAACGCCGTGCCTGCGCAATTCGGCTTCCAGAGACTTGGCCATGTCAAGCTGGTCTTCGGTAATGGGCAGAATGCGCACCTGGTCGGGAGCCAACCAGAGAGGGAAATTGCCCGCATAATGCTCAATCAAAAAAGCAAGGAAGCGCTCATGAGTCCCCAGAGGGGCTCGATGGATGCATAGCGGTGTTTCAAATTGATTGTCGGCCGATCGATATTGCAATCCAAAGCGGGAAGGAACGGCAAAGTCGACCTGGTTGGTGGCAATGGTGAATTCACGACCAGAAATCGAATACACCTGAACATCGATCTTGGGCCCATAGAATGCCGCCTCGTTGGGGATTTCGACATAATCAATACCGGATTCAATCAACACTTCCCTCACCATATCCTCGGTTTTTTTCCACAAGGCAGGTTCATCCACAAACTTGTCACCCAGGCGCTCCGGATCGTGTGTACTGAATCGCATCTGGTATTTCTCGAATCCAAAAACCTTGAAATATTTGAGATACATTTCATTGACCGCCTTGAATTCATCCGCGAATTGATCAGGCGTGCAGTAAATGTGTGCATCGTTCATCTGCATGGATCGCACCCTCATCAACCCCATGAGCTCTCCAGATTGCTCGTAGCGATAGCAGGTGCCGTATTCGGCCAGTCGCAAGGGCAATTCGCGATAACTGCGGGGCGTGGCGGAGAAAATCTTGTGGTGATGCGGGCAGTTCATGGCCTTGAGGTAGTAACGCTCCTTGACCTGCGCCTGCCCACCCTCTGCGGCATCTTCGGCCAACTCCATGGGAGGGAACATGCTTTCCGCATAATAGGGTAGATGGCCACTGGTCAAATACATGGATTCCTTGGCCAGATGAGGTGTCCTGACTCGCTGATACCCTGCCTCAAATTCAGTTTCTTTGGCCAATTTTTCGAGTTCCTCAATGAGTACTGATCCTTTGGGCATCCACAAGGGAAGCCCCGGACCCACATCATCATCGAAGGTGAAAAGCTGCATGGCCTTGCCGATCCTGCGATGATCACGCTTGCGAGCTTCTTCCTGAGCTTCCAACCACTCATTAAGCTGTGTCTTGTTGGGAAAGGCTGTTCCGTAGATACGCTGAAGCTGGGGGTTTTTTTCATTCCCCCTGTAGTAGGTCGCAGCCACTCGAAGCAATTTGAACGCCTTGACATTGCCTGTTCGCATCACGTGAGGTCCCGCACAGAGGTCCACGAAGGTGCCATTCTGATAGAAGGTGATTTCTTCACCCTCGGGAATATCCTTCAGGCGTTCTACTTTGAAGGTTTGTCCCCGCTCCTGGAAATAAGCCGCGGCCTCCTCTCGGGTTTTGGTCTGGCGTTCAAAGACCTGGTTCTCCTTAACCACTTTCTTCATCTCAGCCTCGATAGCATCGAAATCTTCCGGGCTGAAACGATGGTCCTTGAGATCAAAGTCGTAGTAGTAACCTTCATCGGTAGGAGGACCAATGTCCAGTTTGGCCTCAGGCCAGAGACGTGTGACGGCAGTGGCCATGATGTGGGCACAGGAGTGGCGTAGCCTCTCCAGGTCACTCATCTGATGACGTTCATCCAGTGTCTTGCGATTAACAGGTGCTTTGGCGGATTCCATGGTGGTTCAATCAGAGAAGGTAAAGTTAGGAAAGGTGTTCGGTGATTTGCTCCATCAGGGCGGCGTAGGTATCCACCGCAGGAAACTGCGGAAACTCCTGGCGGATATTGTCCGGAGCATGAAAGAGAATTCCCTGGTCCGCACTGGAAAGCATGGAAATGTCATTGTAGGAGTCTCCAGCGGCAATCACCTTGTACTTCAGGGACTGAAAGGCCTTCACCGAACACTGTTTCTGGTCTGCCTGTCGAAGCCGATAATGGACAATGTGGTCGGATGATACTTCAAGGCGATGGCAGAAAATGGTGGGCCAGCCCAATTGACGCATGAGGGGCTGGGCAAACTCTTCAAAGGTATCAGAGAGAATGATCACTTGAACCTTCTCTCTGAGCTGGTCTAGAAATTCGACTGCCCCGGGAAGAGGTGCCAAAGTCGCGATCACCTCCTGGATCATGCTTAAGGTCAGCCCGTTTTCTCGCAACACCTCGAGGCGGCCGGTCATCAGCTCATCATAATCCGGAATGTCCCGTGTGGTTTTCTTGAGGGCTTCGATCCCCGTTTTCTCAGCAAATGCGATCCAAACTTCGGGGACAAGGACGCCCTCAAGATCCAATGTAACCAAATGCTGGGCCATGATCAGGATCCGAGTTGATCCGGGTTGAGTTTCTGAAGGCTCTTGGGAACAAAAAGGCCATCCTTGCGGATGAGTTTTCCATCAAACCAGACCTCTCCACCGCCCCATTCGGGCCGCTGGATTAAAACCATGTCCCAATGGATGGCGGATTTATTGCCATTGCCACAATCCTCATAGGCCTGCCCCGGAGTGAAATGCAGTGACCCTGCAATCTTTTCATCAAAGAGAATGTCATTCATCGGGTTGAGAATTCTGGGGTTGAGCCCCAGACTGAATTCACCGATGTAACGCGCGCCCGGATCTGTGTCAAAAATCTGGTTGATGCGCTCGGTCTGGTTGGCAGTGGCTTCCACAATTTTACCGTTCTTGAGGACAAGTCGCACATTTTCAAACCGCGTACCGGCATAGACGCTGGGAGTGTTGTATTGGATGACTCCATTGACCGAATACTTCAGTGGACAGGAGAAAACTTCTCCATCAGGAATGTTGCGATCTCCCTTGCATGCCTTGGCTCCAACCCCCTTGATGCTGAAACTCAGATCCGTCCCAGGGGCCTTGAGCACCACCTTGTCCGTGCGTGCCATGAGTTTTTCCAATGTCTCCATGGCTTTGCCCATTTTTCGGTAGTTGAGCGTGCAGACATCGAAGTAAAAATCCTCGAAAGCCTCCGTACTCATGTTGGCAGCCTGAGCCATGCTCGGTGTAGGCCACCTGAGAACACACCACCTGGTTTTGTTCACCCGATAGTTGAGCACTGGACGCATCACCTTGGAATAAAGGGACATCGAATCACCGGGTACATCCGAGTTTTCACTGGTGTTGGCCGCTCCCCGAATGGCGATGTAACTCTGGACCTTCTTCATTCGGGCCATTTCGATGTCCCTCATGATGGTGGCTTGCTCCTCGGTCATGCCACACAGCAACTCGCGAGTGACTCGGGTGTGTCGGGTCTCAATCAGCGGGATGGCACCTGCATCACGGACAGACCGCGCTAGAGCCACGGTGAAAGCGTCCGGGACATCTATCATGTCCAAGAGCACCTTTTCACCTTT
>NYYT01000056.1 GCA_002686885.1 Pedosphaera sp.
ATGGCATTTGTCTATGATTGGATAAGTGAATCGGAATGGAAAATCTCGCTCAACGTTTCTCTAAACATAATCATCCTTCTTGGTATTTCGATATACTTCCTTAGGACTTTCAACAATCAGCCAGTTTCTCTAGTATTGATATCGGTCCCCCTCGGCATATGGGGGCTTATGCAAATCGACGAACAGCATACTAGATCCATTAGCATCATGTTTGCCGCTTTCGTGGGTGTAGCAGACTATGTCATCGAAGTCATGATAATCAATTCAGGGGATTATGGCTATCCTGCCGGTTTCAGAGCTGAGACACCCCTGACATACAGCATGGTAATTCTGGCTATATTTGGGTTCATCGAGTGGCGTAGGAAAAGAATTGACTAGTACATCCTTGCCAGATGCTGTCTCCTATGAGTCTCCTTCCCGGTTATTATGCATCTTCTGGGTTTTTCGTATGGTTCAAGTAAGTCTCCAAGAAGTGTGAGATTCGTTGATTTCTCAAGTTTCTCTGCATCTGCATCATTGCCATCAAATGCTACCTCATACACCATTCCTTCATCTAAATCAGAGGGTTTCTCGGGCAACGACTGAAGAGCGGACATCTTTGAACCCATCAGATTTGAAGATCTGAGTCTGAGTTCGGTTGAAACATCATCTAGAGACTTCAGAACGGTGTCTTCTAATGTTTCGAGATTGTGACTCGACTTGCCGCCTGTTCTAAGAGTCATCACGAAAGAATCGGTGGATAGATCGCGTGGACCTATTTCTATCCTTAGAGGGACGCCTTTGATCTCCCAGTCGTAATGCTTAGCTCCTGGACGCATGTCTCTCGAGTCGAGCTTGGCCCTAACTCCGGATTTCTTCAGTCGTTCAACGATGGAAGCTGCTTGGGGCTCCACAGCCTCATCAAGATGTGCCGCAACAGGCATCACAATGGCTTGGATTGGTGCGATCGATGGAGGCATTATGAGGCCGGCGTCATCGCCATGAACTCCTACAACAGCACCGAGAAGCCTCTCACTCATCCCAAATGTCGTTTGATGACAATTGTTCTGACTCCCGTCTGCACCCTCATATGTGATGTCAAATGTGCGTGCCCACTGGTCCCTGTAGTGATGATATGAGGCTATTTGCAACGTCCTCCCATTGGGCATGATTGCGTCAACTGCATTCGTGTACCACGCACCGGGGAATGTATCCCAAACAGGCCTCTTAGATATGATAGCAGGAAGGCAGAGGTCATGGAGGAGTCTGCGTACTATGTCTGAATCCTCATCTATCTGAGCATCGGCTCCAGATTGGTCTGCATGTGCAGTGTGGGCCTCGAAAAAGTGTATCTCGCGTACTCTGATAAAAGAACGAGTCTGCTTAGTCTCATATCGAAATGTATTGACTATCTGAAATGTTTTCAGAGGGAGGTCTGCATGCGATCTGATCCACAGCGAGAACATAGTATACATCGGAGTCTCGCTAGTAGGTCGTAGAAACATCGGAACATCGAGGTCATGTTCACCCGCATGCCTCACCCAATAGACCTCTTTCTCGAAGCCTCCAGCCTCCTCTTCAATCCGTAACTCCGAGGGGTCGACTCCTTGTTCTCTCGCCATCTTAAGGGTCTGGACCAATTTATTCTCCTTATCCAGGAGGTCGTGAGGCACCAACAATGGGAAGTTATACTCGTCATGGTTCGTATTACTCATCTCTGTACGAATGAGCGTGTCTATGTGGCCCATAGCACTCCAGCCATATGGTTTCCATACATCCATCCCCTTGATCGGATAGCGCTTATCGACAAGATCGGCAATCTCTACTATAGCAGGGTACCATGCATTGAAGTCTTCCTTTGAGGGGATGCCTCGTTTGGCGCTGCCTGGACCCTTGGGCATAGTCGTTCCACCGCGTCATACCCTTCAAAATGCCGGATACATCTACTCCATCCACCCTGAAACGATCGATTCGATAGATGTGCAGAGATGTTCTAAATCGTATATCTCATCCACATCATCACTCGTTACCAGATGTGCCCTAGGTCCCGAACCATCTAGATTCTCCAATAGGTTTGCAACCACTGCATCACTATGACAACGCCCCATGTGGGATTTCGCTCTAGAAATCAACTCTGCAACACCTATTCCACTTTCTAATTTGAAAGAGATTATCCTGGCGTCCGGATCACTGGATCGTATAGATTCTATCAATCGAGGAGCAGGTTCGAGAGCCACGGGAGCGGGAGTCTCGGAGGATGACAGTTTCTCCGTGGATGCGTGAGCAGGTTGGAAATCCAGAACTGCCGCTGCGACAATCCACACGTCCGGCGCGGATTCAACCATAACATCCCTAACCACATCGACCATCTCTTGAGGCGTTCTGGCGATTATGTCTGGTTCGACCCCACTCGCTTCCACAGCCCCGGATATCCTGGTAACATCATGTCCCATCCTCTCCAAATAGTCGCTTATCTGCATACCAGTTTTCCCTGAGGATTTGTTCGATATTACACGCACGGGATCGATCGGAGACTCAGTTGCTCCGTATATGACCGCGACATTGGCTCTGTTCGGGAGGTTTTGATTAATCGCTGCTGCTGCGAATCTAACAATATTGGAAGGGGATGGTTGTTTTCTTCTACCTTCTTCGGAGGGGGAAACAAGAACCTTGTAACCCATCGACCTGATCTTCTCGAGCAGGTCTCTTGTAACTGCATCGTCAAACAAATCATCATGCATTGAAGGCACTAGAAGGATTGTTTTACCAGCTCCAGATGCAGCCGCTATTGCCATCATCGCAGGGTCATCCATAACTCCTGAACATATTTTGGATAGCGTGTTCCTAGTTGCAGGTGCTACAAGTACGAGGTCCGGTATGGCAAGGCCCGGTAAATCAGAAGACCATCCTGTATTCACTTCACTTCCTGTTGCCCACCCTACGGCAAGCGGTGATATGATCTTCGTGGCTTCTGACGTCATAGTCACTACGATCTCGGCGCCATGCCTACGCAACTCCCTCGACAAGCGTACAGTCTCAACTGCTGCTATGCCCCCAGTCACAACGAGGTGAACCGTCTTGCCCTTGAGAGAGTCGCCGGAGAGTTGGACGTCGGAGTCGCGCACATCCAACGGCCAGCGTAGTTTGCTTTCAGGCCATCGACAGACTAAACCAAGATGACTGGTGGAGCAGACACATGGAGGGTGTGGGGGTACGTCTTCATCGTCGAACAAGCCCGTTCATGCTTCTTGACGCCGTTATACTGGCTGTCCTTCTTACCACCCACATGGCCATCTTCGGACTCCTGCTTTCCGCGATAGCATCTGTTCTGAGTGCCTCTGCATTGTTGTACGTTGTTTTTTCCGCCTACTCATTCAGAAGAATGCGTCCAGGGTCATTATCAAGCGCAATGAATGGTTTCTATGTTCTTTTTGCAATGTATGTGGCAATTGGCATCATTGATCTTCTTGCAGCAGGCCTGATTGGTGATGTTTGGCTGTTCATCCAGGCTTTCCTTGTATTGCTACTGGCACGATCATGTCTGCAACGAAGGAGGGCCTTGAATGATCCTCGTTTCAGATCGTGGTGGACGATATCAACGGGGGAAGATGTACTGGGAATCGAGCTTTCCGAGGGAGAAGTGCTTGCAACTTGCCCCTCTTGCTCGTCTATGCTTGCAGTAATTCCGGAAAAGCTTGACGAAGGAGATCCCTGCCCTATTTGCGGGAAATCGCTAACAGGACGATGACTCTGCCCGTCAGAAGCAGGCGGCATCATATTCGCTCTATTGCAATGCCTATGCCCATGCCCCCTCCGATGCACATGAGCGCCATTGCTCTAGACCCTGATGTGCGCTCGAGCAGCGAGGCAGCTTGGCCCAGTATCCTAGCTCCGCTGGCGCCAAGAGGATGTCCTATCGCGATAGCGCCGCCATGGATGTTCACCCTTCCACCATCTAAACCAAGCTCGGAGATTGTTGCGATGCTCTGCGACGAGAATGCCTCATTAATCTCGAATAAATCCACATCAGAGAGTTTCCACCCGGTTCTACTCGAAAGCCTCCTTCCAGCAGAAATCGGACCAATCCCCATCATATTGGGGTGAACTCCGGTCACAGCTCCTGCAACTATCTTGGCCATAGAAGGTATATTCGACCTCTGAGCGTATTCTTCAGAGCAGATGATCATTGCAACAGCTCCATCGGTGAGCGGGGATGATGTTGCAGCCGTCACAGTCCCATTTTCATCGAATGCAAGTGGAAGACGTGCCATACTCTCAATCGAGGTATTCGCTCTTATGCANCCNTCANNNGATATCTCCTNTCCATNNGAGTCNGAAACTCGGATTATGTGCNTGCTNCTAGCNTCATNNGCTGCAGCNTTCATNTGGCTCTCAAANGCAAATGCCTCCTGCTGCTCTCGTGNGATGCCATACTCTCTNGCAACATTCTCAGCAGTTGTTCCCATCGATACGTAAGCATCGGTGACACCTGACTCAAGAACAGGATGTGGGCTCCAGTTGAAGCCTCGCCTCTTGACTCTAGACATGGACTCGACNCCTGCGACTACGTAGCACTCTCCCTGTCCGACGCGAATAGCGTTCGAAGCTGATATCGCTGCCTGCATCGAACTACCACATAGCCTGTTGATAGTCATCCCAGGGACAGTCTCCGGGAGATTGGAAAGCAAGGCCGCCATTCGGCCTATGTTGTAACCCTGCTCGCCCTCGGGGTAGGCACACCCGACAATCACGTCGTCGATATCCTCCGAGTTTATCCTGAGGCGTGAAACGACCTGCTTGATGCAGGATGCAACCATGCTCTCCGGCCTCATATTCACGAGGTCTCCCTTGTGGGCTCTGTGAAATGGAGTTCGGACCCACCCTGCNATGATAGGNGTCATGGCNGTGAGGATGGACACGTCTGCTTAACGATTGAGTCGTTCAAACCTCTGACCGGTGCGTATTAATCAGGGTCTTTGTTCGCTGGTTCATGATTCGCGAATGTAACGTACACGGTTATTTCTCTGATGAGCCCCTATGCCCCGCTTGCAATGATGAGGGGAAGTTCATCATGCGCTCCGGCGAACGNGACAGNATGGCTAGAAGNCTGGCTCTCATTCTAAGGCATGCNCCCGAAAAATTCGATCTTGAAATGGACATCAATGGATGGATAGACATCAAAGANATCATACGTCAATTTAAGAAAAGAGATGAGCGACGATATCATTGGCTCAGACCTCATCATTTCAGAGCAGTTTCTGAGACGGATCCNAANGGAAGATACGAGGTTCGTGGCAACATGATTAGNGCCACATANGGGCATACNGTCGAGATTGAGTTNGATCTNCCAACAGAGAATATCCCNTCCTCNCTNTATTTCCCCTGCGGNCCTGATGAGGTAGATGCNCTTCTGGAGGCGGGNCTNATACCCTCGGGNAGNGCTCATGTTCACCTATCAGGTAGCATAAGATCNGCGGGCGATGCTGGCAAGGTNCATCANGATAGGCCNGTCATACTTGACGTAGATACTGCAAGAATGGTAGCTTCNGGCCATACTGTTTGGCANGCAGGGGTCACTGTCTATCTTGCAGAGAGCGTAGACCCNGAATTTCTATCANTCGCNGACCCNAATGANCCAGAAATGCAGATTTTGACTGCTAAATGGGATGAAGAAGAGTGANNTATGATTCCCTGTATGCTCCACAAAGNGGNCAGAACCCGAGGTCNGATGANACCCTCTCTCCGCANGANGGGCACATTGTAGGGTCGGGATTTCGTGCAGANGGCGTCTCAANAGGCCTGGCATTCGCATCNCTCTCGANGAATGGGTCGCTGATTATTCCGCTAGAAAGGGCAACTAGATCNGAAAAGCTCTGAGCNTCGTGNAAGGCAGANTTGAGCCTCCTGAGNGTTATCTTCCTCTCCTCGNCATCCTCTATAGCTTCNGANTCTTCGATTCTTGCCTGTAACCATCGTTTGAATCTNGACATGTCCGCGTCCTCGGCCATGNCATNCTGNATGAACGAGGACGGAAGAACCTGTGGTCGACGGCGTCCTCAAATGCATCGCTTAACGTGGCTTTGTTTATGGGGCGGACCGTAATCAAATTTGGAGGGGCTCTGATTACTGAGAANGAGTCAAGAAANGTGTTCAGACCNGATACGATATTGGCNCTCGCACCAATANTATNCGNNATGNCANATTCAGGAATGGANCTCATAATCGTACATGGCGCAGGTTCTTTCGGCCACATAGACGCNAAGTCAGGGGATCTNTCCAAGGGNCATATACCCGGNAGAGAGGATGAGCAACGTCGNGCNAGGGAAATNGTGATGGANTCCATGAACGAGTTGAATAAATCGATTGTTTCTATTCTTGAGGGAGCANGGNATTAACTGTNGATGCCACCCNCCNNGAGAATGGGCNAATGGNACTGGNCCNGAATTCNAGGGNGANATCNGAAGATTCGAAGANAAAGGATNCGTGCACGTAACATTTGGCGATGTAGTNGATGTTNCCGGNAGNCGGGAGTTCGGNATTCTATCNGGCGATCATCTGATGGANAGGCTCTCCACTGANCTNNCNGAAGTGGATANGGTNGTCTTCTTGTTAGACGGTATAGANGGNCTNTACGATAAGGATCCAAGGANGNAGGGNTCNCGAATGATACCTGTTTGGACNTCATCAACATCTTACGAGACNTCAATTAACGAGNTAACNGATGTTACNGGCGGCATGGCATTGAAGGTCGAGGTCGCCTCACGGATTTCGAAAAGTGTGCCATTGGTTANCTTCGTAAATGGTCTCGATCCTGNAAATCTTCACAATCTGCTAATCGGGGAANATTTTGTTGGAACTCGGTTCNAGAGGGCCAAAAGTGATGAATGACGAATGGTTGGAAGANACATGGAGGATGTACTCGAAGGTCTGGACTCAGANCAGAGATCNATGATGTCAGAGTTGTGCATCCTNGTCGACNATGACGATAATCCGATNGGTGGCGCTTCNAANAAGGACTGNCATCATGGTGAAGGTGCTCTTCATAGGGCCTTTAGCGTCTTACTCTTCGATGCAGANGATCGATTACTAGTGCAGAAGCGTGCATCNACGAAAATCACATTCCCATCCATATGGGCGAATACCTGCTGTAGCCANCCACTTATGNTATCGGATGNAAGGGGNNCAGNGNCTGAAGAACCGNTTCGTTCTGCAGCNNTAAGAAAAATGGAACAAGAACTTGGTATATCCTCTGAAATATCNGNGAAATGGGATTTTAAAGAGGTTGGCAGATTCAAGTACAGTTCNAGATGGGNTTNTGAATGGATAGAAAGNGAGATCGATCACGTNCTAATGGTCAGGGGCGATGCCGATATCAATCTCAATTTGAACGAGGTTGAAGCATTTGAATGGTTGAGTCTCGATGANNTAAGAAACATGGTCATGCAAAGAGGACGTTGGTCTGAAGAGATAGTGGCNCCCTGGTTCAAGGCCATCGTGANTGCATATCTNCCNGAGGNGATATCTGTAGATGANGCGATGAAGGGCGAATCTAATGANATCCTTCAGTTCGGAAGAATGTCGCTAAATCCGNGTGACTCNAAACAGATACTANCACAAATATCGGAACACANAGAGCNTGCTGANNAGCATATCATGAAGGGNCTTTCTAANATTAGGCAACCNAGACTTCATGCAGCGATGAGTCACTTGTTTACGGGNGGAGGGAAGCGNCTNAGGGCNATGCTCCCCGTATTGGTTGGCGAGGCAGTNGGAAAGGGGCANGANGGNCATTACGTTCTTGGCGCCTGTATNGAAATCATACACAATTTNACTCTTGTACATGATGATATCATGGACCAAGATCCNGTGAGAAGGGGNCTCAAAGCNGTNCATGTNGAATTTGATGATTCTACTGCCATTAACGCTGGAGATGCNATGCTCGCTTTGAGTTTTGAAATGCTTGCAGATTCANANCATATTGNTGATGATCAATTNCGACTTCTTGTGAAGAATATTGGAGAGATGGTTCGNAGAGTTGCCGAGGGGCAGCAGGAAGATTTCGAGTTCGAAAGTAGNGATGTTGTCTCNGAAGAAGATTATCTTGCCATGATAGAGGGTAAGACAAGTGCTATGTTCCAAATGTGTGCCAAGACCGGAGCGATAATTTCTGGAGCTGAAGGGGAGATGGTCGCTACCATGTCTGAGTGGGGTTTGATGCTTGGACTATGCTTCCAAATAATGGATGACGTAATCGATCTCAGGTCGGATACTGAAACTCTNGGAAAGACTTCTGGTTCAGACATCTCAAGCGGTAAGAGGACGCTGATAGCGATTCATGCACTATCTAGTGGCATGGAGATGCCTAATTTCAAAGCGGCTTTCGGAAAAGAAGATGCATCTGAAGANATGATCAGCAAAGCTATCATGGATCTGGAGGAATCAGGAAGCCTAGAATATGCATGGAAAAGAGCCCTGGATTACCACGAGGCGGCGCACCGGGCACTTGACAAAATTAACCCATCTCCAAGTCTGGAGATATTGAGAACTATCACTGACTTCCAATTAACAAGAGTTCGATAAAGAATCAATCCGAGTAGTATGCCTCGCCCGGGACCTCTGGTTTGAGACCCTTTCTTTCACGGATGTCGCCCACAGTTTTCTCGAAGAGATTCATCGGCAGGATATCGAATCCTGCATTTTCAGTGTTCCATACAGCACGACCCTGGCTGGCTGCACGTATGTCGTTAGAGAATCCGAAGGACTCTCCCACGGGCATCTTACCTATTACAGACGCAGTGCCGCCATCTACCGGCATATCCTCGATTATTCCTCTTCGGTTGGTGACTTCTCTGGTAACGCCGCCGATGACGTCGTTAGGAGCATCTATTCGTATATTCTGTATCGGCTCCAGAATAACTGGTCTAGATCTTACGAGGCTTCCTCTTATCGAGTTTCTTACAGCCGGAATCGTTTGTGCAGGTCCTCTGTGTATTGCATCCTCGTGGAGTTTCGCATCCGTGAGTCTTACCATGACACCCATCAAAGGCTCCTCTGCCAATGGACCTTTCTTGCAAACCTCATTGAATCCCTCGATGATCAACTCTCGTGTTTCATGCAGGTTCTGGATACCCTTGGTATCGTTCACAAGGACGTTCGTNCCATGGATTGCGTATATTTTCCTCATCAAATCTTTNNTCATNCCATANGCAGCGAACTTATCGCCGACTTCCTTGGANTCCTTGTTCCTGACAGTNCCATCGCCAAATTCACCTTCCCTGAGGGCCTGNATGACCTCTGTGGGCAAAGGCTCTGTTTCAACATAGAATCTATTGTGTCTGTTCGGCGACTTNCCTTCNAATGGCTGGCCNTCATTCTTGGATTGGATGCATTCCCTGTAAACCACAATNGGNTCGCTCTGCTTNACCTTTATGCCGTGCTCCTCCTCGAGCCTGTAAATTGTAATCTCNAGATGCAGTTCCCCCATCCCTGCAAGTAGCGCTTCTCCAGTCTCGCTGTTNGTGCTCACTTGTAGNGANGCNTCGGCCTTGGCNANGCTCGACATTGCGCCTATGAACTTCGGCAGGTCCTTCATGGCGAGTGGCTCGATGGCTTTGGTCACAACCGGTTCCGAATAGTGCCTTATGGCCTCGAAAGGCGTGGCATCAGGATCCCTGGTNACTGTGACTCCTGCAGCAGCNCTCCTNATTCCNGTGATTGCAGCNATATTNCCNGCNGTCACAGAAGGCACCGATATTCTATCGCCTCCNACCATCATGGAAACCTGTTGAACGCGCTCGGCCTTTGCACCGCCNAGGGCCCAGACGCTCTCCCCCTGCTTAATCTGGCCAGAATAGATNCGTCCCACAGCAACTTCCCCTGCATGAGGGTCCATCCATATCTTAGTTATCATCAGAGAAAGGGGGCCNTTCTCGTCACAATCCAACATNGCTTTNCCTTGAACTGAATCAAGATCNCCCTGCCAAATATTTGGTATCCTGTAGACTTGCGCATCCAANGGAGAAGGTAGTTTGTCAACGGCCATGTCCAAAAGAACCTCGTGTACGGGNGCCTTCTTGGAGAGNTCTTTCTGNTGATCATTTTTACAGTGCTCGAAGATATCGACAAAATTCAACTTAGATTTCGCCATGAANGGTACTGACATTCCCCAGTTGTAGTATGCAGATCCGAAAGCAACAGTTCCGTTCTCAACAGATACCCTCCATTCCTTCTTTAGNCCCTCTGGAGCGAATGTAGAAATTAGCTTGTTGACTTTGGCAATGATTAGCGAGAAGCGCTCCATCATCTCTTTTCCATCGATCTGAAGTTCGTTNATCAGCCGGTCTACCTTGTTTATGAAAAGAACGGGNCGTACCTTCTCTTTCANGGCCTGGCGNACGACGGTTTCNGTCTGNGGCATTGTTCCTTCGACNGCACAGGCCANGATTATGCATCCATCNACAGCGCGCATTGCACGTGTNACGTCACCNCCNAAATCTACGTGTCCGGGTGTATCTATCAGGTTCACCAGNTAGTCTTCACCNGATACNCTGTGCACCATNGATGCTGATGCAGCGTTGATCGTAATTCCTCTTGCAGACTCCTGCTCGTCGAAATCAAGGACCCTGGACTTTCCAGCNAGATCCTCGGACATCATCCCCGCTCCAGCGATNAGNTTGTCTGAAAGGGTCGTCTTACCATGGTCGATGTGGGCGGCAATTGCTAGGTTTCTGATTCGTTCTCGGTCATGCATGACCTCAGTTGCTCGCTTGATGTTGTCTTCCTTGCGTCCCATTTAGCACACCACTGACGGTTCGGGCGACTTTTGAGAGGTTCATAAAGCCGACCGTATGGACNTACTCGAAATGAGCGGCTGNNTCATCTTGCGGANGCGGCAATACGCTCGANTTCCTCGCGCTTNGACACTGCGAATGANGCGATGTCTCCCTCGGAAGCCTTGCTNAGTTCAGATANNATTCCCTGNGTCANAGTTCTNGTGCTCTTTGCTGTGGCTGCAGCGCACCCCTTNGCAAGATTTCTCATTGCGGTGTCNAGNCTTCTACTGGGTGACGAGTCGACTGCCTTG
The DNA here is from genome assembly GCA_002686885.1 of Pedosphaera sp. Lineage (GTDB taxonomy): Bacteria > Verrucomicrobiota > Verrucomicrobiia > Limisphaerales > AAA164-E04 > UBA7971. Next base: position 11,063 of record NYYT01000056.1, read on the forward strand.
GGCTGGCTTACNGCACCGAATTTTATCCTGGTTATCTCTTCACAGGGTGCAGAATTCACGACTGCGTCGATGAAAAGNTGCAGAGGGTTTTCCCCTTTTCTCTCAGCCATTGAGTCNAGTGCTGNCTCGAATNCCTTCGCNCAGTGCTGTTTCTTGCCAGCATATTTCCCAGTTCTCATGAGGCTGTTGATGAAACGCTCTATGATGGAAAGCTTGGATTTTCCAAACCATACCCTTGCGTGCCTTCCTCCACTATGAGGGGTTCCGATAGTTGTGAGGTTGACATAAGGCGCAAGCCCCGGGTCGTTACACGTTACTTCCGTTGCATCCCACTTCCCGAATACCATCGTTCCTATACCTGCTATAGCAGCCTGCTGCTCATGCATCTGAACTTCCTCATCGGACATATTGATCACCTTACAGGCTTCTCCTTACGTCCGCGGACCATCTCATCAAGAGAAACACCATTCACTTTGATGACTTTGAATCTAACACCAGGCAAATCTCCGTAAGATCGTCCCATTCGACCGCCTATGCCTTCAACCATAACCTCGTCATGCTCATCGATAAATGATATCGCTCCATCCCCTGGTGCGAATGCAGTCAGCTTGTTTCCTGTTCGTATTAAGGAGATCTTCACAGCTTTCCTGATACCTGAGTTGGGCTGCTTGGCCTCGATACCGACTTTTTCGATGACTATGCCCTTTGCTTGAGTACTACCCATGAGGGGGTCATGCTTCAATACGCCTCCAGCTTTGCGCTTATCTTGGCGTTGTTTGAACTTACGCTCCTTCCACCTAAATTTCTTGCGATCGCCCTTCATCTTTGGTCCTGAAAACAATCCTTGACCCAAGTGACGCACCCCTAAGCAGGCGAGGCCACCTGCCCGGGGTATAAGAGCGTGACGCAGGGAGAGATGGCATCATCTCGACCATTGGCCCCTCAACATTCAAGCACACGATACCGAACCGAGCAACATGGCCTTCAGGGATTTGCTGGACGGCGTCGCCCGACATTCGGAGGCAATATCGGTGAATCATGGCATACTGGATGTTTCTCGTTCAGGGGGGCATGTAGCGATGGTCTTCGAAAATATCTCTGAATGCCCGGGACACAAGGCGGCTGCGAATGTCCTAGTTAGGGAGAAACTGTGCGAATCATTCTCAATAGAGCCGGGAGAGTTGATCGATATACTGGCATGGGCCATGGATAACCCCGAAGAGCCTGTTGAGGTGGATCGTCGCGATGCTGCCGTTCTACAGAACAGACAAGACGAGGTCGATCTTCATGCGATACCCATACCATGGCACCATAGGGCCGACAGGGGGAGATACCAATCTGCTTCAATCATAATTGCTCAGCATGACGGGGTACGGAACGTATCATTCCACAGACAGTATCTGAGGGACTCTGCCAGTTGCGTCTCGAGGTTCGTCCCGAGGCACCTGAAAACAATGGTTGATTCTGCTCACTCGGATGGTAGCGAGGTTTCTATATGCGTCGTAAATGCCCCGGATCCCACAGTATTGTTGGCTGCAGCCATGTCATTCAATGAGCACATAGATGAGTTGAAGGTCGCGGCTGCATTACACAGGAGGATTCACGGTACGCCCCTAAGAGTGGTCACTCTTGACAATGGTATTGCCGTTCCTGCTGATGCAGAGTACGCCATGGAAGCGAGGATAACGTCGGAAAGAAGTGACGAGGGGCCGTATGTGGATATCACTGGTACCTTAGATGATGTCAGACAGGAGTCGGTGATAGAGTATGACTCGGTCCATTACAGAGACGAGCCAATTTTCCATGCCCTGATACCGGCTGAAAGAGAGCACAGGACACTCATGGGCCTCCCAAGAGCACCCACGATAAAGAAGGCAGTGTCAGAGGTTGTCGAATGTACCGATGTACATCTTACGGATGGAGGTTCTGGATGGTTATCCGCAGTTGTTCAGATTATTCCCGAAGAGCCCGGAGACGGGCGGAAGGCGATCGAGGCAGCGATAAAGGGCCATGGATCCATGAAGCAAGTTGTTGTTGTAGACACAGATATTGACATCGCAGACCCTGTCAGAGTTGAATGGGCCCTAATGACAAGATGGCAACCAGATAGGGATACGGTCATTCTGAGCAATCAGAAAGGCTCTTCATTAGATCCCAGCCGCTATAACGACGGAAAAACAAGCAAAATAGGCATGGATGCAACGATCAAAGAGGGGAGTGACGATTCTGCATTCAGGAGCGCCGTATGAGTAATTCTTCCGACGGCAGGCTTGAGTCGCGACTCCTCCACCCGAGAAGGAGTCTGGGGGACAGATACAGAACCCAAGCTGAGAGATTTCTCTCATCTGACAACGAAGGTGATGCCATATGGGGCGAGCAGATGGCCTCTAAAGCGGTTCTTCATGATTTCACGAATCCTAAAAATTGGAAAACTCTGGTAAGGTCTAGAATCGCGATGAAAGATGACGGTGGCGTCTCTGCTGCTCTGAAAGACTTGTTCAGCGTACTTGGTAGAGATCCGAATCTAACTGATATGCTAAAAGACGTAGATATGCTCCTGCACGGTACCTCAATTCTTTCTGAGGCGCTTCGAATAGATCCCCTTGATCCGGATGAATGGTGGGCACTGGAAAATCCAATTGAGGACTTGCTGAATAAGATAAAATCATTGGATTTTACGGATCCTCGGTCGAATCTCCTATTTTCAAGAAGGTTGGAGCGAGTACTTGAAAACGGATTTGAAGATGAATACTTGGAACATGCCACTATACTCTTGGCGCAACGTCCGATGAATCATGAGGCTTGGACTAAGCTCGGGAGAATCCACGAGAGGCGTGGGTCTACAGATGAGGCGTGGCATTGTTATGATCAGGCCCAGGTATGCTATCCACCCTGCGAAGAGCGTGATCGATTCATCGAACGGATGGGGACCAAAATGGATGGGGGAGGAGAACTGCCCTGGAAAAAGCCGCCTGTAGAGAGCCGTGCTGAATTCTTGGAAGGGATGCGTCTCCTAGCCGGAGTCGACTCAAATCCCATCTTCGATCAGCATGAGGAGGTAGGGCCAATCAATCCGATAAAGACCCTCATGGATTCAGGCAGACTAAATGAGGCATTCTTTCTTGCACGGAGGAGGGCTGCTGAAGGGGATGTCGAAGCCGAGCATCTCATGAATGAAATATCCGAGGCCATGCAATGAATAGGCGATTCGCACTATGTTGGGTGACTTCATCTCAGGCGAAGAACGATGATCTGGAAGCATGGATAATGGTCAATAATATCGAACGTGGATGGGAATTTCCCGGAGGGTGGATAGAAAATGGTGAGTCGCCCGAGGAAGCTGCATTGAGAGAATTATTCGAAGAAGTGGGTTTTCTTGGAGTCGCTACCCACATAGAGAAGGATTTCTTCGAAGGGGGAGACTTGGTGAAGATAGAGGTTAAGGAGGCTCCTGAACCAATAGGGTGGGAAAGTCAGGATGAACGGATAACAGAAGTCGGATGGTGTCTTGAAATCCCGGAGATGAAGAAATGGGATGAGGCAGAGATCGAAAGAGTCAGAAATCACGATTGGTCTGATTCCGAATCATTCAGATTGAGTTCCTGAATCCACTTCACAACCTCGTTGTCTTCAATGTCCGCGCACTTTGAGGCGAGGAGTTGTGCAAGAGGCTCGGATCTGAGGCAAAAAGCAGCATCAACGAGGAGTCCTAGATCCGGTCTCTCGGAACCTGATAGATCCTCCAAGATGGTTTCTGCGAGCCTCAGAGCGACCGTCAACGCATCTTCTGGATGGGCCATCGCGGAAGTCCTTTTCTTAGGGTCCCTTGGTGCTGCGTCCCTGATTACCTCGTCCATGGTCCTTGCTTCAGGAGATAGAATATCCAGTGCGATGTCCAACCACTCGAGTAGCGCTATGGCTTCCTCGCCTTTCATCCCCTCTGATTCAAATCTTGATGCGGAAGACCATAAATGACGGAGGGCAGATTCATCGTCACCAAGTCCAAGGTGGAGTCTTCCGACCTCTAATCTTGAGAGTGCTATGAGATCGTTTGGATGCCCGGCTATGGGCGTTATTTCACTATGGATCGCCAGCGCCATCATGCTCTCACCCGAAGATGCATGCCAACCAGCTAGATTCAGAAGTGCTAGAGCATGACCAGATGAGCCGGGGTGGATTGATGAGAGTCTTTCAGCCGACCACCGTAATTCGGCTCCTACCTGGGATTCCTCAACCGCTCCAATCAGTGCCCTATCTAGTCGTATTCTTGCCTCTGCCTCAATATCACGCTCTCCACTGCCCCTAGATCGCTCCAGCAGTTCTTCCGAGAGGCCTATGGCGAAGGCAATGTCTCCTTCTGAAATAGATCTTGAGAGCCTCAATATGTCCCTCCTCAGCGGGGAAAGTTTCAGGATTTCCTCTGACTCGAGCTGTCCGGCGAAATCCAAAGATAACGCCATGTCAAGTTCAGTCGCAGTAATTCAATCACCCTCTGGCCTGAATTCCTATCTCGGCGAGTAAAAATGCTATTGCCTCTCGTCGATTAGCATTTCCCATCCATCCCGCAGCGCCCGCATGTCCGCCACCCTGACCGCCCTTGGCAGTAGCGAGCGAGGTCATAATAGCCCCCAAATCTAATCCAGACTCTATCGATCTCCATGGGGCTCGGGCAGTTATCCTAATGTTCCCATCTTCAAGACGTTTTGTAACGATAGAGGCGTCAGCGCCTGATGAGACCAAAGATGTGGCAATCCTAGATTCATGGCTACCGCCTTTCGCTGTAGCGACTATCATTCCACCGCAGTGGTGTATCTCCATGGAAGATATGGAAGAAAGTATTCTGTTCCTTTGATCCATTGGCAGGCCATCCCCCTCTATTGTTTGGAGCACGTCCTCTGGTCTGAGATCGCTGTTGTCCAGAAGTAGAACTACGCTCCTGTGGCCATTCTCTGATCCATGCTTGAAGCGCCCAGTATCTGTCACTATTCCTGCATACATCATTTCTGCCCATTCAAGAGGGATCCTGCCGCCGCCCTGAAGTATCGATTCGAGTATTATCTGGCATGTCGATGAAGCATCGCAGGATAGGAGCATAGTATCTTCTGGCCATTGGTCTGAAGAGCTTGCATGATGATCGATGACAAACATCGGAGTCGCCTCAGGTATCTCAATTCCGATTTGAGAGGGGCCTCCAGTGTCCACTGCTATGATTCCGGAGAGCATCCTGGGTAGAGTCGGATGACGCTGGTCCATCCATCTAAACTTCATCCCCGTTCGCTGAAGCATTCTCTTAGACACTTTATCTGCATGGAGTCCGGTTGCACGGGCTCTTGGCCCTATCCACTCAGCGAGTACCGTAGCTGAGCCAATAGTGTCCATATCCCCGTTTTTGTGGGATAATACGGCAATTGCTCCATCTCCAAGGGAGGATATCCAGGGTTTGAGATCGTCAATTCGAGCCTTTAGGACCATTCAAGGCCTCCTTTCATGAGTCGATTTGTGCCGAGAGGCGCTCATACTCATTGAGTAACTGCTGCTCCAGATCTTCTAGCTTAGATGAGTGGTCTTTGAGGGCTTCTAGAGTACCATTGAGCGTATCCTTGAGTTTCGACCTGTCTCCCACTTCGAGGAGTAATGGCCCGACTGCTCTGAAGACTGCATTGTCATCCGGTTGTTCGTCGAGTAATTCCAATGTTGTTGTTATCTCCCCGACCTGTGACCTCGTAGTCTGCAGTTGTCCCCGGACATTGTTCAGATCTTGTGCTATCCTCTGAATCGATTGGATATCAGACTGCATCACACCCACGCCCCTATGGCCTGACCGGTTCGGTGTGCAGCAATTAGGCTTCTTAGAACCGTATTCATCCTCGCCCTGGCATCGCTAATCGAATCTGCATTGATCTCGAAATGAAATCCGTTTGCGATCTCGGAAGTCTCCACTTCAGTTTGAAGAGCTGCGGCCAATCTAGGATCTGCTGAAATTGAAACTGAGACCCTGACTGACTCATTCTTCCTCGTCGCTGGCATCAACCGGTCCCTCCGCTATACGTCGCTCGTAATCGAGCGCCGCCTGCTGAGCGATAACTGCGAGATCTGTGGACGTTGCGCCCTCCCTGCCACGACGGATGATTCTACTATTTGCATCTGTGGCCCTTGTGAAGGGCTCCCAGTAACCGCCTGTGAATTTGTTACCGCACTTACTACATGACCAGATTCCTGCAACGTCCCTGGTTACCTTCTGATACTGGCAACTAGGGCATGTGAATTTCCTGCTCCTCTTCTTTAGAACGGAAGCTGCGCGTCGACGTACGCTAACGCCATAGCGGGGCCCGAATCTAGCCGAAGCGCCAGCCTTCTGAGTTCTCTTTGCCATGATATCACCTACTTCTCTATCGCATTGTTGACCAAGTCTCGTAGTTCAGTGCACCTTTCGATCGCATGCTCCATGATCTCGTCGAATTCCGCCGCCGTGAAGATTCCCTTTAGACCCTTCTGAAGCGAATGAACGTGCCCGTCGTCGCCTAGGGTGATGTGTATGCGTTCATCACCGCCTAACTCTTCTTTCTTACTCGCGTCCAGCACATACCTGCCACCAACCCTGTGGTACGAACACATGGTCGGGGTCTTGGAAACTGGAAGAGGGTAATCTTCGCCTATCTCAAATCTCTCAGCAGGTACGATTGCAGAGCGCAATGCTGCTATTCCTGCCAGTGCGAACGCATCGAAGAGGTTCCCGTCATCAGAGACTGCGAACACGTCCAATATGACTTGCCATGCTCTCTCGCCGGGGATTATGCATAGCTCGTCGACGTCTATGCACCCTGATTCGCGTATGCCGCGATCGACGACACGTCCTAGCTCTATCGACTGTGGGCTTGGAGGGCCAGGCTCCCATGAGCGTCCCGCCACTGGCCTTACTTCCGCGCTGCACATCAGCCCCCCTTGATTGGGGCGATCCGGATAAGGCGTCATCAACTGGAACTTCACTCCGGCAAGCACGATAGTGTCCCCCATCTGGACGCGGGCTGAACCCTCGGCATTCGGGAGTATACCGACCTCGAGAGACGCTTCTCTCGATTCGAACCTACCTCGTCCATCGATTCTCATATCGGATTCAGCCAGATCTGCCAGATGCTTCCTGAGAAGTTCGGGTACAAGTGGTATGGACATCAAGCATCACCTCCCTTCAGGGCTCTGGCCATTACTTCGTGGATGTGGGAAGCAGCCTCCATATTGTAGTCCCATGCTATCTTGAAGTCTTCTTGGGAGAGGTCGCCGTCCATTTGCAGGAACACGAGCCCCCCGCTGTTCGGAAGGATGCCCATGGGTAGATCCGCCTCGCCGTAGTTGTCTTCTTCCTTGTTGAGATCGCAGACCACCACGCCATTTACCTTCCCGGAGGCAACTGATACCACTAGATCCGTCATTGGAATGCCAGCGTGAGCAAGGGCCACGGATGCAGCGGTTATTCCTGCGCACCTGGTACCTGCTTCCGCACATAGGATCTCAATTTCAACTCTTATCTTTGATCTAGGGTATAACTCGAGCAATACGACGCTTTCTAATGCCTCTGCAGTCACCTTGCTTATTTCTCGGCTTCTTCGGTTGAAACCCGGTCTGATTCTATCGGTTGTACTGAACGGCGCCATGTTGTAGCGCACATCGAGAACCGCCCTATCCTGACGTTGGATCTTGCGAGGATGTGCTTCCATGGGGCCGTACACAGCTGCAATAACGTCATTCAAGCCCCAGCGTACTCTCGCGGATCCGTCGGCAACAGGAACGACGCCCGTTTCAATCTCAATTGGCCTACATTCGGATGGCTTTCGACCATCCATGCGCAGCCCCTTATCATCAATCATCTGAACATCTCCATATCCGCCCATCACACGTCACCTCCGTACTCGGAAACCTTCGCTTTCTTCATCATGGCACCAAGCTCTGCTCTGGCCGAGATGATTCCAACTACATCTCCATCGATCCACACTCTTGCATTATCTGCGACAATGATTCTAGTATCGGTCTTTTCCTTTAGATCTGCCAGATTCACGCCTTTCGAGCCTATTACCCTGCCAAGCAAATGCGGGTCAACAGACTCGACTGCCCCGGTCTTGAGTTTCCTGAGCCCCATGCCTTTCATAGTTGCAACAGAAGAGTGATTTTCCTCAACCTCTTGGATCCTGCAAAGAATAGCGTCACCCACGTCCAATACTGAACGAAGCCCGCCAAAGGAAGCTTTGGAGGGGCCAAGTGATAGGGGGAGTATGGCATTGAATGGGGCACCTATGTCGATAAACCAGATGTTGTTCGTCATACCCTCGACGAACCCGATTACCAAGTCAC
>NYYT01000057.1 GCA_002686885.1 Pedosphaera sp.
GTCCGGAATGCTTTCGGTAGGGGGCAAGCCACTTTTCCAACGCTGAACACATTGGGACCAACCTGCGGCGCTTTGTCTTGGTTTTTCGGGACTCCAACTCCAAAAAGCCTTCGATAGACCACACATCCTCCCAGGTCATGCGAAGTATTTCTGAGCGCCTAGCCCCGGTGAAGGCAGCAATAGCCACATAAGGCAACATCTCAGCGGTGGCAGACTCCAACATTCGCCGCAAAAAATCTGGCTCCAGAATGTCGGGCGCCGCCTCATTAGTTGGCTCATTTACAAGGACCTCACTCAGTCGGTGCTCTGGGGATAGGAAGTCCCTGCGCACACCAAATTTAAAGAGCTGGCGGAAGGTTTGCCGATAATGATTGCGGCTTTTTCCCTTCAAATCCTTGAGCTCACCATCAAAGAAAAGTTCTATGGTCGCCTTGGTGAGGTCGCACAGGTCCATGGCTATCGAGTTGCATACCCTTTTGAGTCGGTTTTCTTCCTCGTAAAGCGTCTTGGGTCCAATCTTCCCTCGCCTTTCGGCCAGATACTCATCGGCAACTTTACGAATGGAGGTTCTTTTGATTTCTGTGGTGTTTTCCTTATAAGCACGAGCTGCGACTTCCAGACGGGTGTTGGGTATGAGCTTTTTCGCTGAAACATACTCAGTCACAGCATCCAGAACCGAGACTCCAGCCTCGCGCAAGGCACTCTGAGCCAGCTTCAATTCCTTTACCTCCTTGGGTGTCAGAGCAGCGGTGCCGGCTTGGCCTCGGGCAATTTCGCGAAGGGCAGATTTGGCGCCCTCCTTGGCTTCCTTGAGAGTTGAGAACTGGCGCTCGCAGCGTCGGCCATCGGCATACCAGAAGACACGATATTTGTTGGTTCTGGGCGAGCGGGCATAGATACGCGCCTGGTGATTTCTGTGGGAGACGATGAGTGGAAATTTCACTTTTTTCTGCGGAAAAATTGCGGACGGAGAGCCCGATTTGTCATTATTGCAGAAAATAGTGGTGGTAGGAACAGGATTCGAACCTGTGAAGGCAAAGCCAGCAGATTTACAGTCTGCCCCCGTTGACCGCTTGGGTATCCTACCCCCTGGTAGAGGCGGCTTTTAGGCCGCTCAAGGAACCGAAAAGAAACAACAATCACCTGGTCAAGTCAAGGGCGAATCATGGTTTGGCCCAGATGCAGATAATTCGCTCTTTTTCTTTAGGGTGGGTTCATCTAGGTTGAGGCCTGAAAAGAGTCTATGGGAATTCAATTATTCAACCCCCTGACCCGACGCATGGAGCCCTTCGAGCCTCTGGAGGCCAATGGCAGGAAGATTGGGATGTACTGCTGTGGTCCAACGGTTCATGATTTTGCCCATATCGGCAACTTTCGCACCTTCGTGCTGTGCGATGTCCTCAGGCGATATCTGAGGTTCCGTGATTACGAGGTGTACCACGTCATGAACGTGACCGATGTGGAAGACAAAATCATCGCACGGGTCAAGGAGGCCGGGACGAGCTTGAAGGCCTATACCCAGATTTATGAGGAGGCTTTTTTCAAGGACCTCGAAGCCCTCGGCTGTCTGATGCCTCACGAGACTCCCAGAGCTACCGATCACATGGACTCGATCATTGAGCTCATCGAGCGTCTGGTAGCCAAGGGCATCGCTTATTCGGCGGCTGATGGATCGGTCTACTTCAGCATCGGGCGTTACCAGCAGGCAGGCTGCTGTTACGGACAGCTGCAAAAATTGGACTTTGATCAAATGCGTCCGGGCGAGCGTATCCAGTCCGATGAATATGCCAAGGATGCCGTTGCTGATTTTGCCTTGTGGAAGGCACGCACTGAGGCTGATGGCGAGGTTTTCTGGGAAAGCCCCTGGGGGCAGGGTCGCCCGGGGTGGCACGTGGAATGTAGTGCCATGAGCATGCATTACCTGGGAAACAGCTTTGATCTCCATCTCGGAGGGGAGGACCTTAAATTCCCTCATCACGAAGATGAAATCGCGCAGAGCGAGGGCGCGGGCCTGCAGGAGCCGGGCAAACCCTTTGTTCGCCACTGGGTACACGGCGCTCATCTGCTGGTCGAAGGCAAAAAGATGAGCAAGTCTCTGGGTAATTTTTACACGCTCAGGGATTTGCTGGACAAGGGGTTTGACGGAAGAGCCATCCGTTTTGTCCTTCTATCGGCTTATTATCGGGAGAGCTTCAATTTCACCCTGGATGGTTTGCAGGGAGCCAAGACCGCTTTGGGAAGGCTCGACGAATGCGTCGCCAAACTGGAAGCATGGCAAAAAGAGTTCGATGGTGAGGCAAAGCCAGCGAAGTCCAAACTCATCGATGGCTTTGTCGCAGCCATGGATGATGATCTCAACGTCTCAGCTGCCTGGGCAGCTGTTTTTGAATGGGTTCGTGATATCAACCGCCAAATCAGCCAAAACGCTCTGTCACCTGAGAATGCGGCCATGGAATACCAGGCATGGCTTTCGGTCGATCAAGTCCTGGGGCTGGGCAAAGACCTCAGCAAGGAAGTCATCCCGGATGACATTACGCAAATGGCCATCCAACGTCAGGAGGCAAGGACGCAGAAGAACTGGGCTGAAGCGGATCGATTGCGTGATGAGCTCAAGGCGGCAGGATGGACCGTCGAGGACACTCCAGAGGGCCCTCGGCCCAAACGTCTCTGAAGTGAGCTCAGGGATCCGGTTCGAACCGATGGATGGATATCAGCGCTTGCAGAAAATGTGACAATGGCTCGAACACGCACCACTTGGAATCAGAAGCTCGAAGATAGCAAGGGGCCTCTTTTCACCCCCAAGATCCATTCATGAAAGCGCACAAAGGATTCTTTTTTTCCTTCGAAGGCAATGAAGGCAGTGGCAAGTCCACTCAAATCGCCCTTTTGGCTGAGCGACTCCAACAAGAGGGCTTTGTTGCCAGCCAGTGGAGGGAACCCGGGGGAACGGCTTTGGGAGAGGCACTTCGCCCCATCATCAAACAACCCGGAGAAGAACTGAGAATGGGGCCCATGGCCGAACTCCTGCTGATGAATGCCAGTCGGGCACAGCTGGTCGAGGAGGTCATTTTACCTCGCCTCAACCAAGGAGAAATCATTCTCGTCGATCGCTTTTTTGATTCGACGCTTGTCTATCAGGGATTGGGTCGTGGGCTCGATAGGAGCCTGGTCAGGCAAGCGGTGTCCTTGGCCGTGGGAAAGACCACGCCCGATCGTACCTTCCTTCTGAAGGTGCCACTGCATGTCAGCGAATCACGACGTCAAAGCCGGGCCGATCAATTGGGTGAAACGAAGAAAGACCGTTTCGAGGCTTCGAACCGATCTTTTTTCGAGCGCATCGAAGCAGGTTATGACCAGCTTGCCCAAGAGTATCCCGAGCGCATCATCCCCATCGACGCTACCCAATCCGTCGAGCTGGTGCATGAGTGTATCTGGAAACAGGTCCAGACACTGACCGCTGCCAGTCGCTGACCGACGTCCAAGAAAATCCCTGCCCTCAAGACATCGAGGAGCAGGAATGGCAAAAGAGGCATGGGAACAGCCTACAGCTGCCAGGTAGGATGCTCGGGCAGGCACTGATTGAACTCAGCCACGAGGGCATCCTCGTAATCCCCAGCATAATCTTCATTGAAAAACCGATCCAAGGCCTCGTCGTAAAGGCGCTGCCAGGACTGTTCCTCCTTGCCTGGATTGATGGGATAGAACAGCGCAAAATTACTTTTGGCTGCCTTGAAGTCGCCGGGAGCATCACCAATCATCAAAATGCGATGCGCCTGGTATTTGGGAGCGGCAGCGTATTTGATGTGTTCGGTCTTGGTCCCCATTTCCTGCCCCGCAATCATGGCAATCATGCCATCGATCTGATTCTCCCCCCACTCCCGCTGAAGGGCGTCTACGGGTGTCTGTGAAATGCACATGGCATCGGCCTGCGCCCTGATTTTTTCCAGGCACTCCCTGACCAGCGGAAAGGGCGGAACGCCATGCACGATGTCCTCTACCTGGGCATTGACGGCCTTGGACCATTCAAAGATATCCGCAAGGGCCTCATTGCCAGAGGCCACCTCAGCCTCGAGGGTGGCATTGCCCAGCTTGGTTTCCCTGGCCATCCATTCCTCCAACGCATCGGTTTCAGGGATCTGGACGTGGCGTGCTTGAACCTCGTGCCGATCCTTCAAAAAATGAAGAGCATTGGAAAGCGCTGGAAATCGGTTGATGCCACGAGTCTTGCTGTAAAGATTCACAAACTCCCAAACCTCACGGGCATACTTGCTCACCGGTTGAAGTCCAAAATGTTTGATGAACATGGGGGTAAAGCATTCCTTATGCTTGATCTCCATGCTGTCGAAGACACAGCCATCGGAGTCAATACCGACAAAAAATTCCTGGGTGGGTTCAAACGCCTTCAATTGCTCAGCTGCATCGCTCATGGCTCAAATCGTTGATCTTAGTTATTCCAAAGGTGGGCATCATGCAATCAAAGCGAAAGGACTTCAAGCTCAGCTCACGCATCAGGATTCTGAGCCGATGGCTGGAAACAGGTCCGGCAATCCCAAACCCGCCTCCTTTTCAGTGGAGACTTTTCTATTGCATTGCGCCACAGAGACCCTATTTTGAACGGCCAATTTTATTAAGGGAGACGATACTTTGAACAGCGAACTGGTCAAACAAGCCATGGAGAGAATCATCAATCCAAACATATTGGTGAATCTTGTTTCACGTCGTGTCAGGCAACTCAGCACCGGAGGCGGTGGTTTGAGTCGCCCTTTGATCGAATCTGAGAAACCGCTCGGATCAGCAGACACGGCTCTGGAGGAAATTATCCAGGAAAAGATCGATTTTGAGGATATCAAGGAGGAAAACGATTAGTCTCCGAGAGTCCTCCGACTCCGATGCAAGACCGACCTAATGTCGGTCATCAGCGCTTTGAACGGCCGGAAGCATGATCTTCCGGCCTTTTTATGCATGGGCTATGGCCAAGAAACCACACACTCCTGATCTCGCCAGCAATCCGAAGGCGAAAAGAGACTACCACATGGTGGAACTCTTTGAGGCGGGTATTGTGCTTCGTGGCACGGAGGTGAAATCCCTCAGGGCTGGCAGAGGGGAAATCAAAGATGCCTTTGCCCGAGTCGAGAATGGAGAGGTATGGCTCTACAACGCCCACATTGAAGAATATCGATTTGGCAACTGGGTGAACCACGATCCTCGCGCCAAACGCAAACTCCTGTTGAATCATTCAGAAATTCGCAAATTGTTCGGCCTGGCTGCCATCAAGGGCCATGCGCTGGTACCGCTCTCTCTTTATTGGAAAAATGGCAAGGTCAAGGTGAAGTTGGCGGTTGGCAAAGGGAAAGTCGATTATGACAAGCGAGAAGATATTCGAAAGCGAGACAGCGACCGAGAGCTCAAGCGAGTCATGATGCAACACGTCAAAGGCAAAGCCTCCTGAAAACAAAAAGGCCTCCGAATGGAGGCCTTTTGCATGATGAAAATGAAATGGAGCGAGTCTGACTTCAGGCAGACTTCTTCCACTGGCGCTTGGGAGCCTTGGTGATCATCCCTTTTTTGATGGCTTTGGCCGTGACACGAATGTATTTGACCTCTCCATCAATGATGACCTTGACCCGCTGAAGATTGGGGAAGAATCGACGTTTGGTGACTGCAGTGACATGTGTTCCGATGCCACCTTTCTTTTTCGCCTTACCACTTCGCCAAATATGACTTCCTTTAATGGGGCGCTTACCTGTTACCTGACAAATTCTGGACATAAAGCCTGCAATGTTAATGAGTATCCCATGGAAGGGACAAGAGGCGGAGAGTATCGTTCAAAAGGTGGCGAATCAAGCGTTAAAAATAAGAAAATGAGGTATCCGCGATTCTACACAATCCTACAAAACCCTTTGTCTTGGACCCGGAACTCAAGAAGCCAGTTGCCAGCTGGGGAGCGTATGATGTAACTTTTGTTTTCTTATGGGAATCCATTACTTCACAAGCAGTTCGAACACAAGGTTCCAGTGGATCGCAACTTGGATCCTGGCCTTGAGCCCGACACTTCTGATGGCGCACAGCGGCGACCACACCCAACAGAGCTTGGGAGAAGGCACCTTGCACTGGATGACCCATTGGGATCATTTGCTGGTTCTCCTCGTGGCTGGGGGCCTTTTGGGATCTTTCAAGAAATGGGGGGGGCTCGGCAGCCTCATTGGCGCAGCCTCAGTCTTAATGGCTGCTTGGGCGTTTTCATGGACACCCGCAAGTCTAAACTTCGTCATGTCTCAAGGGGCTCTGTCTGCTTCGCTGGTTCCTCTACTAGTAGGAGTGTTTTTGTGGCAAAGCTTCGTATGGAACCCCCACTCTCATCACCTTGCCTACCTGAAGCGGTGCGGACTGGGTATAGTGCTGTTGGCTCTCTCCATGCACCTTGCCTGAAGGAAGCTCGAGTTCTGAGCGGATGGGCCTGCGACNGATTCGCTGAAAAACCCTCCGTTGCCAGGGTGATTATCTCGAAATGGCCGAAAAGCTACCAGAATCCGAACCAATGCGCCCCTCGTTCAGGGAATGGTGTCGCCTNGTCATTTTTGAGGCAGATACGCCGGCCGGTAAAGCCTTTGATGTCTCCCTNATTGTCTGCATTCTGCTCAGCGTCGTTGCCGTGATGCTGGCCAGTATCGAGTCGTTCATGGATCGATACGGTAACATCCTCACGGCATTGGAATGGGCCTTCACCCTTTTGTTTACCTTCGAATATTTAGTANGGATCTGGTCCGTCAGAAACCCATGGCTCTACATGCGGAGTTTCTACGGCTTGGTCGATCTGGCAGCGATTCTCCCCACCTATCTGAGTCTCATGCTGATCAATGCCGAGTATCTGATCGTTGTCAGACTTCTCCGGGTCATGCGGGTGTTTCGCATTCTGAAGCTCATCCAATATCTGGAGAGCTCCAGAACCATCATGAAAGCCCTGAGGGCCAGCCGTCCCAAGATCACCGTCTTCATGTTCGCCGTCATGATCCTCGTGGTCATCATTGGTTCGCTGATGTACATCATCGAAGGACAGGAGAATGGGTTTACCAGTATCCCAGCGAGCATGTATTGGGCAGTGGTCACACTCACGACCGTGGGATACGGAGATATCGCTCCTCAAACAGCCGTAGGAAAATCACTGGCTGCCATCGTGATGATCATCGGCTATGCCATCATCGCGGTACCTACCGGGATTGTCACCGCAGAGCTGACAAAGGGNGATCGGTCCACCACGACGCGAAGCTGCCCAAATTGCTCTGCCGAATCGCATCAAGACGCCGCAAGACACTGCTACCGATGCGGACANAGCCTTGAAGGGAGTCNCCTTTAAGGTCTGGCACCTCTTNCCTTTCTTTCCTTGCCATCTGCCAAATATCAATGNGCANCATGGNNCAAGAGGACANGCCTCGNCCAAAACTAGCTCTTTTCCATGGGATAGCGCATGCCCCATTGCCCNCGAATGGCATCCATGGTTTGCATGAGCGCGAGGCTTTGGGCATGGGGCATGATGAGGCTCTCAACNAGACCACTCCGCAGGCAGTGGTTCACTTCCATGGCTTCGAATTGATATCCGTTGCCCTCATACGGCANGGAAACGGTCTGACTCTCCTTGCCATCGATGTGACATTCAAAGGATTGTGACTTCCAAAATTGGTTTGGAAAATGAATCCGACCCCGAGTGCCGTAAATCCATGCAGATTGCGAGGTATGAGTCCGGATGGCTGATGACCCGACAAACAAGGCTCCAGAGGAATATTTCATGATGTAGGCCGACTGTTCATCAACTCCTGTGGCGCCCATGGTGGGAAGGCTCACGATTTCCTGCGCATTTCCAAGAAAGAGAGANGCAAAGGCAATGGGGTAAATCCCGACATCCAGCAGGGCCCCACCCGCCAGCTTGGGATTGAATAGACGACCTTCGGCTTGAAAAGGAACTCGAAAACCAAAATCAGCCTGAACCATCTGAACCTCGCCAATGAGCCCATCCTNNACCCACTGGATGGCCTTTTGGATAACGGGAATGAAGCGCATCCACATGGCCTCCATGAGAAAACACTGCTTTTCCCGTGCACGGTGAATCATGGTCTCCACTTCCGCGGCATTGATGGCAAAAGGCTTTTCGCAAAGAACGTGCTTGGAGCCATCCAGGCAAAGCAAGGTGTTTTCGCAATGCATGGAATGTGGGGTTGCGATGTAAATGGCATCCACTTCGGGCTCATTGACCAACGCTTCATAGCTTGAATGGGCACTGGGCACTTGGTGGCGTTGGGCAAAACTTTCGGCGGTTTCTGCCCTTCTGGAGGCAACGGCTGCCAGCGTGCATCCAGGGGCATGACGCAAGCCTTCAGCAAATTCACCGGCAATACGCCCCGTACCCATGATACCCCATCGAATGGTTTTTGACATAAATCTAGCTCTCCTTGTGTGTCGGGATTATCCTGCTTGTTGAGCAGTAGGCTGCACAGGATGCTCAATGCACACTGCGAAGCAATTGAAAAACGAANACGGCCTTGTCTTCTCCTCNACCATTGCCCCAATGGCACATCATTCCAGCCTCCAACCGTCAGGAAGTCATGGATTGGAGCCTGGTGCTGACCAGTCAGCGCATCGAAGCTGAAATCCTTGCCTTCCCGGATGGAAGAGCGCCTTACGGACTCAGGATCAACCCATTGGACAGACTGCGTGCCATGCAGGCCATTCTTCGGTTTCAGAAGGAAAACAAGGGGTGGCATTGGCATCAGGAACTACCCGCGATGGGCCTGCGCTACGACTGGTCTGCTTGGGGGTGGTGCNTTCTTTTGAGTGTTTTCGCCTGGCTTGCCTGGGAGGTCAGACCGGAATTGCAGCAAATGGGCATGCTCAAGAGCCAGGAGGTGCTCCGTGNTGGCGCNTGGTGGCAAACCATCACCGCAGTCATGCTGCATGGCGATGTCGCTCACCTTGCTTCCAATCTGACCTCAGGGATCATTATTCTGGGTCTTTGCATGGGACGCTTTGGGACCACCCNCGCCCTCTTNATTGCCCTGATCTGCGGAGCCATGGGNAACGTATGGAGCTTNTGGGCCCACGATGAGCCTTACCGCGGTTTGGGAGCCTCGGGCATGATCATGGGGGCGCTNGGCATGATGGGGCCTCATGCCCTTTATCTGATGCGACGAGATACCAAGGCGGGCTTTCGCATCGTGGTTTCCGGCATGCTGGCGGTNATCATGCTTTTCTCACTGTGGGGACTTTCACCACAAAGTGATGTCGCAGCCCATTTTGGAGGTTTTGTCAGCGGTATCGCATGGGGCGCGGTGTTGAGCCTGTGCCCGGAAAACCAGCTNAGAGCGCCCAGATTGAACCTGTTGTGCGGGCTGATGATGATGTTTCTCTTGTTCTGGGCCTGGGGCATGGCCTTGAGTGGTGGCAGGCCCTGGATCTGGAGGCAATGGATGGGATGGGGTTAGTCAAGGCATCCCACGATCCACGATTTGAAAGAAGGCTTGNTCCGTTGGGTCCACCTTGATCATCCACTCCGCATACCTNCCATGAGCTTGCACAGTNCCCAGAATTTTNGGGGTGCGTCCCAGCCCTGAAAGCCCCATGACCTCATAGACATGCCCGGGAANACTTGCCCACTGNAGCTGCAATTGATCTTCATCNATCGGCAAAAGCTCCATNCGAAANAGGTGATNNGAGACCTTNGGATGAGTCTGAAGCAATTGCTCTCTGGCGTTGGATGCCCCGTCTGCATCACTGTCCTCGAACCCGCTTGCCCGAAGGTTCCCAAAGTGCCTTCTTTCCCAGGAATCATCCAGGCCGTCGTTATCGACATCTTCAATNGGCGTTCCCATCAAGCTCAAGCGNAGTGCTCGCAGNGTACCTATTTCGTCAGGATCCTGATCGGTGATGCGAACTTTCCAAGTTCCAGCAGTGGGTTCGAAAAAATGACGTGTGGTTCGATAAGCCCAACGGATGGGGCCTCGCGAGTCGTCGTGGTTGAGACGCTGAAGAACGCTGATGGTGCCACTGGGAGATTCGAGCGTAATCCGCAGCTGCCCCCTGAAGGAATGATCCGCGTCAACGATCAACTCGACATGCTCGCAGATCATGTCATCACTGACTTCGAAAACATGCTCCACCGATTCCATGGAAAGTTGCATGCGCAATTTAGGATCGCGCTTCATGAGTTGAACCAACTCATCCCCNTCGGCNTTGGAGATAAAGTAAGCAGGAATGGGGCTGTAGTCTGTGCCCGCCATTCTGATGAGTTCGGCNTCATCNACATTGTTGTAAATCACGACAAATTCGGCGCCTGCATCCGCAGCGTGCTGGATCTTNCGCTCGAAGGTGGCGGTGCCNCGCTGAATCATGGCCCCCTTCCCTGTCAAATCCTTCGCAATGGCAGCCACGACCATCCCTTCATCACTCATGGGTAATAAGTTGGTGGGGCGATCGGGCTGCAAACCCATGGTCGTGGAAGCAACGATATTTTTCAGATGATCNGGGACNGTGACCCCCTCTACCTTGAGCCGAAGCCCAGCATCNGGAATCATGACCAATGGTTGAGTGCTGAAACTCTTNACGACCAATGGATCACGGGTGTGCCATTGACTTGCTAACTGCACCAACTCACCCGCATCCGGAATNCCAAAACCCACGTTGTGGTTGTGGGCAAACCCAGCCCCATTGGCCACCGTATCAGGATCTTCGAAGACCTGTCGGGCTGAGGCAATGAGAAGCTGTTGGACATCTCGATTACTTAGATTGGGGTTNACCCCCAGCGCCAGCCCCGCCATCCCTGAAACCAATGGAGCCGCAGCACTNGTACCGATGAAACCTATCTCGTTGGGAATGTAGTCTCCCTCGCCCAATCCTCTCGTCGAGGTGGTGTAGCCCTGCCGACCNAGCAANTCGGTCGTAAAAAGGCCGTCATCGCTCTCACCTCCGGGTGCTGCGACCAGGATGCAGGCACCTCGNTTGGAATAGGTAGTGGCCTTTCCTTGCCGATCGGTTGCCGCCACAGCNATGGATTGATGCATCGANGTATAACCGTCATCNTTGACATCACCCAATCCAGGATGAAAGTCTCCTCGAATGCGGTCATTACCTNCTGCTCGCACCATGATGGTTCCCTTACCAGATCGCCCTTGGTAGAAGGCATTGCTGATGGCAGACCTTTCGATGAAGGAGGGTCCCTCTTGCTGAGCGAAGGCATTGCCCCAACTATGGTTTTGAATGGCAATCCTTTCCGGCCGATACTCATACATTTCGGCAAGTTGCAGTGAGTCAGCAATACCACCACCCAGGCCAAAAATGACCCAACTGGAAAGGGAGGCTCCAGGTAGGATACCTGCGATCCCTTCCTGGTTGTCGTGCACAGCGCCAATCAATCCGGCGACTGCTGTACCGTGAAACATGCTCGAGCTGACCGGCTCTCCATCGTCCTCTCCCGAGATAAAATTGTGGTTTTCCGATGCGCTGAAGGCCTCTTCCAGATCAGGGTGAAGCAGTCCAACACCCGTATCCACAATCGCAACCCCGACACCGTTGCCACCGGACACTGGCCAGGCTGCACGCAGATTGAGATCCAGGCCCAGTTTCTGGCCCTTGGCATCCCTTTGATCCAGATACCATTGGTATTCGAAAAAAGGATCATCGGGCACACTCGCGTAGGCCTTTCTCGGTTTGAAGGGCTTCGACTCCACCGGATAAGCCGCGACAATGTCCGCTCGAGTCGAAAGGCGCTCACCCCACAAAAGGGCATCCACAGGAGAGATCGTCTCCAAAAGATAGGTGCTGGCATGCGCCAGAGGTTTCAGTGGCATCCCATTCAGGAAGGATTCAAGGTCAGAAAGGTCTGTTTCCGGAACGACATGCACGATCAGACGGTGATCCACTTCAGAGGCATGCTCCGCTTCTGGTGATGCAAAGACGCGTATCTTGGCGGGTGATGGCCCCAAACTGGGCGTCAGCCAATCCACAGCAGCGGATGTCCAATAGGTTCGGGGCTCTGGCACCTTCATAGTGAAGGGCATTCTCAGCTGGGCTTCCAGCAATGGGCTGAGAAGCCCCATCATGAACACACTCAATAGGAAGCCAGAGCGCAGTCGAAGCCGCCCAATACGGTTTTGAGAGGATAACAAGCCTTTCCCTAGCATAACATCAGCCCTTCCATGGCTTGATAAGAGCATGTTTCATGCTAGTTGAGACAGATTCAAGTCGTAGACACACCACAAGGTCGCACCATGAGGGTGGTTAGAGAATAGGAGGGGTTCCCAGTTTCCAGAGGCTCTGGTCACTGCGCAGGTAAAGCGACCCATTGGAAATCGAAGGAGTCGCAAGAACTGTTTCCTGCAGATCCAGTTGACTGACGATTTCGCCCTCCTCTCCAGAAACGTCCACCACTTGAACCAATCCCGACTCATTTACCCAGAATTGATGGTGTCCAAAACCCACCGCCGAAGCACTGAAGGGACCCTTGAGACGCACCTGCCACTGCCTTTTACCGCCGTCCAGACTCCCTCGAGTCAAAACGCCTGCATTGTTGACCACGAATACAGCGTTGTCCATGACCATGGGGCTGGCTGTTGCCGGACTGAAGGATTTGGCCCGCCACAGGATGGGCAGATCTCCCTCTGCTTGGGAAAGATCCAGCGCCGTCAAACCATGAGAAGGGGTCAGCAAAGTAGATCCAAAAAGCACGCTTGAGGGGATGGTCGAGGCTCCCTCCTTGTAGGAGGCCCTCAGATGACCAGAGCGAGCTTCCACAAGATCCACACCTTTGGAGGATTGCAAAGCAACGCAGGGCGGATCCATCTGGGGCAAAGGAATGGGGGAAGTCCAATTGGCACCTTTGGGTCGATCATCAAGTTTCCACAGATTCTTGCCAGTGCGAGGATCCACTCCGAGAGCCATCGACTGGCTGTCGTTTTCGACTTGAACCACCAGCACCCCGTCCACCCAAACGGGGCTGCTTGCCATCCCCAGACTATTGCTGACGTTGGGATAGTCTACGGTGATCCCCCTCAACCAGCGTAGGTGACCCTTCAAATCAAGACAGATGAGATCATTGGAGGAGAATAAGATATAGAGAGATTCTCCGTCGGAGACGGGTGTGGGGGCTGCCACACAGGTTTTTTCATGACACATGGTTCGTCCGGTAGCAAGAAAGGTTTTCTTCCACAGACGCTCGCCGGAAACCGCATGAAAACACATCACCACCAACTTGGATTGATCCGCCCCTTCAGCAGCAGACAGAAACAAGCGATCCCCCACAATGATGGGGCTGGAAAGCCCTCTCCCCGGCAGGGAGGCCTTCCATTGTATATGATTCTCGCTAAGTTGAGTCGGTGGGAGGGATTCCACCGCAAGCCCGGAGGCAAAAGTCCCTCGAAACTGGCGCCAATCCTCGGCCTGGAGCATCCACACAAAGGATAGAGCCAGCACACCGCAAAATCGTGTCCTCATGAGTTTAAATGATAAGCCATAACCTATTGGGTTCAACGCTTTCTTAATACGGTGGATGCTTGGGGCCTGCTCTGATGGAGAATTTTTTCGGAGAGCGCCCTCTTATCCAGACTCTCAAGAGCTAGCCGGCAAGATAAGGGATAGTGAGTGGGCCCTGAGGCAAAACGGCAACTCGAGCCTCGGGGCCAAGCTTCTGGAGCCGGTTTTCAACGGTCTTCTGGATATCCTTGCAAGGTTCCAAGTGGGCTGCTCGAAGCGTTGTATCATCCAATGCACTGAAGACCTGCACTTCTGCGCGGCTCTGGATGAGGGCCTGAATCTGTGCTTGCCACTGCTCGGGTCGCACAAACCCTGGCGTACTGAGCATCGTCAAAATTTCCTGCGGCCCGGAAGCACTGCGCAACAACTGATCCAGAGGACTGCTGGCAGGCACACCCTCACGGCATTCACAAGCGAGGATCAAAAGACCACCCTCCTTCAAGATGCGGGAGCCGGCACTCATCCCCTTGACGCCCTGATAGAGGTTCATGTCCAGTGGGTAACCACTATTGGTTGTCACTACAATGTCGAATGCCCTTTCAACCGCTTGCATGGCAGTTTGTTTCACGCGCTGACATCCTTGCTGATGGGCCTCAATCAGTCCCCCGGCAAAGACACCAGTGATGGCTCGCTGGTGATTGAGCGTGACATTGAGTAGAAAACTCGGACCCGCCCTCAGAGCGATATCGCGTAATTCCTCCCAGAGAGGATTGCCTTGAGTCACGCCAAAGGTGGACCTCTCATCGGCGATATGGTCAAAGCCATGATTGCTCATCACCGTTTCCAGACCTGCCACTCCAGGCATGATACCCTTGGGCCCGCCACTGAAGCCGGCAAAAAAGTGTGGCTCGATAAACCCAGTGACAATTCTTAAATCAGCATCCAGTGCCTGACGGTTGAGCAAAGCTGGAGCGCCAGAAGCGGTCTGTCCGACGGACACAAGCTGATCCGGATCTTCCGCATCGTGATTGAGAACACGATAGTTCCGCACCACCTCAGGTGTCAGCATGGCCTCCAATTCTTCTCGAGTATTGGGCCGGTGAGTCCCCAGCTGATTGAGGAGGGTTATCTGATCTTTTGGGTGATCTGAGAGGTATTCCAGGAGCCAGGGAATGATGCGATCATTGGGCGTCGCTCTGGTGATATCGGTAAACAGAATGCAAATGCGATCATCCGGGTGGATCATGGTCCGCAGGGCTGGAAGGCCGATTGGCTGATCCAAGGCTGCCAACAAGGTATCTTTTTCTTCAGGCAATCCCGACGCGAAACTGGGTTCGATCACCGTTGTGCGATCGGAAGGAAGATCGATGCTGAGTGAGCCCTGGCCGTATGCGAGATCAATGTTCATACCGGGAGGCATTGTAGACCACCCGATCAAAGAAAGCGACGATCGAGTTCAGAGACCTATCAGGCACTCAGGGATGACTGCAAGGTCCTGAGAGACTGTTGGAGATCCGGAAGAGTTTGGCAACGGATGGCCCGAATGGATTTCAAGGCTTTTGCATAAGAACCTTGCGCTTGCCCTCCTACCAACACGGGAAATCCTTCAGGTAGAGAGGCCCTCAAATCTTCCAAATCCTTGACCACTTGGGGATCCCCATGGGGGTAGACGAGGCTCAGAGCAATGGCATGCACGGATTTTTGCTTGGCCGCAGCAGCGATTTCGTGAGCGGGAACAGAGGACCCAATGAAATAGGTTTTCCAGCCGAGGCTGGCGGCCATGGCCGTGACCATCACTGCCCCAATTTCGTGAAGCTGATCGGAAGGGGTCGCGATCAATATTTTGGGAGCCGCAGAGGCATTACCGAAAGGCTTGATGGTAGAAAAGAGAAACGATTTCAGCGCTGCGGAAGCGGCATGCTCCTGAGGAATGGTCATCTGGCCCTTTTCCCAGGATTGACCAATCAGTCGGGTCAGCGGAGCGACCACGTCGCACAGCATCCCTTGATGCCCCAGACGAACCGTAGCTTCTGAGAGAGAACGGTGAAAACCTTCCTGGTCCAAATCTCGCGTGTGGCGCATGAGTTGGGTGACGGCGTTCTCGGCAGACCATGTATCCGGCAAATCGGAAACTAACTGAATTCCATTGCCGTTGGTAGCATCGGGTTGGTCACGACGCACTTTAGCCAGAAGATCTACGAGAGCCGGAATGTCGAGGTGAGCAATGTGTGCGATTCGACAGCCAAGGTCCGTAGCCTGTTTCAGGAGACGAAGTTTCTCAATGTCCTCTTCGCTGTAGAGACGACGGTTGGTTTGCGTCCTGTCCGGTTGGATACCCACATAACGTTTCTCCCACACGCGAATCACGTGAGCGGAAAGGCCGCTGCGCGTCGAAGCGATGCGTATGGTGTGTTTCACGTCTCCCATAGGTAATTGTGAGGAAACGATACGACAAAACCTTTGGAGTGCAAATTTTTCTTATTTTTGTCTAATTTTTAATGGAATTAAGTGTCTTTTTGGTCCTTTTTTATGTTGACAATATTTNGACATGATTTAGACATTTACTAAACATTAGACAAGGACCTATGAAAGCAACAANTCCAACAAACAAGACAAAAACGTCCAGTCGAACACGCGCANCCAAGACAGCTGCAGCCAAAACAAGGCATCAAACTTCGGTCAAAACAAAACCCGAGGTCAGCAACCCACAGAAAGAATGGGAGTTGGGGCAAACCAAGAAGGAGCCTCTTAAACTTGAAGTGCAAAGAGAGGCCGTGCACACGGCTTCCAATCTCAGCGGCCTGCCAACAAGATCTTCATTCGCTCTATACCTGCGAGAAATTGGGGAAGAGCCCTTACTTACACCCGCTCAGGAAGTGGAGCTCGCAGACAGAATCAAAGTGGGCGACGAACAGGCCAGGGAGCGTATGATCAAGGCAAATTTNAGGTTGGTTGTNAAAATTGCNNGGGATTACGAGGGNTTNGGACTACCNTTGCTGGACCTTATCAACGAGGGAAATATTGGTTTGATGAAGGCGGTCGACAAATTTGACCCCACGAAAGGAGCCAAGTTTTCGACCTACAGCTCCTGGTGGATTAAACAAGCCATTAAGCGGAGCTTGAGCAACCAAAGCAAAACAATCCGCCTACCCATCCATTTGGTTGAAAAAATTGCCAAACTTCGCCANGTCTCNGTGCGCTTGCAGGAGGTTCTGGGNCGGGAGCCCAGCGATGAGGANCTNGCCAAAGAACTCGAGATTNCCCCNAGCAGGGTAGCCATGATGAGNCGAGCCTCCACACGNCCNCTGTCTNTNGATGAGACNTTTGGAGAAGANGACAGCACNCGACTGGAAGAGCGGGTNGCCGATGAGAACGCNCAGCACCCNTATGAGGAGCTGGAATTACAAACCTCNCTCAACCTGCTCGGCAAGATGNTGACAAAACTCAANGCCNGAGAATCGACGATCCTCAANTANCGNTTTGGTTTGGATGGAGAAAANGAGCGGACGCTCGAGGAAGTGGGNCAGGAATTTGGCGTCACTCGAGAGCGCATCCGACAGCTCCAGAACATGGCTCTNCAAAGATTGAAGCGCATGATGGACAAGCAAAACGCACCNGCCATCTTNCCGGCNACCTGACTCAGTGNCTNATTGANAGCGATCAANGNATCAAGCAGGGGGGNTTCCTCCTGCTTTTTTTTNCGNCTCAGCTACTACTTGACGATTTCTATTNGCTAACTTTACTTTAAGANAGGAATGGAGGACGTAAGCAGTACCTGATCAGGGTGACTGCTTTTTTTTCAGNGAACTAACGTATCTCACCCTCCATGACTTTAACCAGGAGCCCAATGTGGATCTAAAGGATATCAAGGCCATTGTCGATTTGATGAAGAAGAATTCCATTTCGGAATTCGAGTTGGAAAAAGAGGAATTCAAAATCAAGCTCAAGCGAGGACTTGCTGGTGGAGGCCACTCCTCGGANGATCATCCTGCACTTTATCAGGCGCCTCCCCANCCNCTNCCAGCACCTGCGNCTCAGNTAGCCGCCGCGGCTGCCCCAGCTGAAGCGCCCACATCCACTAAAAATTCCACTGATCTGGAAATCACCTCACCCATGATCGGGTCCTTCTACGCGTCTCCATCACCCGATTCACCCGCCTATGTTCAAGTAGGTGATAAGGTAGGTCCTGAGACGGTGGTGTGCATCGTCGAGGCCATGAAGGTCATGAATGAGATCAAGGCAGAAGTCAGCGGAGTCATCTCCGAAATCCTTGTGGACAATGCAAAGCCCGTAGAATTCGGACAGGCACTTTTCAAGGTAAGACCTCAGTAGAGTCCCACCAAGCAANCCTGTCATGTCACTNAATTTACGTTGGGCTGAACGACAAGCCATGGGCCTGGCCCTGTCTCATCGATATGTTTGAAAAAATCCTGGTAGCCAATCGAGGGGAGATTGCGGTACGCGTCATNCGCGCTGCCAAGGAACTGGATATCAAGACAGTCGCCGTTTACTCCGAGGCAGATGCCAACTCGATGCATGTTCAGATGGCTGACGAGGCGATCTGCATAGGCAGGGGCCCCAGCCCAGAGAGCTATCTTCGCATCGATCGCATCATCAGTGCCGCTGAAATCGCAGATGTCGATGCGATTCACCCTGGCTATGGCTTTCTATCTGAAAACGCCCATTTCGCAGAAATTTGTGAAAGCTGCAACATTCGCTTCATAGGNCCTTCACCNGCCGCCATGAATGCCATGGAGGACAAGGCCGTGAGCCGCGAACTTGCNAAAAAAGCAGGNGTTGCNTGCCCTCCCGGATCAGAAGGNCTGGTGGATACAGAGCAGGAGGCGCTGGANACNGCCAAGAAAATCGGTTACCCGGTTCTGATCAAGGCCGTCGCAGGAGGNGGAGGAAGAGGCATGAGGGTCGTTCACAATGACATTTCCCTCATCAAGGGCTACCACACGGCACGCGCCGAGGCAGAGAAAGCCTTTGGTAACTCGGGAGTCTACATCGAGAAATTCATCGAGAATCCTCGCCATATCGAATACCAGATCCTNGGAGACAGTAAGGGGAAAATCATCCATCTGGGAGAGCGAGACTGTTCGATCCAGCGACGGAACCAGAAACTCATCGAAGAAACCCCATCTCCCTTCCTGGAACAGCGTGCCTTTCGAGACCTGCGCAAAAAGATGAGTAAGGCAGCGGTCAGATTGGCNGAGACGGCTAGATACACCAATGCAGGGACCGTNGAGTTTGTGGTGGATGAGAAGGGCAATTTTTATTTCCTGGAAATGAACAAGCGTATCCAGGTCGAGCATCCGGTGACCGAGGAAGTGACAGGCGTCGACCTCGTTCAGCAGCAGATNCTCATTGCCATGGGCGAGCCATTGCGAATTTCTCAGGGCGACATCAAACAGATTGGGCATTCGGTGGAGTGTCGNATCAACGCGGAAGATCCATTCGGTGATTTCCGGCCTTCGCCAGGCCGCATCGACATGCTTTTTGCCCCAGGGGGNCGAGGCGTACGATGGGATTCTCACGTCTATGCAGGTTACACCATACCNCCCTACTACGATTCCATGATCGGAAAACTCATTACTTATGGTAAAGATCGCAGGGATGCCATGAACAAAATGAGTCGAGCTCTATCCGAATTCATGATCACTGGCATCAAGACCACCATCCCCTTTCAGCAAGCTATTCTTCAGGATCCGGATTTTCGTCGAGGCGTTTACACGACCCATTTCATTTCNCGTCTTCTCAGCGGTGGTGGTCGCGAATTGATCGAAGTTCGCAGTTGATCTCATCTCCTCNCCGCCAAGCCACTCGCACGCCTTGAAGCCACTCGATCAATGCCGGCTTTACACTTTCATTGACGAGGCCTATCGCCGGCAGCGTGACTACCGTGATTTGGCAAAAGCCCTCTGTGATGGTGGGGCCGATGTCATTCAGCTTCGCATGAAAGGGAAAGGTCACGAGGTCATCACTCAAGCTGCTGAGCTCATTGCCCCTGTCACAGAGACCTATCAGGTCCATTTAGTCATCAATGATTGCCTGGAAGCTGCATCGCGCCTGCCTCACCCCTTCTTGCATTTGGGCCAGGAGGATTTTTTCGATGCTGGATACCAAAGCACTCAACAACTCAAGCAACCCAATCGAGGTATCGATATGAAGTGTGGCCTCAGCACTCATGCCCCGGATCAGGCAGAGAGAGCCATTCTAGCAGGTGCGGACTATATCGCCATCGGTCCTATCTATGCCACCCCCACCAAACCCACCGCTCAACCGGTGACCTTGGAATACGTGCGGTGGGCATACACCCATGTGNCTATTCCTTGGTTTTCTATTGGGGGAATTCAACAAAGCAACCTTCACCAGGTGATGGATGCAGGCGCGCGTCGCATTTGCGTAGTTTCAGATATTCTCAATGCAGAGAATNCCCAAAACCAATGCCAGTGGTATCGTGACCAGATAGATACCTACTGAAGCCGCTCCCCTGCCAATGCCCTCTTCGGCAAGTCACCGTCGAGCTGCAGCTTCGGGATGCCGAGCCAGAATTTGCCTCAANGATGCCAGGGCAGTGGGACGCACCTTTGCCAGATTACGGGTCTCCCCTGGATCCTGCAGATAGTCATACAACTCATAGACCGCGGCGGCATCGGATTCTCCAGGCACTTTCCATTCCACCAACCGATACCTTTCTGTGCGAATCGCACGCCCCATCCGCTTGCCTCGAGGATAGCAATGATAGGCATGATCGCGCACCCGAGAAGACGGATCCTTGAGAACTGATAGCAGACTGACACCATCGATCGGCTGGTGCCCTGCAGGTCTTGGAAGCCCGGCCAATTCAGCCAGCGTAGGGAAGAGATCGACGGTTTCAGCAAGTTGATGAGTGGAACTGTTGGCTCGTGTGACTCCAGGAACCCTGAAAATGATCGGGATTCGATTGGCCTGCTCATAGTTNGTGTGCTTGGTCCAGATTCCGTGATCGCCAAGATGCCATCCATGGTCTCCCCACAGAACCACAATGGTGTGAGTGTCCAATTTGAGTCGATCAAGGGACTCCAGCACTTTGCCAATTTGCGCGTCGGCATAGCTTACTGAGGCATAATAGCCATGCAGCAGCTGGCGCTGGGTCATCGCTTCATCCAGCTGTCCCAGAGTCAAAGGCGCATAATTGACAATTTCTCCACCACGCTTTCCTGCAACAGAGGGCGCCCACTCGGGAGAATGCTGATCCTGAACAAGGGTAAAGCGGTTTGGGTCGTGCATGTCCCAATACTTTTTTGGCGGAGTGAAAGGTAAGTGGGGCCGCATGAATCCTGCCATGATGAAAAACGGGGAGTCCACACCCTGTCGATGGGCCTCGAGCCGATGGATTACCTTTCTGGCAATTCGACCATCAGCATAGCTCTCATCGGATACCTCGGCGACCTCCCAGGCGTAACCTTTNGGAAGGGAGCCAATACGATCGAGTTGTTGATTGGAAAAATANGCTTCTTCGCGAGTCAATTGACCTCCTTCAGTACTTTGCGGTAAGAGGTATTCGACGACCTTGTCCATATAGGGCGGGCGGCTCCATGAGAGCGCATCATCATGATTCCCATGACCGGTATGCAGCACCTTGCCGAAGGATTCTGCCGTCCACCCATGGCTGCGAAAAAATTGAGGCATGGTCTGAGCCTCTGGCCAGGCATCTCGAAAATGCCGTCCCAGGCCGTAGATCCCAAGAGAAGTCGAACGACTCCCAAGCATCAAATGATTTCTGGAAGGAGCACACACCGACTGATTGCAANACGCCATTTCAAAACGCATGCCACTGGCAGCCAGGCGATCCATGTAAGGAGTGCGAGCGAGAGGATCCCCATAACATCCCAGAGCAGGTTTCAGGTCATCCACCAGGATCATGAGGATATTGGGTTTGATGGCGGAATCGGCCCATGCTTGAGCCACGCAAAAAAGACTGAGTAGGAGCGTAGGCAAAGAGTGAAANCATTTCATGAGGCTCACACTAATGCAGGAGACGAAACGCTCCAAGNCTTTGACGTGCAGAAAATAAGAGCTTTCANGCCCGAGCAAACCTGGCTGGGTCAAAGGGAGAAGGATCCAGCTCCGGGCCCTTACCGGCAATCATCGCAGCAATCATTTTTCCGGTGGCAGGAGCCATACTCAATCCGAGCATGTTGTGNCCGGTAGCCACGTAGGCATTTCTTAGACCGGAGGCTGGACCAATAGCAGGCAGGCTGTCCCAAGTCATCGGTCGCCATCCATACCAAGTCTCACTTTGACCATCGGTGTGAGGCTGCTTTAGATAGGGTTCGGCCGAACGTTTGAGTTGTTTCACTCGTGAAGAAGGGATCTGCTCGTCAAATCCAACAAATTCCATCATGGAGCCAAGCCGATACCCCTCCTGAAAAGGCGTGACGCCCACACGATGCTCAGGGAAAAGCATGGGGTAGCTGGGGCAAATGGCAGGGCGCGGCATGGTCACAGAGTAGCCCTTGCCAGGTTGAATCGGCAGATAACATCCAAAGAGGTGGCCCAATTGACCACTTCTTGCACCTGTGGCCAGAACATATCCATCGGCTGTCATCGGCCCCTTGGAGGTGATGACACACTCAATGCCATCAGCTTCTTTTTCGGCGGAAAGCACTTCGCATGATTCGACAAAGCGAACCCCTCGACACATCAGCCGTTCACGCCATTCCCGGCACAAACGTTCGGGGCGCAGCATGGTGTCGGTTTCGTAGAGGAAGGCCCCGGCCAGACCTGGCTTGAGCGAGGGATCGAGCGAACAAAGTTCAGGCCCTTCGATTCTGCGAGCAGAAACATTGAATTCCCGGGTCAGCAACTGGTCCGTTGCGGCGAAGTCAGCCATGGCACGCTGAGATCGAAGCACATATAACAGACCGGAATCTCTCCACTCACACTTCAACCCCTCCTCCTTAACGAGCTGGTGGTAGGCTGCCATGGAAGCATCCAGAATCGCCTTGAGGGGACGGCCCGATGCGATCATGGACTTGTGTCGACACCGTTTGGCAAATTGCCAGAACCACTTCAATGTCTCTGGATCCAGCGTGGGCTTCACATAGAAGGGCGCGNTGGGATTAAAGAGCGATCGAAGCGCAATTCCGATGGCTGCTGGTTCCGTCAAAGGCAGCACATGACTGGGACAGACATACCCACAGTTCCCGTGGGAACAAGCCCCTGCAATCGTGTGCTGATCGATCACTGTGACCTGATAGCCTGCCTGATGGAGATAATGGGCGCAGGCGACACCAATAACTCCGCCGCCCAGAATCAGGATATGTTTACCGTGAGGAATCATCCGAAGAGCGGTATTGACCGGCCACGAAGGGGTCCATTGGGTGGGAATGAAATGTGGATTCACCAAAGACGTAAGCAGACCCCACGATGCGGGGCAGGATGCGTCCATGTTCAAGTTGCTGAAAAGTGGCCTCGAAGCGGCTTCCGATCACACTTTCCTGGATCCAGATTTCTCCCTCGTTCAAGCGCCCGTCAGCCGCCAGGCAGGCCAGTTTGGCACTGGTTCCCGTCCCACAGGGGGATCGATCATAAGCGCCCCCCGGGCAGAGAACAAAATTCCGCCCCGTGCGGGCTTGACCGAGCACGGGAGCAGTCAACTCCACATGGTCGATGATTCCTCCATCCTCTCCGGTGATCCGATGCTCATCGAGATGGTCGCGAATGGCCTGGGCGTAGCGCGACAGGGCCGGAAGATGATCCGATGCGATAGGAATCGGGCAGTCTTCAGTCAGGAAAAACCAATTACCGCCCCAGGCGATATCACCTGTGACGCGTCCAATCGAGGGCACATCCANCACCACCGCATGACGATGACGCCAACTGGAAACGTTATCCACTGCCACCCGGTGATTGTCGAACAACTCGAAGCATACAGGCCCCACCGGAGTGTCCAGACGGTGCATGCCCGGCTGGATGCGTCCCAGTTGCGCCAAGGTCACCGCCACGCCTATGGTTCCATGTCCGCACATACCGAGCAGACCTACATTGTTAAAAAACAGAACCCCCGCCACCTGATCATCCGAGGTCGGTGGACACAACAGGGCTCCTACCAGATAATCTACCCCCCTTGGTTCGAGCATGAGCCAGCGGCGAAAAGCATCATGATGTTGTTCAAACCGCAGCGCACGCTCTCGCATGGTGCCGCCTCCCAGATCTGGGCCTCCCGAGAGGATGACCCGCGTCGGTTCTCCCTCGGTGTGAGATTCCATCACTCGCACATCACCGTATGTCGCCAGCAAGGAAGTCATGATTGGATCCGAGCAACTCAAGCTTCAGTCATGGCCCTGATAACTTGCGCCTTCCCACCGAGACCACCAAGCCTTGAACATCTTCCACTGAGCATGCGCTTGCGATTGTTGGCTGGTAGTGAGCGCATCGGTGGGATTGAAATGGTTCTCGTAACCTTCGTGTCCCTCGAGTGCCATGAGATATTTGTAATAAAGCACCAGGTCTGGACCTTCGTCATACGATGAGAGTACTCCAAGGGCCTCCTCCAGGGCCATGGCATAGGCTCTTGCCTGTGGGTCCCCATGAGTGGCCATGCGACAAAGCGCCATCAAATGCAGCACCTCCCTTGGGAGGGCATTGCCGATACCGGTGATGGCCCCAACGGCTCCACAACGCAGGAAGCCATGAACCACTTGGGTGTCCACCCCCACCAGTAGAGAAAAACCACGATCGGATCCAGTGATATGTTCGGCGGCATATGTGAGGGATGCCTTTCCACCGAATTCCTTGAATCCAACCAGGTTGGCATGCTCGGCATGCATTTGAAAAAAGAGGTCGGCTCGAGTCTCATAACCGTAGTACGGGCTATTGTAGATCACTGCCGGCAAGTCGGGCGCAGCGGATAAGATCGCCCCAAAATGATCCCTCTGGGCCNCAGGGCTGGTACCTCTGGAGAGAAGGCGCGGAATCATCATCAAACCTACGGCTCCTACTTCGGCAGCATGCCGAGCATGCTCGACAGCCAATCGGGTATTCTGGGCTCCAGTGCCAACAACCACCGGAATACCAGCTTGGGCCAGTTTTTGGACCCCCTCCTGACGCTGATGGTGTTCNAGAAGTGGCCAGTCTCCCATAGAGCCGCAGTAAACGACCCCCGACATCCCAGCTTCCACCAANCCTTGAGCCGTTTGAACCAAGTTCTGATAGTCCGGCTGACCCGATGCATCGCAGGGAGTCATCAAGGCAGGCATGCATCCGTGGAAAGGGGTATCCTTCATAAATTCTGTCTTCAGTCTCGCATGGGAAGGTCATGGATGGGAGAAAAAAACGGCCCTTCACACGTCGCCTGGCTCAGATGAACCCTGACTTGAAGGGGCCTCAGGCCANAGTTGTTCTTTTTCCGGGGAGGCAACTCCCTCAGGCAAGGTTTTCTCCATCATGTAGACGACACGCATGCTCCTCACTCCTGACTGGCCGGGATGTGCCTGCTCCCATCGATGCTGAAACCATTTTGCCACCAAAGGCCACAAGTGCGCCTGATCCGGATAGTCATAGAGCATCATCATAAATTCCCGCCAGCGATCGCCGGGAAAGGTGGCAGGCACATGAAGGGGTTTTGCCCACACCTCCTTGCGCGTCGGGTCCAGCAAGTCCACCACTTCTCCATCCGACAGCGTGGCAGCGATGACAAACCATCCGTCATGAATCATTGGGTTTGGGGAAAACATTCCCCAATATTGATCCATTCTCAGGCATTCGATGCCCCGGCTCAACACCGAGGGAAGGCGTGACTTGAGCGTGTCGGGATAAGTAAAGTTCATGGCAAGATTCCAAAGAAGCATCCACAGAACCATCCAGCCGGCTACACGGGTGCTCATCCCCCATGCATGGACGTTCATCTCAAGAGGTTGGATCTCCTCCTTACGATGGGACAACGGCACATGAGGCAACAAACCAAGAAGACACACCCAGGGAAACCAACCCAAATCCATGGTCAGTAGAAAGCCCAACTGAAGGAAGGCTAAACTTGCAAGACCCATCCATCGTATGCGGACCGATCGCGCCAGCAGCATCAAGGGCCCAAACCATTCTACCAAAAGAGTGATCCAGGTGAGCATCTGGAGCCAGATCATGGGGCCTTCCAACAACCACTTGCCCAAGGGCTGGCTGTATTGATCGATCTCCAGTGCATACCGGACAGCCGAACCCTCCACCCAAGTGGAACCACTCTTGCGTGCCACAGAAAAAAGATAAAGAACACACAACTGAAGCCGGAGCCCCCACGCTGGAAAACCCATCCATCGAGTCGCGCGGCTGTTTTCATCCGGTTGAACCGCAAATACGAAACAGGCCCAAAAGAGCAGCAAAAACAGGAGCTTGTCGGCTGCGTAGTTGGTCCATGGATTCCTGGCCTGAAGAGAATGCAACAGAATCAGCAAGGCCCAAGACACCCATCGTAGCTGTTTACCAAAGATCAGCATCAAGGAACAGACCATCCCACAGCTCAGACAAACATGAACCCACAGAGTCGAACTGGATAGGGCAAGGATCGAGCTAAACCATGGCCAGGTGGCATGCGGAAAGGTCTGCCAAATTTCGAATGGAAACACTCCTTGATCCGACAGAAGCCCTTCGGCCACCATCATCCGCCCACCAAACTCGAGCACCAGCAGGCACCCCAATGCCCAACGAAAAACGTCCATGGCTCGACGATCAATGGCCAGCCTGTCATCAAGCTGTTTCCGAATCGCATCGACCACACCCTGCACTTTCAAGATGGATGATATTCGCGCCACTGCCGTGAATAAGACCACCTGCACAAGACGGTTCAAGTGTTTTCCTTGCGATATCCCTACCCGGCGTGTGGCACGAGGCGAAGGCTGTCTTGATTTTGAGTTTCCAAAGCCTTAGAAAAAACGCGTGAGTGATACGGCACCTTCCCAACAGGAGACATCCCATACTTACTCGGTGGGGCGGTTTCTCTATCTAACCGCAGCCATCAATGGTGGAGTGATTCTCATCATTGAGATACTGGGGGCCAAGATGCTCTCTCCCTTTTTTGGCACCTCCCACTTCGTTTGGACGGCTCAGATTGCCTCGACCCTGATCTCTCTGGCGTGCGGCTATTATTTTGGTGGCTGGCTTGCCGACCGTAAGCCCAAGCTTGATGGCTTGTTTCTTTGCATGGGGGGAGCGGCCATCTATCTAGCATTTGCCACCCTTGTGTTGGAGCCGGTGGCCTACTTTTTCCTGGGCTTTGAACTTGCCCTCGGATCCGTCTTGATGGCGCTGTTTCTTTTTTTCATTCCCCTGACCCTCCTTGCGGTGACCGTGCCGTTTCTTGTGAGGGTCACTCATGCCCAAAGCAAAAACCTGGGAGTTCAAGTAGGGCGACTCTCGGCCATCAGTACAGTCGGGAGCGTTATTGGAACCCTGCTTATCAGCTACGTATTGATCCCGCTTGCCCCCAACAGCACGACGATGATGCTCGTGGTGTTACTGGAACTGGCGCTGGTGGCCATTTTCTTTTTGGCTCGTAAGACTTCCTCCACCCCAAAGGGCCCCCTCTTGGCCGGGCTCCTTGCAGGAACAGGCATGGCTTTTGGAGCCATGGATGATGAGAGCCGAAGGTCTCCGGCGATTGGTAAAACACTCTATCAGCAAAATTCCAATTTTGGTCTCATGCAGGTGGTAGATGCACCTTCAGGGGATGTGCGTTACTACCTCAATGACTACCTGACGCAGAATATCTATGACCCCAAGGCAGAGCAGAGCCTGACCGTCTTCACCTACATGCTCCATGGGCTGGCCCATGCCTACCACCCCAACCCGCAAAATATTCTCTGTATCGGCCTGGGGGTCGGCATCGCACCGATGCAATGGGCAGAAGAAGGAGCCAAAGTGGATGTTGTGGAAATCAATCCAGGAGTGGTTGAGGTAGGAGAACGTTTCTTTGGGTTGGACCCAAGCCAATTCAATCTGACCATTGGGGATGGGCGACATTTTCTCAACGCGTCGAAAGACCAATACGATGTAGTAATACTCGATGCTTTTCTAGGTGATAGCTCCCCTTCCCACCTCATGAGTCAGGAGTGCTTTCAGAGTATGCGCCAAAAAATGAAAGAGGATGCCGTACTCGTGATCAATGCCTTTGGCAACTTCAGCCAGGGAGAGGATTTTTTCATGGCATCCCTGGATAAGACTCTACGGTCGGTCTTTGGGTCCCTGGTCATTCACGACGGAACGCGCGGAAATGTGTTTTTTGTCGCTTCTCCCAAAAAGGTGCTTCCAGTGCTTCGAGAAATGGACCTTTCCAAGGTTCACCCGAAAATCAAACCTTTCGTCGAAACTGCTTGGAAAAACACGGCATCGGCTCGACCGGAAAATGGGGTCCTCATCACCGATGACTACAACCCCGTCGAATATTACGACTCGAAAATGAGGGAAAGCATCCGGAAGAATTTCGCCATGCGCATGCGAGGCCGTCACTGATGGATTGACACGGCATGATTTTTTTTAAAAGAGGGTCCAAAATCCTCCCTCAAAGCCGTTGATTTCATGGATAAGTCGGGTGTGTCCAAGGAATTCCGACGCAGCCCTTTATGGCATGACCTAGCTCCCTTCATGGAACCCTATCTAGCCATCGCTCTTGCGTGCCTTCTGATGGTCGCTGGCATTTTAGGAAGCCTTGTCCCAGCCCTTCCCAGCACGCCCCTGGTATTTCTGGGGGGGCTCATGCACTTTCTTTGGATGGGCGAACGAAGTGTCCCGATCTCGATTCTCATCATCATGGCAGTCTTGATGGTCCTTTCATTGGCGCTCGAATACCTTGCCTCAGCCATGGGGGCTCGAAAACTGGGAGCAACCTGGCGCGGCGTTCTCGGAGCGACTTTAGGGGGCATCGTAGGCTTTTTCTTTGGCCTTCCAGGTTGGATTTTAGGCCCGATGCTCGGGGCGCTTTTGTTTGAACGTCTGGGGGGGCACTCCACCCAAAAGGCGGCCAAGGCAGGAATCGGAGCCCTCCTGGGTATTATGGCTGGTGCACTGGGAAAATTCGTGACTGCATGGATCATGGTTTTGATCTTCATGGGCGCATGGTTGTGGAAGATCCTTTAAAGCTTGATGATAGACAAAATATCTGCATAAAAGAGCCCTGGATTTGACAATCCATTGCTGACACTAATCAGGAGCAGGCTATTAAAGGTAAAAAGAGATTCTTCAGACGGACACCGCGCGACACCACCCGCGTCAATCACAGGATACGCGCTCGCGAAGTCAGAGTCGTTCACGGCGACAAGAATGTGGTGATGGAGACCAGAGCAGCCATCAAACTTGCGCAGGAAGCTGGCATGGACCTGGTGGAAATCGCCGAAAATGCTAAGCCTCCGGTCTGCCGCATCATCGAGTACGGCAAATACAAATACGAACAGTCCAAGAAGAAGAAAGCCTCGGATTCCCATAAGCAAAAAACCAAGGAGATCCAGCTCAGAATCGCCATTGATGAGCACGATTATGGCATCAAGCTGGCCAGAGCGGAGCGCTTCCTGGCGCAAGGCGATAAATTAGTGGTTCAATTGCGCTTTCGTGGGCGGGAAAATGCCCACAAAGATCTTGGATTTGAATTGATGAAAAAGGTCTGTGGGGACCTCAACACCATGGGTAAGGTCGACCTGCCGCCCAATTTGCGAGGTAAAAGAGTTACGATGACTCTCTCCCCTCTGCCAAAACATCAACAAAANAGGCAATTCGACAAACATCTCAAACATCTTTCTGAAGAGGCCCTTGCCAATGACGAAGGGGACTTTGATGATGAGGCTCAAGAGAATGGTGAAACCCAGGAGATCGATCAGAACCAGGATCTCGAGCAAGCGCAAGTTTCTGAGCCATCTCAGGAAAAAAGCGCTCCCACTGACGCCTGATCCAATGCCTGCCAGGTGGAATTTCCACCCTCGGATGGTCTTCATTNAGAGAACTCACCTTCCGGGTGNTTTCATGATTTGGCGGTGGCTCGTCTCCGAAGGTTGTTTGATCCATTCACCGTGCTTGTGCAGCGGTTTTGCCTTACCCTTCCAACGACTGGAAGAAACCATTTATGAAAGCTAAAATCATCATTACGCCAAAAAAGGCTGTTCTCGACCCACAAGGTCAAGCGGTTCTCAATGCGCTGGAGCACATGGGATATGAAGGTGTTCAGGCAGCGCATGTCGGGCGCTACCTGGAGTTGGAAATCAACGAAAAAACCGATGCGGTCTCAGGTCAGATTCAGGAGGCCTGCGAGCGATTTCTCTCCAATCCAGTCATCGAAGACTATCGCATCGAATGGGAGACAAGCGCTGAAGCATANTCATGCTTNCTANNCCAGACGANNTCCGGTGATCCATCCAAGAATCTCACAATGAGCCAGAGTTCCAATTCGAATNTGGAGAGCGCATGCCAACGACTTCAATTTGGTGTGGTTCAGTTCCCTGGTTCCAACAGTGATCAGGACTGCATTCATGCGGTCGAATCCATGGGTCATGAGGCCCACTACATCTGGCACAAAGACACGGACCTTGGGGGCGTCCATGCCGTCTTGGTGCCCGGAGGATTTTCTTACGGCGATTACCTGCGGGCGGGAGCGATTGCCCGATTGAGCCCAGTCATGCATGCGGTAGCTCAATTTGCTGAAGCAGGGGGCCTTGTCATGGGAATATGCAATGGTTTTCAGATACTTTGTGAGGCAGGTTTGCTNCCAGGAGCGCTGATACGAAATCGCTCACTGCAATTTCGTTCGGAATTCGTCCATCTCAAGGTCCTGCATGACCAATCGCCCTTCACTCAATGCACCCCGAATGGAACCCTTCTGCGCATTCCCATTGCTCATGGCGAGGGTTGCTACTATGCCGANGAAAAGACCCTGGCNGANNTGGAGGACAATCGTCAGATTNTATGGAAATACGCCACCTCATCGGGTGACCTTNAGGAGCANGCCAATCCAAATGGTTCGGTCCAACACATCGCGGGAGTCTGCTCCCGAGAAGGNAACGTTGCTGGACTCATGCCCCACCCTGAACGTGCCTGTCAGCAAATCATCGGCAGTGAAGACGGGCAGCATGTCTTCAAAAGCATCATTCAGCATCTCACTCAAACACACTGAAAATGCCTTGGGTTGAATCCCCATCCTATGCGGAGGCCCCACAGCATTCATTTTTTGCCTGAATCATCATGTCAGAACCAGCCATCACTCCCGAACTCATCCAGCAGCATAACCTGAGCGAAGAGGAGTATCAGCTCATTCTCGAACAACTGGGACGAGAACCCAATTTAACTGAATTGGGCATTTTTTCGGTTATGTGGAGCGAACATTGCTCGTATAAAAATACGCGACCCTTGCTCAAGGGGTTTCCGACCCGCAGCCCAAAAGTCCTCGTTCCTGCAGGTGAGGAAAATGCGGGGGTCATTGACATTGGGGATGGACTTGCCATCGCGTTCAAAATCGAATCACACAATCACCCCAGTGCTGTCGAACCCTTCCAAGGTGCTGCAACGGGTGTTGGTGGCATCATTCGCGATATTTTCACCATGGGGGCTCGCCCGGTCTGCGCGGTCAATTCCCTTCGTTTTGGCAGTCTAAAGTCTCCCGAAGTACGTCGGCTTTTCAAAGGGGTGGTCGCAGGTATCGGGCATTATGGAAATTGTTTTGGGATCCCCACGGTAGCTGGCGAGGTTTATTTTGATGAATCTTACGAGGGAAATCCCCTAGTCAACGCATTTTGCCTCGGGGTGTTGCGCCATGAACAGATTGCTCGTGGAGCTGCAAAAGGCGTGGGCAATCCGGTTTTCTATGTGGGACCGGCAACGGGTCGTGATGGACTGGCAGGTGCTGCTTTTGCCTCTCAAGACCTGACCGAGGAGTCCGCACAGCAACAAAGAGGCGCTGTTCAAGTCGGAGATCCGTTCATGGAGAAACTTTGCATGGAAGCCTGCCTTGAGTTGTTGGCTACCGGAGCTGTCGCTGGAATTCAGGACATGGGGGCTGCGGGATTAACCTGCTCGACTTGCGAGACAGCAGCCAGGGGGGGCACTGGCATTGAGATTGAACTGAATCAAGTGCCTCAAAGAGCCCCGGACATGACTCCGTATGAAATCATGCTCAGCGAATCGCAGGAGCGCATGCTGATCATCGTGCACAAGGGTCGTGAAGATGAGGTCAAACGAATCTTTGACAAGTGGGATCTGCCTTGGGCAGAAATTGGTTTTGTCGCCGATCACGGTCGCATGATTGTGAAAAACCATGGTCAAGTGGTCGCAGATCTCCCGGCAGCAAAACTCGCCGATGAGGCACCCGTTTATCATCGAGACTCCAGCGAGCCTGAATATCTGAAAGGGACCCGCTCATGGCGTCCAGAGCAAATTCCTGACGTGTCGAATGCCTCCTCCACGTTGATGCAACTTCTTGAATCTCCTTCAATTGCCTCCAAGAATTGGGTATACCGTCAATACGATTATACCGTTCGCAATGGAACGGTGATCCAACCCGGCTCGGATGCAGCAGTGATCCGGCTCAAAAAGGACAGTGTTCCAGAGCTTCCTGAGGACGCTCCCAATCGTTCGGCTGAAGTCGTGGAAAAGTATGTGGCCATGTCGGTGGATGGTAATGGATCTTACGTTTACCTGGACCCCTACGAAGGAGGTAAAATTGTGGTCGCAGAGGCNGCCAGAAATTTGGCNTGTTCAGGTGCCGTCCCCNTGGGAACCACGGANAATCTCAATTTTGGCAATCCGCATCACCCAGAACTTTTCTGGCAGCTGAAAGAGGCNGTGCGCGGCCTGGCAGAGGCNTGTCATCATTTTGAAGCTCCCGTCACAGGGGGCAATGTCAGTCTTTACAATCAGAATCCCAAGGGAGCCATCGATCCAACCCCTACTGTCGCGATGGTTGGTCTGATTGAGGATGCCAGCCACATCACGACGCAATGGTTCAAGCAGGAGGGAGACCTCATCCTACTGCTCGGAAAACCTGTGGATACAGAAGATCCCTGCCAGGGCTTGGGGGGATCGGNCTACCTACAACTCACNCACCGGCTCAAGACCGGGCTGCCGCCCCGCTGCGACCTTGATGCGGAAAAACAACTGCACGATGCGCTTCGGGGATGGATGGCCCAGGGNATCATTCAAAGCGCTCATGATTGCAGCGAAGGTGGTCTGGCAGTCACTCTTGCTGAATGCTGTATTTCAGGCGAGAAAGCCAGACACACGCCGCACCTCATGGGAGCGAGCATTCAATTGGAAAAGCCTGAAGGTTTACGTCTGGATGCTTTGCTTTTTGGAGAATCCCAGGCGCGGATCGTGGTTTCCATCCCCCCTAACTTCGAAGGCAAACTTCTCGGCCAAGCAAAAATCCTCGGTATCTCTGCGCAAGTGATTGGTACAGTCGGCGGCGAAACGTTGAGCGTTCACGCCGGTGATCAACATTTCAGCTGGACAACCCAATCCATGCACGATGCCTGGTTTCATAGCATTGATCGCATCATGGGTGCATAGCCCAAAGGAACCACCAGGGTGTGCGGCGACTCTTAGCCGGTGAAAAGCTCCAACTTTGGGAAGCACCTTGGCGAAGAAACGTACACAAAAAAGCGGGTCTTGGTGTACACACGGGATAATTTCACACCAAA
>NYYT01000058.1 GCA_002686885.1 Pedosphaera sp.
CCTTCGATCTTCAGGCGGAGACCGAACAGAACAATGGCCTATGGATGATGAAAGCCTCCCAGGGTGTTCTTGGTAGCAAGGATTCGCCATACCGTTGGTGGCTGGACGCTCATCTGCGTTATTCAGATGATGCCAATGATTTTGAACAGAGCATTTTCCGACCTGGTTTTGGATACGCCTTGCCCAAAAATCATACCTTATGGGCAGGCTACGGTTGGATTGCCAACAGCCCGGAGATCGGGGACACCTTCCATGAACACCGCTTTTGGCAGCAGCACTCATGGAAAACCAAGGTGGGTTCCTTTGGGCTTGCTTCCCGTTCCCGGCTCGAACAGCGATTCCGTGAAGGGTCTCAGGACGATACGGGCTGGCGCTTTCGCCAGTTCATCAAGCTGACGAGGCCCATTCTGGATGATGGACCGCTTTACTGGAGTCTTTGGGATGAAGTCTTCTTGAACTTGAATGACACCGATTGGGGGGCTGAAAGCGGCCTGGACCGCAACCGTATCTTCGCAGGCATTGGCTGGAAGCCGAAATCGATGCCCTACCTCAAGGGGGAAGTTGGCTATCTGAATCAGCTCATTGACCGTCCCTCGGGCATCCACCGCATGGACCACCTTCTTTCCCTGAACCTGTTTCTGAACTTCTGAACCCCACTCATGCGCCTGAATTGGGAAGAAACGGTTTTGCT
The DNA here is from genome assembly GCA_002686885.1 of Pedosphaera sp. Taxonomy (GTDB): domain Bacteria; phylum Verrucomicrobiota; class Verrucomicrobiia; order Limisphaerales; family AAA164-E04; genus UBA7971. The sequence goes on from NYYT01000058.1 coordinate 692, forward strand.
TGCCCTTGGCTGGATCTTCCACCATCCGAATGTCATGCCTTTCTTTAGATTCCAGGCTGCTCATCAGCAAAGTCGCTGCTTCATGAGGGGGCCAAGGATGTGGCAGAAGGTCTTCTTTCTGGGATGCCTGGCAAGCCTTTTGAATCTTCAGTCTCTCACCGCCGACCAAGGGGATGCCGATGTGCCTCAAGCTTCTCCGAGTTCAAGGCATACCGAGAAAGTCAAGGCCGTGCGGGAGGGCCGTCATGATTTGGTGCTGATTGGAGATTCCATCACCCACTGCCTGGGGGAACTCGACGGCAAGTACGCCCCCTTCAAGGCGGTTTGGGATCAGGTTTTCGCCCCCCTGAATGCGATCAACTTGGGGTTCAATGGCTATCGCACGGAGCAAATCCTGTGGAATCTTCAACAAGGTCAATTGGATTTTGAGGTCTCCCCCAAGGCGTTCATGTTGCTCATTGGAACGAACAATACCGATGATCGTCATTTTTCCTCGACCCACACCGCTGAAGAAATCTTTCGAGGCACTCAGGCCATTGTGGATCTGATTCTGAATCGACATCCTGCCAGTCGGGTGCTTGTGATGCGCATCTTCCCCAGAGGAGGGGATGAGCAAGAGGGGATCAGCCCTCCCATCTTTCACTCTTCACCCGAGTGCATTCAAACCTGTCAGCAAGCGGGCGCCATGACTCGCAAACTGGCCGACGGGAAGCGGGTTTTCTGGATGGACATGAACGACCTTTTCCTCAATGGGCGAGGGCAGGTGGATCCGGCACTGCTTTGGGATCTGCTCCATCCCAGTCAGGAAGGCGCCCTGCTTTGGGCTCGGACTGTGGAACCGACCTTGAAGGCGCTCATTGCCGGAGAGCCCACCGAGGCCATCCAGGTGATCCGGCAGAACCACGGCAAATAGCTGGGCGCTTACCCAGGAAGATCCAGGTGTTCAGCGCAGGCGCGGATCGCCCGTGCCGTTCCAGAGACCGTTGTGTGGGGTCCCTGATCCGTTGACTCCCAGGCCATCCAGTTTTTCAGGCTTGAGGGCTTCGGAGTGACCATCCACGTAGACGAGGTTGACCCACCCTCCGTTTCGGGCCGAAGGGGTCGAGCGATGGGCGTCCGATCCGTCGGTGCCTCCTTCGTAGTAGGCATTGCCGGCGCCAGGGCCACCTGATTTGCTGCGGCTTCCTTTGGAGCCTAGTGCGAAAGACCCCAGTGGCGGATCGATGACATAAACCCCGGAGCCGCCCGATCCATAGGGGAGTTCAGGGTTTCCGTCCCTTGCTCCCTTGGTGTCTCCAATGGAAACCGTACCTGATGGATTCAGAATCGAAGTGTCTTTGGCGTGAAAGGGTCGATCATCGGCCGATGGGCAGCGCGCATTTCCCAAATACTGATAATTGTAACCGTAGCCACCGAAGAAAGCCTCACGTCCCTCCAGGAGGGCATGAGCGAATGGCTTGACCATGTTGGGGCGCTCTTCTTTACCGAGGTTTGGGCTGAGATAGATGCTTTCGGTGGTCATGTAGGGAAAGAGCTCATCTGCCCAGCGCCGTCGTGGTTTTCCCAAGGCGGTGGTCTCTGATTTGAGTGAGCTGTGTTTGGGGAAATACCCGTCATAATCACCCACGTAAAGCTGGAGACCGAGACCCATCTGTCTCAAGTTACTCAGGCTGGCAATGGACTTGGCTTTCAATTTGGCACGTCCCAAGGCGGGAAGAAGCATACCAGCCAGAATGGCAATGATGGCGATGACGACGAGCAGCTCAATGAGCGTAAAGGCACTTTTACGGCGATGATGGGGCATTTTGACTAAAGGGGTGTCTAATTGCAATTGAGACTCATTCTCATTTAAGGCCTGGTGGCTAAGGTTTCAGTAAATACATGATGACAAATGGCTTAGCGGAAAGCAGTCTGAGCGAATAAAAGTTTCTGGTTGAGAACTGGGAACTCACACTTTTAGCACGACGGTTTCGGCCATCAGGTCGTGGATGCACTGACGTCGCTCCGAGAAAATGAAGCAGCTGTCCACCAATAAGAATAAAAATCCTAGAAGGGGCACTTGATAGATGATTTGAGGCACGAAGGTTCGAATGAGAAAACCCCTGAGAAAGCCGGGGTTGGAACCATCGACCGAGTGCGCAATACGAATGCCCAAAGCGATTTTTCCAATGCTTTGACCGCGCTTGCTGATCAGCACCGCTTGCACGATGGTGAGGAGAATCATGGCGAGTCCGATCAGGACGATTCCCAGTGGATCAGGCTCTTCGCTACCATTGAATACGGGGCCGATCGCCACGATGACGCCTGGAATGGCCAGGAGTAGGCTGACCACCCCATCCACCAGGACTGCCATGAGCCGTCTACCTCGTGAAGCCAATTCGGCCATGGGTGGAGCGGGTGCCTGGGCGGCTTGTTCTGGCAGTGGGATATCTGGCAGTGAGATCTGCAGATCGGGAATGCTCGTCAGCGGAATCCATCCATCACATCCCTCATACCAGGCAAGGTCTTCCGCCGTGAAACGACCCTCCTCAAGGCCTTGTTTGATTTCATCCAGGGCAAAAGGGCCCAGTTTCTCGTTGTTTTTCCCAATATAAATTTCCATGGAGCCTGCGAATGGATGCTGAATTCAATGCATGGGGCCTGCGTGGAGGCCATGCGACTTACCTTTTCAAAGCACGACACGATGTCGATCTTTTTTTACCCGTGAAGACGGGGCAATCGTAAGGAGTGGTTTGTCGGCTTGAAAGGGCACGTGCGGGCATCCCATCTACAAGAAAGCAGGGAAAGTGATGGGGATCACCTTCCCTGCCTTCCACACAGCCAACTAACTAATGAAACCAAAACAGAAACCAAAACAAGCGAAGGGTTGATGCCTGTCGCTATCCATCTTCTGGAGCTTAGCGACGAGAACTCATGCCCTTGTCTTATCCCTTTAGACTCCTTCCTGCATCCCTGCATTCAAATATTTCACCGAAAAAAGTGGTTTCATCCTCATGCGGGCTTCCTTGTGATCACGGGTGGAGTTGCCGGTGGATCCGCGTCCGAAGCTCGCTTTCCTGTTCCTCGGCTTTTTCAAAGGTCTCACCGAGTGAAAGTGGTTCACGGTTCAAACCGGGAAAGGTATTTTCGCGATAGGCACGGCTGAGGGGGTTGAATCGGTCCAAAATGGATTTCCAGAGCTGGTTTTGGGTTTCTGTAGCATCCTTGGCTCCTGGGTTGGTTTTCAAGTCTACCCCGGTGAGTTGGGTCAATAGCTGATGTGCTTTTTCTGAGGATTCCCCGATGCCATTCAAAATGGCCAGGGCAAAGGCCAGATGACCATCGAGGGGAGGGTGAACACCATCTCCATATCGGTAACCGGCATCCTGCTGACGACTGGTGGCAATGTAGTCTGCCAAAGGTGTGTGAATGTCAACGGTCATCGCCACCTCATGGCCAAAGCGACCTTTTGCCAAAGCTCCCAGTGCCACCAGGGTGTCGTCATACAGGCTGTAGGTCTGGCCATAACCATACACAGCTTGGCCCGGAGGCAGCAGGTTCTTTTGTGGTTTGCTGATGGGGTCAAAAGGAGGTGGGGTCAAAAGGATGATCCGAGCGCCTGTCGCGTGAACCAGATCGATCAATCGCTCCAGATTGTCCAGATAGGCCTGTTGGATGTCGTCCCGGGCCGGGTAATAATTGCCATCATTCATCCCGTAGCAAATGAAGACCCAATCCGGACGAGCAATCTCCAGAGCGGGCGCGACGCGGTCATGCACCCATGGGCGACGACCGTGCCCTGGCTCAGTGGTGTTGGAAACGGTTTCGGCGCTGACCCCCATGTTGATCACCGTGAGGTCAAGGTGGCCGTAGGCAGCCCATAAAAAGGTCTCAATGAAAGCAACGTAACGACCATCCTGAGTAATGCTGTCTCCCAGAAAAAGGATGCGATCTCCGTTGGCGAATTTGAGCCCGTGATCGGGCTGTTGGGCTTGCGCGTGGGTGAGCAACCCGAGGGTCCACAAGAGGCCTAGCACGTGGGAAAGGATGTGTTTTTTGGGATGAGGGTCGAAGGCTTTCATGGCTTTCGCTTATTTCAAAAAGCACGCTGCGAGGCAAGATCTGAATCGCATTTATCGATCCGACTTTGAATGCATGCTACGCAATTCATCCTTCGTCGGCAGATGGTTGAGGTCAGCTTCACGAAGGGTCAGGTGCAGAGCCCGATTCCACAAATGGGGACAGAACAGATGGATGGTCCCGCGGTCGATGACTGCATCCAGATAGGATACCTGGTGATTGAACCAACCGTTCTTTTCGGGGTTGGGCTCACAGGCGTTGGCAAAGAGGAAGCGCGGGGAATCCCAATGCCTGCCTCCATCCCTTGATCGTGAGACCCATATTTCCGAACGATCCTTCATGCCATCCATGGTTCCGGAGAGTCCCGTGTATTGGGTCCCTGCATGGCGGTTGTGGTGGAAAGCGATCAGTGTTTTTCGATCCGTCAGAAAAAAGACCATTGGCGGGGCATCGGGATGAATCAGCTTTGTCGGTTCGGGTGAACTCCAGGTCTGTCCATCATCCATGCTGCGGGCGCTCCAAATGCGTCCGGAGGGAGTCCGGGCCATGAAAAAAACCTCATCATCCTGAAGCCAGATAGGGCGGCCTTCATCCATGCGGCGATAGTTAGGATCGAACCATCCGTTGGGACGACTTCCTGGAAGGAGTTGCCAGGAGGCTCCTTTGTCGGTGCTACGCAATAAGTATTGCTCCGTTTCCAGAGGCTGCTTGGACCAATCGGCTGCGTGCGCGCCGAGGATCCAGGTCCCTTTTCGGGTTTCGGTCATGCGGGTGACCGACATGCCCAGAAAGCCCGGGTCCTTCAATGGGTGGATCAACGTGACTTCACTCCAATGATACCCATCATCATCCGACGATCGGAAACCAATGGGAGTGTTTTCGAAGCGCCCTTTTTCCCGACTGTATTGGTCCGGAATAGGCTGGGTTCCAAAAGCGTAAATACGCTGACTGCCTGAGGGAATCAGCGGGATGAAACCATGCTGGCTGTAGGCGATGTCAAAGGCAATCCGGGGGCCTTGCCAAGTAATCCCATCATCTTTCGAACGATAGGCAAGCATGTCATTGACCTTGCCGCTGCCTGCCGCGTAGTGGTTACCCTCGGGAAACATGAGGAGCAAATCTCCCTTGGGAGTTCGAACGGCTCGCGTTTCAAACAGCCCCCGCACTCCTTCTTTGGCCTGATGAACCACTTGGCCTGAGAGGGCAGAGTGCTTGAGAAGCCCCAAGGTTGCGTCGGCATGAAGCGACTCGGGCAGATCCTTCAGAGTCCAACTCAGCGGCTCTTCAATTCCAAGCGTCACCGTTTGCCGGAGTTTTACGGCCTCCACATCCGCCGCAGAGCAAGGGCGGCCCAGTGATAGGAGAATGAGGTAAGCGATCAGAAGTCCAGACAATGGATTCTCTGCCATGCTGAGCCGGCAGGCCATGGTTTTCACAGACCGATACAGGAGAATGGAAGCCATGAAAGCATTTTAGCCATCTACAGCTGAGAACGACAACAAGTGATGTCCTGGAATCGATCCATGCCACCGTCCAACAGCAGAGGAACCAGCGGGGGTCAGCGCATCTCTGCACCTAGCTGCCCCTGGAGTGCTGCCAGGACTTTTGCGTGATCCTGCTCCACTTCCTTGTCGGTCAAGGTCTTTTCGGTCGAACGATAGGTCAGACTGTAGCCCAGACTTTTCTTTCCTTGCGGGACGTGTTCGCCGCGGAACATGTCGAAAACATCCACCGACTCCAGATGCACTGGCTTCGCCTTGCGGATGGTTTTTTCGATCTCAGCATGAGTGGTTTCTTCAGAAACCAGCATGGCCAGATCCCTACGAATGGATGGAAAGGTGGGAAGCGCCTTGAAGGATCGCTGGCGCACACGCATGGAAAGGAGGCGGTCCAAGTCCAGCTCACAGAGAAACACTTCGGACTTGATGTCATATTCCTTGGCGATGCCTGGATGGAGCTGCCCCAGCGAACCAAGGACATGTTTGCCGAGGATGAGTGAACCTTTTTCGACCATGAAGTCGGTGGAGGTGCAGGCCTCATGACGCCATCCCAAGCCCCGCATGCCGAATTGATCGAGAAAGACTTCGATGGTTCCTTTGGCATCGAAGATATCCAGGCTGCGTCCTTTGAACCCTTCCTTCCAGAAGCTGGATTCGATTTTGCCTGTCCAGGCCATAGAAAGGCGACGCGCCTCGATGTGAGCATCCTTTTCCTGCAGGAATACGCGTCCAATTTCAAAAAGAGCCAGATCGTTGACCCGGTGGTTGATGTTGTGTTGGAGCACATCCAACAGACCGGGGAGCAGGCTGGGCCGCAGAACGTTCATGTCTGCACTCAGGGGGTATTCCAATGCGACCACCTCACTTGCCACTCGCTGGGCCGCGGCTTCGGCAATCAGGGTCTGTCCCTGGGTTTCGTAAAGCCCCAGACCGGTGAGCAAGGCGCGTGCCTCGGCAAGCTGGTCGTGGATGGCATCATAGGGGTGGTTGCCATGGGCGCCACGCGGCGGAGTCGATGGGATGCGGTTCACTCCATAGAGCCGGGTGATTTCCTCGATGAGATCGATCTCGCCCTTGAGGTCCACCCGCCAACTGGGACACTGCATCTGGCATGAATCCGCGTCCTGCTGCAGGCATTTCAGTTCAAGAGATTCCAACAAGGCAATTTGTCGTTCGGGTTCCAACGCAATCCCAAGCAATTGGTTGGTTTTGTGGAATCGCAAGGCAAGCACCTTGGGATCTTTTTGCCCCGGATAGGTTTCGACGACCCCCTTGCAAAGGGTGCCTCCTGCAGTTTGCAGAATCAATTGGGCCGCGCGCCGGCTGGCCCAGTTACAGATATCCGGATCGGAGCCTCGCTCGAAGCGATAGGAAGCGTCGGTGCGACAGTCCAATTTTTTGGCGGTGCGCCGCACCGATTCAGGCTTGAAACAGGCACTTTCAATGAGAACGTCGGTGGTTTGATCGTTGATTTCCGAGTTGAGCCCACCCATGACACCCGCCAGTGCGATGCCTCTTGTCTCATCGGCAATGAGGAGCATTTCCTCATCCAGGGCATGTTCTCTGGCATCGAGCGTNGTGAATGTTTCGCCTGGCTGAGCGGTGCGAACAAGAAGGGTCGGCACGGTTCCTTCNTTGCTTTGAATCAAATGGTAATCGAAGGCATGAAGGGGCTGGCCAATTTCCATCATGACGAAATTGGTGACATCGACCACATTGTTGATGCTTCGGATCCCGCATGCTTCGAGGGATCGCTTGAGCCAGCTGGGGCTTGGTCCGACTTGAACCCCGCGGATGAGTCGAGCCTGATACCGAGGGCATTTCTCCGGATCTTCAATGCGGACGTTTACCTGAGACTCGGCTTCGGCTGCGGTTTCCTCAAGATTGATTTCAGGCCAGCGGAGCGGGTTGCCCGTCAGGGCGGCAATTTCACGTGCGATTCCGATGAAGCTATTGTAATCGGGTCGGTTGGGTGTGACCTCCAGATCCAGTAAGGTGTCTTCTTCGCTGCAGCCCAGGTAGGTGGCCAGGGGAGTCCCTGGGTGGGCTGCTTCATCAAGGATCATCAGGCCGTCATGATCTTGGGACAAGCCCAGTTCAGAGCCCGAGCACATCATGCCGCAGGATTCCACGCCCCGCAGCTTTCCTACCTTGATAGTAAAGGGTTTCTGTCCTTCTTTTGGGGGTAAGGAGTGCCCGGGAAGAATCAGGGGAACTTTGTCTCCCACTTTGAAATTCTTGGCCCCGCAGACAATCTGTCGCTGTCCCGTGCCATCATGAACCTGACAGACCGAAAGTTTGTCGGCATCCGGGTGTGGCTTGGATTCGATGACCTCTGCAACCACGATCCCTTCGTAGCCTCCTCCGATCTTTTCAACGCCTTCCACTTCGAGGCCAAGCATGGTCAGGTTTTCGATCAGTTCTTTCAGGGACCAATCGAAATCGACATACTGTTTCAATCCATTAACGGTGACTTTCATGTGAGGAGATGCCTTCCAACGTGCGGAGCTTTAAAATTGTTTCAAAAACCGGAGGTCGTTTTCGTAAAAGAGACGAATATCACCGATGCCATACCGAATCATCGCAATGCGCTCGATACCGAACCCGAAGGCCCATCCTGACCATTGATCAGGGTCATAACCGACGGCATCGAAAACCTTTGGATGAACCATGCCGCAGCCGGCAATTTCCANCCACTCCTTGCCCATTTTGCGCGTCAATGAGCTGGAAAAATCAATTTCGAGACTGGGTTCGGTGTAGGAGAAATAATGGGGCCTAAACCGTAGTTTGACATCCTTTCCTAGCAGCTCTTGAAACACAAATTCGACGGTGCCCTTGAGGTCTCCCAGCGTGACCCCTCTGTCCACGTAGAGCCCCTCGATCTGATGAAAGGTGGGGTTGTGCGTGGCATCTGCGGTATCGCGGCGATAAACCCGACCGGGTACGATGACGCGAATGGGTGGGGGCTGGTTTTCCATGACCCGAATCTGGACCGATGAAGTGTGCGTTCGNANGAGAGGCCGCTCGGGGCTTTGAATGTAAAAGGTGTCCTGGCTGTCGCGGGCTGGATGGTCGGCCGGCGTGTTGAGAGCATCGAAGCAATGGTATTCGTCTTCGATTTCGGGACCGTCTGCTACCACAAATCCTATTTTTCGGAAGCTCTTGACGATGTCTTCGGTGACCTGGGTTAAGGGNTGGCATTTGCCAAGGACAGGGCGCCGGCCCGGTAAACTAAAATCGGTTGCCTGGGAAGGCATGGCTGCTGCCATCTCCAGCTCCTCCTTGCGACGAGCCAGAAGNGCTTCNAGTTTCTTCTTGGCTTGGTTGATCTGTACGCCGGCCTTGGGGCGATCCTCTTTGGGGAGGGATCCCATTTGTTTGAGCAGGGCCGTAAACTGACCGTTCACGCCCAGGTAGCGAACCCGAGCCTGATCAAGTGTTTGGAGATCGCCGGCATTTTCAAGTGCCGAGAGGGCCTCCTTTGCTGTTGGGTCAATGTGTTCCAGCATGATTTAGAGTTGCGGGTGCGGTTCGAATGCTCTTGAGGTGTGGACCATGAAAACAAGACAACCGGGCGTCCATGAAAAGGTCGCCCGGTTGGATGTCACTTAATTAAATGGATCAACCGTGTGGAAACGGNTAGGGCTTCAGGCAGCCTTCGCCTTCAGACCGTCCTGAGCGACCTGCACCAATTGCCCGAAAGCCTGGCTGTCGGTGGCGGCAATGTCGGCGAGCACTTTACGATCGAGATCGATTTTGGCTGCCTTCAGGCCTTCCATGAAGCGGCTGTAAGTCATCCCCGCTGCACGGGCTGCTGCGTTGATTCGGATTTGCCACAAGCGGCGGAAAGCCCGCTTCTTNTTGCGGCGGTCACGGTAGGCATACTGCCTGCCATGATCAAGGGCATCGGCTGCATACCGATAAAGTTTGGATCGGCGCAAGCGGAAGCCTTTGGCGGCCTGGATNGTGCGCTTGCGGCGCTTGCGAGATGCAACGGCGTTGGTGACTCTCATGGTACGATCTTGTTAATAGGTAGTGTAAAAGCTTTGGGAACGCACGACTCAGTGGCTGAAAGGCAGGTTGGTGACCACGCGTTTGTAGTCACTCTTGTCCAATTCGACCGACTTGCCGAGCTTGCGGCGACGCTTCGGGCTTTTGCACGAAAGCAGGTGTCGCTTGCCGGAATGGTTCCTCATGACTTTACCGGACCCAGTGATTTTGAATCGCTTGGCTACTGCTTTTCTGGTTTTTGCTCCTCTTGCTCGACGCATAATGTTCAATACTCCTAATTCAAAAGAGCGGCAAATATAAGGATCGGATCACTCCCTTGCAAGAGGTAAATCGCAAAAAGATGGCTATTGTTTGATCTTCTTCTCTTTCAGGGCATTCTGTCTGTGNCTGGCTAGCTCAAGCACGCTTGGTAGCCTTTTTGCCTCTATCTGGTTTGGGCAAGCTTGACTTACCCTCGGGCTTTGGGTTTGATTTTTNCTCGGAGTGTCCTCGCTCTTTCCGAGCAAAAAAAGCCATTGCGCCCCATTTGGCGACGAAGTATGGTCCTCCGGCTCTAGAAGTGAAACTAGATTTTTGCCTATGTTTCCCAACGTTAAGAAGTCACTTTACCAATCAAAATTCGAACATGACGCCTGTGGCGTAGGCTTTGTGGCCAACGTTCATGGACGCAAGGAGCGACGTATTCTCGACCATGCGCTTGAGGCGCTATGCAACCTTGCCCATCGCGGGGCCCTGGACGCTGATGCCAAGACGGGCGATGGCGCCGGTGTGATGATTCAGCTGCCTCAGGCCTTTTTCAAAGCCGAAGCGGCGCTCTTNAACGGGGGGCAGGAGCCTGAAGAAGATATTGCTGTCGGCTTTCTTTTCCTGCCTGCCAAAGACCAAAAGCAAGCTGCCACTGCATCGCAGATTCTGGAAGAGGCGGTTCAATCCTTTGACATGGAGGTCATCGGCTGGCGAGAGGTGCCGGTTCAGCCAAAATGCCTCGGAGACAAGGCCCTCTCGACCCTTCCAGCCATGAAGCAAATTCTGGTCTCTCGGGNTAACGGGTGGGATGACGAGATGTTCGAGAGAAGACTCTTCCTCGCACGCAAGGTGGCTGGTCAGCGGGCTCGTGAAGAAGGTGTCGAAGACTTTTACATCACCTCCTTTTCTTCCAAGACCATTGTCTACAAGGGACTTTTCAACGCCCCGCAACTGGCTCAGTTCTATGGAGACCTGAGAAGCCCTCTTTTTGAAACCTCGTTGGCGGTTTTTCACCAACGCTACAGTACCAATACCTTTCCGACCTGGCGATTGGCCCACCCCTATCGCACGATGGCCCATAACGGCGAAATCAACACTTTGCTGGGGAACAAGAATTGGACGCGGGCCCGTGAACAGGAGATCACCTCACCGGTTTGGGGAGATCACATTGAGTGTTTGCGCCAGATCATCCAGCCGGAGAGTTCCGACTCTGCGGCGCTCGACAATGCTCTGGAGATCCTCAGGCTCAGTGGGCGAAACATCCTTCACAGCATGCTCATGCTGGCTCCCGAAGCATGGGAAAAAATGGAAGGTATGGACAAGGGTGTGAGGGATTTCTATCGCTATCATGCCTGCCTGAACGAACCATGGGATGGACCTGCAGCAGTGGTTTTCACAGATGGACGTTTTGTGGGAGCTACCCTGGACCGCAACGGCCTGAGACCCGCCCGCTANAAGCTCTACGAAGACGGCCTGATGGTCTTTGGCAGTGAGGCCGGCATGGTCGAACTGGACGATCGTCTCATTGTGAGCAAGGGAAGGCTTGGNCCAGGCAAGATCATGGCCATCGACACCGAAGAAGGGCGCTTGATGGACAATGACGAGGTCAAGAAGCAGGTGGCTACCCAACAGCCCTATGGTCAGTGGTGTGATGAGCATCTGGTATCGTTGGCCGATCATGCCAAGCCCATTGAATCTTCCGCCAAGCCCATCAATATNNTGGATCTGACCCTGCAGCAAATTGCCTTTGGCTGGGACAGTGAAGAACTGAAAATCATTTTCAAGCCCATGTTGACGACGGGAGCCGAAGCCGTTGGAAGCATGGGAGATGACACCCCGCTGTCGGTCTTGAGCAAGCGGCCCAAATTGCTTTATTCCTACTTCAAGCAGTTGTTTGCTCAGGTCACCAATCCTGCCATCGACAGTATTCGCGAGAAGGTGGTCATGTCTCTTTCGACCTGTATGGGGCATCGTCGCTCCTGGTTGGAGGAATCGCCCAAGCACGCCAGTCTGGTTCGCATTGATTCTCCCTTCTTGCTGGAATACGAGCTGGATGCGTTGGCCAAGATGGATCACCCGGATGTCAATCCANTGACCCTCTCCTGTCATTTTCCCGCAGGCGGCAACGGTGAAGCCCTTCTCTCGGCCCTTCGTGGTGTTTGTGAGAAGGCCTCTGAGGCGGTGGACAGTGGCAAGACGGTCATCATTCTCAGTGATCGGAATACCAGCGCGGACAACGTCGCCATTCCCATGCTGCTGGCCGTGGGTGCCGTGCATCATCATCTGATTCGGGAGGGTAAACGCCTCAAATCATCCATTGTCTGCGAGACGGGTGAAGCTCGGGATGTACATCATTTTGCCTGTCTGGTCGGTTGCGGTGCCTCGGCGGTCAATCCTTATCTTGCGATTGATCTGATCCGCCAGTGGGCTGAGGACGGCGAACTGGACGTTTCCATCGAAGAGGCGATTGCCAACTACCGAACGGCCATTGAGAACGGCATGCTCAAAATCATGGCGAAGATGGGCATTTCCACCATGAGCAGTTATCGCGGTGGACAAGTTTTTGAGGCCGTNGGCCTNTCGGATGAAGTGGTTGAAGANTGCTTCTTCGGAACGACTTCCCAAATTGGTGGAGTGACCTTTGAACACATTGCCGCGGATGCNCAGGCGCGCCATCGACAAGGATTTGGGGACCCAGACGGGGCCACTCTCGACGAAGGTGGGCACTACAAGGTGCTTCCCGGGGATCGGGGCGAAACCCATGCTTTCAACAAAAAGGTTGTGCAGACCATGCACAAATTCCTTCGGAATCAGGAGCGGGAATCCTTCCTCGATTATCTGGAAGCATCCGAAAAAAGAGACCCCATCAACCTNAGGGATCTCTTCAAGTTCAAGGACGGAATCCAGCCCATTTCGATCGATGACGTGGAGCCCGTGGAAAACATCCGTACTCGCTTTACCACTGCTGCGATGAGTCTGGGGGCTCTTTCACCCGAAGCCCATGAATGCCTGGCCATCGCCATGAACCGCATCGGTGGGAAATCCAACTCAGGGGAAGGTGGAGAAGATGCCGAACGCTTCACGACGCGTGAAAATGGNGACAATGCCTGCTCCGCCATCAAACAGGTTGCTTCCGGTCGCTTCGGAGTCACTCCGGAATACCTGGCAAGTGCTCAGGAAATTGAGATCAAGGTGGCCCAGGGAGCCAAACCCGGAGAGGGAGGGCAGCTACCAGGACACAAAGTCACTCCATTGATTGCCCGACTGCGACACAGTACTCCGGGTGTCCCGCTGATTTCTCCGCCACCGCACCACGATATTTACTCTATCGAAGATCTGGCGCAGCTCATTTACGACCTCAAACAGGTCAATCCTCGCGCCAAGGTGTGTGTCAAACTCGTGGCTTGCGCCGGAGTTGGAACCGTTGCTGCCGGTGTTGCCAAGGCGTTTGCCGATGTGATTCTCATCAGTGGCAATGACGGTGGAACTGGGGCCTCGCCGCAAAGCTCGATCAAGAATGCGGGTGTGCCTTTCGAGTTGGGTCTTGCTGAAGCACAGCAGACCCTCATGCTCAATGATCTGCGTTCCAGGGTGGTGCTCCGAACCGATGGTTGCCTCAAGACAGGGCGAGACATCGTCATGGGTGCCTTGCTNGGAGCTGAAGAATTCAATTTTGGAACCGCAGCGCTGATTGCTGCCGGCTGTGCCATGTTCCGAGTGTGCCACTTGAACACCTGTCCGGTCGGTGTGGCGACCCAAAAGGATGANCTTCGACTCAAATTCCGNGGTAAACCGGAAAACGTTGTCGCCTTCTTTGATGCCGTCTGTGAGGAAGTGCGTGAGCTCATGGCTCAGCTGGGGATTCGCAAGTTCAATGATCTGGTNGGGCGCACGGACTTGCTGGAAGTCGCTCCTGCTACCCAATTCAGCGAGTCCATTCAAAGCAAGGTTGCTTCGCTTCAACTCGATAAATTGCTCTGGCANGCCGATGAGACCGGNTCGATGCCTCGCATCCACACGCGTGAGCGCAACGAACGCTTTGGGGATAGTTCATTGGATGATCGTATTGTCAATGACGCCAAGCACGCGCTTCAGGGCAAGGGCAAGGTTGCTCTCAAATACAANATCAACAANATCTGTCGGAACATAGGAACTCGCGTTTCCGGNATCATAGGATACACCTACGGGGATCAGGGCCTGCCTGCAGGTTCCATCGATCTGACCTTGAACGGGAGTGCGGGGCAAAGTTTTGGTACTTTCCTTGCCAATGGTATCNTGCTGCGTCTCTTTGGAGAAGCCAACGANTACGTGGGCAAGGGCATGAATGGAGGCACGATTGTCGTGCGTCCTCAGGATGGTGTGAAGTTTGATTGGTCTCAAAACGTCATCATCGGCAATACCTGCCTGTATGGTGCCACCGGAGGCAGGCTGCATGCTGCGGGAACTGCGGGTGAACGTTTTTGTGTTCGCAACTCAGGTGCAGTCGCCGTGGTTGAAGGCGTGGGAGATCACGGGTGCGAATACATGACCGGAGGGGTTGCCGTGGTGCTCGGTGAAACGGGTCGCAATTTTGCTGCAGGGATGAGTGGAGGTGTGGCNTACGTTTACGATGCTCAGGATCACTTTCCAAAGATGTTCAATGCGTCCATGGTCGATATCGAACGGCTCTCCGACGCGAGTGAAATCGACAGCCTGCGTCAGTTGGTGGCTGATCATCTCGATCTGACCGCTTCGCCCAAAGCCGCCGCCTTGCTTCAACAGTGGGGGCAGGAAGTGTCCCGCTTCTGGAAGGTGGTTCCCCATCCGCCTGAGGCCAAACCAGCTTCCAAGCCGGTTCATGAATTGAATCAGGAAAAACCCACGCCGACACCAGCGGGTGGATTCTGATCCTGTCCATGGTCATGCTTTNATCGAGGCGACCCGTCATCGGGTCGCCTTTTTTTATGCTGNCCTCCCTCCTCGCGAATAAAAAGGTTTCAAAAACCGGGCATTGGCTCTAGCTTCGGCCCATNCATGANTGCACAACCATTCCATTTTTTTTCGAAGCGTCTCNTNCTCTGTCTTTTAGGNGTTGGCTTTTTGAGTGGGCTGATNCATCTCGAATCCATGCNGGCAGGAGAGTCTACNGGGCCGATTCGAGCACTGATGATCTCTGGAGGATGCTGTCATGATTACCCGAATCAAAACCTCATCCTTTCCGAGGGCATTTCCAAGCGGGCGCACGTAGCGTGGACACTTGTCCGTCAGGGTGGAAGCGATCGTGCCATCCAGATNCCCCTCTATGATGATCCTCAATGGGCAGAGGGGTATGACGTCGTGGTGCACAACGAATGTTTTGGGGGTGTGACCGATGCCGAATGGCTGGAAACCATCGTCAAACCTCACACCGAAGGGGGTGTGCCGGCTNTNTTCATTCACTGTTCACTGCATAGTTATCGNGGNGCAGACACCGATGCTTGGCGATCCCTGATGGGAGCCCGCTCCACAAGCCACGAACGTGCNCGGCCCCTGAAGGTGGAGAATCTCAAACCGCACCATCCCATCATGAAACANTTTCCACCGATGTGGGATACTCCCAANGGCGAACTCTACAAAATNGAAAAGATGTGGCCTGANGCGATTCCNCTGGCTCAGGCCTACGGTCAGGACACACAAAAAGATCATGTGGTTGCCTGGCTCAATCACCTGGGAAATGCTCGTGTCTTCACGACCACTTTGGGGCACCACAATGAAACCATGCAGTCGGAGATCTACCTGGATATGGTGAGCCGTGGTCTTCTCTGGGCGGTTGGGAAGCTGGAAGTCGATGGTTCTCCTTCATCCGGTTTTGAAGCGCCACTGGCAAGTCAGTTGCAGGGGAGGCGCATCCTGGCTGGAGATTATTCCAAGAAGCGCATTGCCATCGTCGATGAAAGCGGTCACGTCTCGTGGGAACACCCGATCAAGGATATCCATGACCTTCATGTCCTTCCCAACGGGAACATCCTTTTCCAAACCTCCTGGACGCAACTTCTGGAGATGCGCCCCGATGGTGAAATCGTGTGGAGCTATGACGCCTCAACGATGAACGGCAATCAGGGAAAAAGAGTTGAGGTACATGCGTTTCAGCGGCTGGCAAATGGCCTGACCATGGTGGCAGAAAGTGGCCCTCGACGTATCATCGAAGTGGACCATCATGGGGTGATCCACAAGGAAATTGCCCTCAAGGTGGATCATCCTGATNCACATCGCGACACCCGCATGGCGCGTAAGCTGGACAATGGGCACTATCTGGTATGCCANGAGGCGGATCATACCGTCAGGGAATATGACAGGGATGGCAAAGTCGTCTGGGAATACGTGACCGGAGGCGAGGTTTATGGTGCCACGCGCCTGCGCAACGGGCATACCTTGATTGGCAATGGGAGCGGCCACAACGTGCTGGAAGTCAACTCGGCTGGTGAAATCGTGTGGTCCCTTTCACAGCGGGAACTGCCCGGTATCGAGCTGGCCTGGGTCACCACTGTGGAGGAATTGCCCAACGGTCACTTCATGATCGGCAACTGCCATGCGGGGCCCCAGCAGCCCCAGATCATCGAGGTCAATCGTGACAAGAAAGTCATCTGGAGTTTTCTCAATTTCGATGCCTTCGGCAACGCCATGCCGTGCTCCAAGGTGTTCTGATGCGAGGGAACCATGGACCCTTGAGGTGGCTTCATGGCAACCCCTTAAAAGTCATTGACGACAGGATGGATATCCAACACTTCCTTTTGAGCGGTATGAGAAAAGTTAGGACCACTGTGCCTGCCTGCTGGGTCTGCTGTTGCCTCCAAAGCATGCTCTACCTGTTTTGGCTGGCCGATGGACTCCATGGACAGGTGATCACTGAGATCATGGTGCAACAGGCCGAACGCAGCTTCCTGGATGAAGACAAGGATGCTGCTGACTGGATTGAGATCTACAATCCACTCNCGGAGCAAGTCTCCCTCGAAGGGTGGTCTCTTTCCGATGATCCNNATGTCCCCCAAAAGTGGGTGTTTCCCAAACTGAGCATGGGGCCGGGAGCCTTAAGGACGGTGTTCGCTTCCGGAAAGGATTTTCGTGAACCGGGTCAAGCGCTCCACACCAACTTCAAGCTGAATACTTCGGGTGAGTTTCTCGGGCTCTTTGATGCGGATGGGGTGCTCCAGTCGGGGTTTGAGCCCGAATACCCCCAGCAAGTGGCTGGAGTCTCCTACGGCTTCGCTCACCGTGGGGCGGTCCATCATGAGGCGGAGCCTGAATTTCGCTATTGGGTTCCAACCGATGATTCTCTGGATGCTGCCTGGAAGCGAATCAGTTTTGATGACGGAGCCTGGACTGTGGGACACGGTGGAGTGGGCTTTGATGGCTCCCGAGGGGCGCCCTTGCAATCGTTGGTGTTGACCGACATTGGGGATGTGATGCGTTCTAAAAATGCTTCGGTATACCTGCGGTATACCTTTCATGCCGATACGGAAAACCCGGCGATTCGACTCANATACTACTTTGATGATGGGTTTATCCTGTATCTCAACGGGAGACGCATCACTTCGGTGCATGCTCCATCGACTCCCGTATGGAATTCGCGGGGCAATCGTGCTCGCCAGGATGGGGAAGAGTGGCTTCCTTCATGGATGCATCTTGAGGCAGGAGATGGAGTCAGACAGGGTAAGAATGTCATCGCCGTCCACGCACTCAATTTTCGCCATGTGGATCGCGATTTCCTTTTTCGCATGAGTCTGGATTGGTGGGGTGAGTTGGAAGGCGTGGNGCCAACCCCTGGTTTTCTCNCCCAAGNAAGTCCGGATGCACCCAATNTCGGNAGTTTTGAGGAGGTGCTCACCCCTCCNACATTCGAANAGGAGGCNTCGATATTCAATGAAACNAAGACGGTTTCATTGGTACATNAAAATCCGCGAGCCAGGATATATTTCACGATCGATGGGAGCCTTCCCGATGAAAGTTCGACTCTTTATCAAGGCGTCATCTCCTTAAGGGCCAGTGCCCAAATTAATGCTAGGGCTTATGCTGAAGACTTTGCGCCGAGCCCTATTACTACACGAGTTTTCATAGCGACTAGTAGCAGAAGTAATACACTCTCCTTCGATTCAGACCTACCAGTGGTTGTGATTGATACCCAGGACAAACGCATTTCTTCTTTGTCAAGAACCCCAGCTTTGATGCACATCTATGATGTGCTCGAAGACGGTCGAGCACGGTTAAATCACACCCCTGTTTTTCAAGGGGTGGGCTCACTTAAAGTAAGAGGCTCTAGTACCGAAGGACGTCCCAAGAAGGCCTATTCGGTTGAAATCCAAGATGTGCATGGCAACGATCGCGACGTGTCACTACTTGGTATGCCCGAGGAGTCGGACTGGGTCCTCTATGCGCCCTACAATTTTGATCGAGCACTGATGCGCAACCCTCTGGTGTATGAATTGAGTCGGAGTATCGGTCGCTATGCCGTACGTACACGATTTTGTGAGGTGTATGTCAATATTCCGAATCGCCCTTTAGGTGCATCATCCTATCAAGGTGTTTATGTGCTGATGGAGAAGATTAAGCGTGGACGGAATCGGGTGGATGTGGACAAGGTGCTTCAAAGGCACACTGAATTGCCCGAAGTCAGCGGTGGCTACGTGCTCAAAATCGATCGACTAGACCCCGGGGACAATGGGTTCGTCGGTGGGGCGCAAGCCCTCGCGTTTGTCGAACCCAAAGAGTCGGAGGTAACCTCTGCTCAAAGATCATTCCTCGTCAACTACCTTAACAGCATGAATCGATCTTTGCGGAATCGAGACTACACAGCTGACACGCCGGCTTATGACAGATATCTGGATGAGCCTGCCTGGATTGATTTTCATATCCTCAACGAATTCACCAAGAATCCCGATGGCTTTCGACTCTCCACCTACATGTATCTTCCTCGCGATGGACGACTGACTTTTGGCCCCGTATGGGATTTTGATCGAACCATGGGCTGTGATGATGATAACCGAGCTGCCAATCCGGCGGGATGGTCCGGAGTGCATCGCTATGGTTGGTGGACCCAACTTTTCCGCAATCCGAATTTTGAACAAGCATACATTGATCGGTGGCAGTCCCTCCGAGAAGGGGTCTTCTCGACCGAAAATCTTCACGCCATCATCGATCGGATGGCTGAAGAGTTGAGTGAATCCTCGGAGAGGAATTTTCAAAAGTGGCCTTTGCTCAGGAGTGTCTCCGCTTGGCGCACTGAGGTTCGTCAGCTCAAAAACTGGGTCCGGGATCGGGCCAAGTGGATGGATGCCCAATACCTCGCTCCGCCTCGTTGGGATACCCAACCCGGCCCTGTGCCTGAGGATGGATTTGTCCGCTTTCAATCTGATGGCAACGATCTCTATGTGACCATGGATAGTACCGATCCGCGCCTGCCGGGTGGAGGCGTGGCTCCCTCGGCCCAAGCTCTTTCTTCCCGGCGAGCTGTCGTGGAAGTGGATCAACCGCTTCGCTTGATGGCACGCTCCTACGACAATGGTCGCTGGAGCGGTTTATTGGAGGGTTACTTTGTCCTGCCAGAGCCGGCCTCGCTCATTCTCTCGGAAATCATGTATCACCCATCCGATGCCGCATGGGTGAATACGCCTTGGAGGGAAGAGGATTTGGAATATCTGGAGATCTTCAATCAGGGAGACCGTTCCATACAGCTGGATGGCCTGGCCCTGACCCAGGGAGTCACCTTCACCTTTCCATCCCGGGAGCTTCTTCCAGGCCAGGCAGTGGTGGTGGCTTCCAACCCGGAGGCACTCAGGGAGTCGTTTCCGCAGATTGCTGATGCCATTCTGGGGCCTTTTGCGGGGCGTCTGGCCAACAATGGAGAAATCCTTACTCTCCTGGATGGAGCAGGGAGGGTCCTGGATGAGGTGAGCTACGAAGATGAAGAACCCTGGCCAGCCGCGGCTGATGGTGACGGGTTCTCTCTGGTACGGATGCGATCGGATGGGGCTGAGCCGACTGCGTGGATGGCCAGTGTTGAGTCGGGAGGCAATCCGGCCAGGCATAGCACTTCGGCAGACATTCTCGTCTCCATCACCCGAACCTCCAGAGAAGCTCTGCAGCTGAATTTTCAAGTGGAGGCAGGCCGATCCTATCAGTTGATGGCCACACGCGATCTTTCTTCCGATGCCTGGGAGATCATTCAGAGCTGGGAGGCCAACCCAACTTCTCAGGAGAAGACAGTGGTCCTGGATGCGCCGTATGCCCCGCAGCGTTTCTTCAAGCTTGTCACTCCCTAAAGTTTCCGAGCGTTCCCCTTTGGGGGGAGAGCGCCCATTGCTTCAAGTGCCATCGAATTACACAATCATCCCTGCGGCCACTGTGGCGTTGGTTGCGTCGTCCACGATGATGAAGCTTCCGGTCTGTCGATTCCGCTTGTAAGGGTCGTGCAGAAGGGGCGCTGAGGTCCTCAAGGAAATACGGGCGATATCATTCAAACCTACCTCCAGATCATCTTCCACCTTGTGAAGGGTGTTGACGTTCACCTTGTATTTCGCCTCCTTGATGACGCACTTTGCCTCCCGGGTGGTGTGGCGAATGGTGTATTTACGGCCCAGCTGAAGTTTGGTGGATTCTGAAAACCAACAAATCATCGCATCGAGGTCCTGAGAGACCAGAGGAGGATTGTTCTGCTTGACGATCATATCTCCCCGGCTGATGTCAATTTCATCTTCCAGGGTCATGGTGACGGACATTGGAGCAAAGGCTTCATCCACTTCACCTTCGAAGGTATGGATGGCTTTGACCCGTGAGCGGAAACCGGAGGGTTGAACCGTTACCTCATCCCCCTTCTTGAAAACACCGCCAGCCACTCGGCCGGCGAATCCTCGGAAATCATGATGCTCCTTGCTTTGAGGACGAATCACCCATTGGACGGGAAAGCGAGCATCGACATGATTGAATTCATTGCCGATGAATACATTTTCCAGAGTGTAAAGGAGGGTGCCCCCCTTGTACCAAGGCATGTTGGCAGAAGGGTCCACCACGTTGTCTCCATTCAGTGCGCTTATGGGAATGAAATCAACGTGTGGAATATCCAGGCGTGAGGAGAAATTCTCATAATCCTTCACGATTTGCTCAAACACCTCTTCCTGGTAGTCCACCAGATCCATCTTGTTCACTGCCAGAATGACATGCTGGATTTGCAGCAGGGAGGCGATGAAGGAATGGCGACAGGTTTGTTCAATGACCCCTTTGCGTGCGTCGACCAGGATGATGGCCAGGCTGGCGGTGGATGCCCCTGTCACCATGTTTCGGGTGTATTGGATGTGTCCCGGGGTGTCGGAAATGATGAACTTGCGCTTGGGAGTGGCAAAGTAGCGATAGGCGACATCAATCGTGATCCCCTGTTCACGCTCGGCGCGCAGTCCATCTGTTAGCAGAGCGAGATTGACGATGGCATCCCCTCGTTTCTTGCTCGATGCCTCCACCGCCTCAAGCTGATCTTCGAAGATGGACTTGCAGTCATAGAGCAGTCTTCCAATGAGTGTGCTTTTGCCATCATCGACGCTTCCTGCCGTGGTGAAGCGCAAGAGGTCCATGTCCAGATAACCTGTTTCCATAATAATAATAAAACCTTAAAAGTAGATAGTGTGAGTGCTCAGTGATGGATCGTATGCTTTAGAAATACCCATCCTTCTTTCGATCTTCCATCGCCGTCTCGGAGCGCTTGTCATCGGCGCGTCCTCCACGTTCGGTGACACGAGCTGCGGCAACCTCGGCAATAATGTCGTCCACATTTTCTGCCGGTGAGGCCACGACTCCCGTACAGGTCATGTCTCCGACGGTACGGCATCTCACTACCTTGCGTTCGATTTTCTCATCTTCGGCCAAGGTCAGGTACGGAGAGTGAGCCAGGTAGAGTCCTTGTCGTTCGACAACTTCCCGTTCATGACTGAAATAGATGGATGGCAGGGCCAGCCCCTCGAGCTTGATGTATTGCCACACGTCCATCTCCGTCCAGTTGCTCAATGGAAAGACGCGAAAATGTTCGCCGATGTGCATTTTACCGTTGAAGAGATTCCACAACTCCGGCCGTTGGTTTTTGGGATCCCACTGGCCGAATTCGTTCCGATGTGAAAAAAACCTCTCCTTGGCTCTGGCCTTTTCTTCATCTCGACGAGCGCCGCCGATGGCTGCACTGAACTGAAACTCTTCCAGGGCATCCAGCAAGGTGACAATCTGCAAGGCATTACGACTCGCATTGGGGCCCTTTTCTTCGGTGGCACGTCCTCGGTCGATGGAATCCTGCACCGTACGCACGATCAAATCGGCGCGCACTTCCTCCACCAGTCGATCGCGGAACTCGATGGTTTCAGGGAAATTGTGGCCGGTGTCAATGTGCATGAGAGGAAAGGGGAGTCGGGCCGGATGGAAAGCCTTCTGCGCCAGTCGCACCATCACGATCGAGTCCTTGCCACCGGAAAAGAGCAGCACGGGCTTTTCAAATTGAGCCGCGACCTCACGCATGATGAAGATCGCTTCAGCTTCCAATGATTTGAGATGGGTGAGTCGGTAATTTTTATGCATGATATGAGATAAAGTGGGCTGAGTCGGAGTCTCAACGAGCTTCCAGGCCAATGTGTTTGTCAATGAAGTCGCCGAGCGCCTGAAGGCATTCGGGCTCGCTCAGGAGGTCGGTGTCCAGGGTCAAGTCTGCCGGTGCCGCCTCGGCCGGGGGCTCAAAGGTAGAATCCTTTCCCGTGAAGTGTTTGATCTCACCCGCACGCGCCTTGGTATAGAGCCCTTTGACGTCGCGCTTTTCGCATGTGGCATAGGAGCAAGTGACGAATACTTCATGAAAGTCCTCCTGGCCAATGATCTCCCGCGCCAGGCTCCTGAGCGATCGAGTTGGGGTGATGAAGGAGGTCAGAGTGACGATGCCACAACGGGCAAACAATTTCGCGACTTCTGCAATACGGCGGATATTTTCTTTCCGGTCTTCGTCCGAAAATCCGAGGTTGTTGTTGAGCCCGCTGCGGATGTTGTCTCCATCCAGCAGTTGGGTGAAAACGCCTTTTTGGTGAAGGGTTTTTTCCATTGCCGCGGCCAAGGTGCTCTTGCCGGCACCCGACAGTCCATAGAGCCAGATCACACAGCCCTTCTGGTTGAGCAGCCGTTCTTTGCTCTCCCGCCCGAGGGTGGAATCAAAAATGGGATGGATGTGATCTGAGGAGGACATCTTCTGAAGGTCGGTGTGGGCCGCTGGACTCAAATGCTGAAGTCGCTGTTGGCCGTTTCGTGTAATCCACACTCGCGTTTCAAGCCGAAGAAGCGGGCCTCCTCCTCGCTCATGCCAGCGTCCACCTTGCGGGTGGTATGGGTATCTCCGATGGAAAGGTAACCTTGGTGCCAAAGAGGATGGTAGGGCAGGTCGTGTTCCTTGAGATAGCCATATACATCCTTGCTGGTCCAATCGACGATGGGGTGAATCTTGAGGACCTGTTGATCCACTGCCAGGACATTCAGACGCTTTCGCGTAGAACTCTGCTGACGACGCAAGCCAGCCAGCCAGGCTTTTGGATGCAGTTCCTCAAGAGCGCGGCGCATGGGTTCCACCTTGTTCATCTGATTGTAAGTCGTGATGCCCTCCACTCCCTGTTCCCAAAGCTTGCCAAAGCGTGCCTCTTGCCAGGCCGGGCTCATCGGCGCGCGATAGGTCCTGAGGTTTAACTTCAATCGCTCGGTCAAGTCGTCAATGAATTGATAGGTTTCCGGAAACAAATAGCCCGTATCGACGAGAATGACCGGAATATCGGGCATGATGGTCGTCGCCATGTGGAGGCACACGGCCGCCTGAGCCCCAAAGCTTGATGAGAGAACCACTTGATTTCCAAAATGGTCATGGGCCCACTGAACCCTCTCTGTGGCACTTTGCTTCTCCAGTTGGGCGTTGACCTCTGCAAGGTTCAGCCCATGCAGGCTGGCCTGCTTGGGCTGGGATGCCTCACCTTCAACGGTAGACTGGGCGGGACTGGACATACGACTCAAGGTTGGAAAGGGAACAATACGGATCAAAGGGCTGCCTTGGTACTCACCCTTCCTTGATTTCTTCCCAGAGCACTCGGGCACTCCAATCGCCAAAGCGTTCACCCTCCTGGCGGCCTTCCTTGAAACGATCGAGCATGCCACCCAGGACAGACTCCATATCCTCATCCTTGACACTCTCGAGGTAGACGCGATTCAGGCGAGTTCCCGATTCGTTGCCTCCCACGTAAACGTTGTATTTTCGTGGGGCCCTCCCCACAAATCCAAGCTCAGCCATGTAGGGGCGGGCGCAACCATTGGGACAACCTGTCATGCGGACAATGATTTCCTCGCGGTCCATGCCTCTGGATTGCAGGAGACCTTCGACGCGGTCGATGAGCCCGGGGAGATAGCGTTCGGATTCGGCCAGAGCCAGGCCGCAGGTAGGAAGCGCAGGGCAGGCCATGGTGGCACTGCGGATGGGAGATTTCTCATGGGTCGTCGAAACTCCGTGCTCCTTGAGGATCTGATCGATCCCTTCGACTTGCTCGGGGAGGATGTTGACCAGGATCACGTTCTGAGATGGGGTCAACCGCACTTGGGTGTCGTAGGTATCGACTACCTTACGCAGAGCACTCTTGAGACGTATCTCATCCGTATCCTTGATGCGTCCTGTCTCCACGAAAAGCCCCAGAAAGGAACGACCGTCCGCCTGCTGATGCCAACCAAAGCGATCTCCCTGACGTTCGAATCGATAAGGTCGTGGGTCTTCCAATGCAAATCCGAGTCGACTTTCCAGCTCCCGGCGGAACCAAGCGACTCCCTTTTCTTCGAGAACGTATTTCAAGCGTGCGTGTTTGCGATCGGTACGATCTCCGAAATCTCGATGAACCGTCAGAACGGCCTTGGCAACAGCTTCCACCTGGTCCCGCTTGAGAAAGCCGATGACATCGGCTTTTCTGGGGTAGGTATTGGGATTGTTGTGACTCATTCCCAGTCCACCCCCTGCGGTCAAATTGTATCCAACCAGTTTGCCTTCCTCTTCAATGGCGATGAACCCGAGGCAGTTGGTGAACAAATCCACATCATTGAGAGGAGGAACGGCAAAGGCTGTCTTGAATTTGCGAGGTAAATAGGTTTTGCCATAGAGAGGGTCATCGTGGCCTTGGTGATCCGTCAAGTTGAGCTGCACGCCCTCCACCCAGATGGCATTGTAGGATGGAGTCGTGGGCAAAAGTGCATCCGACAAACATTGAGAGTCGGCATGAACCTCTTCCATCCATGATTCAGTCACTGGGGTGGGAGGAGCCATGACGTTGCGATTGACATCGCCACATGCAGCCAGCGTGGTCATGAGCGCGTCATTGATGCTTTTCATCAGGGGTCCCAGTCCACTTTTGACAACACCATGAAATTGGATGCTCTGCCTGGAAGTCAGCCGAAGGGTGTTGTTGGCATACTGGGTAGCCAAATCATCATACACTCTATATTGATCCGCCGTGAGAATACCGCTGGCGATGCGCCCTCGGATCATGAACATGAACTTTTTCCCTGTCTTTCTCAGATCCCGGTCGTCCTGCTGGTAGATGCCGTGGAATTTGAGAAACTGCCCGTCGTCGTTGGAAAAGCGGTCGGCTTCCGGATTGAGCAGCGTAGAAGCCAGTTCTCCCGCTAGAATGGGATCGGCTTCCTTCAACACTTCATTATGAGACAAGGGTTTTGACTCGTTTTCTTTAATCATAAGTAAATTACCTTTGTTAATTATGTAAAAGCTGCCCGGAATGTCAATCCGAACCTTTCAGATTTTTTTTCAAAAGAGGACTTGCCAATCATCAACCCCCTGCCTAATTTCTTCGTTCCCCAATATCGGGGGCAAAATAAAGCATGACCTGATTGTCCTGAAAAGGCGAAACGTCCAACTCGTTGTTACTTATATATGGTTAAGATTCGTTTGAAGCGCATTGGTGCCCGCAATCACCCCGTTTACCGCGTGGTTGCCGCCGACAGTCGCAGCCCAAGAGACGGCAAATTTATTGAGGAATTGGGAACCTACCATCCCTCACGTACGTCCAACAATGTTGAACTGAAACTGGACCGCATCGACCACTGGATCAGTTGTGGAGCCCAGCCATCGGAGACGGTTGCCAGCTTCATCAAGCAGGCCCGTAAAGCGGCTGCTCAGGAAGAAGCACCCGCAAACGCCTAAGGCGCGCGCCAGCAGGGCTCGCCAAGCTGTCTTGTCATGCAAAAATACGTTGAATTTGTCATTAAGGGTTTGGTGGAAAACCCTGATGCTATGCAGATTGAAACCGAGGAAAAGGAAGGCCTCACGGTTTTTAAAGTGAAACTCCACCCCGATGACATGGGGAAGGTCATAGGTAAGCAGGGGAACACCATCAATGCGATTCGAGGGCTGTTGCAGGCAGGCAGCGCCAAGGTGAACGAACGCTGCGCATTGGAGGTGACTGAACTCGAGGTTTAGCCTTCGAAACGGGCTTGTTCTTTGAATCAGAGGCTGCGTCCCTGAGGCTTGCTCTCGGTGTGGGATCGGATCATGAAGGTGGACATCGTAACATTGTTCCCCGAAATGCTTTCGGGCCCTTTGGACGAAAGCATTCTCAAACGTGCGCGTGAAAAGGGTCTTGTTGAGATCCGCTTGCATGGCCTGAGAGATTTTACTCGGGACAAGCATAAAATGGTCGATGACCGACCTTTTGGGGGTGGCCCAGGGATGGTCATCAAACCTGAACCGGTTTTTGAAGCGGTGGAAACATTGCGGGAAAATGATTCCCGTGTGTTGATGATGACCCCCTCTGGGAAGTCATTCACCCAGGGCGAAGCGAGAAAGCTGTCTTTTGTTTCGCACCTGATTGTTCTTTGTGGAAATTATGAAGGGTTTGACGAGCGCATTCGCTCTACCCTGGTAGACGAGGTTTACTCTATTGGTGATTATGTGCTCACCAACGGAGCGTTGGCTGCCATGGTTGTCGTGGACTGTGTGAGTCGACTGATACCCGGAGTGCTTGGGGATGAGGAAAGTGCCACGGATGAATCCTTCAGTAACGGGCTGCTTGAATATCCCCACTATACCCGACCAGCCGATTTCAGGGGTATGGAAGTGCCTGAGGTGCTGATGTCAGGTCATCATGCAGAAATCGCCAAGTGGAGGCATGAGCAGTCCATTGAACGAACACGAGCCCATCGGCCGGATTTGATGGCGCGTTGGAACGAAAAACAACCAGATTTTAAACAGAATAGGAATCAAGGAGTATGAATCAGGATCTTTTGAAGAAAATCGAGGCGAGTAGCTTGCGGAAGGAACCGATCAATTTTTCCGTCGGAGACACTGTCAAGGTGCACGTCAAGGTGGTCGAAGGTGACAAGGAGCGCATTCAGGTTTTCGCTGGTATTGTCATCGCTCGCCGCGGCAGTGGTGTCAACGAGTCCTTTACGGTTCGTCGTATCAGCTACGGAGAAGGAGTTGAGAGAGTCTTTCCGGTTCATTCTCCCCGTGTCGACAAAGTTGTAGTGGAACGTCAGGGTGATGTGCGACGTGCCAAGTTGAACTACCTGCGTGGCCGTATTGGTAAGGCTGCCATGCTGGTGAAGGAAAAGGATTTCCGTAAGCGGAAATCAGCTTGACCCATTCGAGGAATGGGAAATCCAAGGGATTCCAGAAGCTCCAGCTCTCCGTTTCCTTGTCCCAAAAAAGACTGGTAAAGCCAAAGTTCTTTGATAGATTTTGCCGCTCCCTGACCCATCCGTTGCGATGAAATGAGTGGCGACTCCTAAAGTTCAATCTCCAATTTAGACTGTTGTGACTGTCAAAAAGACAAAAAAAGCTGCATCCAAAGCAGCGGCCAAGCCCAAGGCAGCGGCCAAGCCCAAGGCAGCGGCCAAGCCCAAGGCAGCGGCCAAGCCCAAGGCAGCGGCC
>NYYT01000059.1 GCA_002686885.1 Pedosphaera sp.
TTGATGCTTCCCCTTTTGGACTTGTCAGTGAATGGCTGACCCTCATTTTGAGCCGTCATCATTCCACAAGCGATTCAGGAAGATAGCTTTGGAGGCCTATCAGGAACGCATTGTTTCAAGCAAAGCCAAAAGAACTGCCAAGACGGCGTGTCCGCTTTACTCCCACCCCGAAGTCATCGGCAGGATTCCCCTCTTGTCCCTTAGGATGATGGATGTTACACCATCGGCCAGTTGCTGGAAGCTGACTGCACGTCTCCAGGACTTTTGAATTATGTTAAGAGCCGGAATCGTTGGCCTACCCAATGTAGGCAAATCCACGTTGTTCAATGCCATCACCCGCACCCGCAAGGCGGAGTCGGCCAACTACCCTTTCTGCACGATTGATCCCAATGTGGGAGTCGTCACGGTACCGGATGCTCGCCTTCAACCCCTGGCAGAAATCGCCAAAACACAGACCATCATCCCAACTTCCTTCGAATTTGTGGATATTGCCGGCTTGGTGAAGGGTGCGGCCCAGGGGGAAGGGCTGGGCAACAAATTTCTGAGCCACATCCGGGAAGTGGACGCCATTATCCAGGTCATACGGTGCTTTGAGGATGAGGATATCCACCACGTCGCGGGCACCATTGATCCCATTCGAGATATCGAAACCATTTTGACCGAACTGGTCATGGCGGACATGGAATCGGTCCAGAAGAGCTTGGACCGTCGAGCCAAGGATGCCAAGCGAGGCGATAAGGATGCCAAGGCAGAATACGATGTGCTGGCGCAAGTCATGCCTCACCTCAACGAAGGCAAACCAGCGCTGACCCTGGACCTCAGCGAAGAAGAGTGGTCTGTCCTGAAACCTTTTTTTCTGCTGACAGCCAAACCAACCATCTTCGCCGCCAATGTGAAAGAGGACCAGTTGGCAGAGGCAGATCAGAATCCCTACGTGGAAAAAGTACGACAATATGCCACCGACCATCATGCCTGCGACACGGTGATCATCAGTGCTCAAATTGAAAGTGATCTGGTGGACCTTGCTCCTGAGGAGGCAGCCGATTTCCTGAAGGAGATGGGTGTCGAGGAATCCGGTGTCGGGTCCATGATACGGCAGACCTATCACCTGCTTGGACTTCAGACCTTTTTTACCGCTGGAGAGAAGGAAGTAAGGGCTTGGACCATACAGCAGGGAGATACTGCCCCGCAGGCAGCAGGGGTCATTCACACCGATTTTGAACGAGGGTTTATCAAGGCCGAAACGGTCGCCTACGAAGACCTCGTCCGCTGTGGGTCAGTAGCAGGAGCCAGGGAAAAAGGTCTCTACCGCATGGAAGGTAAGGAATATGTGGTCAAGGACGGGGACGTGATGCTGTTTCGGTTCAACGTGTAGCACTTGCCCAAGCACTCAAGCAACGCTTCCTTAAGAGCGCTCTGCAATGAAGGGCCTCAGGCAAATTGCCTTTCTGAATCAAAACAAAGACTCTTCTCGCTGGACACCAACCGAGTGGGAGACATGCCATAATAGGCTTGGATCTCCGTGTTGAAATGACTGTAGCGCTTGAAACCCAGGAGTAAGGCGATACTTTTCAACGAGCATCCCTCGCGAATGAGTTGGCGAGCCCGAACCATGCGCTGCTCACGCATCCATGCTTTTGGCGTTAACCCAAGGGCCGCATGAAACATCCGCTCCAACTGGCGGGAGGATATCCCAAGTTCCCTCGATACTTCACTGACTTTGTAACTACACTTGAAGGACAGCTCGACCAAGTTTTGAGGGTATTGAACCCGCTTGGAAGAATCAAAAAATGCAATCCCGTTTCTTAAGACGATCATAAAAAGTTCCTTCCCGATAGGATCGGTGGCTTTTCTACCCATTCCATAACATCCGAGTGGTTAAGGGTAAATACAATATAGTCTATTATGAGCCACAGTCAAAGGGTGATTGGTGAATTATTGCAATTTAAGCGGTTTATTTTATTTATAACAACTAACATAAAAATGTTTTTTTATTTTTATTTTACGACATTTTGCTTAATTTAACAGTCGACAATGGGAGCCGCGAATTTAAGTTGATCATCATCCAGTGATCAAAAAATTCGCTCTGGGCCTTTTTGCGCAGGAAGTTCTTTCTTTCCAGCTGACGGCTTGGGGTGACTAGAAACATCCATCCAGAATGCAAAAAAGGCCTCTATGAAACCCTCCCGGAACCACAAAAAATATGACATCCTCTATGTGGATGAAGACGTCTCTTCCTTGAGACACTTTCAGCAACTTTTAAGTCCGTATTTCAACGTTGCGATCGCTCCAAGCGCCAAGGAGGCGTGGGAATCCTTTAAACAGCGAAGGCATCATACAGCTATTGTGGTAGCGGATTTTTCTGTGGCCCAAAATCGCGGTGCAGAATTGCTCTTGAAAATGCGGGGTCAGAACAAAGCTCTGCTACTTTTGATGACCACACGCTACCCGGAATTGGAAAAGACCATAGAAGCCGTCCAGCAATATGGCTTCTATCATTACCTGCAGAAACCATGGAATAGCCATAACCTCGTTCTTTCACTTCAGCGGGCGATGGATTATTTCCTTGCCCAACAAAATCAAAAACAAGTCGATCAGCAAAAGTGGTCTGATCTGCATCGCACACTGATCATGGATCGTATCTTGTCCCTCCATGTATTTGCTACCGGTCTTTGCCACACTTACAGAGATACCATTGCTGCTGTGGAATCCTTTATTGCTTTGGACCATTTCAATGGAAATTACGATCCAGAAAGGAATCCTGTTTTGAACGAACAGGTGCTTGATCAGTTATTTTTTCAAATGAACATTCAAACACGTCACTTGAATGACTTACTTCAATTTGGAAACACCTCGAGCAACTCTCCAGCCTGCAAGGAAAGATTCGCTTCCTACGATCTCAAAACACGGTTGGAAAATGTCATGAAGCTCTTTCTGAGAACCTTTTCCTTAAAAAAATTTCGGATCACGCTTCACTGGGAAAAAGGTCTGAACGACATACTCACCCTTCCAACTACGTATGACCACTTGCTTCGAGTGCTTTTTCAAACCCTGGCTTTGTATTTGTCCGAGGGGGCTTTGATTCGCATTCATGTTTTCAAAAAGGTTTCTGCGACACCTTCCAGTCTCTGTCTTCTGATCAGTGGCCGATCGCATACCAAACCGTATGAAGGCACGCGGTCCCTTGTAGATCCACTGAGGACATGGAACCCACAAACCCAACAACTGGGTCTACACCTCTTATCCACGTGCATCCTCTGCCATCACCTCCAGGGCCAAATTCATTATCAAACCAAAGATCACGCATTGCCCGAAGGGTTGGCATTGACGTTTCCACTCAAACCAAGACGAGCGAGGCCAGGGCAAAGTAGCGCGATGGACTGGGACCACTTGATGGCGAACGGAAGCCTTAAGCGGATGATCCCGTCATTCATCGAAGCTTGAGAGGGGATCACTCCTGCAAATCCATCGATCTGTTGGAGCGCAGGGATTGCCACTCTTTCACTTTTTCCGCATCCCACTCGGTCGATGTTCGAAAAAGGACTTTCTGCGGATCGGAGGGGCCTGGCGTAGCGGTCAAGGTTTGCTCCCACTCCTGCCGTACCCATTGGGCAGCCTCGGAAAAAGACTCCGTGTCTCCGGTAAAATCACATGCCAGATCTTGTAACCCTTCATACGACTTCAAACTTCGTTGGGTAATGTACCGCACGGCTGAGTAGGGATCTTCCAATAATCCAGCAAGCAAGGGTACTTGCCAGCCTCGGCCCGAGGCCTGCTTGGCAGGCTCCCAGCCGTAGTGCCATGCCGTCAAAGCCCGTATGCCGGCATCGCCCTTCAAGAGCCAATGCAGGGAGGCGGCAACTGGATCATCGTCATGAGGCAAGTCCGGCTTGGCCTGACCATACCAATCCTCCAAATGAGAGGCCGTCCACGAAAGGGTTTGATCCAGATGACAAAGGTTGCAGGCGTTGGGGCGACCCGTTTTCAGACTTTGTTCCATCGAAGGCACATCAATTTGATGACTTCGAATGGCCTTCATCAAACCGTAGGTCGTATGCGGCATGTGGCAGTTGTAGCAATCGCTGCCGGAGGACTCCAATGAGTGATGCGTGTGAGCCGGTATGTCTGCCGCGATGGATTCATGACATTGAAGACAGGCCGCCGAGCCCTCCATCTCTGGCTTGAGTTGATCATCTCTCCAGGCCTCCATGGCTTCGGTACCCGGTTGGGAATGGTGCATCTGATGACAGGACAAGCAGGAGAGGGATCCTTTCTCATAGCAGGGCGATTCGACCATACCCGTAAACTCCCGTCCACTCACTCGCACCATGCCATCCGGCCAAAAGCGGTCTGCAAGAAATCGAGGCTGCTGCTTGACGGCCTGAAGCACCTCAGGCAACTCCTTGAGTCGGGTTGCTCGAATGGGTTTTTTGTTCCGATCCAAGCGACCGCCGGGCCGGTAACGAAAGCCATTGAAATAATAGTCCCTCGAATCAGAGATCCAATGGATTCCATGGCACTGACCGCACACCATGGAGGATCGTTCATGATCAAGGTGGGCAGGGTTGACGATGGTTGGATCAGGTTTTTCCAAGCCATGCTGTTCGTAGCGCCGCATGGGGCTGTGATTGCTTGAAACGTGCTGGGCAGCGGGGCCATGGCAGGCTTCACAGGCAATCCCCAATTCGGCAACTGCTGTTTGAGTGGCCGTCGGAGAAGTCGGCATGGGTCGGCCCTGAGTCACATGACAATTGATGCAGTTGGCGTTCCATGATTGATCGTAATGAGACATGCTTGGATCGCGAAGAAACGTGTCTTTGAAGGGGACCCATCGCTGGTCTTCGGTCAGGAAACAAAAAGGAAAAATCCGTTGAGCGTTGCCTTGGCCGGAAGGAATCCAAAAAACCTGCATGTGGTGAGCCCCAGTCATCAGGCCCAGTTGGTAGCGCTGAGTGAGAGGTGGTTTCTGACTCTCGGCCAACTCGGCCTCTGGGGTATTGAAGAGCCATTCCGGTTCATCCATGGTTGCCCAAAGACTGTCCCCTTCCCATGACAATTCGATGGGCCTTCCCAGGTAGTTCAAGGACACTTTTTCGAACCTGGCTAGCACCGCATCCTGACTCACAAATTGTGTCATCGTCCGATGATGCGAAGCATGCCAACTGTGGTGCTGACTGGGATGACAGGACTGACATGTTGCCGAACTTACGTAGGCAGCCTGATCCCCTTCTTTTGGCAAGGTTTGATGAAAGGCTCGTTGACTGAGTTCGTCCTTCACCCAAATGTGGCGCCACTGCCAAGCTGCCGTGAGGGACAATACAACCAATCCCAGGAATCCCCATCGCAAGAAGGGGTGCCATTCCACCAACCGCCATCCCAGGCAAAGGCCTACCAAGGCCAGTAGTATGAAGAGGATTGATTCCATTCAGGGACCCTTTAAAAATTATCATAATTTTGCTTTTCTGGAAAGCTCGGAACGACCCAGCTTGCCTAAGGAACTGGGGAATGGCCTTTGACAGTCGCATCCCTGCAAGATAGTTTGCCCCTCACCATGAAAACACGTTGGTTGTTGTGGCTGATGGGGTTGACACCATGGCTGGTGTTCGGTGCTGAGAAAGACTTGGATCCCAAGAAAAGCCACCGCAGCTGGGAAATCTATCACGGGGACTATGGGGGCTCCCATTACTCCAGCCTAGATCAGATCCATCGATCCAACGTGCATCAGTTGGAACCTGTGTGGGTTTGGCATTCGGGAGATATCGGAAGTACCATTGAATGCAACCCCATCATTGTCGGTGATACGATGTTCGTCACCACACCTCGACTTCATTGCGTGGCACTGAATGCCGTCACAGGAAAGCCCCGATGGCGCTTTGACCCATGGCAAGGTGGTCGGGGAGGGGGCGTGAGCCGTGGTGTCGCTTACTGGAGTGACGGTCAGGGTGATGAGCGGGTCTTTTTTTCGGCGGGAGATCATCTCCACGCCCTGGATGCCAAAACCGGCCAACTTGCCATCGAGTTTGGAACACAGGGACGCATCAGCCATCGAGAGGGTTTTGATACCGACGTCTTTTTCTTTTCCATCGGCAACAACACCCCACCGATGATCTGGAAGGATCTGCTCATCCTGGGGTCCACCACCGGCGAGGGGCCTCAGCCCTGTGCTCCGGGCCATATCCGCGCCTTCGACGCGCGGACGGGCGAGCGGCGATGGATTTTCCATACCATTCCCCATCCGGGTGAATTCGGTTACGAAACATGGGGGCCTGACTCCTGGAAGGAAGTAGGAAGCGCCAATGTCTGGGGCGGCTTTACCCTGGATGCCGAACGAGGGATCCTCTTTTGTGGGACGGGATCGCCTGCCTATGACAGCTGGGGAGGGAATCGACCCGGTGCCAATCTTTTTGGAAACTGCACCTTGGCGCTGGATGCCATGACTGGCAAACGCCTGTGGCATTTCCAGGCCGTGCATCATGATTTGTGGGATTACGACCTTCCCACACCTCCGGTTCTGGGATCCATGAAGGTAGAGGGAAAGCAGGTGGAGGTCGTCGTACAACCTACCAAAATGGGACATCTGTTTGTCCTGAACCGAGAGACGGGTAGGCCCATGTTTCCCGTAGAGGAGAAATCAGTTCCTGCTTCCAAAATGCCCGGCGAGTCGAGCTGGCCCACACAACCCTTTCCCTCACCAGGTCTGCGCCTGAGCCCCACCACCCTGAACGCCGAGCAGGCCACTCGCCTCACCCCCAAGGCGCATCAACAGGTTTTAGGAGAACTTGAATCCATGGTGGTGGGTGATGTCTTCATTCCACCTGGTTATGAACGCTCCGTCGTACTTCCTCAATTCAACGGTGGCTGTGAATGGGGTGGAGCCGCCTTTGATCCCAACTCGAATACCATCCTGGTCAATACCAGTAATGAGGCGGAATGGACATCCATGGTGGCCTCCAAGCCCAAAGAGGAAATGAGTCTCTTTGAGTTGGGTCGACATGTGTATCGGGCGGTTTGCGCCTTTTGTCATGGCCTTGGGACGCCTCAAAACCCGGCCTCACCTTCGCTCGAAGGTATTGGGGATCGTTTATCCGAAGAACAGATTGCCTCGCTCATGGAAACGGGGCGCGGCCAAATGCCATCATTTGCCTCCTTCAGCGCACTGGAGAAGCAAGCCGTCACTCAATTCCTGCTAGGCAAAGGCCAGTCAGAGCGCATTCCAACCAAGGATCTGAATCTCAGCTACGCCGAAAACGTTCCCGTGGTGACCACAGGACATCATGATTGGCGGGATCCGGAGGGTTATCCGGTGAACTCACGGCCTTGGGGAACTCTCAACGCCGTGGATTTGACAACCGGCCAGATCAAGTGGCAAGTGGCGCTGGGCACGTATCCCAGGTTGGAAAAGAAGGGGCACTCACCCACCGGCACCTTTAATATCGGTGGGCCCGTGGTCACTGGCGGGGGACTGGTTTTTATTGGCGCAGCCATGGATGAGCGCTTCCACGCCTATGACGTGGCCACCGGGGCCTTGCTTTGGGAATATCAAATGGAATTTGGAGGCTATGCGACCCCTGCCACCTATGAAGTCGAGGGCCGACAATTCGTGGTGATCGCGGCCGGAGGAGGCGGGAAACCCGGAACCAAAAAAGGCGATGCCTACTATTGCTTTGCCCTTCCCAACCCATAAAAACTGGAACCCAAAATCCTCATGCCTTCTACACCGTTCAAGTGGCTCAAACGCCTGGGACTCTTCCTGGGGGCAATGCTCTTACTCTGCGTTCTACTAGGTTGGATCGGCTGGCAATACGCGCATCCCTCAGTCAACCGAACCGACGGGGTGGTGTATGGAGAAAGGCATGGCAAGCCCTTGACCCTGGATGTCCTTCAGCCAGCCAAAGGAGCCAACGGCCTGGGCATCGCCCTCATGGTCAGTGGGGGTTGGAAATCAGGCCCTCCCGGTGCAAGCCCGGTATGGATGATGGCGCCATTACTCCGGAAAGGATTCACGGTTTTTGCCATCAGCCATTTATCTCAGCCGGAATCTACGGTGATGGAAATCATTGAAGATGTTCAACGGGGGGTTCGGTTTATCAGACATCATGCCTCGGATTACGGCATTCATCCAGATCGCATCGGGGTCACCGGAGGGAGTGCTGGGGGACATCTCAGCTTGATGCTGGCCACTGTGGGCGGGCCAGGAGACCCGAGCTCGGAAGACCCGGTGGATCGTGCTTCCAGTGCGGTGCAGGCTGTGGCTATTTTCTTTCCCGTCACCGATCTGTTGAATCTGGGAACCTCGACAGAGAACCCCGGAGATGGCGGCCCACCCAAGAGTTATGTAAAGGCATTTGGACCAGACGCCACCCTCATGGACGCATGGAAAATCATCGGGCAAAAGACCTCTCCCATCTACCACATACATCCTGAGATGCCGCCCATTTTAATTCACCATGGGGATGCCGATACCCTGACCCCCCTGGAACAATCCGAGTGGTTTGTGGAGCAAGCTCAAAAACAAGGCAATGCCATTGAGCTGAAGGTGGTTCACGGAGTGGGCCACGGCTGGCCGACCATGACCCTCGACATTCGCCGCTTCGCCGACTGGTTTGACCGGCAACTCAATCCCACACCCTGAACCAGAAGGAGCCCTTTTTCTGGTGGATCAGAGAGAGCCTGCTGGACGAGCGCTCCCCCGGAGCGCCTTATCGAAGGCCCCCATTGCCTCCTGCATGGAACGAACCCTTTCGAGCTCCTGCTCTGCGAGGTTGGTGGTCTCGGAAAGATCCCTGCCCAAATGGTAGAGCTCCACTTCCTTGGCCAGGCGAAGCTTCCATGGGCCTTTTCGCATGGCCTCCAGCTTGCGACCACGATAATAGAAATAATGGTCTCGGGGAGGTACCACGCGTTGACCGCGCATCATGGAAAACACATCCACGCCATCGATCACACGATCATGGGGTAGATCGACCTTGGCAAGACCGGCAAGCGTCGGTAACAAATCAATCGAGGCAATGATTTCCGAGCAGGTCGCCCCCTCTGGAATCACCCCCGGCCATCGCATGATGCAGGGCACCCGCATGCCTCCTTCATAAGTCTGAAATTTGTATCCCCTGAGCGGAATCGCCGATCCCCCATGACCATTCTTCAAATTCCAGGGACCATTGTCCGAGGTGTAGATAACCAGGGTCTTTTCCTCCAGCTTCCATCGCTTGAGGGCTTCGAGGATTTGACCGACACCTGCATCCAGTTCTTCAATGGTATCGCCATAGAACCCCCCCTTGCTGCGCCCACGGAAGGAAGGGGTGGCCGCCAGAGGAATGTGAGGCATGGTGTGTGGGAGATAGAGAAAAAAGGGCTTCTCCTGGTGGGCTTGAATAAACGATACAGCCTCCTGCGTGTAGCGCTGGGTCAGGGTAGCCTGATCACAAGGATATTCTACTACTTCCTCATCTCGCATGAGGGGTACCCAATTTTTCCTCGGCTTTTCAGCCAGCATTTTTTCCCGAGTCATACCTTCCCGCCAGAGAACTTTTTCAGCCAATGGGGCGCTCTGATCAATGGTCATGTCATTGCTGTAGGGAATCCCAAAATAATGATCGAATCCCTGTCGGGTGGGGAGAAAATCAGGATGATGCCCCAGGTGCCATTTGCCAATGCAGGTCGTTGCGTAACCAGCAGACTTCAGCATCTCGGCCAACGTGATCTCATTGGGGTGCAACCCGGTGGTATCTTTAGGGAAAAGCACTCCAGGAATATGGACCCGAGTGGGATAACAACCGGTGAGCAATGCGGCCCGCGAGGGTGAGCACACCGAGTTCCCAGAATAAAAATCGGTGAACCGCATGCCCTCCTTGGCCAACTGATCCAGGTGAGGTGTCTGGATGTTGGGAGATCCATAGCAACCGAGATCCTGATACCCCTGATCATCGGTCATGATGAGAATGATATTTGGAACCGACCCTGCCAGCGTGCTAAGGGCCATCGCGGCAAGCCAACAGATGGCAATGGAGCAGCCCTTGAACCAAGAGCGGCTGGATGTTCGATCCTGCTGTAAATGGATGTTCATCGTTTGTTCAGGTTGATCAGTATTTGGCCACTTCACGATCCTGACCGCAATCCAAGGCCTTGGCCATTTCCTGCGCCTTGGAAAGCATCATCCCCGCCTCACTGGCCACAGCAATGAACTGAAAACCTTCTTCGCGCCGGTGGATGGCAGACGCCACATTGGCCACATGAATCCCGGAGGCCACACCGTATTTCTTGCCAACTTCCTGCAAGTGCTTAAGCGCATCCACGAACACCGGATCATCACTGTCCCAACCTGGTTTTTTGCCCATCGACTTGAGCAGGTCATTGGGGCCAATAAAAAACGCATCCACTCCCGGCACACTCAGGATTTCTTCCGCATTTTCAATGGCCTTGATGTGCTCCAACTGCAGAACCAGAAGGATTTCTTCATTGGCTCGCTCGTAATAGGTGGCCGGATCGGTCTGAAAGCTGACTGCATGCAGCATCCCCCCAACAGAACGCGAACCCAAGGGCGCATAAAAGGTCGCATCCACGGCAAGCTCGGCATCTTCACGCGTGCAGACCATGGGCAAGATGACACCCCATCCCCCATTATCGAGGACTCGCTTAATGTTCTCCCCTGTATTCCAAGCAGGACGGGCCAAAGGAACGGTGTGGGTGGATGCGATGGCAGAATAGCACAAGGACGCTGTCTCTACCCCAATGGGCATGTGTTCAATATTCAGGTTCAGCCAATCGAAGCCGACCTGGGCCATCAGGGTGGCTGTGGTGGGGTCGGGAATCGAGAGCCATGTGCCGATGCTGGCTTCTCCTCGTTTGAGCTTGGCTTTGACGTGATTGGTTTTCATCAGGAATTTCTTGGTGCAGGCTTGGAGGCTCGTAACTGAGGTTGGTCGAGCACCTCGGGATTCACCAGCAGGCCGGGGGTGCGACCCTCCATCAAATCCACGATGGCCTCCGCTGCGGCCATGCTGATGCGTTCACCCGTCTCAAGACTACTGGATGCCTGATGCGGTGACATCAGCAAGTTGGGGGTGGTTCGATAGGGATGGTCCTCGGGGAGCGGCTCCTGCACATAGGCATCGAGTGCCGCTCCTGCAATCACTCCCTGCTTCAGGGCTTCCATAAGGGCTGACTCCTGAACATGACCCCCACGAGCCGTATTGACTAGCAGCGCGGTGGGCTTCATCTGCTTGAGTTCTGCCTCACCCATCATCCCTTGGTTGGCATCCGTCAACGCCGCATGGATGGTCACGAAATCACTGTTTTGCAGCAGTGTTTCCAGATCGACAAACTCCACACCCATCGCCTGGGCGTCTGGATGGGGCTGCACGTCATAGGCCAAGCACTTCATGTCAAACCCACTGGCACGCTTGGCAACCGCTCGGCCAATCCGGCCACATCCGATGATGCCGAGCGTTTTCCCGCACATGTCCACCCCCCATTCGGTCTTCCAACCTCCTTCTCGCATGGTTTGATGCACACTATGGGTTCGCCGAGCCAGGGTCAGCAGCAGGGCAAAGGCATAATCCGCTACCGCATCATCCAGCAGTCCAGGCGTGTAGGCGACGGGAATCCCCGCGTGGGTGGCATCAGCGATGTTAATGGAGTCGTAACCCACGCCCCATCGGGAGAGGATTTTCAATCGGCTGGCCTGAGATGCGGCAAAAACAGACGCATCATAGGCATCCGGGCTGCAAAGTACCGCATCGTGACCCTCCAGTTGTTCCAAAAGTTCATCTCCCTTGAGCGGCCCCCATTTGGGAGGAAGGGTGACTTGGCAACCCTTTGCCTTGAGAAACTCAATGGCGGGCTTGCCCACCACAGCAAAGGTACGAGCAGTAATCAAAACGTTCCACGACATGAGGGTCCGAGTTTACCCACCCGGTGGAACGCTTCAAGATCACATTGAGCCGCCGAGGGTTAGGAAAGCAGGGCTTCGCCTCATTGACAGTCCTTGAGGCTGGGATACATTGCCGTGCTCATGGCCAGGACCCAACGAGATTCCTTCATCAAGCTTCGCGGTGTGCGACAGAACAATCTGAAGCATTTCGACTTGGATCTGCCACTGGGCAAGTTGATCGTCATCACTGGATTGAGCGGATCCGGAAAAAGCTCTCTTGCCTTTGACACCCTCTATGCGGAAGGACAACGACGCTACATCGAGACCTTCACACCTTACGCCCGTCAATTTTTTGACCGGATGGACAAACCACANGTCGATCGTATCGAAGGGATTCCCCCAGCCATTGCCATCGAACAGCGCAACACCGTCAAGACGACGCGCTCCACCATCGGTACGATGACCGAAATCTGTGACCACACCAAGGTGCTTTGGGCCACCAAGGCCTCGCTATTCTGTCGTGGTTGCGGAGAGCCGGTCATCGCGGAAGATCCTCAGACCTTGTGGCAGATCTGGTCGGCAAAAAGGCCCGGAGAGCCCGTGCTGATCACCTTTGAGGTACCGACCAGCAAGGATTGGGGGCTGGAAAATGCCTTGNACCTGATTGCGCAACAGGGCTACACACGCCTTCTGATTCAAGGCCGAATCACTCCACTGGAATCTGCCTTGGAGGCATTGCAGGGCCCCTTCCCCGAGCACCTCTGCGTGATACAAGATCGCATGATNCTCAAANCATCACAAAGGCCCCGGTTCATCGAGGCCTGTGAGGTGGCCTACCAATTTGGCAAAGGGTATCTAAAGGTACATCAAATGAGCGAGGACAGAAGGAGTCTGCTCAAGACTCAAAATCACTCGATGGCCCGACATTGCGCGGCTTGCGAGCAAGATTATTCAGAACCTTCGGCTTCCCTTTTCAGTTTCAACCACCCCGCCGGTGCCTGTCCTGAATGCCGNGGCTTTGGGCGAGTGATCACCATCGACTATGACCTGGCTATCCCAGACCACCGCCTCNNCCTGGAAGAAGGAGCCGTTCGACCCTGGCAGACAGGGCAGGGGGTGGAGTGCCAGAAAGACTTGCTTCAGTTTTGTCGGCGCAGAAAGATCCCCACTCGNAAACCTTTTGAGAGCCTGACTCCCACTCAACAGACTTGGGTGATCCAGGGAGATCCNGATTATGGCACGGATGCCGATCATCAGTGGCCCAAGGCTTGGTATGGGGTCAAGGGTTACTTCGATTGGCTGGAATCCAAATCCTATAAGATGCACGTGCGTGTGCTCCTTTCCAGATATCGATCCTATCAACTGTGTCCCNAGTGCCAGGGAGCCCGACTCCAGCCTGAATCCTTGAACTACCGCATGCCTTTGCCNGGNAAAGCATCNTCTTGGNTNGACCTACCGGNCTTCTATCGGCTGCCTCTCAACGAGGCNCTGGAAGCNGTTCAGGGCTGGCAGAAAACCTTTCGACCCAAGGGAACAGAACCGCTGGGGATGGTGCTGGAAGAAATGTCCTCCCGACTTTCGTTCATGGTGGANGTCGGGNTGGAATACCTGAGCCTGGATCGCCCCACCCGCAGTCTNTCNGGGGGAGAAACCGAACGCGTGAATCTCACCCGCTGTTTGGGCAGCCGGCTGGTCCACACCCTTTATGTACTCGATGAACCCAGCGTCGGACTCCATCCCCGAGATACCGACCGACTGATCCACTTGCTCAAGGCTCTCAGNGATCATGAGAACACGGTGGTCGTCGTCGAACATGAATCCAGCATGATGGAGGAGGCCGATGAGATCATTGATATAGGTCCAGGNCANGGAAAAAGTGGCGGCTCCTTGATGTTTCAAGGCCCACCCTCCAAGCTCAAACGCCACAAGGCATCCCTNACCGGTCAGTATCTGGGAGGTCACCGNACCATCGATGC
Organism: Pedosphaera sp.; assembly: GCA_002686885.1. GTDB lineage: Bacteria > Verrucomicrobiota > Verrucomicrobiia > Limisphaerales > AAA164-E04 > UBA7971. Next base: position 13,846 of record NYYT01000059.1, read on the forward strand.
CTTCAAGGGAAGATCCAAACCCTCCAAGGGCAAGGANCGGTGGCTCAAACTGCGTGGTGCGACCAAGCACAATCTCCAGAATCTTTCCGTCGACATTCCCCTGCACCGCTTGGTCTGCGTAACCGGCGTCAGTGGTTCCGGGAAAACGACTCTTGTCAGGGATGTGCTCATTCCACAATTGAAAGACAGCCTCCATTCAGATCTTCCATCGGAAAAAAGGTTTGAAGATGANGACGGACAGGNATCGNACGGNNGCTTGCAAGGCGCTTCAACNACTCGATTGAGCGGTGAGGAAGGCATCCATGAAACCGTCCTNGTGGACCAATCCCCGATTGGACGCACCCCGCGNTCCAANCCGGCGGTTTACATCGGGGCCTTTNACGCCATCAGAGATCTCTTTGCGCGATCCGAANAAGCCCTTGATCGCGATTTTNCCTCGGGGCATTTCAGTTTTAATTCNAANGCCGGACAGTGTCAGCACTGCAANGGCGTGGGCTTCGAAAAAATCGAGATGCAATTCCTGAGTGATGTCTTCATTCGATGNCCNGAGTGCCANGGTCGNCGCTATCGCTCANTAGTACTGGAGGTCACTCTCANGGAANCCNCAGGGGGGNGNCAAGCTCGCGAGTGGAGCATTGCNGACCTNTTGGAGGCCACCNTNGATGAGGCCTTGGATTTCCTCCATCACTGGAAAGACACTCGCCCAGCACAAAAAGCCATGGATGGCCTGCAATGGTTGCAGAAGGCAGGATTGGGCTATCTGCAGGTAGGACAACCGATTCACACGCTCAGTGGCGGAGAGAGCCAGCGCCTTAAGCTGGTCAAGCACCTGGCGGCGATTTNTACCAAGANGGCCCAACTGGCTCACTGTCTCTATGTCTTTGATGAGCCCACCACNGGGCTTCATTTCGAAGATGTTCGNATCCTGCTGGATCTTTTTCAGGACCTGGTGGATTCAGGNCATTCNGTCATCATGATCGAACACCACATCGATGTCATCCGTAGTGCCGATTGGGTCATCGACCTGGGACCCGAAGGAGGNTGCAAGGGNGGAATGCTGGTCGCCTGTGGCCCGCCTTCGGCCATCATGAAATGCAAGGAGNGTCATACGGGACGCGCCCTACTGCAATCNCTCAAGACCCATGCATCAAGTGACCCACAAATCCGCGCTCGATCAAATAAGAGTATGCCAAATGGACCTCGTCGGAAACGGGCTGCTCGGTCTGGTAGCCCAGCTTAGGATAAGCCATGATTCGCTGAAGATCGCCGACCATGACTTCGGCCACCATGCGGGGTGGAAGCGCTGAATGGCAGTAGTCATCGAAACTCATTTGAGGTGAAGTGACCTGCCACTCCGCCTCGGGCCACTGACAACACAGGGAGGCCCAGGCCCGTCGCTCCATGTAGGGTTTTTGAATCGCAATGGCGCGCTGCACCTGCCAGCCATGTTGGGCAAGCAACTCCTTGGAAAATTGGATGTTTTCTCCAGTATTGGAGGCTCTGGGTTCCTTGATGAGGACAGACGCTGGTACGCCACAGGCAATGGCCCTTTCGGCAATCATTTCTGCCTCAGGTCGTTCAAAATGTCCACGAGTCCAGTTGCCATAGCCACCGGTAAAGCAAAGTCGGGGGGCCATGTTCTCATGAAAAAGCTCAGCCGCTCGATCTCCGACTCGAAGATCATGACTGCCGAGAATAAGGATCAAGTCTGCAGGCTCCAGCGGGTGATTGAGGCGATGGTAGTCCCACAGCTTGCGCGCCGCCTGATCAATCGACTCATCCCAGGGTAGATGATCAAAGGACATGCGTTCCTAGCGACGTCTTCGGCGCATCAAGCTGCCCCCACGCCGCCTGGGTTTCCATGAACGCCCTGCATTTCCCAGAGTCGAGCGTGTTTTGGGTTCTGAGGATCTGGGCTCGAGGCCCTCAATCAAATCTCGATGCAGTTTTTGACCGGTCAGTCGTTCGATGCTGACCAAGGCATCCCAGTCCTTGCGACACACCAGTGAAATCGCCGTGCCCGTCGCATCGGCTCGCCCGGTTCGGCCAATGCGATGGATGTAGTCTTCGGCCGTGTTAGGAAGATCAAAATTGAAAACGTGGCTCAAATTCTTGAAATCCAAACCACGAGCGGCGATGTCCGTCGCCACCAGTAGCTTGATCTTGCCATGGTGCATTTGATCCATGGTTTTCTTGCGCGCGGTTTGTTTCAAATCACCATGCAGAACAGCCACCTCGTTGCCCTGGCGCTGCAGGTGGCTGACCAAGGCATCCGCCCCTCGCTTGGTGGCCGTAAAGATGACGGCCTGGGTCACGTCCTCCGTCTTCACATAATGAGCCAACAGATGATGCTTGTGAGTGGCATCATCGGCCCAGTGAATGCGCTGGCTGATTTGCTCATGCTTCTTGACGTTACTGGTCAGCTGAATGGACTCAGGATCCTTGAGGAAGGATTGGGCCATTCGCAACACCTGTCCTTCCAGCGTCGCGGAAAACAGCAGGGTCTGTCGCTGTTCGGGGACCGCGGCCACAATTCTTCGTATATCGCCAATGAACCCCATGTCCAACATGCGATCGGCTTCATCCAATACCAGAAATTCCAAGCGCGAAAAATCCAGACGGCCTTGCCCCATGTGATCCAGCAATCGTCCCGGAGTCGCAATCAAGACATCGACCGGACGTTTGAGCATTTGAATCTGAGGGCCATAAGCCACGCCTCCTACCAAAGACCCCTGGGGACACTTGATGAACTTACTGAACGCCGTGACGTCCTTTTCCACCTGCTGAGCCAGTTCCCGTGTCGGTGCCACTACCAGACATCGAGGCCCAATGCTTTTCTTGGTGGGCTTGCGCTGCAGCAATTGATGCAGGATGGGCAGAACAAAAGCTGCGGTTTTACCGGTTCCCGTTTGAGCCGACCCCATGAGGTCCTCTCCGTCGAGAATGACCGGGATGGCTTGTTGCTGAATCGGGGTGGGTTCTTGAAAGCCACAGGCTTCCACTGCCTTGAGAAGGCGTTCGTCGAGATTAAGATGTTCGAATGACATAGATGTCGTGCATGCTGGCTCGCTTCCTCTCGAGTGAGAAAGCCATCAAAGACGAGCTTCATGCCAGGCGATGCACGGGGCGGTAAGGACGGGAGATTTTCCTGAACTGCAAGCCCCTGCTTGCTTTCTTGGCGGGCGACATGCCCACCAAAGCTGCTTCATTGATGATTCTTTCTGTTGAAGCAGTAAGCTCTCTAATGATGTGAGCGTTGGGAGGATAGGTGCGCCACCGGCGCACAAAAAGCAAGCCAAAAAACGATCCAGACTGGTATCTGGGTAGCTGATTTTCCATGCTCAACCCATGGGGGATCACATTCTATCCGCTTCCACTGCCATCATACTCGTCGAACCTTCTCATCCTGGGAACATTGGAGCCGTCGCCCGAGCCATGGGCAACATGGGGGCCACCGATCTGCGTCTGGTCAACCCAGCCAACCCCCTGCATCCTGAAGCCATCGATCGGGCAACCCGGGCCGAATCCATTCTGCGCCAGGCTCGGACCTTTGAGAATCTGGAGACAGCGATTGCCGATCTGGAGCGCGTCTATGGGACGACAGCAAGGGAAAGAGCCAGACACGACAGGGTCATTGCCTTACCCGAACTGATGGAGGAGTGGCCCACCGGAAGTGGCAAGGTAGGACTGGTTTTTGGAAGAGAAAGCAGTGGGCTGACCAACCAGGAATTGGACCTCTGCAGTCGTTTGATGCGCATTCCCACCTTTGGGGAAGTGTCCTCCCTCAACCTCTCGCATGCCGTGATGGTCAGCCTGTATGAGATTCAGCGCTTGGAGAAACCTATGCGGCAAGATACCAGGTCTTCAGACCCTTTGGCCGATGTCGATGCCATTCAGGGCTTGCTCCGACACCTCAAGGAGTCCATTCAACGAACAGGATTTCTTCGGCCTCACCAGGAAACCGAGATCATGGAGCGATTTTCCAATTTTTTTGCCAAGGCCAATCCCACGGCACTGGAGATTCGAATGTGGCGAGGCGTTTTTCACCGTATGGACCTCAAGCTGGAAGGCCTGCATGAGAATGCATCGAGTGGAACAACGTCGATGATCGCTTCAGCGCGAGAAAGCCAGGATGATGATCCAACCTGATACCCAAACCCTCAGCCTTGCGATCGAAGAGATTCTGGAAGATCGCTGAGGCGACACCCTTTCAAAAGCACGGTCTTTTCGCGAGAGGTATGACCGCGGGTGATCTGCAGGGTCGACTTTGAACGTCTTAACCTTTTCGAGAGAAAGCTCAACAATCGTTGGTTGGCTGCCGCGTCTACAGGCGGGGCCGCGATGCGAATCTTGATGCAGTCCCCCTGAGGGCCGACCCATTCATCTCGACGGGCATTGGGTTGAACGCGAAGCCGCATCCACACACCTTCGCGATGGGACCCAAGGCACTTGCGCTGCGAAACTTCGACCATGGTCACTTTTCAGAAGCCTTGAGATGAAAGAGGCACTCAAGGCCTGGTTCGGTGTGAGCGCTTGTAAAACACCTTGTGCATGTCCAGCAAGCGCTGGAGCTCATCGATGGGCTTGGGATGATCCTCCACGCGCAAATCGATGAATCGATCGTTGGAACCTGCATAGCCACCTCCTTCTCTGACGACTAGTAAAGCGGCCGATTGCCTTCCTCGCTTATCTCCACCTGCGGCTTGACCGGCAGCCAGGGCTGCCATGAGCGCATCTGCCAGGGACCTCTTTGGCTGCCCACGCGTTTGTCGGAAAGCTCGATCCATGGCTTCAACCACTTTCTGACTCGCAAGCAGGTTTCCCTGAATGGCATAGTGATGACCCACCACATGACCTGCCCATGAGTGACAGGCCTCACCGGTGAAGGAAGCTGCACCACCATGGGCATCCACCACCGCCACCTGCCGAGTGGCGCTTTGAGCATCCTCGCTCGTCAGCTTTTCGATCACAGCAGCGGCCTCCAGACCGGATTCCAGATGACTCAATCCATTGGGCCCATAGGTCACGTTGGCATAGCTTTGAGTGGCAATGGCGCCTACCCCTGCCTTGGCCCATGGCACCACGGAGCCCACGCCAAAGAATTTGCTCTGAACAGCGATACCCAATTCCTGGGTCAAAGGATCAAAGGCAACGATGGAAAAAGTGGAGACCAGCGCATCCTCCCGGATCGTTTCAGCCGGCCATTCATCCGGAAGCACCCGCACCAAGGATAGAAGCAGTGCAACTATGGTCAGGCTTCTTGTCTGCCCGAAGTAGTTGACCACATAAGAGGCTTTCATGAAGCACTTCCCTTCACCTTAGAGAAGAAGACCCGCCGTCTCCGGCAGACCTCTAAGGATGTTCATCGACTGAATGGCCTGGCCTCCAGCTCCCTTGAGCAAGTTATCCTCAGCGCTCATCAGCATCAGTCTTCCGGTGCGCGGGTCCATACGCCAGGCGATCTCGATGTGATTGGTTCCCACGACGTGCTTGGTATCGGGAAGGGCCTCAGGGCCCAAAAGGCGAACGAAGGGTTCTCCCTCATACGCCTGACGGAGACACGCCTCGATTTGATCGATGCCTGTTGGTCCTTCAGCTTGTTTGCTGGGGGCAACACTCATGGTCGTGAGGATGCCTCGATTCACAGGAATCAGGTGAGGCGTGAACTGAATCACAGTAGGCGTCTGAGCCGCCAGACTGATCTCCTGTTCTATTTCAGACAAATGCCGGTGAAAGGTCACCCCATAGGGGCGAACGCTTTCATTGCATTCGACGAAGAGAAATGGAATGTCAGCCTTGCGACCTGCACCGCTGACCCCACTCAGGGAATTGGCCACAAGGGTTGCAGGCTGAATCAGTCCATCGCGAATCAGTGGCAGGGTCGGAAGAAGGATGCTGGTAGGATAGCATCCGGGCGAAGCGATCAATTGGGCGGATCGAATAGCTTCACGACGCCACTCGGGCAGTCCATAAACCGCCTGGCTGAGAAGCTGTGGTGCCGGGTGCTCGGAACCATAAAATTCACGATAGACCTTCGGGTCCCGAATACGAAAGTCGGCACTCAAGTCAATGACCTGGCAGCCGCCCGCAACCAAAGGCTCGGCAAATTCTGCAGCCACTCCGTGCGGAAGTGCCAGAAAGGCTACTTCAGCTCGCTGAAGGATCGAGGGGGTATCCGGTGCCTCAAAGCGAAGGTCGCAAGCCCCGGGCAAACTGGCAAAGCGCGGAAAAATCTCTCCCAGAGAACGTCCATCGTATTGGCGGGAGGTCAGAACAGTGAGCTGAACATGAGGATGCAGCAACAGCAGCTTGACCAGCTCTTCCCCGGAATAACCGGAAGCTCCAATGATGGCCACCTTGACTTTGGTGGATGGATCCACAGGATTCATGAATCTTATCCAATCACTTTTCCGAAGGTGAATCCAGACCCACTTTGAGGATATGGACAAATTCCTTCATGGCTGGTGAAAGCACCTTGGTCTTCTTGTAAACCACCGCCAGGGGGCGGTGGAACACCCCATCGGCGATTTCAACCTGAGCCAGCGTCTGCTTGGCAATTTCCTGAGTCACGGTTCCCAAAGGCACGATGGACAATCCTGCATCAATCTCCACCGCTCTTTTCACGGTTTCAATGTTATCAAACTCCATGGCCACACTCACCTGGACATCAAAGTCGCGCAAAATCTTATCGACCCCCTTTCGGGTCGGAATGTCCGATTCGAACCCAATGAATCGTTCGCCCTGGATCTGGGATAGAGAAATAGCTCCCTGGTTGGCACAAGGATGGCTTGGATGACAGATCAGCACCAGCCGGTCGTTGCGGATGGGCATGATTTCCAAACGAGGGTCCTTCACCGGGTAGGCCACGAGGCCCAAATCGACCACATTGCCCAGGACATCTTCGTATACCTGNTTGGATCGNCGGTATTCCACGTGCACATTGACCGTCGGGTAGGCCTTGAGAAACTGCTTCATGTAGGGGGGTAGCTCGTGCAAACCCACGCTGTAGATGGTCGCCACTCGGATGGTCCCCGACACCACATCCTTGATTTCCTGAAGATGATTCAGGAGGGAATCATAGGTTTGAATGATTTGCTTGCTGTACTCGTAGAGGGCGTTGCCCTCGCGAGTCAGACGAAATTTCTTTTTGCTNCGCTCGATCAGCAANGTATCAAACTGCTTTTCCAGAGAGCCTACCTGCTGACTGACAGCCGACTGGGTGATACCGTTGATCTGGGCTGCCTTGGTGAAGCTCCCCGTCTCGGTCAAATCGCAAAATACTTTGAGACTTTCAATTTGCATANGTTTTGCAGAACACCTTGAAAACCTCGGATAAAGCATGGTTTGAGGCATGCAAGGAATCAATCCCATGGGTTGAGGTCCTCNGTTTGGGCGGAAGGTGACATCGACCCACCCTGAGCGCAAGTGTTTTTCATAAGTTATTCTAATGAAATGTGGTTTTAAGACCCACCCGCATTAGTCTTGCTGCTGATGTCCCTTTGCCTTCATGCTGGAATCAGGTTCCCACAACAGGACTCAGAGACCCATGAAACTGGCACACGGATTGCATCTGGCTTACTGCACCAACATTCATCGAGGAGAATCCTGGGAAGAGACTTTTCACAGTCTCAAGCAGGACACCATGGCCGTGAAGCAGCAGGTGGCCCCCGACGAACCATACGCCATCGGATTACGCCTGGGTGCTGCCGCCGCTAAGCAACTCTCGCAGGGAAGCCATTTGAGGGACTTCCGTCACTGGATGGATCAGAACAACTGCTACGTCTTCACCATCAATGGCTTTCCCTACGGAACCTTCCACGGCACTCGGGTCAAGGAGGATGTGTATCGACCCGACTGGACTTCACAGGAACGCCTGGATTATACCAATCTGCTTTTTGATCTGCTTGTGGAGATGCTCCCGGAGGGGGTGGAAGGAAGCGTCAGTACGGTACCCGTCTCGTACAAGGGCTTTGATCTCTCGGACCGAGCCCTGGGAGAGGCGCGCAAGCATTTGTGGAAATGCGTGGATCATCTGGAACATCTCAGCGCTCGCACCGGTAAAAAACTGCACCTTGGGCTGGAACCCGAACCCATGTGCACCCTGGAAACCTCCAAGGAAGCGACTCGCTTTTTTGACCAAATGAGGCAAGACCGCCGTGGGGACATGCGCATCGAAGAACATCTGGGAATCAATTACGATTGTTGTCATCTGGCCCTTCAATACGAGAACCCACATGAGGCACTCGGTAGACTCGCTAGCCATAAAATCAAGATCAGCAAGATTCATTTGAGTTCAGCCCTGAAAGTCCGCCCTACCAATGAAGTCCGGCAGTCGCTCGAGGCATTCAACGATGCAGTCTATTTCCATCAGGTCATTGAACGCCAACAGGGAGGGGGCCTGCACCGTTATCGAGACTTGCCAGAGGCACTGGCATCGGCCCCAGAAGAGGGTGCCGCCCAAGCTGAGGAGTGGAGAATTCACTTCCACATTCCGCTGCATCAAGTTCCCGTGGCATTGTATGACAACACCTCCGATCACCTACTGGGCACTCTGGACTACCTGAAGGCTCATCCAGGGACCTGCTCCCACCTGGAAATGGAAACCTATACTTGGGAGGTGATGCCCGATACCATGAAATCTCGACACGTGGTCGACCAACTAGTCGAGGAATACCGATGGACGCTAGGGCAGATGAAGCAACATGGGCTTCTGAACTAGAGACATTGGGTCAAACCAATTCCACAAAATTCTGGAGCAATTTAAGGCCAAGCGTCTGGCTTTTTTCGGGATGAAATTGTGTCGCAAACACACGATCTTTCCATACCGCTGAGGTAAAAGTACCCCCATATTCGGTTTGGCCGGCTGTGATGGATGGGTCGGCAGGCTGAGGATGGTAACTGTGCACAAAGTAAAAATGGCTGTTGTCGGGGATGCCCCGAAAGAGCGGACAATCCTCGCGCGTCTGTTGCACCTGATTCCATCCAATCTGGGGCACTTTCAACCCCGGTTGATCAGGAAACCGCACCACAGGGCCTTTGAACCAGCCAAAGCCCGGAGAGGTGCTCTCAAATTCATCACTCCGCTCAAAAAGAATCTGGTAGCCCACGCAGATACCCAAAAACCAGGCACCATCCTTGAGCCGTTGGCGAGTCGCCTCCATCAGAGCTTGCTTCTTGAGAGCCAGGGAACAGTCATCGAAAGCTCCAACGCCCGGCAACACGATGCCCGGGCAACCGTCCAGTTCCTCGGCTTGCCGCACGAGACGGACTTCCACTCCCAAATGCAGAAGGGCTTTGTGAACACTCCTGAGATTTCCTGCTCCATAGTCAATCAGCGCTATCACTACCAAAAAACTAGGGGGACTTGACCCGCAAAGAAAGCCAAATGCAACCCTAGACACCTGGCATGACCACTGAACAAGCCTGCTTTTGATCGAGCCAAGACCTCACAACAGGCTCTCCACTCAAACACCTTCTGGCTTCCGGCAAAGACGTTGACATCCAGACTGCTGTCCACCAGTTTAACCTATTATCAGGATGAATTTACCAGGATCTCACGGGTCGTATCGAGGTTGGTCCATCGTCCGCCTGTTCACGATCGCGGCCCTCGTGCTCACCGTCCATCGGTCACCAATGGACGCGCAGGCAGAGGGCGCCACACCAGACATGGCCCTCCGGCTTCAGCAGATCCTCAAGGAGACGCCCGATAAGAATCTCTATTTGGGGACTAAGGATATTCGTAAGTGGCGAGCTTGGCTTGAATCCCCACCCTTCTACGCCAAGGCCGCTGACAAGGTCTGGGCCATGATGGAATTGGGCATTGCAGAATTGCGCTATGGCCAGGAAAAAGAGGCGGTCCAGCACTTGGGGCAGGCCTTCAAGCTGGGTCGAGAAAGCCAAGTCGAGGCCAAGCAACTCGGAGAATGCATGTTTTTTTTGGGTATTGCCTACCTTCGCTTTGCTGAAACTCAAAATTGCTGCCAACAACACTCCCCGGAAAGCTGTACGTTGCCTATTCGGGGCGCCGGTCTGCACACCAAGCAGGAGGGTTCGAAGAACGCCATGGTAGCGTTTTCTCAGGTTTTGCGACTGCTGACCCCCAAGGAGCCTAAATACCATTCCGCTCGCTGGCTCCTCAACGTAACCGCCATGACCCTTGGAACTTTCCCTGAGGCGGTTCCAACCAATCACCGGATACAACTCGATCGTGTCACGCCTCAGGGAGATCGTTTTCCTGCGTTTCCGAACATCGCACAAAAGGCAGGGGTCAACTCTTTCAACCTGGCAGGAGGAGCGATTGCTGACGATTTCAATGGGGATGGCTGGATCGACATCATGACATCCAGCTGGGACACCGGCCAAAGCCTGACCCTATTCCTCAATCAAGGTCAGGGGACATTCAAGCCCGTGGTCCAGCAAGCCGGATTGGAAACCACTCTGGGAGGTCTGAACTTGATACAAACCGACTACAACAACGATGGCCTCCTGGATGTCCTGGTATTGAGGGGAGCTTGGCTTGCAGAGAATGGGCGACATCCCAATTCGCTGCTCCGCCATGACGGAGTCGACGAAAAAGGGATTCCCCACTTCACCGATGTCAGCTACCAGGTAGGACTGGCAGGTGTGGATTACCCCACCCAGACTGCCTCATGGGCTGATTATGATTTGGACGGAGATCTGGATTTGTTCATCGGCAATGAGAGTACCGAAGGCATCACCGCACCCTGTCAGCTTTTCCGAAACGATGGAGATCGCTTTGTCGATGTTGCAGCCCAGGCAGGTGTCTTGAACCACCGATTTGCCAAGGGAGTTATCTGGGGAGATTACGACGGCGACCGCTATCCCGATCTGTACCTATCCAACATGGATGGTGAAAACCGCCTGTATCGCAATCAAGGCGATGGCACCTTCAGTGAAGTCACGATGGCTTCGGGCACCCCCGGAACCTATCAAAGCTTCCCCGCGTGGTTCTGGGATTATGACAACGATGGCGCCCTCGATCTATTCAGTTCCTTCTTTTCACCCGATGCCGGATTCACGGCTTCTCATTACTTCGGCTACGCCATGCAGGATCAATTTCTTCCCGGTATGTATCGCAACCAAGGGGATGGTTCCTTCAAGAATGAGGCCAAGGCCCTTGGCGTGAATCTCCCCATCATGCCGATGGGTTGCAACTTTGGTGACATCAACAACGATGGATGGTTGGACTTTTTCCTGGGAACCGGGAATGTCGGTCTTCAACACGTCACTCCCAACCTGATGTTTGTCAATCGGGAAGGCAAACGCTTTGAAAATGTCACTCTGGAAGGGGGCTTCGGGCACTTGCAGAAAGGGCACAGCATCGGGTTTGCGGATTTTGACCACGACGGTGATTTGGATATTTTCGCACAAATGGGAGGTGCCTTTCCGGCAGACAAGTATTATGACGCCCTTTATCAGAACCCGGGATTTGGAAACGCATGGCTGGGTGTTCTCTTAAAGGGTAAGCAGTCCAATCGCGCAGCCATCGGAGCACGCATCAAGGTGCAGTTTGAAGATGCCGGAGAGATGCGCACGGTTTATCGTCACGTCAACTCAGGAGGCAGCTTTGGCGCCAATCCCCTTCGGCAATGGCTGGGGCTGGGACAAGCCAAGGAAGTCCGCACCTTGGAAATCTTCTGGCCCCGAACCGGAGAGACACAGACATTTGAAGGTGTCGCATGCCATCGAACCATCCTCATCGAGGAAGGCTCGCAAACCATCACCCATCTTGAGCCGACTGCATCGCTCGTCCCTCCGCCTGAAGCATGAGTCACATTTTTGTGACCCACTCATGATGTGTAGCGCCCAAAGACCCATGAGGCTCCAATGCAGGAGTTCTGATGAAAGGCGCAAAGTCCCGGATGCATGCATTCCCTTCCTGAGTCCATCGTGTTGATCTACTTACCTACCATCTTATGACTGAGCGCGAGCAGTGACCTTGCTAGCTCCTCTAAGCTAACAGAACATGGAACGCTTACTGATCCCCAAAACGCAAAGTCCAGGTCGCGAACAAACCGTGAGCCCGGTAGTCAGTAGCGCCGTTCCAAAACTTGTCTGTGTATCGATAGAAGCCGTATTGAA
>NYYT01000060.1 GCA_002686885.1 Pedosphaera sp.
AAAAGCCAATGATCCAAAAATGACGGTTGGCTGGAAATGTCTCATTTTGTTCATTTCGATAGAATGAAGAAAAAAGAAATTTTTTATTAAATCTCTAATCGTTTATTACCAACGTTTTACCCATTAAGATAAATCTGTTTGAAAAAATGGCATCCTGGGTGCTGTAGGAATTTTGTTCATATTTCAGAACACACAGCACATGAAAAAAATAGAAGCCATCATCAAGCCCTTCAAATTGGAGGAAGTCAAAGAATCACTCAACGAAGTGGGTGTCGAAGGCATGACAGTCACCGAGGTCAAGGGTTTCGGACGTCAAAAAGGACACACCGAAATTTATCGCGGTAGTGAGTACACCGTCGACTTTCTTCCCAAGATCCTCATCCAAGTGGTCGTGCCTGATGAACGCTGCCAGGCTGCTGCCACGGCCATCGTGAAGTCGGCAAAGACGGGGAAGATCGGAGATGGAAAGGTTTTTATCTATCCAGTCGAAGAAGCAGTCCGCATCCGCACTGAAGAAGAAGGCGAAGAAGCACTTTAACCCCCTAACCCAACAATCAAAACACAATCAACTGAACTTATGAAACGATTATTGACTAATATCCTATTACTTACGGCCCTTTTGGGGACACCCATGTATTTGGCATTGGGACAAGACGAAGCTGTCGCCGAGGTTGCGGCTGAGGCGGAAGCGGAGGCTCCAGCCTTCACCACCATGGAAGAATTTCAGGCCATGCCTCTGGCCTATCCGAAATTCATGGTGGACAACTTGTGGATCCTCATTGCTGCAGCACTTGTCTTTTTAATGCATCTAGGTTTTGCAACCATCGAAAGTGGACTGACACGTCAGAAGAACACGGTCAACATCCTCTTTAAGAACGTTTTTATCATTTCGATGGGGGTTTTGACTTATGCCTTTTGGGGCTTCAATTCGATGTATCCCGGGGATTTTAATGGCTGGTTTGCATTAGGTACTCCAATAGCAAATGGATTTGAGGGAGCTGATGCGCTTGCGAATATGACCAGTAATTATGCGGATTACACCTACTGGGCAGACTTCATCTTTCAGGCCATGTTTGCTGCTACAGCAGCCACCATCGTGTCAGGAGCTGTTGCTGAACGCATCAAACTAGGATCCTTCATGATTGGAGCCACGCTATTGGTTGCTTTTGTATACCCCATCACAGGATCATGGAAATGGGGTGGCGGTTGGCTTGACCAAGATGGCTTTTATGATTTCGCTGGATCCACCTTGGTTCATGCCTTCGGAGGATTCGCTGCTCTTGCAGCCGTACTCCTACTTGGATCTCGCAAAGGCAAGTACGTTAATGGACAGATCAAACCCATCTTGGGACACAGCATGCCTTTAGCGACCATTGGCGCTTTCCTGCTGTTTTTGGGTTGGTTTGGTTTCAACGGTGGTTCCGTGTTAAGCGCAGATCCTGGTTTGGTATCGCTCGTTTTTGTCACTACAGCCATGGCTGGATGTGCAGGAGGTCTCGCCGCCATGGCCGCCTCATGGCTTTTCCTCAAAAAGCCTGATCTATCAATGGCCCTGAACGGACTCCTCGCTGGATTAGTCGGAATCACCGCGGGTGCTGATGTCATCAGCCCAATGGCCTCTATAATTGTAGGCGCGGTGGCCGGAGTCCTGGTAGTTCTGTCTGTTGTTGCGCTGGATAAGGCCAAGATAGACGACCCAGTAGGTGCCATTTCCGTTCATGGAACCTGCGGCATCTGGGGAACTTTGGCAGTGGGAATCTTTGGTGGATCAGATTTTTCCTTCGCCACCCAGCTTAAAGGAACACTGGCAATTTCCCTATTTGCCTTCTTCGCTTCACTGATTGTGTTTGGACTCCTGAAGTTCACCGTTGGGTTGCGGGTTAGCGAACAGGAAGAGGAGGAAGGATTGGATGTGGGAGAGCATGGCGTTGCCAGCTACCCCAACTTCCAGCCGGCTGTGGATCTTTGATGCACAGCTCCTCTTAAGAAGGTTGAAGGCAAGCCGCCCGGATTTTCCGGGCGGCTTTTTCGTGCCCTGGCCCAACAGGGTATTTGCCCGGGTGGTTCCACCAACAACCGGAGATCCACGCTGATCGCACTCAGATTCTATGCTAGTAAGCCTGCCACCCCCCTTCCGACCCATTTTCCGAGGNAACGGATAGTCTGTGCCATTGGCCCCCAAAGCAAAAGAACCTTACATGGGCAATCGCACCCAAGATCGTGACAATAAAAAACGCTCAGCACCTNAGTGCTGAGCGTGTGAATTTCGAAATAGGAATCGATNGAATTANGCCAATGCGGCTTGTGCAGCTGCCAGNCGTGCCACNGGCACACGNAAAGGCGAACAGCTCACNTAGTTCAACCCTAATTGATGGCAGAATTTCACGCTNCTGGGCTCTCCACCATGCTCACCACAAATGCCTAGCTTNATATTCTTTCGAGTGCTNCGTCCTTTCTGGACGGCAATTTCCATGAGTTGCCCCACACCNGTCTGATCAACAACAGCAAATGGATTGTTAGTGACAATTTCCTGCTCCTGATAATGAGGCAGGAAGGAGCCGGAATCATCACGGCTCATACCAAGAGTCGTCTGCGTCAGGTCATTGGTTCCGAAACTGAAGAACTGTGCTGTTTGAGCAATCTGATCCGCAGTGACGGCGCCACGAGGCACTTCAATCATGGTCCCCACCAGATAACTCAGTTTCACACCCTTTTCCTTCGAAACTTCTTTGGCCACTCGGTGGATGATCTCAGCTTGCAGCTCAAGTTCCTTACTGAAACCGACCAAAGGAACCATGATTTCGGGGTTCACCTTGATTTTCTTCTTTTGAACGTTCGCTGCCGCTTCGAAAATGGCGCGTACCTGCATCTCAGCGATTTCAGGATAGGAGATCGCAAGGCGACAACCCCGGTGACCGAGCATTGGGTTGAACTCGTGCAACTCATGCACTCGTTTTTGAATCTCCGCGGGCTTGACCTTCAATTTCTTCGCTAAATCGGCAATCTGCTTGCTGTCGTGAGGCAGGAATTCATGCAAAGGCGGATCAAGCAGGCGAATGGTCGCTGGAAGGCCGGCCAATGCCTTGAAAATGCCTTCAAAATCTTTGCGCTGATAGGGCAACAGCTTCTTGACTGCCTTGCGACGGTCTTTTTCGTTTTCAGCAAGAATCATTTNCCGAACCGCATCAATACGATTGCCTTCGAAGAACATGTGCTCTGTGCGGCAAAGACCGATGCCAGTGGCACCAAAGGAAACAGCATTTTTGACCTGTCCAGGAGTGTCTGCATTGGTTCTCACCTGCATCTTGGTNGCTTTAGCCGACCAATCCATGATCTGCTTGAAGTTTTTGTAAGTACGGCTGCGCTTGGCTGCTGCTTTGTTTTCTAGCAACCCTTGAATGACCTCCGAAGGAGCCGTCTTGACTTCTCCCGGGTAGATTTCACCGGACGTACCATCGATAGAGAGGAAATCACCTTCCTTGAAGTTCAGCTTACCGATCTTCATGGTTCGTTTGGCGTAGTTGATCTGCACTTCGGCAGCGCCGCACACACAGATCTTACCCATCTGACGAGCGACCAGCGCCGCGTGTGAGCTGACTCCACCGCGAGCGGTGAGAATACCGTTGGCAGCAATCATGCCCCTCAAATCTTCCGGAGAGGTTTCCAAGCGCACGAGCAAGACTTCCTCGCCCTTTCCTTTGGCGGCCTCCGCACGATCCGCATTGAAATAGACTTTACCCGTTGCTGCCCCAGGCCCGGCAGGAAGNCCCTTGGCNATCGCCTTGACTTTCTTGACGGCTGATTGATCAAAGACGGGAGCCAGAAGCTGATCCAGGTCATCCGCTGGAATCCTCTTGATGGCATCTTTCCAGGTGATGAGCTTTTCCTTCACCATTTCGCAGGCAATACGCACAGCAGCCAAGCCCGTACGCTTACCATTGCGCGTCTGCAACATGTAGACTTTCTCCTCCTCGATGGTGAACTCAAAGTCCTGAACATCGCGGAAGTGCTTCTCCAGCACTTTGCAGATCCGCATCAGCTCCTTATGCGCACTGGGCATGACCTTCTTGAGGTCGGCCACAGGATTGGGAGTACGAACACCCGCTACAACGTCCTCACCTTGGGCATTCATCATGAACTCACCCCAGAAAACATTTTCACCCGTAGCTGGGTCACGGGTAAAGGCCACACCGGAACCTGAATCTTCACCCGTATTGCCAAAGACCATGGATTGAACATTCACCGCAGTCCCCCACTCGGCCGGGATGTTATATTTTCTGCGGTAAACAATGGCACGATCGTTCATCCAACTACTGAAAACAGCGCCGACGGCACCCCGCAGTTGATCCCAAGGGTTGTTGGGGAAGGCCTTGCCGGTACGCTGCTTGACCAGTTTCTTGAACTCATTGACCAAGACCTTCAAGTCGTCAGCAGACAAAGCCGTGTCCTCAGCGTGTGCATTTTTCAGACGCTGCTTCTTGACCTTCTCGATGACCAGTTCAAAAGGTTCTTCATCTTCGCTAGGTAGCTTTTGGACTCCCATGACCACATCGCCATACATTTGGATAAATCGGCGGTAGCTGTCCCAGGCAAAACGTGCATTGCCACTGGATNTGGCAAGCGCTTCGACGGTTTCATCATTGAGACCCAGGTTGAGGATGGTGTCCATCATACCGGGCATGGATTCGCGAGCACCAGAGCGAACCGACAGAAGCAGAGGATTGTTCTTGTCTCCAAATTTTTTACCCAGTTGCTTTTCCATGCGGCGAACACCCTCCTCCATTTGAGCCTGAAGCACCTTGGGATAGGTTCGCTTGTTGGCGTAGTAGTAGGTGCAAACTTCCGTGGAAATGGTGAAACCTGGAGGCACGGGCAACCCGATGCGGGTCATTTCAGCCAAATTGGCTCCTTTGCCACCGAGAAGTTCTTTCATCTTCCCGTGGCCATCTGTCTTGTTTCCGAAGTGATATACGTATTTAACCTTAGAGGTTCCTGATGCTTTTTTAGCCATAATTTTTGTGTGCGGTGATCTAGAGAAAGATTGCCGAAGTCCTAACGCAGCTTGAACTTTAAAAGCTCAAACGAGCGGGGAAAATATCAGACGCGGCGCAGCTGTCAATGTCCGAGTTGATCGCTCTCTACCAAAACTGCCAGGAATCCGTCCACACCACATAGAGGCCCAGAAGAGCGTTGGTGATCGCATGGGCCGTCATGGCGTCTCCTAGATGCCCTTTGCGGAGCACCAGCCATTGGAAGGCAGCACCACAGAAAATACCAGCCAACCATTCCTGATGCACCACACCAAAGAGAATGCTCGTCGCAAAAAAAGCTTTGAAGTGAAAGCGGTTCAGCGGCACCGATTCGATATTTGGTGCTACCCAATAACGATAAACGGCCGATCGATAAAAAACCTCCTCCAGAGGAGGCACAATCAGTGTCGAGCCAATGATCCGAATCCCTACAAACGTCCACGCCAAAGCTGGATGATCCGTGAAGAACTCGAAGGGATTCCATTGCCACGGTTTTTCCTCGGCAGNATCTCCCAAAAGAGCTCCTAGACGCGGAATCANGCCGTCCAGACCGACCCAAAGCAAAAAGCAGGCAAGTCCGACGCAGCAAGCCTCCCAGCTCATGCGCCAGCGCATCTCTTGCACTTGGCTCCACATCCATGCAATCAGAGCNATCCCGATCANCGTCTTCANAGCATAAAACCAAAAATGCGAAGCAATCCCGAAACGTCCCTGACACGTTGTCAGAATGAGAAAAAGAATGAATGGCAACACTCGGGTCATGAACGCGGTTTGCCACCACTGAGGTTGGGCCTGAGAAGAAGAAGGCATGAAAGATTAAAGGANATTCATCGAATGGACTTGGCACTGTTTTGGCAGTCCACCTGCCAANCCTCGAACTCACCACGCATGCGGTTGAGCAACTCCACAGAAGCTTTTGAAAGATCATACGCTTCCTCGGGATCCTGATCCAAATCAAACAGCATCTCCGTTTCACCCTGATCGGGGCTNTAATATTTCATGGCACCNTTCATCCAGGCAACCTGGGGGCCCGACTGAAATCCAATGACCCTTGTGGCCATGATGGGTGATGAGGCATCCTTCCCCGAACCCANCAAAACCGACCGAAGACTGATGCCATCGTAGGGCTTATCCGGCAATGTCGCCCCACAGAAATCGGCGATCGTTGGGAGGTAATCACTNGTCACTGCAGGCACTCGGGTTCTCCTGCCAGCCGAGACCCTTGCCGGCCATTCCACGATGGCCGGAACACGAATCCCACCCTCCAACAAGCTACGTTTGCGACCCCGAAAAGGCCAAGCAGAACCCGGCGCCGAGAAGGATCGACCTTCAGGACCATTGTCGGAAGCAAACCAGATCATGGTCTGATCTGCCAGTCCCTCCCGCTTGAGAAAGGAACGCAACCGCCCAACCTGATGGTCCAAGGCTGAAATACATCCGTAATAATGTTGATGGTAACCACCCAGGCTCTGATAGAGCGCAGACCATTTCTTGCCCGTAACGACTGGCAAGTGAGGCGCATGGAACCAGATCACTGTCAAAAAGGGCACATGATGAGCATTGGCGTCAGCCATGAAAGCCAGGGCCTGGTCCATGATGAATGCAGAGTCATCCCCATCGAGTGCGTCCTCGACGCGCCCCTCTGGCGTCCAGTAGGACGTGCCATAGGGCTTGCGGCTTTCCGTGTTCAATGGGAACCACCAAGTACGATTCGGAGATTTCGGTCCCCACATGGGATCCCAGGTAGGGACTTTTGCCTCAGTGCTGAAAAAAACATCAAATCCGTGTGAAGTTGGCAGCGTATGATGCGCATGGTTCCGGTCGCCCCCTCGATTGGAATCCCTCCCCTCCAGGGTCAACGTACCCAAATGCCACTTTCCAAAATGCCCCGCCCGATAACCCAGCTGGCGAAGGCACTCTGCAACGGTCCACTCAGACTCCGGCAAATGACCGGAGTTGGCAGTGCGAATCCCNTAGCGATAGGGATGGCGGCCAGTCAGACAGGAACCCCGGGTTGGGCTGCAGACAGGCGCNGCGGCATAAAAGCGATCAAAGACCAACCCATTGTTGGCCATGGCGTCCAAATGGGGCGTCTGAACCACTTGATTGCCGTTGAACCCAACATCCCCCCACCCAAGATCATCAGCCATGATCAGAACGACATTTGGGCGGGTGGCTCCAATGGCTCCCTGCGAACTAACCTTCCCCACGGACTGGCTAAGNGCGAGAAGGAAAAGGACAAGCGTCAAGCCTTGTAAGGGAGGCACGGGGAGCCAATGCTGGCGTACAATAAGCACCATGGCGTCGCATGNTGTCACGAATTTNACCCCGGTTCAACCATGGATGGTTTTGAAAGAAANNCGTCATTGGTANCCACCTTCATCGGTGCGAGGCCGCCANTCGGTAAAACCGGTGCGATTGGCCAGNAGCCGTCGAATCAATCCAGCTTGCCGTTCCATCGTTGCCCAGGGAAACATCCGAGGATGCTTCTTGCCATACACTCAGGTCATTGGAGTGGGAGACAGACCAACGAGTATTGGGCTCTCCTTGCAACCTCAGAACACATTGTCCATCTGAAAGTAACCCTACAATCGAAATGGAAGGTATGGGCAAAGCGCGGTCGAAGGATTCCAAACGGTAATCATCAAACACCAGGAAATTATCTCCGGGATTCCTTGGATCATAAATNGCCCATATGGCATCCATATCTGCCAGATCGAGCCGATTTCCCTGAGTGGTCATGGGAAGTGCATCGACAACAACCACACCGCCTATGGAGGCTGTCCATTGATTGGATTGGAAATCCATCTCCATCGTCAGGTCATAGAATACGCTATTCTCAAATTCATAACCGGTGGTTTGAAGAGGTTCCCCATCATCTAGCGCGAAAGCGATGTCCTTCGTCTCATTGTCAAAGTCCAGCGTAAAAAGTCGAAATCCCTCGGTGTTGTAGGCGCTCCATCGAAAGTTGTCGCGCTGCTCATTACTGGAATCGACGATCGACATCACGACGGAAAACCGCAGCCGCTGAATGCTGACAAAATCACCTAAAGGATAGTCGAAAGGCCTCAGCAAACTCAAAAACTCGGTATTCAGTTCTGGGTCAGGGGGTAAGTAGCCAAGATAGGCCTGCTGACCACCACCCTCTAAAAAACCATCTACCAAGCCCGAAGATCCAGTCACCGTGCTTTCCAGAAAGCTATCCCCGCCATCGAAAGCTAACCACCCCATTTGTCCAACAAGGTCTGCATCCAGCTGATACCCCTCTTCCTGTTCAAAGCCAGTCTCGAAGACAACCTGTAATGTTTCTTCCGCAGCCCGGGTCACCCATGTTCCACACACAACCAGCAAGCATAGGCACCCCTTGATGGAACAATCTATATATTTGGTAACGGCACTCATGCTTGTCAGCGTCTTGGTCGCGGAGTGACCGAACCAGTCGATGGACGACTAGGCTGTGGTCGACTATTTGCCGAGGAACCTGGGCGCATACCGCCGCCCATGGAGGGTCTGGAGGCCGGCGAGGTCATCGACGACCTTGGAGCCATAGATCGAGCAGGCGGCGATGAAGAACGACTTCCGATACCACCCGATCGGGTCGTGATGCTTGGCCGACTACTTGAGGTCGACGGCCTTGGGGAAACCATGCGACTNCCNNTACNACNNGATCGGGNCNTGATGCTTGGCCGGCTGCTNGAGGTCGACGGCNTTGGNGAANCCATGCGACTNCCNNNACCACNNGATCGNGTCGTNATGCTTGNNCGNCTNNNTGGACGGAGACACGGTTCTGGGAATGGATCGATTTGCGAGGCTGCTGGATGAACGCGTGATCCTGGAACGCTTCGATAGCCGAGACTTGTCGTTGGCAGTCGTGTCAATGGTTGATCGATTGGCTGACGGATTGGACGTCATCGCAGAAGCACTTGGCGTGGGGACAGAACGACGGGTTTGTAGCGATCTGTTTGCGGAAATTCTGGAGGATGCAGAAGGCGAAGAAACCGATGGTTTAGTCGAGCTTTCCGAAGCCTTTTGATGCGCTACCGCAGGGCGTTCATTCACCAAAGGTCGATTCACAACGCGCCCTGAATTGCGAGACGACACTAAATCTCTCGACTTCAAGCCAGCAGGATCAGAACCAACGCCACCCCCTCGAAGAGGTTTTTGAGTTTTGGTGTACGATGGGCGACTAGATGAAAGACGCGACGAACGACCTTGACTTAAGCCACTATTCTGCCGTTGAAGCGGCATGGCGCCCGAAAGTTGTTTGTCGGTTGCCGAGTTCCCTTTCAAAGCAGCAGATTGGCTGCTGGGTTTTGAACGCATGGCGAGGGAATTCTGAACTCCAGGAACCGAAGCCACTGGTTTATCTCCAACAGGCTCCGATGGTTGCATCAAGGCAGGCCGCTTGGACTGACGATTGAGCAGCTCTCTTGATACCATCGGGTTTTGTTTGGACATGGCGGGCCGGTAGACAGGCAGAACATCACCCTTGCGTCCTGAACCCGCATCCAATGTTGTTTTTTCTGGCCCAGCAACATCCTGTAACCGCACCGGTTTGAGCTCCTCACGATTTTGAATGTTTAATTGCTCAACAGAGATACCCTCGTTGATCACCTGATTGTTGTTGACCACGTTGTAGTTGTTGATGATGGTCGAGTTTTGATACACATTTCGAGCGGATTCCAGCTTGATTCCATGCCTTCCAACATGATCCTCCCGAAAGTGCCTCTTGGACACAAAAGCATAATGGGCATGCCCCAAACCAAACCCGAATCCGACAGAAACTCGACTGCCCTGATAAGTGAAACCGATGCCGCTATGATAGTGAGCAGCCGGGGGTAAAGGAGCCCAACCACAGTAGGCGTCGGTCGTACGCCAGGTCACCCATGAAGGGCCCCAGACCGTACCAGGAGACCACACCCACCCATAAGAACCATGGAGAGCCCACCGGCCATAATGGAAGGGTGCCCATCCCCAGGAATAGTAGGAATTCCAATACCAACCACAATCACTGTATACCCACCGACCGTTATCACAGTAAGGCCGCCATGCTGGATTTCGTATCGCCACTGTCGGTCTCCAGCACCAACCATAATCACTCACATGAACCCATGCTCCATAGGGCTCGAGCTGCTCATGGAAATATTCCGTTGTCACGGTGGTGGTTTTTTGGACCGCTGGTGCGAGGTTTTCTGGGGCCACCCCTACTGGGCTTTCACCCGGCTCCACCATGGAAGCGGTTTCCACAGTAACCGGAGGGTCAGCAATCACATAATTTTCTGGCGGGTTGACCGCGACGGGAGAACCCCCATGTCCTAGAATATCATCCCGCTTCATCATCAAAGCAATTATCTCCTCAGAAACACCGATGTCCTTGAGATAGATCATTTGATTCGCATCCAGGGAAAATGGTTGCTCACTGATTTGTATGTAAGTGGCCATGACTGCTTCGGACATCAACGCTTCATGAAGCTTGACTACCTCCATCGTCGAGGCATTCAATTCTGCTGGGTAAACCATTTGCGAACCAGCTTGGGATACTGGCGCTTGGGACACTGGCGCCTGTTCGATAGGCGGTTTTACTGAAGTGGTGGTCGTTGTCGTCGTCACCTTTCGGACCAAGCGTGGCTGGGTCGCAGGAGTGATAACGGTGTGCGAATCGTGGGAATGACACCCGACCACACAGGGCAACATGAACAAACTGAGCCAAACCATCTGCGGCAATCTCTTTGAGAACTTTTTCATGATCATCCTTTTATCTAAACCGCACTCCTATCATGCGGCATGGAGACCCAAGGGTCACTGTCTTTTTCTTATCGTGCCCACTTGCATTTTGACGGACACATCTTTCCTAGCGAAAGCCAGACAAAAAAAGGGACATCTTTTATTTAAAAGCTATCAAATTTCCCCAAAGAACCGTGCTGAACGACTCACTGATTGAAAAAACACAAAGAATATGGGAATATGAAAATCGTGGTCAATCCCTCTCAAATACAGATTCCACAGCTCAGTGATCAGGAATTGTGCGACCTGAGACAAGCCAGACTGTTACTTGAGCAACCCACCCTGGCCATGCGGATGACACAACACCTCGGACGCCCTGTCGAGCGCGTCATGGAAGCCATGCCACGCATCATCCGAGCGACCATTGAAACCAGCTCGGTGGTCGCCCTCCGACAGGCCACAAGGGTCGCCACTTGGACACTCAACAAGAAACAAGTTCGGCCTTCCTCAGAGGGATTTCATCAGGTAGCCCTACTAGTGAGCGGAGGCATGGGAGGCACATTGGGGCTTGCCACCTTGATCTGGGAGCTGCCTCTTTCCACCACCCTCATGCTGCGATCCATTGCAGATATCGCGAGGAGCGAGGGGCACTCCTTGAGATCCCCCGAAACGCTCACTTCCTGCCTTGAAGTCTTCGCCATGGAGGGGGGGGCGGAAAGCCACCCCGAACAGTCGCATCACTACTGGGCCGTTCGACTTGCGCTCGCCAAGGCTGTTTCAGAAGCCACCGTTGCGCTCGCGGGTGCGCAGGCAGCCAAGGGAGCAACCATAGCATTCACTCGACTCATAAGTGTCGTAGCTGCTCGCTTTGGCCTCATCCTTTCACAGCAAGCTGCTGCCAAAATGGTTCCGTTGATCGGTGCAGCAGGCGGGATGGCCGTGAATTTACTCTTCATCCGTCACTTCCAAAACATGGCGCGCGGACATTTTATCATCAGGCGACTCGAAAAGAAGTATGGAACAGAAGCGATGAAAACTCTTTACCGTTCGGTGGCTCTCCCGATATGAAGTTGCATCGGCGCTGTAAATGACCCAAACCCAGCCGCATTACGTTTGAAGATACTCAAGTGTTACCTTGGCTGCTTGGTGGAAACCTCTCTGTGTCGCTGGCTCCACCATCAATTCGGCTAAGGCATCGCGAACCTCCTGACGCATGGATGCTGTCTGAAGCATCTCCAGGACCTTGCCTGCAATCTTTTCGCCACAGGCCTCTTGTTGAATGTATTCGGGAAATACTTCTCGATTCAACATGATGTTTGGCATGGAGATGTATTTTACCTGAACCAACTTTCGAGCAAGCTGGTAGGTAAACCAGGAGAGGCGATAAAAAACAACTGTTGGGACACCATGATAGGCGCATTCTCTGGTAACCGTTCCAGAACAAGCAATTGCCAAATCAGCCTGCTCAAGAGCCTGACTCAAGCCACCCTCCTGAAAACGCAAGCCCGGCAAACTCCCTAGTAGGCCCTTGGCTGTTTCCAAATGCTCCTGATTGGTGAGAATCATGCAGCAATCCACCTTTGCAACCCGCCGTTGGACATGTTCCAAAACCTCTCGTAGAATGGGTAAATGCCTCTTTAATTCTCCTTGCCGACTCCCGGGAAGCAAGACCATGGAAGGAGGGGTCGAAAGAGCTTTATCTGCTTCAGGAAAAAGATCCTGGTATTTCGCGCGCATGGGGTCTCCCACATATTCCACCCTAAATCCAGGGGCCCTCAAATGGTACCATTTTTTTTCGAAATGAAAAAGGCTGAGTAGGCAATCCACATTGTTTTCCAAGGTGTAAATGCGATCCGCTCTGGAAGCCCACACCTGAGGTGAAACATAATACAGGATGTAGGGGTTCCAGGATCCTTTGGATCTCCTGATGGCTTTTCTGAGGGACTTTGCGAAACGTAAATTGAAGCCGGCGTAATCGGTTAGGACAATGACCTTGGGGCGCCTGGCGATGGCATGATCTACAAGCTGTTGCATCCAGCGCCGAAACTTCAGCACATGCTGGATCACCTCGAAAAACCCAAAGACTCCATGCTTCGCCAAAGGAATCAGCACCTCGACTCCAGCGTTTTCCATGGCTTCCCCTCCTGCTCCCCAAAAAGACAGATTTTCCTGCTGGCCTAAAGACCCCTTGAGGGCACTCACCAGCCCGGCAGCCATCGCATCCCCACTGGGCTCGCCAGCCACCAGCATCAGCGATCTTTCAGAAGCTCTAACCACTGAGACGGATTCCCCTGGGTCGCGATGAAGTCCTTTGGCATGCATTTGCGTATTACTTAATATTTAAAAATGCTCCTTTGAAATATCCGTCCCGATTCACAGATTCAAGCCCTGGGATGATAAGCTTGATGGATGTGTCCCAATTTTTCCACAGCGACATGGGTATAACGCTCGGTAGTCGCCACGCTCGCATGCCCCAGCATTTCCTGTATGACACGTAAATCTGCCCCTCGATCCAATAAATGCGTGGCAAAACTGTGACGAAGCATGTGGGGAGTCAGACGCCCCTCGATGCCGCATCTCTTGGCTCGCTTAATGAACCGCAACCAGAGCGTGCTTCGGGCAAAGGCACTTCCACGTTGGGTTAGGAAAACAACCCCTGGGGTTGAAGATCGCACCAGTTGGGGACGCCCTCGATCCAAATAATCATGGATGGCACTCGTCGCAGCCCCCCCCACAGGCACGACTCGTTCTTTGCCACCTTTGCCAATGACCTGAACAAACGATGCATCCAAATGCAATTGTTCCAGACGCAGGTGGGTCAATTCAGACAGCCGGAGGCCGGCGGCATACGCTAATTCCACCACTGCCTGCTCACAAAGACTAAAAGCGGTTTCTGGCTTCTCAGGCCGCAGAAAATTTTCTACCTGCTCATATGACAAGCTTTTGGGAAGGCGCTGCCATCGCCTGGGTAAACAAAGATGCTCAGCAGGGTTACGGGACAAACGCGATTCAGCTTCGGCATATTTAAAAAAGCTGCGCAGGGCAGCGATCTCCAAATACAGAGTCTCAGGGCTGATGTTTTTTGAAACCATGGTATCTCGAGAAGGTATCTGCCGCTTGCGCTCATGCTCCAAGAAAAGGTTCAGCATGGGCAGATCCACATCACACCATCGCTTGATCGATCGATCGTTCTGGAGCCACCCAGCGACACGTCGCAGAACACCCGAATAGGTAGCGATGGTTTGCTCGGCATGGCCACGCTCTTGACGCAAATACTGCAAAAAGTCATCTAGTAATGTTTCCATGCCAATGAAGTGCGATCTATCTGTGTCACAAGCCTCGTTTTGTGTGACTGCCCAAGGAGCCGTGAGTCGAAGGACCCTTCGGACACCAAAAAAACATACGCTCCCACATATCATTTGACAAACGCAGCTTGTGAAACCATTTTATCTCCCGTGCCTCGATAGCTCAATTGGTAGAGCAGTTGACTCTTAATCAATTGGTTGTAGGTTCGAGTCCTACTCGGGGTACCAACTTTATTTTCTGGCATCGCACATTCCCTGCTGCCCAACCTCTTCGGAGGCTTCGATTCGATGAAAGCAACCCTATTCCAGCGCAAAGTAGTCTACCTAGGTCTTTCATGGATCTTCATTGCACAAGGCATTCTACTCGGCAACCATTCAGGAGTCACCCTGACCGAGACCGTTTATCAGAACGCAGTGGGTGCTATTGCAGGGGTCTATTCTCGGACTCAAGAATACGGTGATCAAATCATACTCGGTGGTGACAGTAGACATATTCTAAGCTTTTCATTCGAATACCGAGGTCAGTTTGAAAGCGAAGGGGACGAAACCTGCATTTTACGGTTCTATGCAAACGATGGCGATTCCCTTGTTGTCAATGAGGTTGAGACCTCACCACCTGGAACCTTGTTATTCGAGAGCGATCCTTTCACCATTTTCCCAGATTACAACACGGCGACCGTCACCGATATCAATGTCGACGTGCCGATCAGTTTTACCTGGACTGTAGAATTTGGCGGGCTTAGAGGCATATCATCGGATCGAGCAGGTTTGGTCTTGAGAAACCCTCCCAACATTGGGCTGAGTTTTGACGACATATGGGTCAAGGCTGCCAATGGTTGGGCACCTTTTCGCTTTAATGGTAATCCAGTGGCCAATTTCGCCGCTTTGGCTGTCGGGGAGAAAGACATCAGCCTTGCTTTCATTGAGCGCTATGACCATGGAGCTGAGCCGCCCACACTCACCCTTCAAGGCCCACGGGATCAGACAGTGATCATCTATGCATCGGATGATTTCAAGACATGGATCCCTTTGGCTCACGATCAACTCAACGGCCTTACCCTTACTTTAAGCGACCCTGGTTTTCCCCCCGGAGTGCAACGCTTTTACCGAGCCACTTTTGCCAATAGCACGCTCATGTCGATCAGCAATCTGAACCTACAGACCGAAGGTAGCGCTAAAATGGCCATCACCGGGCCGAGTGGTCAGCCTTTCACCTTGCAGGCTACTCCAGACTTTGAACAATGGCGCAACATCCTATCCTTTTCCTTTCCGACACGCCCTATGAACGTGTCGGATCCTGGAATTGAGGATCAGGGCATGCAATTTTACCGACTGATTCTTTCTGAGGTAACGGTAGAGGATACGGTATTCACCGACCAAGCGATCGCGACTTACCCCACAGACTTCACCCCACCGCCGACAGATTAAGATCCCATGATAGTTTGTTGGCGGAGTATCCGCTGCACCACTTTCCCATCCACATCGGTCAGCCTGAAATCTCGTCCTGCATAACGGTAGGTGAGCCGCTCATGGTCCAAGCCCAGCAGATGCAGAATCGTCGCATGTAGGTCATGAACGTGGACTTTGTCTCTTACGGCATAGTAGCCATACTCGTCGGTGGCACCATGGCTGAACCCTCCACGAACACCGCCACCAGCCATCCACCAAGTAAAGGCGTGCGGGTTGTGGTCTCTGCCGTCTTTCCCCTGGGCGGTGGGCGTTCGGCCAAATTCACCTCCCCAGATAACCAACGTATCCTCCAGCAAGCCTCTGGCTTTGAGATCCTGCAAAAGGCCTGCGATCGGCTTGTCGACCTCTGCAGCCAGGCGCTGGTGATCCTTTTTCAGTTGACTATGCTGATCCCAGTAAGCGTGACTGCACTGAACAAACCGAACACCTGCTTCAGAGAGTCGTGCTGCCAGTAGACATTGCCTCGCGAAACGCTCTGTGTGAGCACTGTCCATCCCATACAGTTTGGCTCTTTGGGATGAGACCCCTGACAAGTCCATCCAGTGCGGGGCCTCCATTTGCATGCGAAAGGCAAGCTCAAAAGAGGCAATGCGACTTTCCAAATAGGCATCCTGGCCAACAGCGCCTAGCTGAAG
>NYYT01000005.1 GCA_002686885.1 Pedosphaera sp.
CCAGCTCACCGCCAATCTCCACATATTCAATTGGGCCACCCAAATGCAACTCAAAGGCCACATCGTTGTCCCCGGGGTTTGAATCTGCCGGGCTGCTGGGGGCCGGTTTGATGCTGACCAAAGCACCTCCAATGTTTTTACCATCCAATTCGGCAAAATTATCCGCATACATCGGAGTCACATTGTTCACTGAAAGGGAAACCTCACCGCCATTCTCCCGCACGATCATGCTCAGCGAACTCACACCACCTCCGGTAGTGGTACCGCCTGGGGAGGAATGGCTGCTTGAGTCCATCCCCTCGCGGATTTCGAGGTTATCCAGAGCCCACCACCAATTATTTGCCGCGTTTAGATAG
Organism: Pedosphaera sp.; assembly: GCA_002686885.1. Lineage (GTDB taxonomy): Bacteria > Verrucomicrobiota > Verrucomicrobiia > Limisphaerales > AAA164-E04 > UBA7971. Next base: position 357 of record NYYT01000005.1, read on the forward strand.
CCGAAACGAATTACCATTTCGCTGGCACCTTGCACACTAGGCAGTTGGATCCAGATCGTTTCGTTGGTGTTTTCGCCATGATAGGTCGCACTGTTGGGATCGGAATCCCATCGTAAGATTTCCAACGGCTGCCCACCATCCAAGGAAACCGTGATCACTGCCGTCTGGTTGCTTTCAACACCTAGAGAATCCGTCCCTGCATCAGGGAGCCAGGAAGAATCAAATTTCAAGTCTAGAGGACCATCCAAAGCAGCGACGTCAATCGACCAATTCAAGAAAGTGTTGAGGTTACCCTCCGCATGAGTTGCATCGCTCCATTCATCTCCATCCGCAATCATGATGGTACCTGTTCCTTTGGTGAATTCTGATCGACGTTGATCCTCTGCTGCCTGAATCCACCAGTCCTTGTCGGCAAAACTCCAACCGGCCCATTCGCTGATCCCATCTTGATCAGAAAGACCCACTCCAGGAACGCCACTGTCGTCAATGGTCCATCCCAGAGGTGGGATTTTCGTCCAGACCGCGTCTCCCGACAAGGCTTCATCGATGTTAGAGCCCAGTACGAGACCAGAAAAATCCTCAGTCGAAACGGGAGGCAATGCCTCAGGGGGAGCCATAGTATCGTGGAACGCATTAGGCATGATCTGTAGCACCGCATTGGAGATCTGAAGCTCATTGCCTTGGTGAGGAATGTTCCCTGTCTCCACGTCCACACCGCCCCCTGAAATCATCGCGCCTGTCGCGTTCACATAATCCTTCACGTAAAAGGAGAGAACAGAGGCTGCTTCATGGATGGAAGGGTCGCCGATGGTATCCGCATAAAACGCGTCGCCGGAATTGTAGCGTTGACCGAGGCTCATCGCTTCAAAATCAACACAAACCGGGCCCATCGTCTGGCCGCCACCACCATCGTTCCCTGAGGCAAAAAGGGCTCCAAAGGATCGTAACGTCATGGATGCTGATGAAGCGGGATCCTCTGCACCATCGACACTCAAGCTTATCATAGAAGCATCACTAAACACATCTTCCAAAGTCCAGCTGCTATCCTGGTCATAAAGATCCCACCCCGCATCATCAAGCGGAGCCAGAATACGTTGTTCAATGCCTGTCTCCGTCGGCAGAGGAAGATCCAGGTAGGCTATTTGGGTCTCATTCTCCCCGAACCGATAGACAAAAACATTCAAGGCATGAATGGCATTCAGATCGCCGCCAAAAGAAAGATCCCACACGAGGGACTCAATCCCCTTGGATCTCAAATCACCACTCAAGGTTTCGGCCAATGGCAATCCATCATGAGGGGCAATGTGATAGGCATTGCCTGCAATCGGCAAATACATTCCTGGTTTGTCCAAGTCATCATAAATGAACACTGTATGGCCCGACCACTCTTCATAGATGTCTCCACTGACTTCCGGCCAATGGGTCACCCACAAGGCATCTGCATCCGTTGCTGTTTCGATCTTCAAGCCGGTGAACGCATCCTGACCTTGAGTCCCAGAACCCAAACCCATGATCTCGAAGGCCTGGATCTGCACCACTGCAGGATCCTGCCCTTCGATCAGAGAAGTCATCTCAAGGGAAAGCGAACTCACCCCCTGAAAAACATCGTCCAGATCCCACATATGGTCTTCATAGAGAAGCTTCCAATTCGAATCTCCAAGATGGGCGGAAAAAGAATAGGCACCTTGGGCATCTATCGATGGTTGAACATCCAAATACGCCGCTTGAAGATCATCCCCTTCTTCGCGATAAAGACTCAAGGTGATCCAGTCCAGGCTCGAGATCGCTCCCGAGACATTGAACTTCCACGCAAGGCTATGGTAACCCTTTTGTGGGTAGTCCCCCGTCATGACGTGAAGGAAAGGATGCGTTTCAGAAGGCATCAAAAAGAATTGATTGCCTAACAACTCCCATTGAATCCCACTGCTCTGATCCGCTGAGGCTACCCAATAATGATCGGCACTGATCTGTTCGTAGTCGCTGGAGAACGGATCTTCCAAGGATGTGACCATCCATGCGGAGGCCTTGGAAGCTTGGTCAAATACCTCCGAGTAGACAACCGACGGCCCAGAGGTTCCCGGCGTGTATTTGATTTGATCGACCCATGCGGCGTCCAATCCCTCACTCAGATACGCATCCTTGCGATAAACCCAATTCACAGTGTGCATGCCTTCGGAGAGAAAGATTTCAACTGGCGTCCAGTCCACTTCCCCGGAAATCTGACGTTGCAGCTGATCATCCACGTGGCATTCCAACATGTCCCACCCGTCTTCCGAAGACACCTTCCAGTAAAATTCCAGCTTCCCTGGACCCTGAAGCTGAGTTGCAAAAGACGCCAAAGCATCGTCATCGAGGGGAGGGGACTGAGCCGCATCTACCTGATCATGACTGATGGAAGATTGACCTGACCAAGTGGGCTGACCCTGAGGGGATTCAAAGTTCATGTCAGGCTGATCCACGGCTTCGGCCAGAGGTATCGTTTCGATAAGCACCAAATGGGCTGTGGCACTGGTCACCTGCTCGGAACCGCTGCTCACTTCCACTGCGTACACACCCGCATCGGAAGCGCTCACGGTTTCGATTTCCAGGGTTGGAAGTTCGGCCCCGGAGATGGGCTGGTCGTTGAAGGTCCATTGGTAAAGCAGAGGGGCTTCTCCATGGGCCTCTACGGAGAAAGATGCCGATTGCCCAGGAAAGACTTCAATAGATGCGGGTGATTGCAGAATTGTCAGTGCCATCCCGACTTGAAACTGGATTTGATCCACCCACCCGGCATCCTCGCCTTCGCTCACCGTCTCATCCTTGCGATAGACCCACTGGATGGTGTGATCTCCATCAGGTAAAGCGATCTTGAACTCGTGCCAATCGACTTCGCCTGATATTTGGCCTTCGAGTGTCCCGTCCACCCAGCATTCAAGGTGATCATATTCCATTTCTGAAGACACCTTCCAATAAAAGGTCAAGATTCCGGGTCCCTGGAGGACGGAGGAGAGTATGGAGGATTGGCCATCGGCAATCACGCCGGATTGCGCCGCATCAACCTGATCATAAGTCCAGGTCGTTTGGCCGGACCAAGGCTGATCCCCCTCATCAGTGGAAAAATCAAGAGAGGCCTGATCGAGAGCCTCATTGAGCTGTGTGGTTTGCCACAGACTCAAAGTGGCGACCGGGCTCAGGAGCGTATCCGCCCCGCTGGTAATTTCCACCTGGTAATCACCTTGGTCGTCCGAGGCAACCAAGGCAATGGTATGACTCGGGGATTGAGCACCTGCAATCGGGGTTTGATTCCAATACCACTGGTAGGCCAGCGGGGGTTGCCCACTGGCTTCCACCGAAAAGGTCACCGACTCACCTTCGGTGGCAACGACTGATTCAGGTGCCTTTAAGAGCACCAATTTGCTTAGTGCTTCGAAGTGGATCTGGTCGACCCATGCCGTATCCTGCCCCACGCTGAGCCATTCATCCTTGCGATACACCCAGCGCACTTCGTGCGATCCCTCTGTAAGTGTGACCTTGGCTTCCTGCCAGTCCACCTCTCCCGATAAGCTGTGCATCAAGACATCATCGACCCAACATTCCAGGAAGTCATAGTCAGCCTCGGAAGACACCTTCCAGAAAAAGCGCAGGATGCCCGGCCCATCCAACTGAGTCGAAAAAGAGGCCGATTCCAAGTGATCCAATAGAGGAGATTGCGCGGCGTCGGTCTGATCATGAGTGGCTATGGACTGGCCAAACCATTGTTTGGAATCGGCTCCTTGGTTAAAGACCCATTGAGGTTGATCCAAGGCCTCTTCCAAGCTGATGACTTGAGCAAGGGTGAGCGTAGCCACTTCGCTCATCACCTGTTGCTCACCGCTAGTGACTTGAACCGCATAATCCCCAGCATCCTCGGTTCCTACATCTGGGAGACTCAACGAAGCGCTTTGTGCCCCAGCGATGCTCTGACCATTGAAAAACCACTGAAAAGTCAGTGGTGGCTCTCCTTGAGCCTGCACCGAAAAAGTCACGTTCTCTCCGGGTAATGCCGTCTTGGAGGAAGGTGACTTGAGAATGGACAATTCGACTGGTGGAGGTGAACCACCTCCGGAAAGACCGGTCAACCCTTCAATCCAATCGGTATAACTCGAAACCCTGGTGTAAATGCCGTAGGCGTAGGGATCGGCGCATCCCTTTCCCCAACTGACCACGCCCACCTGTATCATCTGGCCATTGATATCTATCACCAGGGGTCCTCCGCTGTCGCCCTGACAGGAGTCCTTGCCTCCTTCGGTGAATCCTGCCGCCAGCATATTGGGCAGGATGGATCCTCCATAGGCCTTGGGGTCATTGGCCTTTTCCAGACTGACGATGGGAACGGTCACCTTATGCAGCCGATCAGGGCTACCCCCACCTGAGGAAAGTGTTCCCCAGCCAGCCACAACAGCATCAGTTCCCGGCACGGGCACCTGAGAATCGTCATTGAGGCTCAATGTCGGTGCACTCTCTGGGAGCGCCTGAGCCAGGCGAATCAAGGCGATGTCGTTTTCCATGGTCCAACTGTCATAGCCAGGATGCACAATGACCTGCTCCGCAGCGTAATAAGTCGAGACCTCACTCAAGTAAAGCTGCCCCACGGCAAGCTGGATATCCTCCGCAGGCAGCACATTGCCATCATCATCCACCAAACAGTGAGCCGCGGTCAGAATCCATTCAGGCCCAATCAAGCTGGCACCACAGGACCATGGCCCCTGTAGACTGACGATCCAGGGAAACTCATCTTGCTCGGCAACTTGTCCGCCCACGATGCGCGGCTGAAACGGTGAGACCTCCTGACCTTTGAGGGGCTCGGAGAAAGGGATCGCAAAAAGAAGGCCGAGCAGAGGAAGGATCGTTTTTGAACAAGCAGAAGAAGAGAAACGACTCATCCACCCAAACTAACAGTCGCGCCCAAGGTTGAAAGCAAAACTTCCCGGACCAAGTTAGCAGGGAATCTGTTGGCTCAGGCAATGCAGCGAACCCAAACCCCAAATCAAGTCCACCGAGTGGATTCCGATCACCTGTCTGCCTGGAAAACATGACTGCAATATATTCAAGGCTTCGGCGTCGTTGGCATCATTGAAAGTCGGCACCAAAACCGATTGATTCAGAATGATGAAATTAGCGTAGCTGGCGGGCAGGCGCAGCCCTTCAAACCGGACTGCGCTGGGCATGGGCAAGTCGATGACCTCCGGATGCGTTCCATCCTCCAGAACGGTCTCCTTGAGCCGTCGGGCATTCTTGCGGAGACGCGCGTAGTTCTCATCCGAACGCCTCGACTCCATCACTGTCACAAGCTTCTTGGGTCCGACAAAACGAGTGATGTCATCCACATGCCCGTGGGTATCATCTCCCGCAATGCCTTCCTGCAACCAAATGGTATGAGTGATCCCCAGATAGCGCTTGAACAAAGCTTCATAGTCTTCCTTCCCAAATCCAGGATTGCGGACCTGCACCGATGGATGAAGCAGACACTCCTCCGTGGTTACCAAGGTACCTTTGCCATTCACATCGATCGAACCTCCTTCCAGCACGACTCGACGACCGCGATGCATGGGCTCGATCATAGGCAGGTTCAGGTATTGAGCCACCACAGTGGGAACCTTGGCATCCAAACGATGGTCGGGGTATTTCGCCCAACCATTGAAGCAAAAGGAAAGACAGTGTCGGGAATCTTTCCTCTGAGCCTTGGTCTTGGATGAATGCTTCACCACGATGGGGCCCGAATCGCGCATCCAACTGCGATTGGTTCGCTGGAGAATCCATTCCACTCGGCTGGCATTCACCCCCGCTTTTCCGAGCTTCAAGGATAGCTTTTCCCGAGTAGCAACATCGGCTACCAGGACAAAGACCTTTTCGGAAGCAGACACCTTGAGAATGAACTCCACAAAGGCCCACTCGATGGCACCATATTTACCGGGCCAATCGTGACCGTTGCGCGGATAGCAAAGAAGAAGGCCTTCGTGAGGCTCCCACTCAGCAGGCATGCGAAAGGCCTCAGCCTCAGGGGAGCAAGGATCGTTCGGTGATCGCTTCATAGGCATCGATACGACGGTCTCGATAAAAAGGCCAATTCTGGCGCACCGTTTCCAGGTGTTCCCGGTTCAGCTCTGCCATGAGGATTTCCTCCTGATCAGCCGAGGCCTGGGCAAGAATCTCGCCCTGGGGTCCAGCAATAAAGGAGTGGCCCCAAAACTCGATGCCTCCTTCCCCGGAAGGGTTGGGTTCGAGCCCGATACGATTGGCTGCGGCGACATACACACCATTGCACACAGCATGTCCCTTCATGGCACCCATCCAGGCCTGGAGCTGCGTTTCTCCATACTGAGCTTTTTCGGGTGGAAGCCAACCGATGGCAGTGGGGTAAAACAGAACCTCAGCACCCTGAAGCGCCGTCAGACGCGCCGCCTCTGGATACCACTGATCCCAACAGATCAAGGTTCCAATATGTCCGTGCTGGGTTCGTGCAGATCGGAACCCAAGATCGCCTGGAGTGAAGTAGAACTTTTCATAAAACTGCGGATCATCCGGGATATGCATCTTGCGATACAAGCCGGCCTGGGACCCATCGGCATCCACGGTGTAGGCACTGTTGTGATAGATACCCGGCATACGCCGCTCGAAGAAAGGCGCGACGATCACCACTCCAAGACTTTTGGCCTGCACAGAAAAACGTTCGAAGGTAGCCCCTCCCAATGGCTCGGCCAAATCAAAATGCTGAGTGTCCTCTTGCTGGCAAAAATAATGGCTGGCACACAGCTCGGGCAGACAGATCACCGTGGCTCCCTGATGCGCTGCTTTCTCCACCCATTGGCTGCACTTGGCGAGATTTTGATCCGGGCCGTGGTTCAACTGTAGCTGAATCACGGCGATCTTCTGGTTTTTCATGATACGATAGTGTGGATCAGAGGTGCGATGCGCTTCATTAAAAGCGCTGGCCGCCACTGGAAGCGCATCCTAGAGATCGGGCTCCGGCCTTGGCAAGACCATTGCCATCGAAAGAGAAGNCTTCCCCAACGGGATCATGGGCAAGGCACTCTTCACTAGAGCCTTTCGATAGACCCTTTCGCTGGGGCCTTGGGAGGCCTTCTTCTGGTTAGGTGCCCAATGCCTAACCTTGAAATCATCAAAGACTGATCCTTCGAAGGAACCACAGACCCTCACAGCAAATTCTCAATCACGCTCGACGAACGCACGAACCACCGAGGCCACCTTGGTTTGCTCCTCCTCGGTGAGGAAAGGATGCATGGGAAGGCTGATCACTTCCTTGGAAGCTTTTTCCGAAACGGGAAAAGTCTGTCCGGGAGAAACGTAGGGTCGGTAAATCGGCTGCTCATGGACGCACTTGGGGTAGTAAATGGCCATCGGCACCCCTTCCTGCTGAGCCCATGCCTGAAGTGCATCCCGCTCCTTTACCCGAATGGTGTATTGGGCATAGACATGGGTGTTGCCTTCCAGGGTTGCAGGCGTCGCACACACCTCATCCAGTAGCTGGTGATAGCGCTGGCCCAAGCGATGCCGCGCTGCCACCTCTTCTTCGAAGTAAGGGAACTTNGCCAGCAAAATGGCCGCCTGCAGGGTGTCAAATCGACCATTCAGCCCAATCATCGGATGATCGTGCCGCACCTTGCATCCATGGTTGCGAACCATGGACATTNTCTCTGCCAAGGCATCATCATTCGTGAACAAGGCACCTCCATCCCCAAAACATCCAAAGGGTTTGGCAGGAAAAAAGCTGGTACTCCCAATCAACGAGGCCGCGCAACTGCGTCGACCCTNCTGGGTNGCTCCAAAGCTCTGAGCGGCATCCTCGATGACGGGCAANCCATGCCTGGCGGCAATAGCATTGATTGCCGCAAAGTCGGGCATTTGCCCAAACAAGCTCACGGGCAGGATAGCCTTGGTATGCTGGGTGATGGCCGCCTCCAAGAGCGATGGATCCATGTTGTAGGTGGTGGCGTCGATGTCCACAAACACGGGTTTGGCTCCCACCTGTGCGATCACTTCAGCCGTGCTGATCCAGGTAAAAGGAACCGTGATCACTTCATCGCCNGGNCCGATCCCCAGGGCNCGAAGTGCNATCTCCANACTCACNGTNCCACTGCCGGTGGTGATGCAGTGACGCACACCGACATAATCTGCCAACACTCCNTCAAGCTCCTGAACCTCNGGGCCCATGATGAATNNGGCNGTNNTNCANNACCTNNTGCATGCGGGNATCAATNTCTGATCGATAGCGCTGATACTGCTGTTGGATATCAATGAATTTCATGTTGTGAGACTCTCCATCGGAGATGGTCTTTTCATAAGAACGATCCGTGTTGGATCCNCTTGCCTCTGTGCTTGTCAGGTATCAAGCCCTTTCACGCTGCGGACAATAAGGACGGAGGTCAGCAACTCAAGAGTGAACTTGCCCCGGTTTCTCTTCAAGCCTGGCCGGTCCATCGCATGACAGATCATGCATNACCACCATGAGCACAGCGTTCCAAACGCCAGCCTCCTTCAGGCGGTAAGTGAAGACTTCCACCCAGGTGATCCATGCTGGAACCCGTCACCGAGCACCAAACGTTGGGCCGTCCCAAGAGAACCTGAAGACCCAGAAAGGCAAAAAGGAGGGCCTCCTTGAAATCAGTCAATGCCGGCTCCACCACCAGCTTTAGCGGTAGGGACCGCAATGCGAGATGATGCTCAATACGTGTCACCAAGTAATGATGGTGGGCCCCACCGCCACTCACCAGCAAGGTAGGTTCGCTTTGAGCAGAATCTGCCCTTTCCACTAAGGACTTCAGAGATGCCACCACCCGCCTCGCTACATGCTCACAATACGTTGCCAGACGATTCTCCACAGGTATGGCATGCGACAGGAGCAGGGGTTCCAATTCCCGTTGATACCATTCCTCCCCCAAGCTTCGCGGAGGAGGCGTTCGATACCAGGCAATGGATTCCAGGGCTTCGAGCAAGGTTCGATCCACAGATCCAGAAGCGGCCAGCAATCCCCCCTCATCGTAATGGCANCTTGGATCATGCCACTGCATCAATCGGTTCAGTGCCATGTTGCACACACAGACATCCATGGCGCGCTTTCCCACCGTCAANTTGGCCATCCCTCCCAGATTCAGAAAAGCGGCATGCCCATNGAGAAGCCAACGTTCGCCGAAAGGGACCAGGGGAGCGCCTTGTCCGCCCAAGGCCANATCCTTGTTGCGAAACTGAGTCACCAGCGGAACCTTNAGATGNCTCACCATCGTTTCNCCNTCTCCGATTTGAGCCGTNAAGCCATGTTCGGGCTGATGGAAAATGGTCTGACCGTGGCAGGCCACGAAATCAGACTCCAAGGCATGCTTTTCAACCCAATCGGCCACTATTTCGCCTAGGAAATGTCCCCAATCCACATGAGTTTGAGCCAGATCGCGGGCACTCTGTGAGGGCAATGCTAGTAGTCGCTCTCGCCAAGCATCCGGCAATGGTAAGGATTCTGCCTGATGCATCTCATAGGACCAGGGAGGGGTAGACTCAGAGCGATGCCCAGCGGACGGAGTGGCATCAGAAAAGGTGGCACACACCAGATCGACCCCATCCAGCGACGTCCCAGTCATCACCCCGATACCGCAGTAGTTGTTCTTGTGAGATGACATGGTGGAATCAAATCATAATGGATGCGTTTAAAGTCATCTCCTGATGTGGTCGTGGACACATGAATCACTGAGTGGAAATCGGCCATATTCAAGTCAATGAGCCAGGTGGAGAACCCATAGGAACCCCGCGCAGAGGATCATTCACTATAGCTTTCGAGAATATTGAGAGCGTCGTCCAAGGACAACACATCCATGTTTCGATCCAAAGGAAACGACAAACTGCCTGGATAAACAACAAGTAGCTTATCCAGTTTGAGATCTTCGGAAGCTCGCTTCATAGAAGGTGTCATGCGTGGAGCGTCCATGTATTTGAATTCTACCCCAAGACGTTTTCCTTTTCGAAACAACAACAAATCCAACTCGGCGCCTGCGTGAGTGGCCCAAAAGTAAGCCTCATGGGATCCAACCAGTGCCAGAATTTGTTCCATGCAATAAGCCTCCCATGAGGCTCCCAATTTGGGATGAGATAAGAGGGCATCCCGACTTTCGATTCCAATCAGAGCATGAAAAATGCCGCTGTCACGCAAATACACTTTGGGTGATTTCACTTGTCGTTTCTTTAAATTTTCAAACCAGGGAGGCAGCAACCTCACCATGAAAGTCCCCGTCAAAATTTCCACGTATCGTTTCGCAGTCGGCTCTGAAATACTCATCGATCGAGCTAGCTCAGAAAAACGAATGATTTGACCATGATAGTGCGCAATCATGGTCCAAAAACGGCGCAAGGTATAAGCAGGAATCGACAATCCCAGCTGAGGAATGTCTCGCTCGAGGAACGTTCGAAAAAAATCCAGATGCCACCTCCTGGCAAAGGAATCGCTGGAAGCCAGGAAGGCTCTGGGAAAACCACCTCTCCACCAGAGATCTTTCCTGCAATCATGGGGCAGCTCCCGTTGGTGAAAACCACCCACATCGACAAAGGCAATTCGACCCGCAAGAGATTCACTCACTTGACGCATGAGTTCAGGCGATGCACTGCCTAGCAACATGAAGCGATTCTTAGTGTTGGGATCATCGGCCAAGACTCTGAGAATGGGGAACAGTTCGGGCACTCGCTGAATTTCGTCGAGAACGATTAAACCGCCAAGGTCTTCAAGAGCCATTTGAGGCTGACTGAGCCGAGCCTGATCCCTCGGGTCCTCAAGATCAAAGTAGTGCCAAGCATGACGATCCAATTTCTCGCCATAAAGCTTTGCCAAAGTGGTTTTTCCAACTTGGCGCGCGCCTAGCAGAGCCACGATTGGGCTTTCCTTCAAACGCAAATCGATCGCGTTTAAAAGATTTTCTCTTTTGATCATATTCACATTGAAATTCTAAAGTGGTGATTTAGGAATTCAATGTGAAAATTGTGAACTAACAGGAGCTGTTACTGGCAAGCTTTAAGCCAAAAGACAGCAGACGTTGACATCAGTCAACGCCTGCTTGAGTGAGAGAGAAATAGCTAGGGAGTCCGTATCCGCGTCCCCAAAAAAGACTGAGCTTAGTCCTCTAGGAAGGTCACAGCACCGGTTTTGACGTTATAGACCGCACCTACCAGTAGCAGGGATCCATCCTCCACCAGGCCTCGAATGCGGCTACTTTTCTCCATGAGCTGATGCATGTTGCGTCGCACATTGGCCTCAGTGATCGAATCCACAAAGGCCGTGTTGGCCGAAGTGCGTTCCCCTTCTGAGGTTGTATCCGCTGATATGACCTGGGTGATTTCTGAAGTCACCGAATCAAGGTGCTCGCAGCCCGTCGCTTCCAAGGCAGACTTGCCTTGATGAGCCAAATCGATCGATGACATGACCGCACCACATCGGGTATGCCCCAAGACTAATAGGAGTTTGGCCCCAGCCACAGCACATCCATATTCACAACTCCCAATGGTCCGATCCACAGCAATGTTTCCTGCCACGCGAACACTGAAGATATCTCCGATACCCAAATCAAAAATCATTTCAGTGGCGACACGTGAATCCATGCAGGCCAGGACCGTCGCCAATGGATATTGTGCCTGAGAGGTCGAGTCGACTTGTTGGATCAAATTACGTGCCACTTTCTCACCCCGAACAAATCGGGCATTGCCCTCTTTCATCAGCTGAAGCACCTCGGAGGGGGTCACTTTGGCCTGAATATCCTGGGTCGATACCGAAAGATCATGGGAGAGGTCATTTTTTAAAATGGGTGACTGGAAACCCACCAGGCTCAGTTGAATGTGTCGCGCCGGCGCCGTGTCTTGTTGATAGTCGCTGATGAGATCGACCACATCAGGATCAATGTGAGTGGTGTCCGTCGCATCGATCACCAAGTGAGTCTGCTCCGGAATCTGATCAAGGGTCTCCATCAAGGATGCCTTGTTCAAGAAAGTGACTTGGTTGGACAGCTTGATGCGAGTGAGCTCTCCACCTACATGTCGCTCGGTAACCTGGCGCAGTGGACGCCGCATATTGCCGTAAAGAATGAAGCCTATGGCAATGACCATGCCAATGAGAATGCCGATCAGCAAATCGGTGACGATAATGGCAATGACTGTGAGCACGAACGGGAAAAATTGCTGACGCCCAGCAAGCCACATCTTTTTGAAGGTGGCTGGACCTGCCAATTTGAAACCAGTGTACATCAAGATGGCAGCAAGGCAGGAAAGGGGAATGCGATTGAGCAGGTAGGGGAAGAAGGCTACCGTCGTGAGTAGGAAAACCCCATGGATAAAGCAGGACAACCGAGTTTGACCACCAGAGGCAATGTTCACCGAACTACGAACAATCACCGATGTGATCGGAAGTCCCCCCAAAAAACCAGAAACAATGTTCCCTGTACCTTGAGCGACCAATTCTCGATTGGGCGGAGACACCCGCTGCTGGTGGTCGAGCTTATCGACAGCTTCCAGATTGAGTAGTGTCTCGAGGGTTGCCACAATGGCAATGGTCACTGCTCCGAGAAGCACCGCGGTACTCAACATCTTGGAGTAGTCCGGAGAGGGCAGGGATTGAAACAAACCGCCCAATCCATTACTCACTGGCACCTG
>NYYT01000061.1 GCA_002686885.1 Pedosphaera sp.
CAGGGTCCTGACGCAAGGCTCGACGCAGGGCTTCTGCAAAACTCGGCACATCCACATGCACTTCGCGCTGAGTCACCACCGATTGCTTGTGGTAATGATAATATTCGATCGGATCCTCAATGGTGATCATGTGAACATCATCGCGCTCGATGTTCATGATATTCAGCAAAGAGGCCAAAGTCGTACTTTTACCNGAACCTGTCGGCCCNGTGACCANNACGAGACCNCGCGGTTTGTAGAGCAGTTCCTTCACGCTGGGAGGNATCCCAATTTGCTCCATGGTCAANAGCGTGCTGGGGATCTGGCGCAATACCATGGCAAANTCGCCNCGNTCCTTGAAGACACTGACACGAAAACGCGCCGCATCCCCAAAGGCGAANGCAAAGTCGGCCCCCCCGTTTTCCCTTACCTGCTGGATGTTGTCTTCAGAAGAAATACTCCGCATCAAGTCTTCGGTGTCATCCGGGGTCAAGGCAGGCCCTTCGACCTTGTGCAGAGTACCATGAACGCGAATGGCCGGGGGAATCCCCGTACGGATGTGCAAATCGGCGGCACCCTCGGATACCATCAACTGCAACAAATCTGACATCGAATAGGACATATGTCGGTCGGTCGAATTAAATTACTAAAGTCGTGTTGGGCATGGAACTCAAATGCAAGCCATTGCAATTTCCAAGCTTATTTTCGGGTTTTTGATAGCATGGCTTGGGCCAAGTCGGTTGGCTATTCATTGGCCGTGGCACGCACCACCTCTTCCACAGTGGTCAACCCGGAAGTCACTTTTCTGGCTCCGTCCTCACGGAGGGTTTTCATCCCCATTTCTCGCGCAGCCTTNCGGAGAACCGAGGCAGGAACCTTGTCATAAATCAATTTNCGGGCCTCATCCTCCACCACAAAGATCTCAAAAATGCCAAAACGCCCACGGTGGCCGGTGCCGGTGCAATTTCCACAGCCTTTGCCTTTCTGGTAGTTGGGCTCTTCCACGGCCGCAGGATCGATCCCAATGGATCGGAGCTGATTTTCGGTGTATTCGTGCGGTGCCGTGCACTTNGGNCANAGTTTTCGCACCAGGCGTTGAGCCATCATGGCTCGGGTTGAGGAGGCCACGAGGAAGGGTTTGATACCAATGTCAATCAAACGGGTCACCGCACTGGGAGCATCATTGGTATGAAGCGTGGAGAAAACCAAGTGACCCGTCAGGGACGCGTTGATGGCAATGGTGGCAGTCTCCATGTCACGAATTTCCCCCAGCATGACCACGTTGGGCGATTGACGCAGCATGGAACGCAGCGCATGGGCAAAGGTCAGGCCCACGGTTTCGTTGACCTGGACCTGGTTGATCCCGGCCAACTGATATTCGACCGGATCCTCCACTGTGATGATCTTGCGGTCCGGACGGTTGATGAAGTGCAGACAGGAATAAAGTGTNGTGGTCTTTCCNGAACCGGTGGGGCCGGTCACCAGCAAAATACCATCCGGCAGGCTGATCACTTTTTCGAAGGTCTGCTGATCATCGGTGAAGAACCCCAGCGTTGGAAGACCGAGCTTGAGNCCGTCCTTGTCCAGAATACGCATGACGATGCTTTCACCATGNGTCGTGGGNACNGANGANACACGCAAATCAATCACCTTGTCCCCCACATCACACTGAATACGACCATCCTGGGGGATGCGCTTCTCAGAAATGGACATGTTGGAATCGATCTTGAGACGAGCGATGACCGTACCCTGCAAACTCTTAGGAGGACTTTTAACCACATGACAGACACCATCAATGCGGTAACGCACCCGAAAAGAGTGTTGCATGGGCTCCAAATGAATATCCGAGGCGCGCGAACGGTAAGCATCAATGATGATTTGATTGACCAGCTTGATGATGGGGGCATCTGCGTCGATGGTCACACCGGCATCGGCTTCCAAGGCTCCCATGGAGGCAATCTCCACTTCGCCCTCGGTGATGTCTTGAATCATCTTGCTGACCGAGTCGTCCTTGTTTTCGCGCCCGCCGTAATAGCGTTTGATGGCATTCTGAATCTCCTTTTCAGAAGCCACTTGAATATCGACCTGCCTTCCTAGGGCAACCTGAAGGCCGTCGACCGCTTCCAGATCGGTCGGGTCGGACATGGCCATGGTGACGCTNTCATCANTCGCAAAAATGGGAACCGCATTGAAGCGCTTGACGATGTTTCGAGGAACCGCAGAAATCACCGAATCATCCAGCTGCATGGCTTCCAANTCGACCATCTCCAGCCCNGCCTGGGTCGCCTTGGCCATGGTCACGCTCTCNTCAAAGAGCTCTCCTTTGGCCACCAGCACGTCGATGACACCATGGGTGTCGGTTACCTCCCCACTCGCCTCATCCACCTGTTCCTGAGTAATCAGGCCCATGTCAATGAGCGTATCCATCAAGTAGTCGTCTTTCGCAGCCACAGCGTTCTTAATTGGTTGAGTCCTTGAAATTTCGNTAAATCAANCGNTGATCCTGCTACAAGAGGCCGTCCATTGTCAACGCGGACCTGATTCGAAGAGCCAGAAGGCATGCCTCCTCAACACAGTATTCTCCCCGGATTTTATCATTCCTTTGGAGCTTCCATTTGGTAAACTCTGACCAACCTTTGCCTGGCAGCTAGCGAATCAACCCTGCAGGCGGCCGACGTCTATGAGTGAGAAACTGAATATAGGGTTCATTGGAGCAGGTAAAATGGCCTCTGCTCTGGCTGGAGGGTTNNTCCGCAAGGAGCAAATCGGCCCCGATCAGCTGATGGCCAGCGATCCCTACGCTGCTTCCCGCGATGATTTTGCCTCCTTCACCGGCGGCAAGACCACCGAACACAATCATGAAGTCACCAGCTTTGCCGANATCGTGTTTCTGGCCGTCAAACCCGATCGCTATGTCGAGGCCCTGCAATCCATCCACGCCTACTGGCGGGAATCCCAATGCCTGATTTCAATCGTTGCGGGTGTTTCCACCGAGCAACTGGCCTTTTACTTGCCCGCTGGAGGGCGTGTCATTCGAGTCATGCCCAATACACCGGCAATGGTNGGAAGCTCTGCCTCAGCCCTTTGTCTGGGTGAATTTGCCACCGATGAGGATCGACAGCGGTCCCTTGCGCTCATGTCAGCGGTAGGAACCGCTGATGTGGTCACCGANAAAATGATGGATGCGGTCACCGGTTTGAGTGGTAGTGGCCCGGCTTATGTCTACCAATTCATCGAAGCGCTGAGCGATGGTGCGGTGGCTGCGGGCCTTTCACGAGATCTGGCAACCAAGCTCGCCGCCCAGACGGTGCTGGGTGGAGCACGCATGGTTCAGGAGACGGGGCTGCACCCTGGCATTCTCAAAGACATGGTGGCCAGCCCCGGAGGCACCACCATCGAAGGCCTCCACGCGTTGGAGAAAGGCGCTCTGCGCGCTACGGTGATNGATGCGGTGCGGTCGGCAGCATCCAAGTCGCGCAAGTTGGGTCGGAGGTCTGGCCCGGCCAAATTGCCCCCCNTACCCTGAGGCACCATGCCCTTTCCTAGCCCCACTCCCAAACAAGCGACTTTGCTGTGGACCGCCCTCAGCGGTCTGGCCATCGCCATCATACTCGGGTTGTTGGGCGCCTTTTTTGCAGGCTTGGGCTGGTTGGCCAATCAACTCTCCTCAGTGCTCCTTCCCCTGGCGGTCGCCGGCATCATCGCCTACTTGCTCGATCCGGTGGTAGGTTGGTTGGAAAAGCGGCGCTTGGGGCGCACCTGGGCCATCGTNGTGGTCTTNGCCATGGCCCTCTTTCTGCAGATCGCCTTTTTTGCGGCGTTTGTCCCGAGCCTAATCAAGGACACCAAAAAACTGGGGGAAAGCATTCCGCAAATTCGCNAGAAGGCCGTCGACAAATACGTCGCCTTCAGNCAGGAACATCCTTTNCAGCAATATGTGCCCGATCAGTTTCAAGGCATCTTGGATTGGCTCNCACCCTCCCCCGAAGCCACNCCTCAGGNNGGCCNGCCAAANNATGCTTCTCNAACCGCAACCGNCAATGGCNCCAACCCTTCTGANACGGCATCCGCCCCTGAGGCCACCGCTCCCACAGCCCAGGCCAGCCCGTCGGAGGAAAANGGCATTGCNCTGAATGCCGATCAGATCGGTGATGTGGCCAATGCCCTGTGGCGAGGTGTGATCGGCTTGGGCGAATGGCTCAAATCCAAGATCGAAAATGTGGCCTCCATGTTTGGCATGCTGGCCGGGTTTGCTCTGGTGCCGGTTTACGTNTTTTATTTTCTNGCTGAAAAAAAGGGTATCCAGCACAACTGGACCCGCTACCTGCCGGTGCATGAGTCCTGGATCAAGGAGGAAATNGTCTTTGTCCTTCACTCCATCAACGACGCGCTGATCGTCTTCTTCCGAGGTCAGGTGCTNGTGGCCATGTGCGTNGGCGGCCTGCTGATGATTGGCTTCTGGCTCATTGGCTTGAGCTACGCAGTGNTACTGGGNTTTGTNGCGGGCATCCTGGGGATTGTCCCCTACCTGGGGGTCATGCTCAGCATTGTGCCGGCACTGATCATTTCGATGGTGGAGAACCCGGGGTGGGCGCATCCAGCCCTCACCTTGGGCGTCTTCGTGCTGGTGCAGATGGCTGAAGGCCTGGTGATTTCCCCGCGCATCATTGGAGATCGTGTGGGNATGCATCCCCTGACCGTCATCATCGCGATCATGATTGGCACCACCCTCATGGGAGGCATCATTGGTGGGGTGCTGGCCATCCCGCTGACCGCAGCNCTGCGCACTCTCATGTTCCGTTACGTGTGGANCGAATCTCCCATCTCCTTTCGNAAGCNCCCAGNAGCCACTGCCGACCACA
This sequence comes from Pedosphaera sp., assembly GCA_002686885.1. Lineage (GTDB taxonomy): Bacteria > Verrucomicrobiota > Verrucomicrobiia > Limisphaerales > AAA164-E04 > UBA7971. Next base: position 4,842 of record NYYT01000061.1, read on the forward strand.
CTGTTTCCGACGCTTCCGAAGCTTNCGAGGCGCCCAAAGCGGCACCTTCGAATCAGGAGTGATCTTCTCACGATTGCCGGCAAAAGCCAGCAAGAGACGTCTTGGCCTTTTGGTATTTTGGCACCTGAAGATCCAGGCATTCTGGCGTCTGTNGAGANATCCGCCAGGCAGCGCTNCAGCCNCANCCTCTGATGAAGCNCATTTTAGTCCATCAGACGAACATCCACCGCCTCCATNCCCGCGGCGCGGATGGCCTGCATGCCGAGATCNGTGTCNTCGTAAGCCCGGCANCGCTGCGGATCCACCCCGATACGCCGGGCNGCCTCCAGAAAAATATCCGGTGCCGGTTTCTGGTGAGTCACATCCTCACTGGTCACCACCGATTCGAAGTAATCCAGGAGGTTCAGCTGACGCAGTAGGTCGGGNATGATGGGCTTGACCCCTCCGGTNGCCACCGCCATGGGCAGCTTCCCGTGNTGGGCCTTGACGATGTCGATGACGGCCGCCACCGGTTCTACCCGATGCATGTGTGGGAAGAAGGCCTCCTCCTTTTCTCGAGCNACGGCGTGGGCATCCAGTGTCACCCCCTGCTCTTCACTGAGCATTTGGATAATCTGCCAGGAAGGCACCCCTCCCAGGCTGTAGAAGCGATCTTCCGGGAAGTCGATCCCATGTCGCTGAGTCACCTCCTGCCAGGCCAGCCAGTGCACGGGCATGGAGTTGATCAAGGTCCCGTCGCAATCAAAGATCAATCCCTCGATCGGATGGCTCACAGATTCATCTCCTTGAGTTTGGTGGCCAGGTCGTCCTGCATCAGTGGCTCNATCACAGTATCCAAGTCGCCTTCCATGAGTGCGGGCAGATTGTAGAGAGTCAGCTCGATGCGATGATCGGTGACCCGGTTCTGAGGAAAATTGTAGGTGCGAATNCGCTCATTGCGCTCCCCGGTGCCGACCTGAGCCTTGCGCTGAGCAGCATACTTGGCGTGCTCTTCGGCAATCTTCCTTTCCAGAAGTCGTGAGCGCAGCACGGTCATTGCCTGAATNTTGTTCTGCTGCTGTGANCGACCATCGGCACAACGCACGATCAGGCCACTGGGCTTGTGCTGGATCTGAACCGCCGAGTCGGTCGTATTCACCCCCTGCCCTCCCGGCCCGGAAGCACGACACACCGACACCACGATGTCATCGGGTTTGATGTCGACATCGACTTCCTCCGCCTCAGGCAACACAGCGACCGTACACGTGCTGGTNTGCACCCGGCCCTGGGTTTCGGTCACNGGCACGCGCTGCACCCGATGCACCCCGCTCTCATACTTGAGACGCTTGAACACATCATCGCCCTTNATGCTGAANGTGATTTCCTTGTAGCCCCCCAGATCCGAATGACTGGTATCCATCACTTCGAGCTTCCAGCGCTGGTCCTCGGAGTAACGGCTGAACATGCGAAACAGATCCGCCGCAAACAGGGCCGACTCCGAACCTCCAGCCCCCGCCCGGATTTCCACAATGGTGTCGCGACTGTCGGTAGGGTCTGGCGGCACGATCCCCATCTGAAGCTTGACCTCCAGCTCAGCAAGCTGGGCCTTCAAGCCCACNAGGTCTTCCTTGGCCATGAGAGCCATTTCTGAATCAGCCGGCTCCAGCTCCAGCAGCTCCTGGTTGTCACGAATCTCCNCTTCCATCTTGAGGAAGGCATCGCCCTGAACGACCAGTGACTTCAACCGATTGTATTCCCGCGAAAGTTCCTGGGATTTTTGCGGGTGGTTGAAAACAGAAGGATCCCCCAGGGCCGATTCCACTTCGGCCAGGCGCTTCTTGAAGCGATCAATGAAAGGNTGAAGATCCATGATGGACGCAAAACGCCCGCAGAAGAACCTCTTCGGGCCTGCTGCGGGCGATGCAGAAAATCGATGCTAGCGCTTGCGCTTCTTGAAGGCAGCTGCCTTTTCCTGAGCCTCCTTGGTCTTGGCCAGACGCTGCTGGAACTTGTCCACACGACCTGCGGTGTCCACAAACACCTGTTGACCGGTGTAGAAAGGATGCGANGCACTGCTGATACCCAGGATGACCAANGGGTATTCCTGCCCATCTTCCCATTTCACCGTCTGGGTGGTGCGGGCGCAGGACTTGCTCAAAAAACTGAATCCCGAAGCGGAATCTTTGAAAACAACGGGGCGGTAGCTTTCAGGATGAATGTCACTCTTCATAAATAGAGCGAAGGAAACTACCAACCGCTGCCNCAATGACAAGCCAAAAAGTNCCGGAAAACNACTCTNCCNGATAAAAAGCCCNAGCGCGTGAATCCCTGCCTGCCCAAATCAGACCTTCTGAGGCCGAAGATGGGCCTTGTTCGNAGCAGACCANGNNCGCANAATCAAAGCATGCACCGGGCCACAAAACCCTGGNTTGCCTGGCCAGGAGTCCTCTGTCTNGGGCTCCTGATCGGGCAACCGATGTGGGCCTGNTTGNGGATCGATGGCACNTCTCTGGAGGGTTCCAAACGGCGCATCAGTGGTGTCTCGATGGCNCAAAGACTTCGAGCCAGTCTGGCATCCACCCCTCGCCTGAAAGACCCTGNCGACAGCCCTGAAGCTCAAGCGGTAAGTAACCTCCTCGAAGGCAGGATCGATCAAGCCGTAGA
>NYYT01000062.1 GCA_002686885.1 Pedosphaera sp.
TTCGAGGAAGACCAAATCAATCTTCTGGCGGTTGAGGATTATCCGCCGCTGCCTGGGGCAATCAATGGATCCATTCCCTGGCAGATCAGCACGTTTGCTCTTCCAGGAACCACGCCAGAGCCATTGCCAGCTTGGGCAGAGTTGCTGGAACTNCCNCCCACNCCTGAACTNGTCGGAGAAGGGCGTGTGGTGGTCNACCACNACTTCATCACNGATGNAGAGGATTCATCCCTGCTNTGGCTTGAGCTCTCGGTGCATGACATGCGTGCCGATGGGCAAGGCCTCGTGGGCCTCGAACTCGACATGGATTGGAATGCATCTGCACTGGAACTGATCGACGAGCTGAACACAACAGATCAGGTGTTCAACCCNGATCATCTCCCCTTGTTTCAAGACCTTGGCAAAAAATCATCAAGCGAGGGGCGCNAGCAAATCAAAGGCCTGGGTGCTGCAGCACTGCCGCGCGGTGGGCAAGGTGTCGCCCTGGGGCTCAGTGAGGAGAAGGGCGGCCAAACACTCTTCGCACGGCTGGGGTTCCGGCAACGAAACNCNGATGCGGCCATCGACCTGCGTCTCACGCCAACCCTCACACCGCCTGCAGGTGGCCTGACACTCAACAACGATGAACTGCTTGTTCTCGACGATCGCAGTCCATCCGTCTGGGTGCTCCAGGCAAAACCCGACCAAGCCCAGGTGGGCAGTCATGCCTTCACGCTGAGCCGAGGCAGTGGCGAANAAGCAGAGGTACGGCACCTCGCCATTGCCGTCAGGGAAGTCAATGACGCTCCCGTCGNTGTTGAAGCCACGGCAGAGGATTTGGAGCTNAGCGTCGATCAAGACGTCGCTCTCACCAAAAACATCAGCAATCTGTTCAGCGATCAAGACGATGCTGAGCTGACTTACAGCTTTGTTGAGGCACCAAGCTGGATGCTGCTTGATGCCACAAGCGGCGCGATTACAGGCCGTCCTGGCAACGCTCAGGTGGGTGAATTCAGCGTCACGGTTCAAGCCTCCGATGGCAGGGGAGGCACAGCGCTTCAAACCTTGCGCTTCACCGTGCAGAACGTGAATGACCGCCCTGTTCTGGGGCCGGTGGCCCTCCAACCTCCTGAACTCAGCCAGGGTGAAAGCTTCACCTACCGCATTCCAGCCGGGGCGTTCAGCGACCCTGATCTCCTGGTTGATCCCGACGAGCAGCTCACCTACTCCCTGGAGGCCGTTGAGAGCGGAGCGGATATCCCCGACTGGGTCGAGCTGGATGCCGAAACGGGAACGCTGAGCGGCACCGCAGGCCCCACCGATGTGGGCGAAAGCCGCTTTCTGGTGCGGGCCACGGATCAGGCCGGGCTGTACGTGGAGCAAGCCGTCGTGATCTCGGTGGCCAACGTCAATGACGCTCCAACGCGAACCTCATCGCTGGAAGCNTTTCTCGCCCTGCAACAACCCACTGCAGAAGGCAGCGCACCACCCAGTGAANACGATCCCTTCGCACTCTTCAGTGGCCTGAACCGCAGCATCGACCTCAAGCCCTGGTTCACCGATCAGGATCTCGGCATCGATGACAACGAACAGCTGAGCCTGGAGGTCAGCCTGGATCCTGGGACCGGTGAGGTCATCAACCTTGCNGAGGGGGACGATGCTCCGGCCTGGTTGCAATGGGATGCCCAAACGGGGGTGCTCACCCTCGCGCCCTCGGTGGAGGAGATCGGCCAGCACTTTCTGCGGGTTCGAGCCGCGGATGTGGAGGGACTCACCGCATCNGCCCTGGTGCCACTCCTGGTGCGCCATCGCAACAGCGCCCCGTTCCAGCAGATCACCTCCGGGGCCGAACTCATCAACGCGTCAGTTCTGGANGGAGTGCTTTNAGCCACACCGCAAACCCAGGACTCACGCCTCACCGGAGTTCAATTCGACCTGGCTGAGGACTCAGCCATCAACATCGAGCTGCCCGCGAGCCTTTTCGGCGACATCGATCTGAGCATCGANCCAGCCGAGCAACTCANCTATNCCCTCAACACAGCAGAAGAGCTCCCATTCAGTTTTGACGCTGGACAGCTCAAACTCACGGGCAGCACCGCTGGGCTTGGCCTTGATCAGCAGGGAGGCCGCGTCACCTGGGCAGCCCCGCTCACCGTTACCGATGCCGCTGGCGAAACAGCATCCATCGACATCCAGCTGGTGTTGCAACGCTCTGCGGCAACACCAAGCCTGGANGCTGTTTTAAATCCAGNTGACGCCCACTGGGATGANGGCAGCAGGGTGCCCCTGGAACAACTGCTGAGCCTCAACCTTCCCTCCAGAGANGGAGAAGTGGTCGAGCTNNTCATTGAACGCGTNGACCAGGGCNCNGAAACTCTGAGCCTGAGGGATGAACGCGATCAAGACGTCGCCACCCTGAGCGATGGAGCTTGGTTCCTGCGCGGCACCGCGGAAGAGATCAATCAGCAGCTGAGCCAACTGACGCTCACNGTGCCGAACAACGACCACGCCATCGGCACCTTTGCGCTTCGAACCACCGCCACCTCNGAACTCGGCAACACNGGGCTGCGNTCNNAANCCNTCAGNACGGCCATNGANTTCAGCCTNGATCCNGTNGCCACCNANCCNCGCTGGTNGCANCNGACCANNNANGGCGCCGATGANGCNCTNNCCCTCAGCCGCTTTGCCGACTACCTCTCCGCCGAGCCCGTCGATCCACGCGAACAGCTGCTTTATGCAATTCAACTGCCCGANACAGACCAGGAGCTGTTGATCACGGATCGCTCNGGAGACCTGATCGGAACCCGGGAAGGCAATCAGGTGCTGCTGAGCAAAGATCAGTGGGCNNCAGCGATGCTGCGNACCGACGCGGCAACACCAGAACCNGTGGAGCTCCAGGTGTTGGCNTTNAGCAGCGAGCCCTCCACTGGNCTGCAGGCNGCCAGCAGTCCACAANNCCTGAGTTGGCAGCCCACGCCANTGCTCACCGATGAACCGCAGGCNCTCCTGATTACCCCTGATGGCGTTCAGCGGTCGACCGACACCACCTCCGTGAGCGTGGCATTGGCCTGGCCCGAGGTNGCCCGCAGTGGCCAGCTTCAGATCGATCTGCCCCTGGGCAGTGCCGTGACGCTGGAGGGCNTTGAAGCGCAAACCAGTGAAGTGGATGGCAAGCAACGCTTCGTCTTCACCCTTCAGGCCGGTGAAGCGCAGCCGCTGCCCACCCAGCTNGANCTCAAGGTNTCCAGCCCGGAANTNTTCCGCGGCAGCTTTGAAGGCAGTCTCGAGCTGCTCAGTTCCATTCGCAGTGANCTGCCAGNCNGTGGCCTCAGNGCAGAGGACTACGCCACCGATCAAGCCACAGCGCTGGCCCGCCGACTGACTCCCCTCAACTTCAGTTGGGATGTGGCTCAGGTGGCNCAACAACCNGAATTTGGCGCCGATAGCGATCTCCGCTTCAACCCCATCACGGGAGAGATTCAGATTGATCTACGCCGCGGCAGCAGCAGTTCCGGCTACCGCAACCCTGCCGAGGCACTCACACTGTCGGTGCGCAACATTCCCGCGGGCTACACCCTCGCCGAGCGGGTGAATGGGACATACAGAGCCGTCGGTGCCACGGATGCCTTCGGCACCATGACGCTGTTCACCCTGCCAGCCGCAGAGGCGGATGCGAGCCCACAAGCCATGGAAGCCTTCCAACGGCTCAACAACAACAACCTTTTTTTGGTGAGCCTGGATGACGATCCAGCCCCACTCAGCAGCGCCCAATCGCTGAGCCTTGCCGTAACGGCCCGCATCAGTGATCAGCCCGGTGGGGACTCCCGCTCCGTCGCGGCCACCCGTCAGCTCAGCCTGGCTGCATTCAGCAATGGGCCACCGCCACGGCTCGACCGTGGGCAACAGGTTGACCCGGTCATCCTTGATCTCACGGGCAATGGGCTTCCCCTCACCAGCCTGGATCAGGGTGCGAGCTTCGCCATGCTTCCCCAGGCTGATGCCATCCCCACCGCATGGCTTCGTGCGGATGCCAATCAAGGCGAGCAACGCACGGCCGCCTTCCTGGTGCTTAACGACGAAAGCAACGACGCCACCAGCGGTGATGTGCAGATCAGTTCGATCACCGAACTGCTCTCGGAGTTCTTCCAGGCGGAAGGACGTCAGCGCACCTTCGCCTCAGGCAGTGCTGCTCTCGCAAGCCTGAACAGCAATGGTGATCAGCGTCTTGATGCCAGCGATGAAGCCTGGAGCAAGCTTCAACTCTGGTTTGACGATGGCGATGCCNTCAGCGAAGCCGGTGAACTNGTGGCCGTCGGCGATGTACTCAGTTCCGTCGATCTCGGTTCGCTGCAAACCCTGAGCGANCAGCCGTCATGGGCNGCCGGCAATGCCGTGCTGCGCCGCCTCAGCGGTGTGAATCTGGATGCACCCCCGAGTGATCTGGCGCTNTATGACGTGGGCCTGCAAGTGGCACCAGCGGGCTCAACAGACACTCTTCACCTCAAGGCGAGCGGACCGCTGACACTGCAGGAGAACGGTGATCCCATTGCTCTGGAGATCAGCAGCGAAGACAGGGGTGGTGATGCGAACAACTGGCAGGAAGAACAGGACGCTCTCACCCTCGTTCGCTTATCAGGAGTCCCCGATGAGCTTGTGCCCTCCCTCGGGGTGAAAGATTCCCGTGGTGACTGGCTGTTCACCTGGGCTGATCTGAATGCCAACGGTGGGAAGGTTGAGATTCTCNCCAGCCCCGACTGGAGCGGTCAGGCCAACCTGCAGCTGCTCATCAGTCAGCTTCAAAACGACGGCAGCCTCCAAAGCTCNGCCCTCACAAGCCTGGCNCTGGATGTGGAAGCCGTCGCCGATACCCCGGTCCTTCAGGTCAACTCAACAACCATCCAGGAAGATGCCCCCTTGGCACTATCCAGGCTTCTTGGGCGAGCGGAAACCACCGATCCTGACGGATCCGAAACCCTCAGCTTCGAACTCCATGGACTGCCAAACGGTGCGCAGATCCAGAGGCGCAGTGAAGGCGTCATCACAGTGCTGGAGCCTCAAGAGGACGGCGTCTATCGGATCCAACCGGATGATCTTGAGGGTCTGCTGTTCATCCCACCCGGTGATCTCGATGGGCAGCTGAGCTTCCAGTGGCACGCTGTTGCCACGGAGCAGAGCAACAGCTCAACCGCCGCCACGATCGCCAACGTGTTGATCAATGTGCGCGCCGTTGCCGATGCACCACTCGCCCCCACCCAGGCGGAAACACCACCGCCCCTGGTGGAGCGAGAAAGCGTGGCCCTTGCAGAACTGATCCAGCAGCCCCTCGCCACCAGCGGACTGATCGACAGCGATGGTTCTGAGCAACTCCGCCTGGAATTCAGCCTGCCCAGTGGGCTCGAACTGCAAAGCACAAGCAACCCCAACTGGACACCCCTGAGTGCCCAGATCCAGGCCGACAGCCGCCAGATCGTTGTGGTCAACGCCAGTGATTTCGCAGACTTGCAACTGGCGGATCTGGGTGTGCGGCAGGGCAATGAAGCTCCAGCCAGCCTCCAGTTGGCGGTGACCCGGATCAGTCGTGAAAGCAAAACAGGAGACCAAGCCCGCAGCACAACGCTCAACTTCGACCTGATTTTTGATCGTCAAGCCCGGCCAGCCACGCTCACACTTCCTGATTCGCCGAGTGCCCTTGAAGACGATGGAGGCATCGCCCTGACGGCATTGCTGCAGGCAGAAGGCTCGCAAGCGGGCGATCAACTCAGCTACCGAATTTCGGGCCTCGCCGAAGGCCTCAGCTTGGTGGATTCCGATGGTGCTGTGCAGGTGATCCCCGAAGGCACACCACTCACGCTGGCCAGCCTCGAGGGTTGGCGGCTGCAAGCAGCCGAACACAACACAGGCCAGTTCACCGTCGATCTGCAGGTGATCAGCACCCCCCCCGGGCAAGGGGCCAGTGCCCAAACCAACGTGCAACGCGTTGCATTTGAGATCACCCCTGTCGCAGACACACCGGAGCTCAATTTCATCTCTGCTCCTGAAGGCCCCCTCACCATTGCCAGCAATGGTTGGCTGAACCTCAGTGCCTTGGGCTTGAAGCTGAGCAGCCCAGACCAGGACGGATCGGAACGACTCAGCCTCGTGATCACAGCCCTCGATGAGAACGGCGAAGCGCAACAACTTCCATCACAGGCCCAGTTCAATGTTGCAGCCCAAGAGCTGGAGAACGGTGGATGGGTCGTAAAGCAAACCGATCTCGATGGCGTCAGCCTCTACCTCGGAGAAATCGCCGACGATCTGGCTCTCCGCATGACAGCGCGGGCCAGTGATGGCCAATCCGTTATGGACGGTGAGCCAACCCTGCTGACCGTCAAGGCCAATGCCATCGTGCGAGTTCCACTACTTGAGGTGCAGGGTGTCCTCGAGGGGCTCGAAGACCAACCGATTCCTCTTCTGAGCCAGCTGGAAGGCGTTATCAACGCCCAACTGCGAGGCAATGGTGCTGGCCAGACGCTGGAGCTGGAACTCACGAACCTGCCCGAGGGGTCACAACTGGTGAAATCCCAGAGCGACCCCGATGACCCAGAGAGTGAGACCTTTACGCCCGCCCTGAATCGCAATGATGAAGGAGAACTGACTCCATCCCTGCGGCTTCCTTACAGCCAGTGGAGCAATGTGTACTGGCAGGGACCGGCCGATCAATCTGGCGCCTTCAACTTCCAGGTTCAAGCCTTCAGCATTGGCAGCAATGGCAAAACGTTGAGCAGCGAACTAAGCGAAGTGCAGGCACTGATCACAGCCGTAAATGATGCACCCAGGCTGATCAATCTTCAGGACTTGGACGCGATCGATGAAGGTTCAGCTGGAACCTGGGATCTTCGCTCACGATTCCTTGATGTTGACAACGAAGCGTCGGATCTGGTGATCACAGCACGACAGGTGACAAGCGAGGGCAAAGTCGTTGCCCTCCCTGAATGGCTGAGCCTTGATGCTGGTGGCGTTCTAAGCGGAACACCATCCAACACCGATGTGGGAGTACTCAAGCTTGAGCTCACGGCGGTTGACCCTTTGGGCCAACTCACCAGCCAACGGATCAGTTTGGCCGTAGGGGACGTCAATACATCACCAGTGTTCAACCCTGATGCGCTTGAAGGCTGGGCACCACAAGTGCAGGATGGAATCACCACTTACCTGCGGAATCTGAATCTACGTGACATCGTTCAAGTTGACCTAACGACAGCATTTGATGACGAAGATCTGATCAACAACGATCAACTGAGTTACACCGTCAGCCGCGATGGCGTCAGCTGGAGTGAATCCATCATAGGAGTGGCGGAGATCAGCAATGGCACCCTCACCCTGCGTCCGGAAGGAAAAGACAATGTCGGGATTCAAACCATCCAGCTTCGAGCCACTGACCTCCAGGGGGCATCCAACATTCAGAATCTGCAACTCATCGTACGCAATATCAATGACCCCCCGATTGTGGATCGCGAGAGTGCTGCATTGATCAGAGCTGGCGTTTGGCAGGAAACGATTCAGCTCAAGCAAGATCAACCTGATTGGCAACTCAACCTTGAAGGGTTGTTTAAAGATGCCGACGCTGGAGATCGCGTCGATCAGATCGTCCCAACCGACTTACCTGCATGGCTGACGTACACCGCCTCAACAACCAACACAGGTGGGGTCCTGAGCGGGACACCCGGCAATAGCGATGTTGGGGTAAAAACACTGCAATGGCAGGCGCTCGACGACGCAGGGTCAACAGCAACTTATCGATTAAGACTGGATGTTCAGAACATCAACGATTCACCAGAGCTGAGAACAAATCCAGACCTCAGCGAACTGGGCCAACTGATCAATGGGGAACCTGCCATTGATCAAGATGCCTATGGAAGGCTTGACCTGAATGAGCTTTTTCTCGATCCCGACAGTCCCTATGGCGACGTACTGCGTTACTCCATCACCAAAGTCAACAAAGATGGTGAAGCCCTGGAGACAATTCCAGATTGGATTGACCTGAGCTACCGAAGCACAGCAGCACCGGATGCAAGTAAAAAGTTCCTGCTTGAGCCTGTTCTTTATCGGATCAATAGCAACGGCTCGACGGGCAACAAACTGGCAGCCGGAGAAATCAATCAACTCGATGCCGGAACGACATTACGTGTTCAGTTGGAAGCCAATGACGATAGGGATGTCGA
>NYYT01000063.1 GCA_002686885.1 Pedosphaera sp.
TTAGACTTCTAGCAAATGACGGTGTGGAACTCAAACTCAGAATTGTCGGAGAAGGGAGTTCTACACTCCAGCTTTTTAGATCAAGGTTGAATGATCACCCTGATGTAGAATATGCGAATTTCTTCACGGGCCACCCTGATCTTGATGATCCGGAATTGTACCTCAGAGTCAAGAAGGGTAAGAATGCCTCAAAAGTGATGTCTGAGTTATGTGATTCGATCATCGAGGACTTCTCGACCCTCAAGATATGATTCGGTGATTTTGTGTTCGACCGTGATGAGGTCGAGAGTTATCTTGGCCTGGATTATTTTTGTGTCGCTCATGAAGGGATAGGCGGCGTGCTAAAGACGCGTGTAGATGACTTCAGAGTGAAAGAACAGGCAAGGACGCCCGCCATTGATCCAAAAGGAAGGTTTACTGCAATAAGAGTGACTCTGAGAAACTGGGAGACTAATCGGTTCATTGGGAGGCTTGCTTCTGCGTGTAAGATTTCAAGGAATAGAGTGTTCTCATCCGGGCTTAAAGACAAAAGAGCTGTGACCACCCAAGTTCTTGTTGTCGATGCCAGTTCGAGTATCGTTGAGAGGGTGGAAATTCCAGATTCGGAAATAGAAATCTTGGGACGGACCCATCAAAAGGTGGGGATGGGCGATCACGATGGCAATAGGTTCACCATCACAGTAAGGGGTTGCGTATCTCCGGATGGGGAGCCTCTAGATAGCAAGGAAGCCATGAGTCGGGTACTGTCTATTAGGTCGGAAATGGAAAATCTCCATGGCATGGATGCATTTCCTAATTGGATCGGACCTCAGAGATTTGGTTCCACTAGACCGGTAACTGCAGAGGTTGGGCGTTGTCTAGTTAATTCTGATTTCGAAGGAGCCGTTTCGACATACATAGGGATGCAAGGGGACGGGCACAGAGAAGATGTGGAGTCATTCAGAGCCCTTTGGAGAGAGACGAAGGAGCCCTCGAAATGCTTGGAGATAATCCCGAAGCATCTTGGTTTTGAGAGAACTATGCTTGAACGCCTAGTTGACCATAGAGATGATTACATCGGGGCGTTCAAGAGTCTTCCTCAGTCTTTACAAATCCTGATGATTCATTCTCTTCAGTCGTTGGCCTTCAACCACGCTCTGAGGAGTCGTCTATCGAATTCCATGCAAATCATACGTCCATCCGTGGGAGATATCGTTGCACCTATTTCCGAAAACGGGCGAACCGATGTTGGCAAGTCTGCTTTGGTCAGTGAATGGAATCTTGACCGCTGCACCAAGAATGCTGAGAGGGGGCGGGTAGCAGTAACAGGCATCCTTCCAGGTAGCAGCGTTATTCTCGCAGAAGGAGAAGCGGGGCGGCACGAGACAGAAGGCATGAAATCTGCAGGATTGAATGGCATAGAATGGATGGTTCCGGAGATCCCTAGACTATCTACAAATGGAACGCGTAGATCTCTAGCAGTCCCTTTTAGCGACTTCTCTGTGGAAGAGGCCCCTCCAGTCCCCGACGAGGATCTTTCAGAGAGGTGGGATCAAGGACCTAGAGATGGAGACCGTTGGCACCCTGATGGAGCTTGTCTAAGGCTCAGATTTGTCCTTCCACCTGGAAGTTACGCCACAGTACTCATGCGAGAGTTCATGAGGTCTCCGTTGGACCATTATTGATCTTATAGGCGACCCATCTCAAGGGCCTCTATCTGAGATATAATGGGGTCTATTGAACGAATCTTGTCCTCGAATCCATCGACGATTCCCTCGCCTTCCCCCAAAACAACATCTATCTCGATGAACATCATGCCAAAAGCCAGTGGCTTTATTGAAATGGATTGAACTTCCTCTAAAACGGATATCTTGGCTGCGATTCCATCATAATCAGGACGTTCGTCCTCGGGTTGATTTAACGTAATTTTGTACTTAACAACGACCTGTCCCATAGAAATCTCCCCAACATCACGGTCCTTCAAATGAGCATTTTGGACATCTGTACTGGACGCCCTGATCCCTNCATCTCTCGCTTCGNCCGATTGGCTCACCGCANACNGGGCAAGGAAANGAGGTAGCCTTGGGCTCAACAAGTGGAATTCCGGAAGATGTACAAATTGCTGCTCTATCNCTCATTNNAGAACACCTGATGCGCTTGCGAGATGCCGGTCCCTTTTATGCTTGACCGAAGGAACNTCTACTAGTATCAATAACCATTATTGCCCACTATACGNGCATATCAGCCATGAATGAGGATGAATTGGCACTAACAGGGGAACAGTTAGATCTTGGAAAATTCGTAACCGATGANGGNGGCATCTGGAGCCTTCGNGATGTAGAGAAGATACGCGGATGGAATAACATTGAATATGGTGCTGGTTTGTCTGGAAAGAATACTCCCTCAACTGGACTTTCCATGAACAGAGCGTATATTCCTCCCGGCGGAATAGCAAAGGCCCATATCCACGTAGATTTCGATGTGATGATATTTCTCTTGAAGGGGAGTGTTAGGCACGAATATGGGCCTGGATGTAAAAAGTCAGTAATACACAGTGCAGGGGATATGTTCTACATCGAACCCGGGCTGCCACACGAGGTTTTCAACTGCTCAGAGGATGACTGGGTGCATGCTATCGTAGCACGCTCGGACTCCTCCGAATGGCAGAACATAGAGCCTTACGACCGTGACTCTGAATGACTGGTAGAAGCATCTTCTGAGCTAGAGATATTGATTGACAGGCTGGGGAGTTGCCCCCCCAGCCTGCTTACGTATGTCATGGGCGCTCTGACTAATCAGAGCATTTCGTCGATCTTGACGCCTACAAGGGCACCGACACCGACGAATAGGCCATCGAAGATCCAGTTGACGAGNGTGTCCACGATGCCATCGCCCATACTTGCGAGGGACGCTGCCATCTCGTTACCGCCGTCTAGCATCATTGCGCCGCCAACGATCATCAGACCAAATGCACTTGCCCAAGCACTATCGCACCTGGTGTGAACCTGCCACCAAACTGCGCCTGCAGCTACCATGCCAAGTACACCCCAAAGGTTGTCTGCTATGTCTGGCAGCCACATATCCGTTGCTNNCCATCCNGTCTCGATNGCACCGAACTCTGTTGCGAGCAGTATAGCTAGCAAAGCACCGATCATCTGTGCTACTAGGCGCATACCATTCGCCATCCAGTTACCCTCNACGTCGCTGAGGTCNCCAGTCATCATGTTGCACCAGGTCACCACAGGCAAAACATGCGCTCCGGCGAAGGCCATCCAAACAACAGCCATTGCGACTGCCCATTCGAGACCCCCTCCAAAGCCGATTGCCCACGATACCGCAAAGGCACCGCCGATTTCTGCTTTCATTGCATTCATATCCATTTCCATTTTATTCATCTCCTCGTATNACGAGTGGATNNTGTTCAAATTGAAGAGTATATAAGTGNNGAGGGTATGAAATGTCCTTAGAGGNCTAAAAANCGGGTTTTCAGGTAAAGCGGGTGTGCCCAGCAACACCTAAAAATTACACATCTAGATTGTCTTTTCAGAATAGTTAACAGNCTCATTTCNAGTCAACAAACTCAAAAGTAGTGCTTCGTTCGATTAGTAAGGTCTAGATGAGAATAGAGGGCGAAATAAAGCTGGCTTTTGACGATGTAATGATTAGACCTAAGAGAAGCACNTTGGTTTCAAGATCAGATGTAACGCTNGAGAGGGAGTTCTCTTTCAGGCACACGAGTAGGATATGGAAAGGAGTNCCNGTNTCTGCAGCTAACATGGATACTACNGGGGTCTTCGATGTTGCCAAAGTTCTCCAAAGTCACAATATGATGACCTGTCTACAGAAATTCTACTCTGTAAAGGATCTTGAGAGAGCGTGGGCAGACGGTGTGGATGCCAGATACGTCGCAGTGACTTGTGGGTCCACTGAGGATTCATTCCAGCTCCTGAAGAGGAAATTAGCAACAAACGACGAGTTGTCGATGATATGCATAGACGTCGCCAATGGATATCGGGAGGTTTTTCTTGAGTTTGTGAANAGAGTGAGNTCGGATTTTCCCGATAAAATAATCATCGCAGGGAACGTTGCCACGAATGAGATGACTGAGGCCCTAATTCTAGCCGGTGCAGATGTTGTGAAAGTTGGTATAGGGCCAGGATCGGTCTGCACGACCAGNAAAGTTGCTGGAGTGGGTTATCCACAACTCTCGGCTATTTCCGAATGTGCAGATGCTGCACATGGGCTCGGAGGGCACGTTATGGCCGATGGGGGGTGCAATTCGCCGGGCGACATTGCCAAGGCTTTCGCGGCAGGGGCCGACTTTGTTATGCTAGGAGGGATGTTCGCAGGTCATGANGAGTCTGGTGGCGAGATAGTGGAATCTGAAGACGGTCGTCTCTTCAAGTCNTTTCACGGNATGTCTTCTTCAACTGCAATGGAGCAGCACTATGGNGAGATTGCAGATCACAGAGCGCCTGAAGGCAAGGCTGTGAGGGTCCCATATAGAGGGTCACTCTCAACCACAGTACAATCGATACTAGGAGGCGTTCGATCGAGTTGTTCTTATGTNGGNGCCAGGAGAATCAAAGATTTGCCAAAATGCACCACATTCATCAGAGTGACTCAAACGACGAACGANATATACAGAGGATTGGAAATAGACGGTTGACTAAACGTCGAGAATGATNTTGGCCCACAGCCCGGTAATTGAACCATCTTCAGACTCTCNGGTNCCTATNTCTANCTCATGNTGCGTGACTGCTTTAATCTCGATTANGGGTTCANCTTCATCAANCTCAAATCTTACTGCCTTGGAAGATATTTGANCGTCGCTGATGGATACATCNGTGATGCGCATCATTGANNGCCCNGACTCGGANAACCAGTTTACTTCCTCNANCCANGATACTAAATCACGATCGGCNCTGTCCGATCTAGAAATTGAAAATGAGATTTGCTCGCCTTCCTTCCAAGGTATNGGAGTCTCCGGGGCGAATCCATATCTTATTGACTGAAGAGCCTGNGAAGATATTTTGAACAGTTCAGCGATATNNTCNCCCTCTGCAAGGAAGCCAACATCCGCAGTNGTCGGAAGAATGCTCCAAGAGGCCATGCCCCTCGGAGTATCTCATTCGGGAAGAACTAGTGGGTCAGTCGAACTGATTGCAAAGTTGACCTTGTCCGGGGAATGAGAGTGGATTGAGGGGATTTGTATTGTACTTATTCTCGCATTTATTCGTGTATCCATCTGCATCGCTATCGATACTAGCATCAGAAGGATCATGGGGGTCGAGTCCGAAGAAATATTCCCAGCCACTCCACATCGAGTCGCCGTCTTGATCNTGATGATACACCTCGCTACCATCGAGCCACAGGTCTCCATCTGTATCATTCANGATGGGNTGAGTTCCATTCTGGAACTCTTCGTAGTTAGTNTAATTTCCAAGATCGTCATANAATACTGATCCGGAGGACGTACCAGGATCGATATGACATGCAGAATTCTGAGGGTCATTCCAACCTGGGCANTACTTATTCATCAAATGTAGCACATTCAATCCATCAGAATCGAGGTCTTCTGAACCATCATCCACGCCATCGCCATCCGAATCTATCATCTTCGGATCAAGTGGCCCGCGCTCGGTTACTGATAGCGTGATGTTTCCATATGTCACTGCAAACTCGTTGTGCATAACTTCCCAGCCATCCGGTAGCAAGTCGCCGTCTGTATCGACNCGTACTGGATTTGTNTCCCATCTCGAAGGTATCTCCATGAGATTGGGTAGNGAATCGTTATCAGCATCGAATGAAGAGTCTGGAAGGCTACCAAAGCTTGGATCNAGTGCCCATCTACCGTTCTCTGGGATAGTGAATCCTGTCAAATTTAACTCCGAGAATGTGTAAGTCGGATTGAGTATGCCATCGCCATCAGGATCGCCAGAAGAAGAGAAACCCTGCAGGTAGTTGTCCCATATCCAGCCCCCTGGGCCTCTCCCGCATTCAAGCATTGACTGGCATCCGGGGGGGAGCCAATTATCAGGTGCTATCCACAGACTGTGACTTGTGGTGTCATCCTCAACAGATGTGATTTGCATTTCCCAACCGTCTGGCTGTAAATCCCCATCCGTATCAGGGTCCAATGGATTTGTCGCGGTCTGCCATGGTCGAGGTATGTTGAGAACCTCATATCCGTCCTTCAATTCATCATCGTCACTATCGACATCAGATGCATTTGTGACATACTGATCTTGTCCTGCTATAACCTCCTCCCTATCATCTAAACCGTCATTGTCTGTATCGATTCTTGAAGCATTGGTGAAATACACTGAACCATTCCATTGGAATCCGTCCATTGCTTCTGTGAAGTCTTCGATACCATCGCTGTCGGTATCTCTGTCAGTTGCATTGGTGTATGTGGTGTAATACTCCATCGAATCGGATAGTCCGTCGGAGTCGGAGTCGAATACCCCTGGATCGCTTCTGACCTTGATATCGCGTGCTGTTCCATCGACGATTCGGATAGTCCATCCTATGACTTCTATGCCATCGATCAGGCCATCTCCATCTGTATCTGGATTCATTGGATTTGTCGATCGGCCATCGACTATGCCATCTTTATTCAGGTCCCTCGCTTGGTATTCATCTAAATTTGTTAGTCGCTCATAACCCTCAACAATGGTCATGAGGGATTGGCTACGACGCTCAACTTCATCGCCCACCTCGATATGTATCCCATACACATAGCCATCTTGATGTGCTTTGATTGGGACGTTGATATACGCGAGATCCTGAACTGTCCTAATCCAAATCAGTGTCTGATTCTTCTGGACAAAATCGCCCAGTTCGACAGAGACGCTCTGCACAGTTGAGACTCCGACAAGTTCGGAGTAGAAGACAGATCCGTCTCCATCGGCATCGAATCCGTCCATATCAGGGTCATACAGTGCGTTCATGCCATCTCTCGGGTTTATCCCATTGAGATGCTCCCAGCCGTCGGGCATCATGTCCCCATCGGTATCATTTGATGAAGGATTAGTGAAATTTGTAGGCCCCCAGGTGTAAGCAACCTCATACTCCTGAAGATTGTTCAGACTGTCCCCATCAGGATCGCCGTATGCATCAGTCGGCGAAAGAAGATCCAGAGTATCGTCATAACAGTACTCAAATCCATCAGGCATCCCGTCTCCGTCTGTATCCCAATCGCCTGGTCCGTTGAACTTCCCGTCGCCATCCATGTCTTGAGAGAACCAGTCTCTATCGCCGGATTCGCTCATCATGGACGTATATGGGGCATCCTTCACTATTGAAGAAAAGGTGAATCTCCCACAGTGGACATCTAGATACTGTATCCCGTAAGCAACCTCTACCTTGTCAGGAATAAGGTCGCCATCACTATCATCAGAAAGCGGGTTTGTAGAGTATAATTCCTCAATGTAATTGGGAAGCGTGTCCCCTCCTGATGGTTCGAGATCAAGAACTGCGTCGCAAGAATGCTCACCAAATGGTCCGATTGCAAGATCTTGCCAGTCAGCAAGGCCTATCTGCTGTTGGATTTCAGCTTTCTTAGTGGGCGTGAGAAGTGGGCAATCCCAGTTTGGATTGAGGGGGTCAAGTAGGAAAAATGGTTCGGATCCGGCAGCTGTCACCTCTAGTGTGTAAAGAGACTCCCAACGATCGTTTAGTCCGTCTCCGTCTGTATCCTTTACACTCGGATTAGTCCCTATCTCTGCTTCTTCTATGTTGGTTAGGCCGTCCCGGTCAGGATCTCCATTGGGGCCATTGTCTGGATCGGGGAACGTCTCATTCTGATCGCCGCCATCTGTGCCTGCATCCGGATTACTGAAATCTATGTCTGTAATTTGAGCCTCGCCACTATCTAGCGGGTCTAGCCCGTTGTCGATCTCCCACCCATCGGATAGGCCATCCCCGTCAGTATCAGCGAGTTGCCAATTCGTGCCGTACAATGTTTGCTCCATTCTATCGGGTATGCCGTCATCATCCCAATCTTGACCGGTGATTTGAGTCTCAGATTCATCCAGGAAAATATCGTCTGCAGCCGGCTCGTAATATCCGACACTCTGACTTGTACTGAGCATCGCGTCGACTACGGTATACAGGCCTGCTAAACACAGCGTTGCAGCGATTGCAGCGATTGCATACTGGTTATGATTGAGTTTCATTGCGGCTCGCCCCCCGACAAGGCTACCTGCATTCCGCTGTGCCCCGGATATAACCGTTAGGCGTAGAGGAGCGCGGGGTTTTCATCTATTCAAATCAAAAAGAAGCTCAAATCCTGAGTCATATCTAGATTCTTTTGGAGTGATTTTCTTAGCTGTCGCTCGTTGTAAACAGGCAGTTAGGATTCCCCTGGGTATGCAGTACTGTGCATCTGATCTAAGTCTTATTCTGAGTGTATTTTCCATCAAAGAAACGGAGTCTAGAATTCCAAGCCCCCATTTTGAAATTTGATTTTTTCCCACTTCCGCCCATGACCCCTCATCTTCGATCATTATCATCTCACCTGAATCAATAAATGCCTTTGCTACTGAGTTGCCCAAGTGTTCTGACCACTCTTTTGATGACTCTTCACCATCTATAGAGAGCAAATGGGATGAGGAACGTTCCCAGAAGGTGAATAGCCTCAATGGAACTATGGACAATGGTGCATTAAATAGCGTCAATACTCCCTCCTTATCTATCTCGATTTCGTCTATCTCAAGCATGTTGCCGGGCATTCTTTCGTTGGATGGATTTCTTCGATTAAGAAGGTGTGGACCGAGTTCAGACTGTTCCAACATCTCCACACTTAGGAATGCGGCTCCTTCGTTCTGGGATTCTACTCCGACCCTGATATTGTTCTGTAACGCGTGTTCAAGTGCTGCGGAAAATGAGCCTGCGGCGATCGATGCAAGAGACGTGGATTCAACTACATATCGAGTAACTTCGCCATCCATTATCATCGAGGCGTGCAAATGGCCATCGCCTTTCCAAAGTCGATCGAATTCTCTCCACGAGGATGGGTCGATGCCTTTCCAAGTAATGTTTGACTCGCTGAGCATCATTGCCCATTCATCTCTTGCCGCGTAACGCAGTGTTCGCAACACGTCTGGCCCGAGCCTCTCGGACATCCCATTAGCGATTGATTTCATAGTGTCTGACCTTACTAGCCAGATAGGAGAATTCGACCTGAATCTGTCAATTATTGATCCTGATTCTGTAGCCCTCAAACGTTCCATGGGGCTCGGAACATTCGTACCTAACAATCTTCGAAGAAAGTTCATGGATGGGCCCTCATGAACCGATCGATTCTGTCAAATGCGTCATTTAGCACATCTTCAGGAGGGAGGGCTACGAGTCTGAAATGTCCGGAACCATGGACTGGAGAGAATCCTGAACCATGGACTAATAGCACGTGTTCCTCGTGTAGAAGGTTCAATACAAACTCCTTATCAGATGGAAATTTTTCTTGGTCGATTATCCTCGGAAATAGGTAAAATGCGCCGCCTGGTCGATTACATGACAGACCCTCAATCGAATCGATCCTGTCCATGCATAGGTCTACCCTACTTCTGATAGATTCTAACCTCTCATCCAACCACCCCCTGTCTCCTCGAAGAGCTTCGAGATATCCATGTTGAGCGGGGGTGGAAGCGCAAAGTCGGCTCCTGAGCAACCTCTCTACTCCATCTCGTGCTTCATCAAGGACATGTGTTGGATCGTGAAATGCCATGTACCCGATTCTCCACCCGGGTGCGAAATGAACTTTTGATACGCCGTTCAATGTGATGACTGGAGTGTCATCAGAAAGTGAAGCAACAGATTTCTGCGATCCGGAGAAATCCAATCCGTCGTATATCTCATCAGCGATGACTGTACAACCGGGCCACTCTCTGGCGACATCAAGAATCTCGAGAATTTCGGAAGCTGTGGCCACGTTCCCTGTTGGGTTGTTGGGATTAATCAAAACAATAAATCGNACATTTTCATGCATCTTAGATCGTATATCTTCTANGTCGATTGCCCAACCGTTTTCCGGGTCAAGCGCATATTCGACAGTCTCAGCACCGTACATTTGGGGGTATGCAAGATATGGCGGGTAATGCGGCCCGGGGGCGAGAATAGAATCGCCCCTGTTGAGAAAAGCTGCAAAAAGGATCTGAAGTGCTTCTGTCACACCATGCGTAACATAGACATCTTGAGCCTGACATGCCCATCCTTTTGATCTCTCATCGGCTGCTATCGCTTCTCTCAGAGCAGGAATCCCATATGATGGGCCATAGCCGTTATCTTGTCGATCAAGAGCCTGTTTGAACGCCTCAACCATGTGNCTTGGAGTGGGCAGTCCGGGGTANGCCAAAGGATCGCCTATGTTCATCTTGATGATTTCATGGCCCATTTTCTCGAGTTCCAAAGCAGGCACTACAACGTCTCGAATAGCGTACTCTATGGCGGCAGCNCTTCTCGTTGGCATGATCCCGGCCATGCTTCTGGATTGCGACGGNGCACATGAAGGCGCCGACTTTAGATGTCTAATTCGGATCTCGCCATTTTGAGTGCATTATCGATACCACTAGGNTCGGTTCCCCCTGCCTGGGCCATGGTTGGCCTTCCTCCCCCGCTACCGCTGATTGCAGGNGAAATAGCCTGAATGATTTTGGAGGCGTCNTGNTTTTCTGAAGCTATTGANTCCTCTGTAATTGCAACTACNAGCCTACCNCCNCCCTCTNTACTTGCGAGNACNGCGACTGTGGGCTTANTCGGGTCNCTGGTTANTTCTCCNAGCGTGCCCATTANTTCCTTAACTTCNCCNTCCATCTCCATNATCACGTATCGAATCCCATCTTTTGTGGTGGCAGAGGATTCTCCCCCNGCCCNNATGCGAGCGATTTCCCCTCTGAGTTGTTCAATTGTTTTTCTTTGATCTTTCCACTCNTTGAAGAAGCGATCAACTGCCTGGGGNAGGTCATGCGGCTGTACNCCGAGAATATCNGCGGATTCGCTGAGAAGTTTGGATTGGACGCGGGCATGCTCCCTAGCAGCCTCTCCCGCCATGACCACCAGACGCTCTACCCCGTCTTGGACTTGACTGGAGCGAACGATTCNAATCTCNCCAATCTCGGAGGTTTTACTGACATGCGTGCCGCCGCATGCCTGCAGGTCGTGCCCTTCGATATTGACTAATCTGATCATNTCGTGCTTTGGGGGGCCTCCCTGATATATCGAGAAGCCATGAGTTGAATCGGCTTCTGCCCGAGGGATGACTGTGATTTCGATATTCCTATTCTGAGCTACGATTTCGTTGGCATGGTCTTCTATCTGGTCTAATTGAGTTCTCGAAAGTCTGCCATAGTGAGTTACATCTAATCTAGCAAGAGACTCATTCTTGAATGATCCAGCCTGCCACACGTGGGGACCCAATATCTGGCGTGCCGATCCTCCGACAACATGTACGGAACTATGATGCTGAGATATCTGGAGCCTTCTTTTCCCGTCTACTGATCCTGAAACGCGACCGGAATTAATTGGTCGATCTGCATAGTGTAGTATTACTCCGTTCTCGATCCTGACGTCGTATATCGTAGCGGGCCCTATGGTCCCTCGGTCGCCGAGTTGTCCGCCGCTCTCAGGATAAAAGGCTGAGCGATTCAGAATCAATATCCATGAAGTTCTTGAAATGCCTTGTTCATCTACAGATTCCATTTCCANGCAGTCGATAACCTGTGCATCNAAATCNGATATGCTAGGAGTNCTCATCNAACAGGCGTATTGTGGGNGGGTATGTNGATGTCAGAGAGGAAGGCTCTGACTTCAANGCTGCTTCTTTGGTTCTCTGTGCGTTCCTTGCAGCCATATCNGCAGNNAANCCGACTCTNATCTCNAGTGTTTTCCANCCTAAATCNCGAGCNATGGCTAAAGTCATGTCNGGTTGTATCCCTCTCTCCTCAGCAAGCCTGTAGAGAATCTCATCATCGATTGTNCTAGAGTTNGNAGGGNTATCCTTCAGAGCTGTTGCGACTGCNGACCTNCCTCTTTCCAACATTGCATTGTACTTTCTCTCCTCNGAATTGAGCATGTCAATGATNCCGTTTCTATCGATGTCTTTNCTATTCGCCATATTCAGATCNAGATGCTGGTTTCCGAGGTCGGCAAGTTTGATGTTGACTCCTAGTTCATCTTTCATCCTGCAAACNCTTCGNGCTANCATTCTAGCCAGATATCCGGCCTTTGAATTGCTTGGGACGAGTCCNTCNCCGAGCATTGANCAGAGTGCNTGTAGATGGTCTGGAATTGCATATATCAATGCAAGAGGNTCGGTTATCGATTTCAATTGAGANACGGAAATNGGNNCCTCGTTTTGAGAAATCCTATCTGCTANAGATGANTATAATGCATCTGCATCGGTTCCGACATCGATATTCAGAATTCCTGCTAGTCGAGACAGTTCGCCCAACAGTGCGTCTATNTCNAGAGGTATCTCCAANGATTCGACCATATCGTCNAATTTGGCNAAATTCCTGAGAAAGTGAACNGATTCCGGGTATACGGCTTCATAGATTGTCGGNGTNCCGGCAGCAGCCCAACAGAAACGCTCGAGTCCNTATCCCGTATCGATGATCTTCTGATCCATTTGACGATATCTNANNCCTTTGATTTCNATTTCCCCGTCCTGATGCTCCTCNAGATCCATGAAGACNAGNGTAGCNAGTTCGAGGCCTCCAACTATCACCTCNAGTGCAGCACCGGCATTGCCNCCGCCNGACCANGGATTCTCAACATAAGTGATTTCTGCNGGGTCTATNCCGAATGTTTCNACCAGCAGTTCGTCACATAATCGGACGCAATTATCAATCCAATAGTGATACTCTCCTGTTGANTCACGATTGAANGCATGATGNGCCATCATTTCGAAAGTCGTAAGATGGCGTCCACTNCGNCCTACTGCAGCTACGTCAGTAAGGCGTATNCATGGCTGGCTTATAGTGAGNGGATTTTCGGGCGGNGGGGTTCTACCTGAAGTTACNTGCGGCTGGAAATCTGCGATNCTAGCGATNGTGAGNTGTATGTCATCTCTCCATCGTGCAATGACGGGATATGGCTCCAGACGAGCNTGTCCTTTTTTCTCATANAAATCAAGAAATGCTTCTCTCATCTCTTCTTTGAGTGCGCTGCCTCGCTCNTCGTATCCNGATATGATGGGGGTTCCGATGAAGGTGTAAGGATCGNGGTGCGTGTCTCCGCATGTTTTTCTTTGAGGGTCCCGGGTCCTGAAGCGAGAGCCAGTTACTTCGCAAATTGCGAGTCGAAATCCGGCTTCCTGCCAGAACGGTATGTCGATCTCGCCGAATGCCATGACAAATGCGTGCCCAGCATCGCACTTCAAAGCGTTGCGTAATTCAGGGGGTGCGAGTNTGCCTTAGCATCTCTCTTCCGATAATCATCCTCTGGACTTGGCTGCTTCCTTCGTATATCTGTAAGACCTTTGCACCTCGCATAAGTCTTGCAACAGGATATTCCTCAGAATAGCCGTATCCGCCGAAAACCTGCACTGCATCAGTGGTTATTTCCATGCAAGAGTCTGCTGCAAATCGCTTGGCNTGTGCGGCACTCTCAGTGTTTCTGATTCCATGGTCTGCNTCCCATGCAGACTTCCAGCAGAGTAGGCGACTNGCCTCGATCTTTGTCTTCATATCTGCAAGCATGAATTGGATAGCCTGGTGTTCATGCAACTTCTTACCAAATGATTCTCNCTCACTTGCNTACTGCAAAGCGTGTTCATATGCTGCCCTTGANGTTCCAACTGCCTGAGCGGCTACTACCGGTCTNGAGTAATCNAAGGCCTTCATCGCATTCATCCAGCCTTGNCCCTCTACACCNCCNACCANATTCTCGANNGGCACTCTGACGTCNGTGAANGTNATTCCCCGAGTGTCNGATGCTCTTTGGCCCATGTTTTTCTCTTTCTTGCCTAATTCNACGCCGTCCCATTTTGATTCGACTATGAANGCACTCATGCCGCGATATCCCTTGGATCGGTCNGTGTATGCCAAGACGAAGAACCACTCTGCATNTCCAGCNCCAGTGATCCACATCTTACTCCCGTTGAGNATGTAATGNTCNCCCTCAAGTACAGCGGTGGTTTTGATTCCCGAAACGTCGCTTCCTGCNNCCGGCTCAGTTACNCAGTATGCTGCAATTAGAGGCTCTTTNGNAAGCATNCNGAGGTACTTATGCTTCTGTTCCTCTGTACCTCCTGTGATGATCGGAGCGGCGGTTAGNCCATTGGAATACTGGGCGGTTCCGAATCCTGGGTCTCCCCANGACATTTCTTCTGAAACTATNGCTTCCTCTAGNANNCCCATCCCTGCGCCGCCATACTCTTCGGGNATATGCAGNTTTGTAAGTCCGAGAGAATGTGCCTCAGNAATAGTNTNNAGAGGNAATTCNCCTTCTAGATCCCATTTCTCNGCATAAGGTCTGACATTATCTCTGGCAAAATCACGNGCAAGTTCTCGAAGCATCTCTTGCTCTTCCGACAATTCGAACCCNATCATGACCGTTGGTTGAGGCATGAGGACTTAGTGATTCCCNGCGTNNACCCCTAAACTCCNTNTGCAGACNTATNCCANCGATACGAGTATTCTTGAGTNCGTCGTTGACGAACGAACATGGCGAANGGCTGGCGCGACCATNTCGAATCAGCNGGNCCCGGTAGAGTCAGGATACGCCAGCACGGACGTATGCTTGCAGACGCCATGATGGTCGCAGAACCGGAGATGNTGGGGGAAGGGATTGATGATCGTTCNCCACANCAACTCGTCAACACTGCAGAAATTCCNGGCATAGTNGGAGAAGCTTGGGCCATGGCTGACTGGCATTACGGNTACGGCTTTCCTATCGGNGGGGTNGTTGCTACNTCGACCGAATATGGCGAGCAGGGNGGAGGCATTTCNCCAGGNGGTGTTGGTTTCGACATCAATTGTGGCGTAAGGTTACTTTCGACGGGNATTTCNCAACGTGGNACTGACATCAGTAANTTGATCGATTTGCTTTCNAAGCGTGTTCCAGCGGGCGCATCATCCAAAGGGGGTGTTCNTCTCAATTCAGCCGCTCTGGATTCGATATTGTCTGGAGGTGCGGCGTCTGCTGCCGACATGGGACTTGGTCTTCAAGAAGATTTGATAGGAATAGAATCTGGAGGATTAATGGAAACTGAAGAACGTGCAATAAGCGAAAGGGCAAGGTCGAGAGGAGGGGNCTCTCTTGGTACTCTGGGATCTGGTAATCACTTCCTAGAAATTCAAGTTGTTGACAGAGTTGTTGACACGAAATCTGCTGAGGCTTTCGGCATATATGAGGGGGATGTCACGGTCATGATACACTCTGGTTCGAGGGGGTTGGGNCACCAAGTCTGTTCNGATCATGTAAGGGAAATTGAATCCAACTATGTTGAGAGNGGNGGCAGATGGGTATCTGACCGTTGGGGATTCGACATATCCGACAGNCAGCTTGCCTGCGCACCGATATACAGCAAAGAAGGGNAAGCCTACATCGACTCAATGAGNGCNGCTGGAAATTTTGCATTCGCAAATCGNTCTGCGCTNACNCANAGAGTGAGNGAGGCATTTCGAGAAGGCGTTGGAAGCGATGCNGATATTGGNGTGACTTACGATGTNAGTCANAACATAGCTAAGATTGANGATCACGTTATTCATGGGAAAAATTGTACCTGTGCNGTCCATAGGAAAGGTGCTACTAGNGCATTCTCGGGCGATCATCCGGAGATGGCNGGTAAATTCGAGAATGTGGGCCAACCGGTTCTTGTGCCAGGAGATATGGGGCGTGCTTCCTGGGTTCTTGCNGGCCCTAAGAGCGGNGGCAATGATGCATTCTCTTCTTCTTGNCACGGTGCTGGNAGNAGATTGTCGAGAACTGCTGCCAGGAAAACAATCGATTCGGAACTACTCATCAAGAGGCTTGAAGAGCAAGGTNTCGAAGTAAGGTCAAAAACGAGGTCTCTGATCTCTGAAGAGGCTCCTGAAGCCTACAAAAATGTGGATGATGTAGTCAGATTGACTGAAGATGCTGGCCTGGCTAGGCCCGTTGCAAGACTTAGGCCGCTCGGCGTCATCAAGGGATGATTACTTCTCACGGTATTCAATCCTGAGAACCTCTTGATCATCGACGACAGTGTCTTCGTAAGTATACACTCTTTTACCATCAAGTGTCACGACAATCTCGTGGTCTTCATCGACTACATAGTTCAGTATCTGATTCTCATTAAACGTCTCGCCCCATATGATGAAGAAAGACTCGATTGGAACGTTGTATTTCTTGTCCATTTCAACATGAATCTTACCTGTTGAATCATGTGTGTGCACGCCCCTCATCGAGCAGCCGTCGTGATTGATGCCCGTATTGGCAGGAATGCTGACTTGCTGCTCATTGATGACTATCTCCAATATCGGATGGTAATGGACTCCGATGTTGCTATGATCGCCGAGACAGAAGTCTGCTATCTCCTGAGCATTGTCCGGATCTGGGGGCGGTGCAAACTCATCCCACAACACGGCGCCGATCAAAATGACGGTGAATACTACGCCCCCAACCATTGCAGCCCGTGTTGCATCCATACTCCTGCGTCTAATCCCCCCATATTCAAACCTCCTCACTCATTCGCAAGCATATGTCCGAACCAGACTACTGGACGGAAGCGGTCGATCATCTTCGGTCTAATGATCCGATTTTATCTGAGGTAATCGATGAAAATCTACGTCCATTCCTATCTCCGAATGGCAATGTCGGCAATACTCTGATCAAATCAATTGTAGGGCAGCAGATATCGGTGAAGGCTGCAGACTCTGTTTGGCGTAAAATGGAGGGGCTTCTTGGCACTGTGAATCCCGGGAACATTGTTTTATGCGATATTCAAGATCTACGGGGGTGTGGCCTTTCGATGCGTAAATCCGAGTACATACTAGATTTCAGTAAGTTATGGGTGGATTGTCTTCGCGATCTTGATTGGTTCTCGATGGATGCAGGGGATGTAAGGAACAGGTTACTGGAGCTCCGTGGAGTGGGGCCGTGGACTGTTGACATGGTAATGATATTCGCATTAGGTCAGCCGGACATACTGCCTCTAGGGGATATCGGGCTGATCAGGGCCATTGAGAGGACATATGCGGGAGGCTCGAATCTTGAGATCGAGGAGATACTCGATATCTCAACTGGTTGGTCCCCCTACAGAACAGTGGCGACATGGTACCTCTGGAGGGTCGTTGACCCTGATCCGGTGAATTACTGATTACATCGAATAGCCACGTGGTATGCCATCCATGCCTGCAGGTTTCATAGCCTGTTCTGAACCGTCAGACTCTTCCATTATTATTGTCAATAAAGTGTGTACGAGCACCCTAAGATCTTCAATCTCTTTCCTTAGTTCAA
>NYYT01000064.1 GCA_002686885.1 Pedosphaera sp.
AAAAAAGATATCGAGAATCAAACGCTCCCGTTTATGGCCCAACGTGTCGCAATTGCCGTTGGTTGGCCTTTCCGGGTGTTTTGCTACGGCCTTTGATTGTTTTTTCTGTTACCTCCTGATTTGAGAAATCTGTTTTGGTTGGGTGTGTTTTCAATAAGTAAGGGCGCAGACATATAGGCATGTCACTTTTCCCGCTTTCCTGATAATCCGACCATAGATCCTGGGCTGTTGTCCCATGTGGCTGTGACAATGGCGAGTCGGTCAGATAGTTGAACACAAGTTGGACCAGCTTCGTCAGTGCGATCCCGTGTCGTTGTCCACTGGCTGCATAAAGCCAATCGCTGAAGTTCATGAAGGCCTCAAATGGATTTGGCTGGTCGTGGCACAGCGATTGCATGGTTCTCTTGAAACGACCGCTGTTGGCGACCAGGTCCCAATACCGGGCGAACCGCTTCATCCTCTGTAATTCTGAAAAGGATACATCACTCGTTGCCAGAACCTCGTATGGGGCCTCGCTATCATAAACCATCTGAAAGGCTTGATCATGTCGTATAATGGGCGTTCCACGTAGGCGTTTGAGGATGCCAATTTGGATTTCATGGGGTTTCTGGCCAAGTAATTGGTTAAAACCTTCGCCAAAACTTTTCAAACTTTCCCCTGGTAAGCCCACGATCAAATCAACGTGAAGATGAGCCTGGGTTTGGTTTCTCAGGAAGCTTAAGTTTTCGCACAATTTATCCACCTGCAATTTTCGGCTGATCAAATCCGAAATCTTCGGGTTCAGTGTTTGGACACCGATTTCAAGCTGGACACAACCCGGGGGAAATTTTGTCAGTCGTTGCTTGAGGGGTTCTGGTAAGCGGTCTGGGATCATTTCAAAATGGAGGAAAAGCCCCTTGTCCAAATGTGTGATGAAGAAATCAAGAATGGCTGAGCTGGTCCGGATATTCAGATTGAACGTTCGATCCACAAATTTGAAGTGACGCAAGCCGCGATCCAACAGTCCTTGCATTTGTGCAAGAAAATCGTCCGTGTCAAAACCCCTGACAGGTGCATCCAATGACGATAAACAAAATTCGCAGGTAAAGGGGCATCCGCGTGAGGCTTCCACATAAATCACTCGGTGGCGTAGATCCTCCTCCAGATAATGCTCGTAAGGAAAAGCGACTTGTGAAAGTTCGGGCAGGCCACCGTGTATCAGCCACGGTGGATTGGAATCGGATGCAACAAGTCCCAATCTCGTTTCACAGAGCTTTCGAAAAGCAAGATCCCCTTCCCCAGTGATGATGTGGTCGGCCTTCTTGAGCCAGTCTTGTTTCTCAATTTCAAAACTGACCTCCGGGCCCCCAAGGACCACGATGGTTTGGGGCGATACTTTTTTAAGCAAGTGAACGACCGACCGAACCAAAGGAGCATTCCATATGTAAACCCCGATACCAATCAAACAGGGCTTGGTTTCCAGTGCCTTCTCGACAATGTCGATGGCCCGTTGATTGATGTCACACTCCAGCAAGACGCATTCAGACTTGAGGGCCCCCAGATTGGCCTGCAAGTAGCGCAAGCCAAAAGAGGCATGAATGAATTTGGCATTGATGCCGAGCAAAAGTATGGATCTGTTCCCTTTCGGATGGGCCATGTGAGATTTGAGTCGCTCTGAAGTGGTCTCAATAGATGAGGAGACCAACCTGCTCTCAAACATGCCGGCTGAAGCTCCTTCCCACAAGTTTCGATTCCACATCAAAGACTCCGCTCAAATAAGGCTTTTTCGACAGCTTCGGCTTTGATTGAATCCTCCCGTACACATGAAGATTTTGGTCATTGGTTCAGGAGGGAGAGAGCATGCGCTCGTCTGGAAGTTGGCACAGTCGGCAACCACCACCCAGTTGTGGTGTGCCCCAGGGAACGCCGGAACCGATGGGGAAAAGCTCGTTGCAAACGGCAGGCAAGTCGAGAATATCGCTATTGGCGCCGAAGACCTGTCAGGGCTACTGGCTTTCGCAGAAGCAAATCAACCCGACCTCACGGTCGTAGGGCCAGACAACCCGCTTTCCATGGGAGTGGTGGATCTTTTCCAAGCCCATGGGTTTACCATCTGGGGCCCCAACCAGAAAGCGGCCCAGTTTGAGGCGTCCAAGGCGTTTTCGCAAACTTTCATGGAAACCTATGGTATTCCGACAGCCCGCTCAGGGGTTTTTTCCGAGGTGGGGGCTGCCAGGGAATTTGCACGAAGCCTTGGAGGTTGCTGTGCCGTGAAAGCCGATGGTCTCGCATTGGGCAAAGGCGTGTTGATCACCAGCAATGAGGAAGAAGCGGATCGGGCCATTGAACAAGTCATGGTCGACAAATCTTTTGGGGATGCTGGCAAGCAGGTGGTCATTCAGGAAAAGCTGGAAGGTCTGGAAGTCTCCCTACATGCATTGTGCGATGGCTCTCGCTATCTACTTTTCGATACGTCACAAGACCATAAAAGGGCCATGGACGGGGACTTGGGTCTGAATACCGGTGGAATGGGGACCTACTCCCCTGCCCCATTCCTGACCGGCGCACAACTCAAACAGATTCAAATCGAAGTGATGGATCGATGGCTGGCTGGTTGCAAGCAGGAAGCTATCGATTTTCGAGGCATGCTTTATCCGGGAATCATGCTGACACAGGATGGCCCCAAAGTGCTTGAATTCAATGCGAGATTTGGTGACCCGGAGACCCAGGTTTACCTGATGAGGCTAAAGAACGATCTTCCTGAACTGCTCATGGCCAGTGCCAGTGGCAACTTGCAAGGGCATGAACTGAGATGGGATGAGCGCGCCGCAACCTGCGTGGTCATGGCCTCAGGTGGCTATCCGGAGGCTTATCCTAAAGGAAAAGTGATCCACGGACTGCCTCAAGTGGCAGATCTTGAGGATGTGCATGTGTTCCATGCGGGCACGGCGCGGGATGATTCCGGAGCTTGGGTGACCTCCGGTGGTCGAGTGCTTGGAGTGACTGCGCTGGGAGCCGATCTACAAAAAGCCACCCAAAAAGCTTATCTCGCTGTTGAAAAAATTCATTTTGAGGGTCATCATTTTCGTCGTGACATCGCTGCTAAGGCCCTTTAGTTCTGATTGCGTGTCGGTGCGATGCACCTTTCTTCCCAAGGCAATGATGGCTCCAGGAAGAACCTCCCCTCTTGTTGTTCCATGGTGGCGCCGATCGAGCTGAGTGAGCATGGATAAACTGAATGCATCGACTACATAAGAAATTTGGAAGGCTTGCCGTGTGGATCATGACGTTTTCCACCACCGGACTCTCGCCATTGTCGCAGGAAACCCTGCCTGAGCAACCTGCCTTGCCTCGACTTAAGGAGGTCAGTGAGCGAATTGTTGAGAAAGTTTCTCATCTCTCGGCTCAGGATCTGGAGCATGCGGCGCTGCAAGGTATTTTAACCGAGTTTCAGGGCATCGTTGAGCTCGAGTCGACGCAGGTGGTCACCACCGATGAGCCCAGTAACCGCAGCTCCCTGTCCCAGAAAGAGCGATTGGGGGAAACCTTGCTGTATCTCCGGTTCCACCGATTGCAGGCTGAATCCTCCGCAGAGATTTTGCATGCCATCGAGTCAAGTGCTTTCCCAGAGCTCAAGGGCCTGATCCTGGATTGGCGATATTGTCAGGATGATGCCTTTGAAGCCATCCCCCCTTTGTTGGCTCTGTTTGTTTCGGAGGCCGTTTCACTTCCCAAGATGGGCTTGGATGTTGAGTCGGTGACGCCCGCTCCCAGCCGGGTGGAGATCCCTACCGTTGTTTTGGTGAACGAAGGAACCAAGGGCAGCCCAGAGGTCATGGCAGCACTTTTGAAGCAAGGTCGCCATGCTGTTCTGGTCGGTCGCACCACGGCTGGCAGAGCCGTCGTCCGTGATGTTGTACCGTTGTCTACGGGTCAGAAACTCTATCTTGCCACGGGTCCTGTCATGGATTCGCAGGGCCTTCCGTTGATCGAGGGTGGCTGTCATCCCGACATTGCCGTAGATGTCTCTGATGCCGATCAAGCCGCTTGGTTTGACAATCCTTACTGGAGCCCAACGACCATGAAAGCCTCCAGTGCGGGAGCACGCCTCAATGAGGCTGCTCTTATTCAGCGTCAGGCAGAGCGAGATTCGGAGCCGGTTTCCGAAAAGACGGAGTCTGTGGAGAATCGGGAGCCTGCCCAACCCATTCGCGACCCTATTTTGGCAAGAGGGGTTGATATCCTCAAAGGTTGGTCCATCTTGAGGCCGACTCGGGCAACCATCCAACCGTGATTTTGTAAACCATGCGCGAGAGCAAGCAACCTCCTAGATCCACACATCCATGAGACAGATTTTATTTGTCTGCACGGGCAACATATGTCGCAGCCCCATGGCAGAAGGGCAGCTCAGGTCCTTGCTCGCTCAAAGTGGCAACACCTCCATCGAAGTTCAATCTGCTGGTATTGGAGCTCTTGCAGGGCAACCTCCCAGTCAACATGCGGTGGAAGCCATGTCCGAATGGGGGGCAGATATCACCCACCAGCGCAGTCAAATGATCCATACCGACCTGGTCTCAACCTCTGAGGCTATTTTTGGAATGACCCAGGGGCACGTGGATGCCGTGTTGAATCACTTTCCCCAAGCTAAAGGTAAAACCTTTCTGGTCAGGGAATTCGTGGAAGGACTGGAGCAATATCAAAAAGATATTTCTGATCCGATCGGTGGGAACCTTGAGGTTTATCGTCATTGCCGGGACGAAATTGCCCAAGGCGTTCAAGGTATCTTTCATCGACTGATCGAAACGCATTTTTCCGCAAGCCCATCTCGGCTGGTGATTGGAGCCGATCACGCCGGCTTTGCAGCCAAAGAGTTCTTGAAGGAGCAACTCGCGTTGACGGGTGTCACCGTGGAGGATGTGGGAACCTTTGATGCCACATCCGCTGATTATCCAGATTATGCAGCAGCGGTGGCCCACAAGGTTGCATCAGAGAAAGCCCATCTCGGCATCTTGGTATGTTCTTCTGGGGTTGGTATGTCCATTGCCGCGAATAAGGTCGAAGGAATCCGAGCGGCGCTTGTTTCAGATGTTGAAACGGCCCGACTTTGCCGCCAACACAATCATGCCAACGTTCTTTGCCTGGGAGCGCGTGAGAAAGAACCCGCCTCCCTTTGGGCTTGTGTTCAGGCGTTTCTTGCAGCCAATGCTGAAGGAGATCGTCATCAGCGCCGCGTCAATAAAATTACAGCCATGGAATTGAATCAAAAGCACACCATCGAAACGATCGATCCTGCCATTGCTCGAATCATTGAGCAGGAAAAGCAACGCCAACAACAAAATATTGAGCTCATTGCCAGCGAGAACTTTACCAGCCCCGCGGTCATGGAAGTTCAGGGATCGGTTCTTACCAATAAATACGCCGAGGGATATCCTAAGAAAAGATGGTATGGAGGTTGCGAGTATGTCGATGAGGCCGAACAACTGGCGATCGACAGAGCCAAGCTACTTTTTGGGGCTGCTCATGCCAACGTGCAGCCCCACTCGGGCTCTGGTGCCAACATGGCTGTTTATTTTTCGGTGCTAAAGCCTGGTGATAAAATTCTCACCATGGACTTAAGCCATGGTGGACACTTGACGCACGGGAACAAGGCGAATTTCTCTGGTAAATTTTTTGATGTGGTTCATTACGGTGTGCGCCATGAGGACGAATTGATTGACTACGATCAACTCGAAGCACTTGCTCAGGAGCACCGTCCCAAAATGATCACGGTGGGAGCCAGCGCCTACCCCAGAACCATCGATTTTGCGCGTATGGGCGCGATCGCCAAGAGTATCGGAGCCTACATGTTGGCTGATATTGCGCACATTGCGGGGCTTGTGGCTACGGGAGTGCACCCAAGCCCGGTTGGCCATGCTGATTTCGTGACGACCACTACGCATAAAACCTTGCGAGGTCCTCGAGGAGGGCTGATCCTGTGCCAAGAAGCCTATGCTAAACAGATTGATTCCCAGGCATTCCCTGGTATTCAAGGGGGCCCACTGATGCATGTCATTGCCGCCAAGGCTGTCTGTTTTGCTGAGGCAGCTCAACCGGCATTCAAACATTACCAGCAGCAAGTGGTCCGAAATGCCAAAACGCTGGCCGAAGGTATGGCAAGCAATGGGTTCCGCCTGGTAAGTGGTGGAACAGACAATCACCTGATGCTGGTGGATGTCGGAGCGGGCGATGTGACGGGTAAAGACTGCCAGCATGCCTTGGATGAGGCAGGCATCACGGTGAACAAAAACACCATTCCGTTTGAAACACGTTCTCCCTTTCAAGCCAGCGGTATTCGCATTGGCACTCCAGCGGTGACCACCAGAGGTATGGTGGAAACGGATATGGCTGCGATTGCTGATATGATAAGCGAGGTCATTTCGAACATAAATAATGTTGACGTCGCCAAGGCAGTTAGGCAGCGTGTGCAGGAGCTGACTGCAAGATATCCCTTGCCTTACTGATTTCCCTTTCTGTGGCGCACAAGCTACACCTGCCACGGGATGGAATCATTCCCAACTTGTCACCCTTATTCTAAAGGCTCGCTGCAAGCTTTCCCTTGGAACAAGGAGAGCAAGTTGCCAACCGGTTTCATTTCTCTTCTGTAGAAGCGATGTATGCCATTGGTATGCAATGCTTTTGGGGAGTGGATGGGTGTTTTGATCAGTCATGTGACCTGATATGTCAAAAACAACAACCAAGAAGCTGAAACAGGCAACATCAGAATCCGCATCCTCCGAAGAGGCTGCTGGACAACCCGCTCTGCACGAAATGGCCATGGACAACAACGATCCGTCAGACAAACCCAAGCCCAAGAAAAAGGCCGTTCGCAAGAAGCGTGCGAGTGCCAAACCTGAAGCCACCCCGACCGAGGAAGATCCAAAGCAGACGGAAGCTGCCTCCGTCGAAGAGGACGTGGAAACATCACGCGTCATGAATGCGGAGGAAGAGGGTTCTGAAGCGAACGATACTCCTGAGGAAGAGGGGGAATCTGCCAAGCCTCGCGGTAAATCGCGTCGCCCCGACAAACCCGCAAAGACCATACACATCAGCCAACTTCAATCCATGTCCATGGTAGAGCTCAACACCATGGCCAAGGAGCTCGAAATTGAGAATTTCGGGACCATGAAGAAGCACGAGCTGATTCTGCACATTCTGCAACAGAATGCTGAACGCAGTGGTGTCATGTTCGCGGAAGGTGTTCTTGAGATTTTGCCGGAAGGTTTTGGTTTCCTCCGGTCGCGAAGCTACAATTACCTTTCCTGCCCCGAGGATATTTATGTATCACCCTCCCAGATTCGTCGCTTCGATCTGCAGACAGGGGACATTGTGGCGGGGCAGACGCGCCCCCCTAAGGAAAAAGAGCGCTTCTTTGCCCTTCTGAGGGTGGAAGCAGTGGACAAAGAGGATCCAGAAAAAGCGAAGGACAAAATTCATTTCGACAATCTGACGCCCCTCTTCCCAGAGGAGCGCCTGATTCTGGAAAATGACCCCAGTGAATATTCCACGCGAGTGCTTGATCTGGTTTGCCCCATTGGCAAAGGGTCCAGAGGTTTGATTGTAGCTCCCCCCCGAACAGGGAAAACAGTGCTCATGCAGAATGTGGCCAACGCCATCCTTCGAAACAACCCAGAGGTCTACCTTTTCATCCTGCTGATTGATGAACGTCCTGAAGAGGTGACGGACATGGAGCGAACCTGTCAACAGGCAGAGGTGATCAGTTCCACTTTTGATGAACCTCCTGAGCGTCACATCCAGGTTGCGGAAATGGTCATTGAGAAAGCCAAACGCATGGTGGAGCACAAAAAGGATGTGGTGATTCTACTCGACTCGATCACGCGATTGGCCCGCGCCTACAATACGGTGCAACCTCACTCAGGTAAGATTCTCTCTGGTGGTGTGGATGCCAATGCACTGCACAAACCCAAACGATTTTTTGGGGCTGCGCGTAATATTGAAGAAGGAGGCTCCTTGACCATTATCGCGACGGCCCTGGTCGACACAGGATCACGCATGGATGAGGTGATCTTTGAGGAATTTAAGGGTACTGGCAACATGGAAGCCCATCTAGATCGCGGGTTGGTGGACAGACGTATTTTCCCATCCATCAATGTGGAGCACAGTGGTACTCGAAAGGAAGAGCTGCTGTATCATCCGGATGAGTATGGAAAAGTGGTGTTGTTGCGCAAGGCGTTGACGGGGGTTCCCTCTATTGAGGCCATGGAACTGTTGCTGAATAAGCTGAAGAAGACCAACACCAACATTGAATTTCTCCTATCGGTCGGGAATCCTTGAGGAGGCTTCAGGAAGCAACTGTTGCCACCTGGACCCAACTTGATGTTGGACTCCAATGTGATCAAGGATACGCGTGACCACCGTATCGGCGATCTCTTCAATGGTTTTGGGTTGGTGATAAAAGTGCGGGCTGGCAGGCATGATGACACCACCCGCCTCAGTCACCGCCTCCATGTTCCTTATATGGATGAGGTTGAGGGGTGTTTCTCTGGTGACCAAGATAAGTTTTCGTCTCTCTTTGAGCACTACGTCTGCGCAGCGTAGCATGGCATCCTCGCTCGTACCTTGTGCAATCCTGGCCAGCGTTCCCATACTACAAGGGACAACAACCATCGCATCCGGTGGGTTGGAGCCACTGGCGAAGGGAAGATTCATCGATTTGCTTTGATGACGCTGGACCTTGTCTGGTACGACAAGACCGCCAGGGAGTTCTGCCTCGATGACTTGAGAGGCGTACGGGCTCATGATGAGATGGGTTTGGACTTGGTAGCGGCACAAGTGCTGGAGCAAGCGCTGTGTGTAAATGGCACCGCTGGCACCTGTCACTCCAACCAGCACGCGGAGTTTTGGATCTGATGTTGTCTCCTGGCCCATGAGAAGAACATGATACGCACCTACCCAATATGCAAGTATCCGCCCAAGAAAGGTTCAACAATGCCACTTGATTCGACGCTCCATGGAATCTAGTTTTAGAGAGGTAGGATTGCGGCTTTGAGGCGCATGCGAACCTTTTCAAGATCAAGTGGACGTCATGAATTTCCGCATACCAAGACGGGACCCATTCACCCCCGCTTTCAATGAGCTTCTGTTCTGAAAAAGGATAGGAAGAAATGAACGAATCGGTCATTGCCCAACAACTGGAATCACAACTTGCCTTGAATCAGGTGCTCATCCCTGATTTATGGCAACAAGAAGCTGTGAACGCCTTGCGCAAGGGGCAGGATGTGGTTTTGCATGCCCCTACAGGAGCTGGTAAGACGCTGATTTTTGAGCTGTGGTGTGATCAGGGCAAAAACCGAAAGCAGCAGGCCATCTACACAGTGCCTACCCGTGCCCTGGCCAACGACAAATTAGCAGAGTGGCGGGCCAAGGGGTGGAATGTGGGCATCGCTACGGGAGATCTTTCCGAAAATCTGGATGCGCCCGTGATCGTAGCGACGCTCGAAACCCAAAAAAGCCGGCTGATCAAGGGGGATGGGCCTAAATTGCTGGTGATCGATGAGTATCAAATGCTTGGAGATCAAGATCGGGGGTTGAACTATGAGGTCGCCATGGCCATGGCTCCACCGCAGACCCAGCTGTTGCTTTTGAGTGGTAGTGTGGCCAATCCCCATCAGGTGGTTGAATGGCTCAAACGATTGGGACGAGATGTGGTCGAGGTGCAACATCATGTTCGACCGGTGCCCCTGGAGGAGGTTGCCCCCATGCGTTTGCGGCATACATTCCCCAAAAGCATTCGGTCCTACTGGGGTCGCTTTGTCGCTTCAGCGCTTTCCGAGGGTCTTGGGCCTATTCTGCTCTTTGCTCCCCGTCGAAGAGCTGCTGAAAAACTTGCCATGGAGTTGGCCATGGAACTCCCTGCCCCCTCCCCCTTGATGTTAAAGGATGATCAGAAGCGCCTTCTAGGGGATCGTCTCAGTCGCATGATTCACCGCCGTATCACTTACCACCATAGTGGTTTGAGTTACGCGGCACGAGCAGGTGTGATTGAGCCGCTGGCCAAGGCGGGTCAGCTCAGGGTGGTGATTGCCACGATGGGACTGGCTTCCGGGATTAACTTTTCCCTTCGGAGTGTGGGGCTTGTGGCGGATTCCTACCGACGGGACTATCAGGAATTCCCCATTCAACCGGACGAACTTCTGCAAATGTTTGGTCGGGCGGGCCGAAGGGGTATTGATGACATCGGTTACGTGTTGACAGGAGGAGGTGGCGCTCGGCTTCGGGATGCCCACCCAGCGCGTTTGGCAAGAAGTGCGATGGTCGATTGGGGGGCGCTCTTGAGTATCATGCATGCTGCCAAGGACGCAGGAGGAAATCCATTCGAACACGCCGTGAAGGTTCAGCAGCGCCTTTTTACCAGTAAGCCTATTTTTCTTGGGGTCGAAAGTGCCATGGAGAATCCCGAGGCCCCGTGCGGATTTGCTACGGATGCCGAGCGAGCGCGTTACGTCAAAAGGAAGGTCAGGGAAATCCTCAATAGCCAATCGGAGTGGGAGAACAACCCTGAAATACAGGAGGTCCCCATGGAAAAGGCTTTGGCTCCTGTCTACCGTGACGCGTCTGGTGAGTTGATGCCTGGATGGGCGATCAAGGAACCTCCCAAATCATACGCCCGATGGGTTGTGGATCACTGCCGCCCTCTCATGACGTTGGAGCACGTGGTGGACCGAATGGGAGAGGGCAGGACTTGCGTGCTGGATGATTCCGGGAAATGGAAACTCTTTGGGAAATCATTACTGATCGCAGATCGGCTCCAATCAGGAAAACTGGTGCTGGCCAAATGGGCCAGGCGCCTGACCCACTGGAGAGGAAGACAGATTTCGGATGGCGTTTTGGAAAAAACACTGAAGCCACTCATCGAAAAGAAGCTTCGTCAAAAGGGTCAGGAGGTGGTTCGCTTTGTGAATCGCAAAAGATCGGTGGAGGTTCATCTCAATGTCGGCAAACAGCCCCTTTCGGTTTGCGTTGACCAGCAGGGGGTGCCTTTGTGGGCTCCAGCGGTTCGACGGGTGGCCCCCTCGGCGTGTCAGGGATGTTCCCTGAAGGATACCTGCCGACAACTTTCTGCCAAAACCGGAACGGCCATGCTCTGGCGCCGTTTGAAACTGATTGAAGCCAATGGCGAACCGACTCAGCGCGGGCGCATCCTCAGCTTCTTCTCTCACGGTGATGGGCTTGCAGTAGCCGCGGCTCTGGAGTGTCCGTCCTATCCGCTGGATGAATTCATCTACGATATTGCCAACCTTCATGCGGGCCACCGCTTCAGTCGAGATGAGCATCGCTGGGGAGGGCGCTTGGCAGTGATTTGTCATGAGGCCTTCGGTTATCAGAACATCCCCGGGTATTTGGAAAATGGGATTCCAGTCCAGTATGGCTATGGGGCCGAGAGTATCGTGATGGATATTCATGAAAATGGCCTCAACAAACACAAGTGGGTGACGGAGTTCCTGGGAGCTGGCGATATTGACCGAATCATCATCGAGTGGCGCAGTTTGCTTCGGCAGGTCATTCACGCTCCATCCCTCGAGTGGGACCGCTGGATGGCTTTCAAGGAATTGGCTGCCAGGACCTTGAACGATACCCAGTCCCCTACCCTGACCGAATTGCCTGAGTTGGCTTACGAACAACGCCAGAGGATAGACCATCGCCTCCGCTGGGGTTCGGCAAGCCGTGAATGATCCTCCTGGCCCCTTTTGAAAATAGGGGGTAATCGCCAACTGCCAAACGCGTCAGG
This sequence comes from Pedosphaera sp., assembly GCA_002686885.1. GTDB lineage: Bacteria > Verrucomicrobiota > Verrucomicrobiia > Limisphaerales > AAA164-E04 > UBA7971. The sequence continues at coordinate 11,765 of NYYT01000064.1, forward strand.
AAAAGCGCCCTTCCTGAAGACTTCATCGCTCTTCCAGGCACTCAGAGCTGCACTCATGGGTCCGAGTTCTTACCTTGAAGTGCTGAGAGACCCAGGGATTTGAACTCCTTCAAAATAGAACGGGTGAGGGCACTTTTCCTGAATCCAATCACCTTGGTCTGTTGATAGCCGAAAAAGGTTTTGAAATCTTCGGAGGTGTAACGCTGATAAACGGGAAGGCCTGGAAATTGTTTCAGGATCTGATGGACCCGGCTAGGTGAGATATCTTCTGTAAGCAGGAGGAATCCGATCTTTTTACGGATGGCTTTTAAGGTCTGCTCACCTGTTGCGACGATCCTTGCCCGCAGGGCAAAGGGGAAAAGCCGCTCCACGGGTTTGGGAGACACTACCTGCTGGGTTTTGGGGTTTGCAGAAGCTGAGCTTCTGTTGTTGGAACCGTTGCTTGCCATTTCTCGGTCATGAGTGGACCATGTTCGAAATCCTTTTGTCGAGAAAGTAAATCGCATGAAACAAACACCTTTTCCATGGAGCTTCTGGGTTATCGCTTGCGCATTCATTGGTATTCTTTGGGCGCGATCCGCCCAGGATGAATGGGTATCGCTTTTCGATGGAGAGAGCTTCCAAGGGTGGGAGGGGAACTTGCGTTACTTCCGTGTGGAGGATCAGGCCTTGATAGGAGGCTTTCTGCATGCGTCCATTCCGCGCAATCAATTTCTGGCGACTGAGAAGGAGTATGCCGATTTTGAACTTCAACTGCAGTTCAAGCTGACAGGTGACAAAACCAATGCGGGGATTCAGCTGAGGAGCCAGCGCATCCCGAACCATCATGAGGTCATTGGATATCAAGCGGACCTGGGTGAGCAATATACGGGATGCCTGTATGACGAATCACGTCGAAACAAAGTACTCGCAGGCCCCAAAGCTGATGAAATGGCGGCTGTGATCCAGCCTGATGCTTGGAATGATTATCGCATCAGGTGCCGGGGACGGCGTATTGAGCTCTGGATTAACGGGCACCTGACGGTCGACTACACCGAATCAGATCCAAGCATTCCTCAGCACGGCATCATTGCTCTTCAGATTCATGGCGGCCCTCCGGGGGAGGTTGGTTATCGTCGGATACGTATCAGGGAGCTTTAACCTCCCTATCGGGTAGCGGGGTCAGTCGCCTGATGCGATGGTTTTCGCTGTCCCCGATATAGACGCTACCATCTTTGGCAGCGAAAATTCCGTGTGGTCTTGCAAGTTGGCAGGCTTTGCTATCTCCATCTGGCCCATCGCCTCGCTGGCCGTTTCCTGCGATACACCTCATGGTGTGTGTGGTGGCTTCGATCATCCGAATGCTGTGGCTTTCCGTATCAGCGAACCAGACATTCCCCTTTGGGTCCAAACTGATTCCTTTGGGGGCTGATAACTTCGCCTGCCTGGCCGGCCCGTTGTGCCCGGTAAAGCCTTTCTCGCCCGTGCCAGCCATGTGGTGCAAGCGCCCACGATGCAGATCCATTTTCCAAATGGCGTTTCCTTCGCGCAAGGCAAGCCAGGCATTTCCCTCGCGATCAAAAGCAAGAGCCCGAGGACCTTTGAGTGGAGATCGATACAGAGGGCTTCGGTCGATGGTTTCGACCTTTTGTCCGTTACCTGAAAGAGTCTCGATTTTTTGATTCAAACGACCCACACGGCGCACCCGATGATTGCCAATATCACAAATCACCAAATTTCCCCATGGGTCGAGGGCGATGCTGTGCGGTCGCGAGAGCATGGCCTGGCTGGCGAGGCCGCCGTCGCCACCAAATCCGGCTTGCCCCGTGCCAGCAATGGTCTGAATTACCTGGCTGGACTGATCGATTTTACGCACCACATGGTTGGGCATTTCGACAAGATAGAGATCCCCTTCGGTATCAAAACAAATTTCATAGGGCTGCCAGAGCTGAGCTTCCAAAGCAGGCCCTCCGTCACCACGATAACCCGCAACACCGCAACCAGCGACGGTGTGCATATGGCCATGTTTGTCGATACGCCGAATCACATGGTTGTCCATATCGCAAAAATGAAGATCTCCATCAGGTCCCACTGCCAGCCCATAAGGGTTTTGAATGCGGGCCTGTGTAGCGGGTCCCCCATCCCCTCGATAGCCTGGCTGGCCATCACCCGCGATGGTTTGGATCTCCCACGAAGTCATCAGGTCTTGGCCTAAACTGGGAATAGGCATGTTCCAGCTCATCCAGATCCAGAAGGCACCGAGGAATCGAAGCATACGTCGATAATGGTGTTTGGACGCGCGGTTGAGAGAAGAACAGGTTGGAGGTTTCATGGCTAGCTTCGCTGATGTTTCTTGATGGCTGGTCGCCCTGGTTTGCGCCCCCCTCGAGTCTTTTTGGTGGTCTTGGAGACTCTCAAACGACCTTTGGTTGGAGAGGGAGTCCTTTTCGACCCGTCTGTGTTTCCTCCCACTTGTGACAATTGACGAATTTGGTCGCGCAAGAGAGCTGCTTTTTCAAATTCGAGTTTACTGGAAGCCTCTTGCATCTCTTCCCTTAACGCATCTAATGTGGATTGAACATCCAGGTCACCAGCCGTTTCTTTCATGACCTGGGATCCTTGATGTTTATCCCTCAGGTGATACGTAAGACCCTCCTCGATACTCCGGCGCACACTGCGCGGGGTGATGCCGTGAGCTTTGTTGTAGTCGATTTGTTTCTGCCGTCGGTAACTGGAAATCGCCAGAAACTCCTTGATGCTGTGGGTCATCACATCGGCATAAAGATAGACTTTTCCGTTTAAATGTCTGGCTGCCCTTCCAGCCGTCTGAACCAGACTTGTTGTGGAGCGTAAATAGCCTTCTTTGTCTGCATCCAAGATGGCAACCATGGAAACTTCCGGCAAGTCGAGCCCTTCTCGAAGAAGATTGATGCCGACCAAAACATCGAACTCACCCTGCCGGAGTGCCCGAAGAATTTCGACCCGCTCAATGGCGTCGATTTCGCTGTGGAGATATCGGACCTGAATGCCAAGATCATTCAGGTAATCGGTCAGCTCTTCGGCTGTCCTTTTTGTCAAAGTCGTGACAAGCACCCGCTCTTTTTGTGCAATGCGCTGGCGAGCTTCCTCAATGAGGTCATCGATCTGCCCCTTGAGAGGCCGCACTAAAATCTCTGGATCGATCAAACCCGTGGGGCGAACAATCTGCTCCACCACCTGTTTTTGAGACCATTCCAATTCTCTAGGAGCTGGGGTCGCACTGATGTAGAGAGTTTGGCCTTGGGTGGCCTGGAATTCGTCAAAGTTCAAAGGACGATTGTCCAGCGCACTTGGTAGGCGGAATCCATGATCCACCAACACGGTCTTTCGCGAACGGTCACCGGCATACATGCCTCCGATTTGAGGCACCGTGGCATGGGACTCATCGATGACTAGCAAATAATCCTCCGGAAAAAAGTCGAGCAATGTATAGGGTCGGGAGCCAGGGGATCTCCCGGATAGGTGACGAGAATAGTTTTCAATCCCCGAGCAGAAACCCATTTCTTCCATCATTTCCAGATCGTATTCTGTCCGCATTTTGATCCTTTGGGCCTCTAAAAGTTTTCCTTCTTTTTCGAACGTGGCGATACGATCGGTCAATTCTTCCCGAATCGCCAGGATGGCCCGTTTGAGCTTCTCCTTGGGCGTTACGAATTGCTTGCTTGGGTAAAGGGTCAATACGTCGAGTTCCTCGAGTCTGTGGCCGGTCAATCGGTCAAAGCGGGCCATTCGATCAATTTCATCCCCGAAGAACTCAATACGAACCCCATCTTCCATATAGGCGGGAGCCAATTCGACCGTATCACCACGCACCCGAAACTTGCCAGGAGTCAGAGAGATGTCCTGGCGTTCGTATTGGAGATCCACCAAACGATGAAGCAATTGTTCTCTAGTGAGCGCTTCCCCTCTTTTGAGGGGTAACATCATGGCTTCATAATCTTCCTTGCTCCCCAAGCCATAAATGCATGAAACACTCGCCACAACAATCACGTCGCGGCGCGATACCAACGAGCTGGTTGTGGACAGCCGCATGCGTTCGATTTCCTCATTGATGCTGGAGTCCTTCTCAATAAAGGTGTCTGTCTGGGGGACGTAAGCTTCCGGCTGGTAGTAATCAAAATAGCTGACGAAATATTCGACCGCGTTCCTGGGGAAAAAGCTTTTGAATTCTGCATACAATTGTGCCGCCAACGTCTTGTTGTGGGATATGATCAGAGTGGGTCGATTGATTTTGGCAATCACATTGGCAACAGTATACGTCTTGCCGGACCCTGTGACCCCAAGCAGCACTTGGTGGTCTTGACCCTCTTGAAGACCTTGAGTCAGGCTCTTGATGGCAGCGGGTTGGTCGCCAGCAGGAGGGAACGGGGATTCAAGATCGAGCATGATAAGACCCTATTCCAGCCCCTAGACCCCGTCAACTGCCTCCCGGCGACATGCTCACTAGCCCTATGCCCTATCCCAACGGCTTGAAGATTGCCTGGCATCCTTGAGGTTGGCATAGTGGGCCCGTAGTTTTTTTGGGGGTGATGTTTGCATGAGTCAATCAATGACATACCGTCCTGAAGTGGATGGCCTGAGGGCCGTTGCCGTCCTTGCAGTGGTTCTCTCTCATGCAGGATTTGAATGGATGGCGGGTGGTTACCTTGGGGTCGATGTCTTTTTCGTGATCTCCGGCTACCTGATCACCAGCATCGTTCATCGACAGGTCGTGGAGGGACGGTTTTCCCTTCATGACTTTTATGATCGCCGGCTCCGGAGAATTTTGCCCGCATTGGTAGCCGTTTGCCTGGTCACCTCTGTGGCTTCTGTGGTCATCCTTCCACCCACTCATTTGGCAATGTACGGTCGTAACCTTGCCAGTGTTTTTCTTTTTGCCTCCAACATACAGCTCAGTATGACAGGGCAAGGCTATTTTGCTCCCGGCGCAGCCTACCAACCTTTACAACATACGTGGAGTTTGGCGGTGGAGGAACAATTTTACCTCTTTTTCCCCATCGCATTATTCCTGATTCATCGAGTCGCCAAAGCTCGAATATCGATGCTTCTTTTCCTCGGTGCTGCCATGAGTCTAGGCCTCGCCCAGTTTTGGGTGAGCTCTCATCCGACCTCTGCCTATTACTTGCTTCCCTTCCGTGCCTGGGAACTGCTTTTGGGATCCATGCTGGCACTGACTCCCTCCAAGCCAAGTCCGAAGGATGGGCTTTGGGGGTTCTGGAGTCTTGCCATCCTGCTGGGCTGCATGATGGGTTTTAGTGAGCAAACCCCGACGCCCAGCCTGGTGACACTGTTGCCTGTCTTTGCCACGACAGCTCTTTTGGCTACAGCAAAACCTCACACGCTTGTCGCTCGGATCCTGTCTGCGAAGATCCTGGTGAGTGTGGGGTTGGTGAGCTATAGCCTCTATCTTTGGCATCAGCCTGTATTCGTCTTTACCAAGATGGCCACGGGGACCCATGGCGACGTTGGGACCAAAGTTGGAAGCATTTCATTGAGCCTTGGCTTGGCTTGGATGAGCTGGAAATGGGTGGAACAACCCTTTCGCAACCGTGCCTGGCTGAGCCGCCATCAAATTTATGGCTGCTCCTTCGTGGGATCTGTCCTCTTTCTCGTATTCGGGCTATGGGTGCATCATCAGGAGGGGTTGAAACAACGATTGAATCCGCTTCAAAGGGCCATTCATGATACCTACCGTGAAGCAAGAGAAGGGCTTGCCTACTGGAAACAGGATCAGTGGTACCAAGCCAATCGTGAGGACTGCAATTTTTACGATCACCTGAATGCACCCGATTCGCCTTTACCCCGAGACTCCTTGACCCCTTCGTGCTACCAAAGGGATCCCATCAAGCCCTTTTGCTTGCTTCTCTGGGGAGACAGTCATGCTACAGCCCTGAGTGGCGGGATCCGTTTGGCGCTGGGGGAACATTGGCAGATCCTCCAGGTCACTACCTCAGCGTGTTCACCACAATTGGTAGCGTCTTCTGATCCGAATGATCGCTGTCGCTTTGCCAATGCCTTCGCGACGGAAGTTCTCCGCGAGGCCCAGCCCGATGTGGTGGTGCTCGCCCAGGCCGAAGGGCACAGTGACACAATATTCAAGCCTCTGATAGAGGGTATTCTTGCTCGTGGTGTGCAGAGAGTCTTGCTCGTGGGCCCTGCCCCGGAGTGGGTGCCCGATTGCCCCTCGATAGCCATCCGATTGGCGGCCCAAATACCACCGGATGAACGAACCTCACTTGGCTTGAATCTTCAGCGAGNAAAAGCCGATGNCATGCTTGCTTCCCACCTCAAGGCCACCAAGGAGCTTTCCACTCGGAGCCGCTACCTGAGCCTGATGGATTACTTTTGCTCACAGGGAAAGTGCCAGGTCTACATGGCAAAGGACCCCAAACCCATTCTCACAGCACACGATTACGGGCATTTGACGCTCGAGGCCGCATCGGCCTTTGCCTTGGACCGCATCCTCCCGGAGTGTGCCGAGGTGGAAGGAAAAGTCTCACAAAAGTCAACGACACCTTGAGACTTTGCGTCCCATGATCATGGGCGCTGTACNGGCCAGTGAGTCGATTCTGTCCGTTCGNGATCGAGGAAAAAGGTNAGTTTTTCAACCACTTCAGGATACCGGTTTGCCACGTCATGCGATTCTCCTATGTCATCTTCGAGATGGAAAAGCTGGAGTGGTTGGCCAAAACCAAGCCGTATTGCCTTCCAGGGGCCCCAGCGTGCGGCTTGTTTGAAGCCACGCTCATGGAATTCCCAGTAAAGGAAGCGCTGGGNTAAATCTTGAGACTGTCCAAGCAACGTGGGAAGAAGGCTCACACCATCCAGACCCTTAGGGGCCGGCTTCCCAGCGACCTCTAGTAAGGTGGGAAGGACATCGGTGAAGGTCCACACAGTGTCATTGACGACACCCCCATGGATTTTTCCCGGCCACTTCACAATCATGGGAACGCGAATGCCACCCTCGTGCAGCGAACGCTTGATGCCTCGCAGCGGCCCGTTNGAATCGTTGAATTCCGGGTCGTTCCCCCCTTCCTTGTGAGGACCATTGTCTGAAGTGAAAAAGACGATGGTATCCTCCTCAATTTTCAGAGTTTGTAGTTGAAGAAACAACCGACCGATGTCGCGGTCCATATGGGAAATCATGGCAGCATGAGCTTTTTGGGGGGCTGGCCAGTCCTTGGCCGCATAGTCTCCCAAGCTGGGAACCTCCATACCCTTTCCTTTGGCCTCGTTGTTGGCATGTGGAATGGTCAGTGGCAGATAGAGGAAAAAAGGTTGACCGGTATGTGCTTTCACAAATTGCATCGCTTCCTGGAAGATAAGGTCGTGGCTGTAGGTCAGCTTATTGGTGGAAATGCCAGCACCCGTCGCATCTTCATTCGGGACGATGTTGTCCAAGGAAACCTTTTGCTCCCCTTTCCAAAGATGGGACGGATAGTAATTGTGAGCATGCCGCTGGTTGAGGTAACCAAAAAAATGATCAAAGCCTTTACGGTTAGGAGCGCCGGTTGTGCCCGGCTCCCCCAACCCCCACTTTCCCATCAAGGCCGTCTGATACCCTCGCGTTTTCAAGAATTCCGGGAGGATGCGATCGCCAGGCTGCAGTGGCACTCTTGCATTGCCTCGGACACGTGTGTGCCCTGTATGCAGTCCCGTCATGAGAACCGAGCGTGAGGGTGCACAAACCGTGCTCCCAGCATAGACTTGGGTAAATCGCATGCCCTCTGCGGCCATACGATCCAGGTGAGGCGTTCGAATCCTTTTTTGTCCATAGGATCCAAGANCCCCCCAGCCAAGATCATCCGCCATGANGAAAATGATGTTGGGTTGTCTGTCACTCCCTTCGCTTTGACCCTTGAGGGTCGGTTCGCAGAGGCTTATGAGAAAGATGGCTGTCACCATCGACGATGCGGACAGGGTGAAGCCATGGGCGACTTTGAGGAGCATAGAGGAACCTTACGAGAGGTGTTGTTACATGGCAACCTTTGCCACCTGTCCGTTTTGAGCTGTGCAGAGCCTGTTGACTGCCGCATGCTGATCGCCGTGACATACACGCATTGGATTCGAGAGCATATCAAGGATGTTTCCGAGGCAAGTGGTGAACGATTGCTCGAGGGTTTCATGGACCTGGTGCAAAAAGCCGGAATGGAACTCTATCCAGCCCAGGAAGAGGCGATTCTGGAACTTTTTGATGGGCATCATGTCATACTCAACACGCCAACCGGAAGCGGCAAATCGATGGTGGCACTTGCCTTGCATTTCCAGTCCCTGGCCCGTGGCCGACGATCCGTCTACACCTCTCCCATCAAGGCTTTGGTCAATGAAAAGTTCCTCGATTTGTGTCACCGCTTTGGCTCCTCCGAGGTGGGGTTGATGACGGGAGATGCGTCGGTGAACCGATCGGCACCGATTCTCTGTTGCACAGCTGAAATTCTTGCAAACATGGCCCTCCGTGAGGGGGAAGACGCTTCAGTCGATGATGTCATCATGGATGAATTTCACTATTACAGTGACAACGACCGGGGCGTNGCCTGGCAAATCCCCTTACTAACCTTGCGTCAGAGTCAGTTTTTATTGATGTCTGCAACCATGCGGCAGACCGAATTTTTTTCCCAATGCCTGCAAAATTTAACCGGTCAGCAGGCCCGCTGGGTGCATGGGACGGACAGGCCGGTTCCATTGGAGTATGCCTATGCTGAAGACCCATTGGAACAAGTGGTTGAGCAATGTCTTGAGGAGAACCGTGCGCCTGTTTACATCGTGCACTTCACTCAACTTGAGGCTGCGGAAAACGCCCAACGCTTCACGAGCCTTCAGGTGGCAGACAAGCCGCTCAAGTCTCGTATTGCCGAGCGCATCGCTCAGGAAAGTTTTGCGAGCCCTTACGGCAAGGAGCTAAAGAAATACCTTCGCCATGGAATCGGCATCCATCACGCCGGCATGCTTCCCAGATATCGAATTCTTATCGAGCGAATGGCCCAGGAGGGTTATCTGCGATTGATTTGCGGGACGGACACCCTTGGGGTTGGGGTCAATGTTCCCATTCGTACCGTTCTTTTTACACGACTCTGTAAATATGATGGGCAAAAGGTGGGATTGTTNACGGTGCGTGATTTTCAGCAGATCAGNGGTCGGGCTGGAAGGAAAGGTCATGACGATCGGGGATGGGTGATNTGCATGGCCCCAGAACATGTGATCGAGAACCTCAAGATGGAACGCAAAGCTTCAGAGAATCCTCAGAAAAAAAGGAAATGGGTGAAGAAGCAACCCCCGAAAAAGGGTTTTGTCCATTGGGATGAAGCAACGTTTCAGAGACTCCGGCAATCGGAAGCTGAACCGCTTGTGTCTCGATTCAAGGTGTCCAATGGGATGCTCCTGGCAGTTCTGAGTCGACAGCGCAACGGTTGTGAGGCCATGAAGGCGCTGATACAGGACTGCCATGAATCCAGCGCGACCAAACGGGCGTTGAAGCGAAAGAGTTGGCAGTATTTTCGATCCTTGCTGGATCGAGGTATCGTCAAGTGGGAAGAAAATCCACTGCAGACCGAGCGTCGTGTCAGCGTCAACATCGAGCTTCAGGAAGATTTTTCACTCAATCAAGGACTTGCCTTGTACCTGATTGATACCCTGGCGACGATGGACCCAGAGGATTCAGCGCATTGCCTTGTCTGCATCAGTCTCGTAGAGTCCATCCTAGAGGATCCTTCCCACATTTTACGGCGCCAGCTTGANAAACTCAAAGATCAGAAAGTTCAAGCTATGAAAGCCGAGGGCGTCAGTTATGAGGATCGAATGATGGAGCTTGAGCAATTGGAACACCCCAAGCCGGATGCTGATTTTATGTATCACACCTACAATCAATTTGCACAGACCCATCCGTGGCTGGCGTCAGAAAACATCCGCCCGAAAAGTATTGTTCGTGAAATGGTGGAGGACTTCCTCTCTTTTGATGATTATGTTCGACGCTATCAACTTCAAAAAAGTGAAGGTGTCTTACTGCGTTATCTCAGTGAAGCCTACAAAGTTATCACACAAACCATTCCGGAAACATTGCTTACTGAACCGCTCAAGGATACGACGTTGTTTCTTGAACTGATGATTCGACAGACCGATTCCAGCCTTTTGGAAGAATGGGAGCGGCTGAAGGATGGAGGGTCACACGATGAGACGCCAACCCTCGCGCAGCCAAAACCTCCTCGCCCTNTTTCGGAGTGGAATCCATTTATCAGTCGCAAGGCATTTGAGATCTTGGTGCGAAACCAGTTGTTTTCCTTGTTACGCCTTTTATCTTTCGAGCAATACGAGGAGGCCAGTGCCAGAATANGCGAATGGTCGGAAGCCGTTCCGACCTCTTGGACTCCCCCGGTTCTCGAAGACCGGGTATGTGCTTACCTTGAGGAACATGAGCTCCTTCGGCTGGATGCCGACGCACGGCATGCAAAGTGGTTTAAAATCCTCGAGGAAGACCCGCNCTTTTGGATCCTACNCCAAACGTGGCTGGACCCAGAGGAAGCGTGCGATTGGGGCATGATAGTTCGAATTCATTTGGAAGACTCCAAGCGTATCGGGCGCCCCGTCATGGAGGTCTTGTCTATGGGCGATCAGATCGAATACCACTCATAGCAAGGCGCGCCTTGCATTTTTCACTTGATACGCTAGGACATTCATAACTCTCATGGAATCAACCAAGCACTGCTTTGTCCCAGCTATTCAGCAAAGGATCGCCCAGGTCGTCGTCGGACAGGAAATCGTGGTCGAACGCCTACTCATTGCCCTTTTTACCGGTGGGCATATTCTGCTGGAGGGGCTCCCGGGGCTGGCCAAAACGCTTTTGGCAAACACCCTTGCCAACAGTATCGAACTACAATTCAAGCGCGTCCAGTTCACCATCGATCTGCTTCCCTCCGACATCCTCGGATCTGAAGTGCTGAATCCTCGCGATCAAACATTTACCGTCCAAAAGGGCCCCATATTCACCCATTTGCTCCTTGCTGACGAAATCAACCGAGCAGCACCTAAAGTTCAAAGTGCGCTGCTTGAAGCCATGCAGGAACGCAAGGTCACCATCGGTGGTCAAGGTTTGCCTCTTCCTGCACCCTTTTTGGTCATTGCGACACAGAATCCCGTGGAACAAAGCGGNACCTTTGAGCTCCCTGAGGCACAACTGGACCGCTTCATGCTTTGTCATCGTCTGCACTACCCGAAGCGCGAAGAAGAAGAAGATATTCTCAAACGCATGCTTCGTATGGGCCTCAAGCGCGAAAAAGAGGGAGCGATCCCTCAGACCGCATTCGATACGTTCAGCGAAGAATCCCCGGCAACCCTATCGGAACTTACCGAAGTGATGGAGGAGATTCAAAAGGTGCACGTGAGCGATGTATTTCTCAAGCATTGTGTTGATTTGGTGGGGCAAACACGGGAACACCCAGACCTCGAGTTGGGTGCGAGCCCACGAGCGAGCATGGCGCTGGTACAGGCTGCGCGGGCTCGTGCTTTGATTCACCAGCGCGAGTATGTGGTTCCCGAAGACTTGTTTGCCCTTGCCGAGGATGTCATTCTCCATCGGGTGCGTTTGACCTACACCGCACAGGCACAAGGAAAACGCGGAAGGGATTTGATCGACAAACTTCTTATGGAGGTTACCTCCTAGATCCAGTAAGGGGCGCCTATGCCAGAACTTGACGCAGCTATTCTCGAGTCGATCAGTCGCGATGACTCGCGCTCCTTCGAGCTCGCTGTGCGCCGTCTTGCAGACAGCTTTCATTTCGGAATGGATGCCAGTCCTTTTACGGGCAGTGGTATCGAGTTCCACCAATCACGACCCTATGAATATGGCGATCCCGTGAAGTCCATCGACTGGCGGGTGAGTGCCCGAATGGGGAAAGTCTTTATTAAAGAATATCTATCCACCAAACAGGTGCCTGTGTATCTGGTGGTGGACACATCGGCCTCCATGACACTGTCTTCGACGGCTATCAGCAAATATGCCTTGGCCGTTGCCTTGGCAGGTGCCTTGGCTGTCGCATCACTGGATCGGATGAGCCCGGTAGGAGTCATCGGCAGCGGCAGCCGTGCCATCCAACTTTCCCCAACCCTTTCTCATCCATCGCTCATGCGGACCCTCCATCACTTGCGCACCTATACATGGAACGAGTCGACTCAGCTCACACGTAGCCTCCAGGAACTGGATCAGAGGCTGGCTCTGAGGCATTTGATCATTGTCTTGAGTGACATGCATGAGCCCGGAGTCGTTCCTCCCCTCGGGTGCCTTGCGCAGCGCCATGAATGCATGGTGATACAATTGTCCGACCCCATGGAACATTCGCATCCTGTCAGGGGTTTTGTCCGTGCACGTGAGGCGGAAACCAGCAGGGAGGCGACCCTCTCCTTTTCAGCGAATCGCTCCGGGTTGCCAGATTTAAAAAACTTGCTCAGCGGTTACCAGATCGATCATTTGAACTTGCGAACCGATCAGACACCACTCTCGAGATTACGTTCCTTTTTACAAGGCCGGTTGTCCATGGGCCGCAAGTCTTAGCGCACAGGTTTCTGCAATGGAAAGGATTGTCAGGGAGGAGCAGGCATGGGATAAACAAACCATGTGGAATCCCCAAAGCCGTGTGGACTGTCGTTCTGCAAACAGGTCAGTTTCAACCGCTATTGAATGGTGGTGGCTATGGGGTACCTTTTTTTCAGCCATCTACTTTTCGTGTGCCGATCCACTTCCCAACACCCGCCTGCTTGAGATGGAGGGTGATATTGCCTCTGAGCTAGTCAAAGGGGTCGATCGTTTTCTCCTCAAAAAACTGGACGAATCGGTGGCCAAACGCGGTGCGTTTTGGGATCGGGCTTTTGATTCCACGCCTGCCTATGCCCAATCCATCCAGCCCAACCGGGAGCAGCTCAGGAAACAGCTGGGACTGTTGGATGAACGGGTAGCGTTTGAACATCCACAGGTGCGGTTAGCTCTTGATGAGACGGCTGCTCTCTACATGAAGACACCAGCATTTGAGGCTTACAGGATTCAATGGCCTGTCGTGGGCGATGTGATGGCGGAGGGTCTTCTGCTGGTTCCAAACCTCCTGACCATGAGGGCCAGCGGATTGGAGGTGGACGCTACGTTTGCCAACCAGCACAAGGAACGCTCTCTTTTCGATTCCTTTCATGCGGCGGCACACGTCATTGCCTTGCCGGATGTCGAGCAGACTCCGGAAGCTTTGGCGGGTCTTGCCCCCGGAGTGCCCGAAATATCACAGTTTGCCAGGCGTCTTGCCGAATCAGGCTGTCGAGTCATGATTCCCACCCTGATTGGGCGTGGTGTGTCCCGTAGACAGTCGGTCTACGGTGGTTGGGGTGCCGATCTCACACACCGGGAGTATCTTCAGAGACCCGCCTATGAAATGGGACGAGGAATATTGGCCTACGAAGTGCAGACCCTGCTCGCTCTGGTGGATTGGATCGAAAAACACCAGGGAAAGGAGCGGCGACCGATTGGAGTGATGGGGTATGGCGATGGTGGGATGCTTGCGTTATACGCGGGTGCCGTGGATACACGTATCGATGCCGTCGGAGTGAGCGGGTATTTTGGTCCGCGTGAAGGCATTTGGGAAGAGCCGATTGACCGCAATGTCTTTGGATTGTTGGAGCAATTTGGTGATGCCGAACTGGCAACCTTGATCGCACCTCGTTCACTGGTGATTGAAGCCACGGCCGGCCCTGAAGACACCTTTGAAAGTCGTGGTGCAGCTCCCTCCCGCAGAATCGGCCCTGACCCAGGGCGGACTTATCAGGAGACTCAAAGAGCCCGAGCATTACTCAAAGGTTATCCAGGGGAGATCCCTATTCGCCTGATTCTTGGTGAAGATCTTGAATATGGTAGCGAGCCCGCCTTGGAAAGTCTCCTCTCAGGGCTCGATAGGAGCCTCCAATTGGGAAAATCCATGCCCATCAGTCCACCTATGGCGGAGGAAGCGTTCTATCAAGAGAGAGAGGCAAGATTGATCAAGGCATGGGACCGGTACACCCAAACGCTGCTTTTGGAAAGCCCCTACAAAAGGCAGGCATTCATGAAGGATCTCAACACCGATTCGGCGAGTGAGTTCGAAGCTTCTGCCAACACCTATCGAGAGTATTTCAAACAGGAAGTCATTGGCGCCTATGATGAACCTCTTTTGCCTTTTAACGCGAGATCCCGCTCCACCTTCAAAGGCGATGGCTGGGTGGGTTATGAAGTGGTGCTGGATGTGTATCCCGATGTGATTGCCTACGGCATCCTATGCGTTCCCGAAAAAATGCAGCCGGGAGAAAAACGCCCGGTGGTGGTTTGTCAGCATGGGCTGGAAGGTCGACCGCAGGATATCCTACAGGGAGACCATGCGGCCTATCATGATTTTGCTGCTCGGTTGGCTTCGCGGGGATTTATCACTTTTTCGCCCCAAAACCTTTATCTTTTTCAAGATCGATTTCGTTCACTGCAACGAAAGTCCTACCCCCTCAAAAAAACCCTCTTTTCAATCATTGTAGCGCAACATCAGCAATGGGTGGACTGGCTTCAGGGTTTACCGTTCGTCGATCCGGAAAGAGTCGCTTTTTACGGGCTGTCTTATGGAGGCAAGACTGCCATGAGGGTGCCTGCCTTAGTCACAGACTATTGTCTTTCCATTTGCTCTGCCGATTTCAATGACTGGGTGTGGAAGAACGCCTCGACCTTGAGCCCCTACAGTTATGTTTGGTCCGGTGAATATGAAATCTTCGAATTCAATCTTGGACACACATTCAACTATGCCGAAATGGCGGCCTTAATTGCCCCGCGCCCCTTCATGGTGGAACGAGGCCATTTTGATGGAGTGGCTCCAGACGAAAGAGTGGCCCTCGAGTTTGCCAAAGTCAGGCATCTTTACCAAGCCAGACTCAAACTTGAAGATCGATGTGAGATTGAATGGTTTGATGGCCCCCATACCATTCATGGCGAAGGCACTTTTGAGTTTCTCCATAAACACTTGGAATGGCCTTCACCTTAACCGGGCAAGCTATCTTCTGGTCATGCGACCTCTGCGGTGCCCCTCGGCTCCTTTGCCCACCATTGAAAGAGGAAACAATAAAGTCCGCTCATCAGGCAGAGGATTCCGGTGCATAGAGTGATTCCAGCCCACCCCAGAGCCTCCTGTTCACGCAGCAAAAACCAGGCGAACTGAAACAGGCATAAGAGGGAAACCAAAAGAATGGAGAACTCTCGCCCCATGCGCGACACAACCCACGCGCCAAAGGGTGCACCCACGGCAACGACCGGTGCAGCGGCAAGCCAGTGGCCCCAAATCTGGGAATCCAACTGCCCCATGGCGCACTGGGTGAAAAGCCCAATAACAGAGGTCATGGCCATGAGAACCACTGAGGTCGGAATGGCGGTTTTTAAATCGGCCCGGTAATAAATGACCAACACCATATAGAGGATCATGTCGATGCCGACTCCTGTCAGCGATGCAACAGTCGACCCACCTACAAAGCCGATCAACAGGCCCATCCAACGTGTGCGAGCATGTGGAACCAACCGTTCAAACGAAGGAAGGCTCATGGCTGAGATTTTAAGAAGATGAAGGATACCAAAGCCACCCCAGAGAAGTGAAAAGATTCCCTGAACCCATAAAGAGGGCATGCGATTGCCAAGAAGCACCAATCCCATGGGGGTTCCCAGCATGGAGCCCAGGAGGGCCCATCGAAGAAGGCTTCCGTGAACCCGAATACCTTGGCTCCAAATGAAAAGACTCGCACTGACCATGCCGATGGACTGAATGGCAAAGCCAAAATCACGCCCCATGCCAGAGGGCTCTCCCTGAAGCATGACCAGCACCGGGAAACCGACTGTGCCTCCGCCCATGGGGGTTGAACCTGCAAAATAGGACCCCAGCGACATGGCGAGGGCGATGGGCCAGTGCGAATAAAGCTCGCTGACATGGCCTCCTGCAAGGATGGTCACCATCCAGCCTGCGTAGAAGAGCGTCAGCCAGATGGAAAAGAAGTTTCTTTTTACCGGGTGCATCCGAGAAAGGAATGCGTGGGAAGTCTTCAGTGACACGATTTCCGTTCAAGAACCCCAAGGCCGATGGATTCGTAAGGAAATTCAGCGCAGGTCTCAGCGGATTTCGTTGGGGATTTGGTTCAGTGTGTAATACGCCGCCGGATTGAAGAGGGGTTCTCCACTCCTGGCGCTTCGGATCCCCGGGCATTTGAGTTCGTGGACATGACCGATTTGCAGAGAGTCCAGTTTGAGGGTGACCTTTAGTCCGTCCTCCGAGACCAGAGCCGATTGAATTTTGGGCTGAGTGGCGTCTACTTCGGGGCTTCCGTAGCTGCTCTGGTAAATGTAAGTGTACGTTTCCATCTGGTAGGACTGAACCATGGCAGCACTGGCCCGATCAATGGGTTGAGTGAAAGTCAGTTCAAATCCATCCCCTAAAGCATGCATGGTGTGGATTTCGAAAGGTGTCTTGCCAGTCCATCGGGTACGCTGAAGGGAGAAGGGTTTTCCTCCCCGAGCTCCCCACCCTCGATCGGTGCCTCCGACAAACAGGCTGCCGTCTGGTGCGAAAGCAACACTGAGATTGCCTGAATCATATCCCTTTAAAAAGGGAAAGCAGGCTCCTTGATACACACCATTGACCTGCTCGAGATCGACCCGCATGACCGTGCTATGGGTTTGATCGCACACCAGGAGTTGCCCCGTAAATGGGCCAAATTTCCCATCAGTCTGGTCGCAAATGATCCCACTGGCCGACTGCCCCATCTTGTTGTAGGGAAAATATACGGCTGTCGGTACTAATTCGGGGATCTTCTCGGCTTCAAGATGCATTCTGCTTCCACTGATGGGATCTTGGGGTCGTTTGCCCAGAAGATCGGTCTTTTCATACCACCGATTGCCACTTGGGTTTCCCATGAATCCACCGGGCTTGAGATGCTTCAAACCACAGGTGCCGTTCCATACACCTTGATTATCGGTGTAAAACATGTCGCCGAGTGCATTGGCTCCGATGCCACCGGGCGAGCGAATACCGCTGCAGGTTGGCAACATTTGTCCATCAGGGGTAATCCTCAGGCACCATCCCCGATAATCAATTTCGCTGGTGAAAGAACCTGTCAAACAGAGAACGACCCAGATATTGCCTTCACGATCAAACTTCGAACTGAACGCATATTCGTGATAGTCTCCGGTGATTCCCCAGTCCGCATTGATGGTTTCGAAGAGATCGGCCCTTCCATCCCCGTCCTCATCCTTCATTCGAGTGAGCTCACAGCGCTGAATGCAGTAGACCCAGTCGTCCTTTTTAGCGAGCCCCAATACTTCATGCAGCCCCGAGGCGTAACGCTGAAAGCGGCTTTCTGAAGGAGGGTCTCCTAGCACACTCTCCACGATATAAATGTCACCCAAGCGGGTAGAGACCAAAAGCTGGTCCTCTCCCATCCACTCGATGGCACCGGCCTCAAGCACGATATCCTCAGGAATCGGAAAGGATTCGGTCTGATAGAAGTCCGATTGCTGTTGCCCTTTGAGTTGGAAGGATGCGCACAAAAGCCATAGGGCGCTGGCGTAGCAGGCATGCTTCCAATGGGTATCAACGGTTGAGTTAAAATTGTTCATCTTTGAGGTGTAGGGTTGAGATGTCGTGGGTGTTCTCACCAGAGAATTTCCTGAATCACTCGGGCCTTTCCATGATTGAGTTCCACAGGGATGAGAAGCATCGATCCTTGATCGCTGGATTGAATGACCGCTTTGCGGTCGCCTTCCCATTCAAAACGCATGATCACCTTTTCGTCGATCAGGTAAGCACCATCGTCCATGGTGGAAATGTTGGAGCCGATTGCCGCACGCATCCAGAGATGCGTGTAATGTGCTTTGGAATCAAAGGTCAGATATCGGCGAAAAGAAGCATCCAATTCGCCTGGAACATCGACCCAGTAATCCTCTACATCCATGGCCAGAAACCGGTACATGAATTTGGGACGACGCTGAGAATCCAGCCAATAACCCTTAAAGGTATATCCTGCCTCTTTTCCGGTAAGTTCTGGCCAAAGCATCTCCGCGGGAGCGACCGAGAAGGCAAACGGCGGACCACTGGGTAGCAGGAACAAGTTGTGGCCCAGAGGTGGTTCGAAACCTTGACCACGACCATTACTGTGCCGTGCACCGTCCATGAAAGGACCCTGCCAGATCATGGCCGCACGCATCGCATGGGCATCAAAGGCCAGATTTGCCTTCTCTGGGTATCCCACTCCGATGGCGCGTGAACCCGCGCCCTCAATGAAATTGCGGTACATGACAGCCTCCCCCTGAACAAGGATTTCCTTTTGTCCTTGCACAAGGCCATCGGGCGGATTGGTGTCATCAGCCAATTTGAGATAGGCCCATATCGCATCGATCTGCCGGTTGGTGTCACCTTCGAAGATGTCCTGATTGACGCTCTGCCCTTCAGGCCAGAAGCTGGGCATGCGTGTTCCTGGCCGCAAGCCCTGAGGATCCTTCAGGTAGGATGTGAACCACTCTTTCTGCAGGCGCTGGCTCATGAGAGTCAAATCAAGAGCTGGGATACCCAAGGATGGGTATTTCCCAAAAGTGTGACAAGTAATGCAACCCATGCCGCCGGTGCCCACCAGTTTTCTGCCAAACTTGGCCTCGTCAAGGGAGACTGGCTGAGTCTCTGCGGCATCCGATGGCGCTGCCTGGTCCACCGAAAGCATCGATGCCGCCATGGCATGCCCGATGGTTTCTCCAAAGGCGGGCATGCGGGTGGCCATGTAGGGTCTCACCGATGCTCCATCGGTGATAACTGTGGTCACCCACTCAGGCAAAAGCTTACGACCGACGCCGGTCAAGGCAGGGGGAACACTCCCCTCGTCTCCCATGTCGACTTCGCCCACGCTGGAAAAGAAAGGTCGTGTAGAAGGTTCAGGACCCCCGAGTCCGTCACGCGAGTGACAAGCCTGGCACTGCTGCTGCACCCAAAGTTTAGTGAGCTGCTCGGTTGGGGAGCGTTTTTCAGGATCGTCGCTCAACTGATCGAGCACCTGGCTGATGAGGCTCTTTTCTTTCTCGCTAATGCTGTAGCGCGGCTGGTCCTCTCCCGGCTCAGCGGAAAGGCATCCTCGTTCCTGCCAGGGAGTCCCCGTTCTGGTGAGCTGAGAAGCGGTTGCCAGCTCCACTTGGCCCATCGCATGGCAAGAGGCGCAACCCAGTTTTTGAAACCAAGCTTTACCCTGTGAAGCCTTCGTCTGATCCAACGTAAATTCCATGGTTTGGGTGGGAGACATGGGCTGGCCTAGGTGATACAGCCACTCCCCCGGAATGGGCTGTTTGGTCATTCCAGGGCCTTCCATGAAAACCCTTAATTCCGCAGGTCCACCACGGTTGTAGTAGGTAATTTTGATGGGGTGGTCTCCAGGAGATAGAGACATGCGGCCACTCTTTTCAACCGTGGCATGATCTCCATCATTTTGTACGATCAGTTTCGACCCAATGTAGAGTCTGGAGCCATCATCTGAAGCAGTGTAGAACGCATATTCCCCGGCCTTCTGGATCCGTATGAAACCGGAAAAAATAAGTGCCATGTTATCCTGCCGTTTTTTCCACTGATCGGTGATCTCTTCGGCAATCCCATTTGCCAGAGGATCTGTGAAGTCTGGTGGGTTATCGCCTGGAAAATGTTCCTTGAGATCGGAGACAATATCACCTGCCTCACGCGAGGGGCTACCAAACTCGAGGTAATGATACTTCAACCCGCGGGTTTTCTCAGTGCTTTGCTCTGCTCCAAACATGCCCGCTGCCTGTCCTCGAAGGAGATACATGGCGATGGCTCGGCACTCTGCAGAAGTCAACTTCATGGAAGGCATGTGCGCATTCGGAAAGATGGCCTTGGGATCGCGCAGATAGCGTGCAAGGGCATCCACCGTGGTTTTACTGTCCATGGAAGGAAGCGGCTGCAAATCCGACGACGTTGCATGGACCTCAAGAAGTGAGCCTGGCGCTGGAATGTCGGATCCCTTGAGGTCTTCTGGGTGACTGTGTGCTCCATGACAGGCCACACAACCAACGGCATGATAAAGATTGCGCCCCCTGAGAATCGTTGAAGCATCCGCAGCCACAGGTTCACTATCCAGCGGAGTCTGAGCAGAGATGAGGTAATGAGTCAAAGCATCGACGATCGCTTCCTTTTCGTCCGTTTCGTAGGCATGCAGAACGTCGGGCATGGTTCGCCCCTGCCCATCCTGATCGGGTTCCAGCAGACGTTGGCGAATAAATTGAGGCGTCAGAGGCAGTCCTTGCTCGCCTAGTATGGGACCGAGCTTTGGCGACAAGTGGGTTTTCCAGGGCGCACTGACTTGATGACAAGCAAGACAGCTGAGTTCCTGCAACAACAGTTCCCCTGAGGCCCTCGGTGCATGTGCTTCATGCTTGAGCAAACGTGCCAAGGTATCGCCTGCCATCGCTCCCTGTGGTAGCAGAGCGAGGATCCCTAGGAGGATGCAGAGAAGCGCCTTTTTCAGTTTTATCGGGATAAAACCGAGCACAAAGGATACCCGCCTCAGTGAATGACCTTTCATTGGCGTGATTATGCCCGGACCGGAGAGTGGCGCAATATCTATTGATGCGAGATCGAATCGCAAGCATCCCTGAAACATTCGGTGCTTCACCGAAGTTTACCTACAAGGCGCTAAGGTGATGGCTTGAGATCCCAAGCGGTCAGCCATTGCTCACCAGATCTTATGAAACCCTGCTGAATCAGACGTTGATGCATGTCTGGCATGTGGCCGGCTCCATAAAAGATGGCGATCTGCCGTTTTCCTTCCTTAAATTTTTCAGCAAGCACTTCAAAAGCTTTGTCATTCCTCCCACGTAGGATGACCGACCCTTTACCGTCCATGCCCTGATCGATCCCTCCTAACATCGATTCCATGGCGGTCATTTGTCGAGCCATCATCCATTTCAAGGCATGGTCCGGGCGGCCACTTTTCATGGCCATCAGCAAATCAAAACCACTGAAACCCTTGAGTTGTCCCCTTGCCATTAGTTGTTTTTCTTGCAGGTACGCCTGTATGGCCAAAGTGAAAAAGCTTTCTCCCTTCTGGCCCTGAAGTTGGGCGAAGGTTGCAGGATCCAAGTCTGCATGAACAAAGTGCGGCGATGTATAGTCCATTTCGTCGAGCTGATGGGTCAGCCCCAGCAGCGCCTTCATGCCCGATTGAAGCTGACTCACCGGATGAGAGGATTCACTTATCACAGTCGGATGGGTTTCCTCATCCTTGACCATCTCGTAAAGCACACACTGGATTTTGGCAAAATACTCATTTAGAAGGCGGTAATAAGCAGCATCTGCGACATGAATGGCTGCGACCAGGTGGACCTCCCTTCCAGCTGGATGCCGATAAGACTGAATGGAGGTATCCAGGTGACCCATTTGTTCACCCGTATCCACCCACCTCACAAAGGCGGGGTCACCCGTTTGGCCGCGAGCCTGATGGATAATGGCCATCGTACAGATCAAAAGCACGGCCTGGAAGAAATGCATTTTTTTCATCATGAAAAAGGCTCTTGGCAGTTGAAGAGAGTTCACTGAGAAAGGAATTTAAAGCATGCCTGGGCGTGGGCCATGGGAACAGAAAAGTGGCCCTCTTGTTCAAGCCATTCACCTTCTGAGTCCTTTATCTTGCTGGCAAGATACATGCCAAATTCAATGGGAACAATCGTATCGGCAAAACCATGCCAGATTTTTACCGGGCAGGAAACCGCATCTAGTGTGTGTTGCCAAGGCTCAAGAAATCTTAATCCATCTCCATACATGCCTGAGATCCCGTGAATGAGTGATTCAGCCATCGTTTTCTGAAGAATAGGTTGCAACTCTTTTCTGGAAAGCGCCTTTTGATCGCAGTCAGGAAGCAGGAATCGGCGCATGGCCCATAAAGTCAACCCAGGGGTCCGGCGCAAAAGTGGGCGCACCATGGCCATCAATGTTTTCGGAAACCAAGGAGCCAGGGGAGTAATTTCAGCCATCAGGCGCTGAAGGGGGTGCATCCTGAGGACACCCTCCCTGGCATTCATGGGACCCATGGGGACCAAGAGAGCCCCTCGGTCAACTTTGGATGAAAGACAGGACATGACAGCACAAGCGTGAGGGCCACCTCCGGAAAGCCCCATGACGGAAAAGGCAGGCAGTCCTAGGTGATCAGACAATTCGCCCATGAGCAGCGCCCATGAACGTAAGGAGAGGTGGCCTACGGCTGAGGACCGGCCATACCCCGGACGCTCAGGAGCCACGAGCAGGCAATTGTTCTCTTTGGCCAAATCGGAGAACAGTTGTCCTTCATGACGGGAACCAGGCCAACCGTGGAAGTAAAAGACAGGCTTTCCCTCTGGGTCTCCATAACATCGGTAACTGATTCCATGACCCGTTTTGCTCTCCATCATTTGGTCCACCTCCATCTGGCATTGCATGGGTTGTTTCATTTCATCGTGAGAAGCCTCATTTATAGGCAAACATTAGGCTAAAAAGTTTCTTTTGGCAAAAACCGCATTCCCAATACGAATCCTCTCCAGCGCCGTATGGAGCCCCCAGCTTATAAGCTGGAGCCGCAGCAGGAGTTTCAGTATTGATGTAATTGAGTTCGCCGGCGCAGACATGCCATTGAGCTTGAAAGCGCTTTTGCACTGAGTCGCAGGTCATGGAACATCACACTCAAATCCAGACATTGGTTGAGCGCCTTTCGGAAGGTGACTTGAGCGCAAGAGAGCAGCTCATTAGCGCATCTTGGGAAAGGCTGCTGCGGATGACTCGGTATATCTCCAGGGATTTTGCTGGAGTCAGGCGGTGGGAGCAAACAGAGGATGTCTGGCAGAATGCTTCCCTTCGAATCTGGAAAGCATTGGAAAAGGTTCAGATACAGGATGCTCGTCATTTCCTGCGACTTGCCGCGGAGAAAATTCGTTTTGAGTTGATTGATCTTGCCCGCCACCATCAAGGCCCTCGCGGGCATGGAAGGCATCACCAGACGGCCACCTCCTCTGCTGGATTCAGTGAAGAAGTTTTTCACAAAGGGATGGAAGATCATCCCCAAGCGAGTCTCAGCCCCTCCCAGCAGGCAGAAGGCCAGGATCTACACCAGCTTATTGAGCAGTTGCCAGATGCATTGAAGGAGGTGTTTGATCTGCATTATTATCACGATTTACCTCAAGCGGAAATTGCGCAGTTGCTGGGAGTGGATGTCCGTACGGTCAAAAGGAAATGGCGTGCAGCCCGATTGGCATTGCAATCCAAATGGCAGCTGTGGCAGGCCGAAAACCAGGAGTCTTTCAAGTGACTAAACCTCGGGAAGATCAGATCGAGCAATGGTTGGATCATTGGGAGGAATGCACGGCTCGCGGTCAAGAGTTGGATCTGGAATTACTTTGCCAAGAACATCCAGAGTGCCTGGATGAACTGCGCAGACGGATCGGCGCCTTGACTCAAGCCGACCTCCTCCTGTCGGCAACACCGTGCCTCGATACCGATGAAAACCTCTTCCCGACGGTACCACAGGATGAAATCCTGTCAGGACACATTGAGCTGACGAGGCTCAAGGAACATGCCCAGGGTGCGATCGGTAAGGTCTATGTGGCTCAAGACCCACAACTCAACCGCAAGGTCGCTATCAAGTGTCTGCAGGCACGCCATGTCACCAACGATCACTATCGGAATCGTTTTTTGATTGAAGCAGAGATTACCAGTCGCCTGAATCATCCAGGCGTGATCCCGGTTCATGGGGTGGGAGAGACAAAAGCAGGCTGCCCATTTTATGTCATGCCCTTCGTGGAAGGTGTGACTCTCCAACAAGCCATCGATACCTATTACCTGAATTGCAAAGCCTATTCCTCGATCAAGAGCAATCTGGAGTTTCGGGAACTGCTCCAACATTTTGTAGCCATCTGCGAAACCATCGGATACGCACACACCCGCGGCATTGCGCATCGTGACTTGAAACCCGAAAACATTCTTCTAGGTCGCTATGGAGAATCCCTGGTGGTGGACTGGGGACTGGCCGCACCCTTTGCTCGGGACCCTGCAGCCAAGGAAAGCGGGGAAGCAACCCTTGTTCCGGGAGAGCCTGGGCTGTCAAGCCTGCCGACAAGCACGCCGGGCGCCGGCACGCCTGCCTACATGAGCCCGGAACAGGCTTCTGGGTCGATTGCCTTCCATGCCTCGAGCGATATCTACAGTTTAGGAGCGATCCTCTATTGTATCTGCTGCGGGCAAAGTCCAGCGGAGGGATTTGATGGCGATATTCAGGGTCTCAAAGCATTCATCATCCAGCAGAAATGGCCGCATCCAAGGTCGATTCAACCCCAATGTCCGCAGGCTATAGAGGCCATTTGTCTCAAGGCCATGAGTGAAAAGCCTCGCAACCGTTATGCTTCGGCCATGGACCTGGCTCAGGAAGTGAAACGCTTTCTGGCAGATGAACGGGTCAAGGCTCATCGAGAATCCAAGTTTGCCGGTGTTGTTCGTTTTTTTCGCCAGCATCGGCGAATGGCTCAGATGACTTGCCTCTCAGTGACACTGGCTGTCCTGGCTCTGATCGGCTCATCCATTCAGGTTGGATTGAGCCACCGAGAAAGTCAGCGTACCAATACCGATTTACTCCAGTCGGCAGCGAAGCTCACCGCCCTGACCGTCCGCATGGAGATTGATCGTCGTTGGACCGTTCTTGAACGCGAAGCAAGCCAGTCTCGTTTGATCAACAGGCTACTATCTTCTCAGGGGCCTCTGGACGAAGGACAACGTGTCCCCATGGCTGATTTGATTCGAGACATCAGGCAGCGAGCTATGAGCAATGGGATCGATGCTGAGAGTTGGTTCCTTTGCAATGGACAGGGGTATCAAATGGCTCGGTTGCCCTACGGTTCCTCCATTGGGCAAAAGTATGCTCATCGTGACTATTTTCATGGAAATGGCCGTGATCTCCCCGATGGCAGCATGGGGTCTCCGCCGCACATCCTACAGCCCTACCTTTCGATCCCCTATGCCAGCAGCAATGATGGAGATCTTAAAGTGGCGCTCACCCATCCAGTCTACAGCCATTCCGAAGGGCATGAATCGCGTCAATTTCTGGGAGTGNTGGGTATGTCCATCAAGTTGGGGGACTTTGCTATTTTGGATGGCAATTTATCACCTGGACAAATGGCTGCCTTGGCCCTTGTAGGGCAGGACTTTCTTGAAGGTGAACCCCGAGTTGGACTGATCCTTCATCACCCTGATCTTCAAAAACCAAGTGGGCCCATCGTTCAGAGAGGCGTCCCGAGGTTGCCCAGAACACTCGTTGAGGCACTTCAGGACCATTCACTGGGACTCTATTTTTCAAGGTATACCGACCCACTGCAACCANCCATGGAAGGTAGATGGGCTGCGGCTTTCGAACCCGTCCGATTGAACGAAAGGGCAGGCCTNAAGGAGAGCGGTACTTGGGTCGTGATCGTTCAGCGTCCAAACTGAGATTGTAAAACTTTCCTCAGCTTTGGCTCCTCAGATACAAAGCCCCGAGTTGACAATCTCGCTAAGAGAAGGATTAATTTGATCATGAGTTCNTCCGTGATGCGCGTCGTTTTGGGGCTTGTTCTAACCGTGGCGCCTTGGTTTTTTCACCAAAAGAAAATACTCGGAAATCAACCTGAAAATTATGCACAGTCTGAAAGTGTCATGCTCTTTGGTCAGGCCATCAGCAAAGCCAGCTACATGGGAATTCTGACGTTGATTGCCGTCATGGGGGTGTTCCTCGCGGTGCTGGGCATTCGAGGCATTGTCAGGCAACCATCGGCCTAGAGGAGAGCAANCTCTCTCTGGTGCACTCTCGCTGAAACCAAGCCCATTTCATCTCTTCGCTTTTGATACCCCCTAAATCATGGTCTGCGGATAATGCAAGGCACCTCACGGGGGTTCTTTTGGCATGCATTGGAGGGATTGCCTGGGCTGNTTCTCCCTCAAGAGCAGAACCAGTTGTTACCATTTACAAGCCCCTGGCGGTTACCCATGAGCAAACGATGGACCCTGCTTCGTGGCAAGAAGGTTTCGCNCCTCAGCCACCCTCGTTGACAGGGGTCACCTTTACCAATCGCCTGAATGGAGATGCTTTTTTAACCGACGCAGTCGCACACAACGGTTCAGGCGTTGCGATCGGCGATGTCAATGGTGATGGTCTGGAGGACCTTTTTTTCTGTGGTTTACTCTCTGCGAACCAACTGTATCTCAACCGGGGTCATTGGCTTTTTGAGAACTTCCCGCTCGGTGAAGCAGCTTGCCAAAANCAACGATCCACCAGCGCGGTCTTTTCCGATGTGGATGGNGATCGAGATCTGGATTTNCTNGTTGGNGGTATTGCTTCAGGCCTNCGGCTTTTCATGAACAATGGATCAGGCCAGTTCCGTGAGTCCACCGATTCAGGCCTGGACCGGACGACCTCTCCCGCCTCGTTGGCCTTGGCCGACCTGGACCGTGATGGGGACCTGGATCTGTATTGCGCCAATTACATCGACGTGATGTATACCGCGGATCCTACGACGAAGTATGCACTGGGGAGAANCAATGGCCGAATGCNNGTCACAAGTGTCAATGGCCGAGCGACGACAGAGCCACGGCTGCAAAATCGATTCACCGTCTCAGCCGAAGGTCAACTGCGCGAACTGCCCGAGGTCGATGGGCTTTACNTGAACGATGGAAAGGGGCATTTCACAGCNATCCAGGGTCGCAGAGGGACGTTCCAAGATCCTTCGGGAAAGCCCGTTCAAGCCCCTCGCGACTGGAGTCTGGCGGTATCCTTTCGCGACCTCAANCAAGATGGCTGGCCCGACCTTTATGTGTGCAGCGACAACGCAACCCCAGATCGTTTGTGGCTGAATGATCAGCAAGGAGGCTTTCGTGCANCCGATACCTTTGCTCTTCGCCACACCAGCCGATCATCCATGGGCGTCGATGTGGCAGACGTGAATCAAGACGGATTGGATGATGTTTTTGTGGTGGACATGCTGGCTAGCGATCATGGCAAACGNCTTCAACANTTGGTCAAGCAGCATTCGAGTTTCCAGGAAATCATGCTGCCCCAAGGACGTCCGAGATACAATCGCAACACCTTGTTCCTGGCCCAGCCCAATGGCCGTTACAGCGAAGTGGCATTGATCGCGGGTGTCTCTGCATCGGACTGGTCNTGGTGCCCCATTTTTATGGATGTGGATTTGGATGGTGATTCGGATCTACTCATCAGCAATGGATTTAGTTTTGACGTCATGGACCAGGATAGTCACGACCGACTCAAAACCATGAGCCTCACCATGCAGCAGCGAAAACGGTCTCGACAGTATCACCCACCCTTCCCGACTCCTAATGTTGCCTTTAGGAATCGTGGTGACGGTACCTTTGAGTCCGCTCCTGCCTCTTGGGGTTTTGGTATCACTGGCATCTCCTATGGAATGGCTCTTGGGGATCTCGATAACGACGGAGATCAGGATGTGGTCATCAATCAGCTCAACGAATCCCCTATCCTGTTGCACAATCTTTCCAACCGTCCTCGATTGAAAGTTGTCCTGAAAGGCTATTCACACAACACCCGTGCAGTGGGTGCACGCCTGGTTCTTCGGACGGGATCTAAAACCCAATCCCATACCGTACAAGCAGGTGGGCGCTACTTGTCGAGTGATGGTCACGGTCAAACGTTCGCGCTCAGTCAAGATGCCGCCCCCACAGCATCCATGAGTATTCACTGGCCAGATGGAAGTCAAAACCAGATTCATCGCTTGAAGATCAACCAGTGTCTGACCATTGAACAGCCCGAAGAACCTTTGCACCTAGTCGCAAAGCAAGAAACCCCGCGGGAAATGGTTTTTGTTCGAGAGCAAACCATTGTTCCGGATCAGGGTGTCGTCCTCCCACCCCCACCATCGCTCACCAGTCCTTCGGTATTTTGGCGGCTACCTCGATCAGGCGGCCTTGCTATTCATGATATCGACCATGATGGACTCATGGATATCTGGATCGAGGGCAGTCCACATCAAAACCCACGGATGCTGATCCAAAAACCCAATGGTAGGCTCACTCCCGTTGCTTTGTCGCANGAGGCCACCAAGGCTCGAGGTAAAGCACTGGGGTGGACCGCCGAAGATTCGGCATCTTACTGGCTTGTCAGCGCCAGACAAACGCGCCTCTCCGATGGAAAACAGTGCGAAAATATTCTTTTGATTGATGCTGATGGCAAGGTGATTCAGACCCTGACTGCAAACATTCCTGGCATTGCCAGCATGCATCTCATGGACATCGATCAAGACGGGGACCTTGATTTGTTTCTAGGAGCCTTTCAGCCAGACGGTCCTTACAACGGATCGTCCACCTCTCAATGGTGGCGTCAGGACAAAGGACAGTGGCATCGCGATGAGACATTCGACCCGCTGGGGCAATCATTGGATGATGTGAGCGGCGCGGCCCACTTNCCTGCCGGAAAAACGACCCCCGCCACCCTTTTGGTGGCTTCGGAATGGGGTCCCATCCGGTCCTTTATTTGGNCCGCTGAAAGTGGTTACCAGGAGACCACGCCCTCATGGGGGCTAGACCAGTGGTCTGGCGCGTGGTCCTCTGTGGAGGTGGGAGATTTTGATCGGGATGGTCTTGTGGATCTTCTAGTTGGGGGGCTGGGCTTAAACACCGAATGGGCCCTGACGGAAGGTTCCATTTTCGGAAAACTCGAATGGCTCGACCCACGAACCTCCGAAATTTTGAGACTCTTTGCCTTTCAGCAGGATGATCAATGGTGGTCCATGGAAGATCTCAACACCCTCAGAAGGCGATTGCCTGGTTTTTTCCCTGCCGAGCTAACCCACCAGGAATTTGCTCAGCAACCCCTTAGCCACTGGCTGGATACGGTGGGGATGACAAAAAACGAATGGAAGAGCATTCAGCACATGGAAACTGCCATCCTCTGGAACAAAGGAGAAACTTTCGTATTCCAAGCCCTCCCCTCAAGGCTTCAGCGCAGCCCTGTTCGCTCCATGTTCACAGAAAGGTCATCCCAAGAAGAGATTCCACGTATTTATCTCTTGCAGAACGCTTTCCACGCCCAAAGCCTTCAAACAAGGCTGGATGCAGGAGGTGCTTTTGCGCTCTCGGCCTCCCATCCAGGGACTTGGGAGATTCAGGGCTCACAAGTCACAGGCTTGGACTTAATTGGTGAGCCTGCAGGCGGTGGCATTCTGAGCGCTAANCNTCCTGACAAGAAGAGNTTAGCCATTATTGAAGCGAACGGAGTGCTATCTGTCTTTCGCCAACGGTAGAAGTTTTCGGGTCAACCGTTCCTCGACTGCATCGCATGGACACGGATGGTCAGTTTTTCGTCTCCTTTGGCCTTGAAGATGAGCCATTTTGTGCATAGGGTCGTNATTAAGCAATTTTTGCTTAAAGAANNATACGTATCAATTCTATGAATAAGCTCCATAAAACTCCGCTTGCAGCGGTCATCTTGGCTGCCTTCTCCCTGTCATTTTCGGCTTTTGCCAATGACATTGAGCCCGGGAAGGAATATTACACAGCCATCAAAGCTCCCGTACCCATCGTTCTGGATGGAGATCTCAGTGAATGGCGCGGTGCCATGCTTCTTGCCGACCCTCGCTTTTCCATTCCCAAAGGTTCTGGAGATGATGGGGAGCTCGTCTTCTTCGAAGAATACGCTGGAGGTAAATGGACAGGGCCAGATGATCAGACCTCAGCCGTTCAAGTCGTCTACGATGATGACAACGTTTATTTCGGTTTTACCGTCACCGATGATTACCACGAAAACGCTGCCAACAGCGCATGGAACGGNGACTCGGTTCAGTTGATGATTGCCAATGATGCCCGTGACACTCAAATCGCTCTCTACAACTATGCACTGGGCGGAATCGAAAACGAAACAGGTGATGTGATCGTCATGCACGAAGCCGGTCCTGCAACAGGCGCCGATGCAACCCCGACCGAAGCGGTCATCGTTCGAAATGCAGAAACCAAGCGCACTTATTACGAGATCAAGCTTCCCAAGGAAACGCTTGGCCTTGACGAACTCAAAGGTGGCGTGCGTTTCGGCCTGGGCATGGCCATCAATGATGGAGATGAAGATACTCCCGGCCAAAAAGGTTGGGGTGGTCTCGGTGCTCACTCGATTGTGTTTGGGAAGTCCCCTACAGAAACAGCTCTGGTCACCTTGGCAACCTCCAACGACATTGAGCCTGGTAAGGAATACTATTTCGCCAATGAGGCTCCAGGTGAGATCAACTTGGATGGTGAACTCAGCGACTGGCGCGGCATTCCTGTGCTAGCCGACCCTCGTTTNACCATNCCTAAAGGCAGTGCNCGCGANGGCGAACTNAAGCTCTTTGAAGAATACNNNGGNGGCAAATGGACNGGAGCCGACGATCAAACTTCAGCNGTTCAAATTGCCTATGANTCCGACAATGTNTACTTCGGTTTTGTCGTCACCGATGACTACCACGAAAACGCTGCCAACAGTGCCTGGAATGGCGACTCCATTCAGCTGATGATTGCCAGCGCCAATCAGGATCAACAGATTGCCCTCTACAATTATGCACTAGGAGGTGTGGAAGGTGAAACGGGCGATGTGATTGTGATGCACGAAGCTGGCCCTGCCACAGGTGCTGATGCAGAACCTACCGAAGCCGTCATTAAACGTGACGAAGCTACCAAGCGGACCACCTACGAGATCAAATTGCCGAAGAGCACCCTTGGTCTAGAGTCTCTGGAACTCGGAACCCAGTTTGGCCTGGGTATGGCCATCAATGACGGTGATGAAGACACCCCTGGCCAAAAGGGCTGGGGTGGTCTGGGCGCTCACTCCATCGTGTTCGGGAAATCTCCTAGTGAAACAGCACTGGTAACGCTGGGTATTGGTGGTGGAAACGCTGACCTCATGTTCTTGTCTGCTGTCAATGTCAGCATTGACTCCTTTACCTTCCGTGCCACCGATAAAGGTGATTCGGTGGTCGATCCCGCTTCGGCCAAACTGTACATCAATGGCAATGAAGTGGCTTTGACTGCAGGCGACAAAGTGCTCGATGCGACTGATTTTGGCTTCGTTGGGGACAAATTCGAGCCCAACACGGAGATCAACTACGTGATCGAGATCAGTGACTCCAATGGTACCCTGATCACCGATTCAGGAACCATTTATTCCCCGAGCTTCGGATTGCTCAAAGCCCCCATGCTGGCCACCAGTGTGGATACCAACAAACGCGGCTTCGTCTTTCGCGTTTGGCAGAATGAGCTGACCGATCACGGAAACCAGACCTCTGCGGTGAAGGATATCCTCGCTGCAGCTCCTCAGGATATTGATGGCAGCACCCTTGAGAATGATGCCTACCTCGACGAAGCGGGTCCTGCCAGTGGCAGTGGCAAGCTGGTGGGCCACCTTGCTGAATATGAAATTCCCACGGTCATCAATCTCAATGGCCAGGTGATCGATGGAATGGAAAACGGCAATTTCCTACCTGATGATCAAATGCCCGGCATCCCAGGCAACTGGGGCAGCTACGACGGCATTGCAGGCGAAATCATTACCTTCATCGATTTCCCAGAGGGCATGCTCACCATGGGCGTGAACAGCGATGATGGTTTCGAACTTTCCATTGGTCACATCAACGACCCACGTGCGATGGTTGCCGGATCTTTCAACGGTGGCCGGGGAGCAGCGGATACCACCTTCGAAATGGATGTGCGAACTGCAGGCATCTACCCTGTGCGCATTGTTTACTTCAGTCAGGGAGGTGGAGCCAATATTGAGCTCTTCACGGTGAATGAAGCTGGAGAGAAGGTACTCGTAAACGCCAACGGAGGCCTCATGGCTTACCGTTCCGGTGAAGTGCCTGATTACGTAGAGCCAGAAGTGCCCGCCGCTCTTGTCGCCGAAGGAAGTGCCTCCGAGCCTACTGTGGTGGATTTTGGAGCTCTTGAGGGTGACGCAAGCTACGTGTTCTACTTCACAGCTATCAAGGATGGTGCTTCTACCGCAATCGCGGGCGACAACGCCTTCGCGATCAAGTTAGATCAGTGGAATCAGCAAGGACTTTTTGGTACGACTCAATTTGGTGTCGCGGATAACTTGTTCTCTGCAGTTGATGGCCAAAGTGTGGGCTCGGTTTTCGATGTTCCTGTTCACGTGGTGATTGTTAGTGACAGTGCTGCTGGTGAATCCAGTCTCTACATCAATGGAGTTCTTTCAGGAACGTGGGCTGGCAGCGTCCCCTTGTCTGGCCAGGTGAAAGTCATGGGTGCTCGGCTGGAGCAGGCTACAGACCACATGGGTGCAGGATCCAACATGCATGCATGGGCAACTTACAGCGGCAAACTGAGTGCCTCAGAGGTCCAGAGTTTGTATGCGAGCCGTCCGGAAGTCTCTTCTGATGGTGCTATCTCGTCAGTGGCACTCACCGATGGCAATGTGGTGATCGAATTCACAGGAACGCTCAAGAGCGCGACCAGTGTCACCGGTCCTTACAGCGCGGTTGCTGGTGCAAGCTCCCCCTACTCCGTGTCACCCAGCAAAGCTGCTGAGTTTTACATTGCTGAGTAAGGTTCTCTGAACCCTCTTTGCAGCCCACCCCTCCTACAGGGGTGGGTTTTTTTGTGTCACGATGTTTCTCACACCTACTCAAATGCTTGCCTTGGGCCCAGAAGAGGTTAAAAAGAGGATCCTCCATCCCATGGGTGGTCGGGTATGATTTTGACTGACACAGCAACTTTGGCAATGCTGGCAAGCCACAGGTGGGTTGCTGGACCGCTTTTGATATTCATCGCCACATGGTTGTCTGGCTGCGGTGAGCCTTCTTCAAAGGATGTCGCTGCCTCGAAGAAATCGGCGGCTGAGTGGTTTTTCGATCCAGGCGACGCCAAGAGTCCCCCTTTTGTCCATCATGCCGGCGATCCTTTTGATTTTTTCATGCCGAGGAGCCTTGGTTCTGGAGTCGCGATACTCGATGCCAATCTGGACGGTATGATGGATGTCTTCTGTCTGCAGAATGCCGGATGGAATAGCGGTCAGACCCATGTCCTTTTCCTTCAGAACACTGAGGGTGCTTTCGTGCCCGCAGGACCTGAATTTGGATTGTCGGTGGATGGTCATGCGATGGGTGTCAGTGCTGGAGATCTCACCAATGATGGCTACCCGGAGATCTTGGTCACAGGTTACCTGAAGACACAGTTGTTTCTTAATCTGGCGGGTCAAGGGTTTCGCGACATCACGACGGAATCAGGACTCGATAATCCTGAATGGGGCAGTTCATGCAGCATGCTGGATTACAATCGGGATGGTTGGCTCGACATCGTGGTTGCCAACTACATTGAATACGCTCCGACCGTGGATTGTTCAGGTAAAGACGGCAAGAGAGAGTTCTGTGGACCTGATGGTTTTCCTCCGGCAGTCCCCAAACTTTTTCAAAACAAGGGAGCACTGAACCAAGGAATGCCAACCTTTCAGGATACCACCGTAGCTTCAGGGTTGGCCTCTCACCCAGGACCCGGGCTTGGCGTGGCTTGCTACGATTTCGATGGTGATGGCTGGGTGGATATTTTCTTTGCAGATGATGCCAAGCCCAATCGTCTTTTTATGAATCAGCAAAATGGCAAATTTGAGGAACAAGCTCTTAAGCGCGGGATTGCCCTGGATGCCATGGGACAGACCAAGGCCAACATGGGCGTTGGCGTGGGCGATATCAACAGCGATGGACTCATCGATATTTTCGTGACACATCTGGTCACCGAAAGGCACACGCTATGGCAGCAAGGCCCGCAAGGCATGTTTTCAGACCGCACGGCGCCCTTAGGGCTGAATCAATCATCCTGGAGAGGCACTGGCTTCGGCGCCGTTATGGCAGACTTCGACAACAATGGGTTCAGTGACCTGGCTTTTGTCAATGGAGATATTCGGGCGGACGCCACCCAATCAGCCGCTCTTTCTAGCAATGCCGAAGCCTTTTGGAAACGATATGGTCAGCGTAATCAGCTCTTTTCCAATCAGGGCAATGGTAAGCTTGTCGACATCTCCCAACAAAACCCGTCCTTGTGTGCGGAAAAGGGGGTCGGACGTGGCCTTGCGGTAGGCGATCTTAACAACGATGGCTATCTGGACTTGATCGTGACGCGTATTGAAGCTCCGCTGCAAATGCTTTTCGGAAAACAGCCATCCGACACCACGGCGGCGCATTGGATTTCGGTTCGGGCCACCCTTCCGGATGCGGGTGGGCGTGATGACTATGGAGCTGAAATAAAGCTCATGGCCCAGGAGCGGACGTTTCATGGCTGGCTCAACCCTGGGGCCAGTTATCTCTGTTCCAATGATCCAAGAGTTCACTTTGGTTTGGGCAAAATCACGCAGGTGGACACTGTTGAGGTGCGATGGACGGATGGATCCTTGGAACAGTTTGAGAAACTTTCCATTGATCGTCACCATACCCTGCAAAAGGGTAAAGGCAGGGCCGTAACAGAAGGCAAGCCATGAACGTGTCGCTCTTCGTACTAACATCCAACCACCTTCTTTCCTCATGAGTGCTCGATCGACGAAAGCCAATCCATCCCCCACCCCGACTTCTCCCGTGAACTGGGGAATCATAACCGCGGTGATCCTTCTCTTCATCGGCACCCTCGCATGGATGCTGACCTCAAGGATACCTGTCATGGAACTGCCGAGAGTGGATCTAAGTGAAATCGATCCCATGATTATCAACCAGATTCAACAGGCAGAGGGCAAAATCAAACAGGATCCTTCCTCCGCCTCCGCTTGGGCAGTCCTTGGGATTACCTACTGGGTGAATGAAATGAAGGAACCCGGGGGCCGATGTCTGGCCCATGCGTTTCTCCTGGAACCCAAGCAAGGTCGATGGCTCTATTACGAAGGGCTTTCCTTTCTTCCTGATCGGATTCCTGAGGCTGTCGAAAGAATCCGTATCGCAGCTGACATGCTGGAAAAACAGCATTTTGCCCCACGGCTACGCTTGGCCAATATCCTCGCAGAAGATGGTCAAATGGAAGCTGCCAAGCCCCATTATCAGCACGTTCTTGAACGCTACCCGGGCAATCCCATGGCTTTGCTGGGCCTTGGAAGGGTTTCTCAGGCATCGGGGAACGAGGACCAGGCGGTGGCTTACTTTGAACAATGCACCCAGGCCCGGGAGACACGCAAGGCAGCCCACACGGCCCTGGCCAACTTATACCTCCGCCAGGGTAGCATTGAGGCCTCCGAAAATGCGCAGCAATTGGCAGACGCGATTGAAATGGATGATGAATGGGAAGACCCCTTTCTTTCACTTGTGAAGCCCTACCGACTGGGCCAAACAGCCTGGATGGACAGTGCTGGAAGCCTCATGCGGCGTGGACAACTTCAACAGGCTCGCCCTCTTGTAGAAAAAATCATCCAGACCTACCCCGACATCTCCAAGGCTCATATCTACATGGGGAAGATTCTGCTGGCAGAAAAAAATCACTCGGATGCGGAAGCTGCTTTGCGGAAGGCATTTAAATTGGACCCACAATCGGTCGAAGCCATGGTACAACTAGGAGTCTCTCTCCTTTGGCAGAACAAGCATGCTGAGGCCATTGACTTCTTCAATCAGGCCATTGAGAAATCTCCGGATTTGGCGGAAGCTTATTACAATCTGGCCTTGAGCCATTCATCGTTGGGTCAGATAGAGCCCGCCAAAACAGCCTTTGCGCACACCTTGAGGCTTAATCCAGGCATTGCTGAAGCCTATGTCGGGCTTGCTACGATGTTTATCCAGAACAAGGAGTTATCCAACGCTTTGAAAACGGTGCGTAAAGGGCTCGAGGTCGCCCCCAATCATCCACAGCTCCTCTCCTTATTGCAGGGCTTTGAGATCAAGCCTTGATATTTCAGACAAAGGCAAAAGCCCCCTCCACTTTTCGGCAGCTTAAAGGAGTCCATCCAGTCATCCCGCTGACACGTCACTTCCACGAGCTCGGGCAACGGCAGCTTCCAACTGCTGACGGAAAACGTATCGATACTTGGGGGTGATCACCCATTCACGCAAAAGTCCTTCATCACGCCGAACAACGAGTCTGCGATGTTTCATCCGAAAAGTGGACACCCACTGCTCAGCGGTGAAGCGCCGTCGTTTGGATACCGAGACAATGGTCGACAACTTCATCCAACGGATGGGAATCCCCCAAAAGGTGATGGTTAAGTGGCTGCGGGTCACGCGATAATCAATGCCAACCATGCAAATGAGCACCGAAAAGGTCGCAAGGGCGACGAGGAGCATGATCGTAGAAAAAATTACCATGCCGTGTTTGGAGGATTATTCCTTGATATTACCCAACCAGAGAAGCAAGCAGGGCAAGAGGATGCCAGCCAGCAATACCATGCTCACCCACCATTTGGACCGAATGGACTTAAAGGCAAGATAAACCCCCAGAAGGACCGTTAGAATCAGGCAGATGGACATGGCGACCACCAGGTATTGAAACAGACGCGGGTCGAAGGCATCGGCGGTTTCCAAAGGGTAAACCTGATCCACATGAATCGAGGTTAACTTTTGCCACCAGGCCCCCGATTCTGATTCACCGGTTGCCTTGTTTCGGTGCATGCTAACGGTCTGTACCCAACCTGTGGCAGTGAAGAAAAGTAGCAGAGGGGCAAAAAAACAACCCAGGTAAAGGTGGAGACGCCGCAATAATTTCATGATCCTGACCTGGCACTTACTACCACTTGATAGGAATAATGATGACATCCCCTACCTTGATCCGACGTGGATCGCTAATTTGGGGGTTGGCTTCCAGGATGTCCTGCGTGGTGATGGAATATCCCTCCTGTCGGTAGGCCTCGGCAATGGCTGAAATGGTGTAGCCTGGTTCCACAGTGACTTCTGCAATCTCCCTAGGCACTCTTCTTGGCTTACTGGGTGCTTGCGCAGGGGTGCTTCCTGATGACGCACGCGGTGTTTTTCCTATTTGCTTGACCAAGTCCTTGATCTGCTGAACCAAAACCTTGTTGTCGTCGGCTCGCTTTTGATCCACCGAACGAATGCGTTCCAACAAAGCGTCGGAAACCTGCTGCAAATCAGAATCCGACACAGCCGTTTTGGGCAAAACAGCTACTTTTGCTTGGAGTTCGCGATTCTCTTTTTCCAGAGCATCCATGCGTTGGAGAAGGGCTATGTGAGCTGTCTGCAAGTCCTCCAGAGCCGCTTTGAGACTACGGTAGCGTTCCTCGGATTCCTGCTGTAGCAGGGCAACCGCCTGTTGACTGGGAACATCCTGCGCCTGAAGGGGGAACCCAATAAGCGCCAGACAGAGAATCAGGGCATGCTTGATCATGGAATCCAACATACCTCCAATGTGCGGAAGGGCATAGGAAGCTTCAAGATTATTACATGAAGCAGCAGGTTCTTTTTCTATCGTCCTTCAACCGCCAGCCAACTCAGGATGGCCTTTTGAGCGTGCAGTCGGTTTTCAGCCTGTTCGAAAATCGTATCAGCATGTCCTTCAAGGATCTCCTCGGTGACCTCCTTACCGCGATACGCGGGCAAACAGTGCATCAAAAGGGCCCCAGGAAGGGCCTGATTCATGATGGCCGTATTGATCTGGTAAGGTTCGAATTCCTTGAGCCGGGAAGCTGACTCCTCCTCTTTCCCCATGGAAACCCATACATCCGTGTAAAGAACGTGACTCCCAGCCACCGCCTCATCCATGCGATGGATCACTTTTATTTTGTCGCCAGCCTGCGCAATAAGGGAAGCATCCGGAGAAAAGGCTTTGGGCGAAGCAATACGCAGTTCGAAACCAAATTTCATGGCAGCATAAATCCATGAGGTGGCCACATTACAGGCGCCGTCTCCGACGAAAGTAATCACCTTGTTGGAAAGATCCCCGAGTTTGCTGCGAATCGTCATCAAATCGGCCATGATTTGACAGGGATGGGCATGATCGGTGAGGGCGTTGATGGTCGGGATGTTGCCGAAATGAGCAAAGTCCATGACGTCCTGATGATCATAGGTTCGAATCACCGCTCCGTGAACCATGCGGCCAAGGACGCGAGCCGTATCCTTGATCGGTTCACCGCGTCCCAGTTGCATTTCGTTGGCCGCTAGAAAAAGGACCTTCCCGCCCAACTCACGAATACCTACCTCGAAGGAGACTCGTGTCCGAGTGGAGGACTTGGAGAATATCATGGCCCAGGTTTGCCCGGAAAGCGGCTGTGAAGAATGGGAACCGCGATCCTTTTTCATTTGATCCGCCAAGTCGAGTAGTTCGACAAGCGTTGGCTGATCAAAAGGCTCCAGGCTGAGAAAATGTTTCATATCAATGTTTGCTTAATGTGTGTTCCAAAAGATGCAGTGCTTCATCCACTTCATGGGGCTGGATATTGAGTGCGGGAAGAAACCGGACGACGTGGGTGCCACTGGGAATGGTCAACATTCCCTCTTGATGAAGAGACTTCACCAACGCCATGGAAGGAGCGGAGTCTGTAGCACCATCGTTTCTCAATACGATGCCGAGCATCAGCCCCATGCCCCGCACTTCATCGATTTTATCAGGAAATTGCAATTGCAACTTGTGCAGACCTTCTTGCAACCGGCTTCCCATCTTCAATGCGTTTTGATCAAGCGATTGTTCCTGAATGAGTTGCAGGATGCGACTGGCGACCGAGCAGGCCAAAGGATTACCTCCGTAGGTTGTTCCATGCGATCCCGGCCCCAGCAATGTAGAAAAAGGTTGGCGGACCCAGAAAGCCCCAATTGGAAATCCACCACCCAGCGATTTTGCCATCGAAATGGCATCCGGGAGAAACGACGTGTCCGCCTCCTGATGGTGCAGAAGGCTTTGAAAGCTCTGGAAAAACCCAGTGCGATAATGGCCACATTGCACACCATCCCATAGCAGGAGCAACTGGTGTGTATCGCATAGCTCTCTTAAGCCTAAAAGGAATTCAGGTGTGGCTGGATGAATGCCACCCTCACCTTGAATACCTTCCAGCATGACAGCCACCGTTGAAGGGCTGATCCTCTCCTCCACCGAACGCAGATCATTGAACACGGCATGCTGAAACCCGGAAAACAAGGGGCCAAAACCCTCCTGAACTTTTGCCTGGCCTGTGGCAGCGATCCCGGCAAGTGTGCGACCATGGAACGATTGCTTGAATGTAATGATCTCGTGACGCCCCTCGGCATGCCCATACCTTCTTGCCAGCTTGTAAAGGCCTTCATTCGATTCAGCGCCACTATTGGAAAAAAAGATTTTTCCGTCGCCAATCTGGTGGACCAGCGCCTCCGCCAATTCGCCTTGCAACGGATGCTGATAAAGATTGGAGCAGTGCCACAATGTTTGAGACTGTTCGCTCAAAGCCTTTTGGAGATCCGGATGAGCATGTCCCAGAATGTTCACAGCAATGCCCCCTCCCATGTCGAGATAGCGTTTGCCTTCGCTGTCCCAGAGGTATTGGCCCTTGCCTTTGACAAAAGTCAACGGAAACCGTCCATAGGTTTGAAGGACATGGTTCTCAAACAACTCGGTAACTTCAGAATGCTTCATGCTCGACGTTTTTCTGATGGGGAGTCTTCCAACGCGATCACCATCATTTCAGAACGATCTCCGTTCCGACTCCTTGATCGGTGAATATTTCCAATAAAACGGCATGATTCAATCGACCATCCACAAAGGAAACCTTATCCACTCCCGCCTCGATGGCCTGAGTGGCACTGTCGACCTTAGGAATCATGCCGCTTCCAATGACGCCTTGCTCCTTGAGCCGCTTGACCTCAGTGACATGCAAGTGAGATATGAGGGATGCGGGATCCTTGGGGTCGGCAAGCAAACCAGGCACGTCGCTCATGAAAACCAGGCGTTTTGCTTGAAGGGCGACAGCTGTCATGGCCGCAGCCACATCGGCATTGCAATTGTAGAGTTGCCCATCTTCATCCAGTGCGGTGGGACTGATGACAGGTGTGACCCCTTGTTCAATGCAATCATGCAGGGGCTTGGTGCGAACGCTCGTTACCTCACCCACAAAGCCAATATCCATCCCTTCACCATCTTGGCCCTGAACCTGTTTTTTCCGGCAGGTGAATATTTCCGTACCGGGAAACCCTTTGGCAACTCCCCCCAACCCATTGATGGTGGCGACGATCTCAGGGTTGATCTGGTGTGAAAGAACCTCATGAACCAAGGCAACGGTATCTTTGCATGTCACTCGATGTCCCTGGTTGAAAACCGGATCCATGCCAGCTTCCTTCATGGCTCGGCTGATAGCCTTACCTCCGCCGTGAACCACCACAGGATTGATTTCAACAGCTTCGAGAAAAACCATGTCTCGCGCGACACCTTGGCGAACGGCAGGGTCTGGTGAGTCCATGAAACTTCCACCATACTTTACAACGAAGCGCTCCCCACTGAACCGCTGAATATAGGGTAATGCCTCGAGCAGCACAGCTGCCTTATGGATCAATTCGTTCATGATTCACCCCCCAAGAGATGCAGGGTCTGTCACATCCCCTTTGTTGAAGGAGACGTATGCTTCGGTTAGATCGCTCGCGTACATCACACCACGGCCTTTTCCAAGGTTGAGGTGAATATGCAATTCAATTTCAGGCCCAGCCACCAGCGAGCAAAGCTTGGCAAAACCAACACGCGTGGGTTTGCCGTTCTTGAGCGAATAGACTACGGGCGAATTGGCTCTCAGGCGATATCCGACATGGACCTTGCTTGGATCCACCTTTGCCTCGGAGTAACCGAGCGCATCCAAGATGCGTCCCCAGTTGGGATCCCCCCCCAGCCAGCTTGTCTTGACCAAAGCACTGTTGCAGACACTCCGCAACGCAAGGTCGGCATCTTTAGAGCTACGGGCCCCCTCGAGGCGCACGGTCACGAAACGACTAACCCCTTCCCCATCGCGCACCAGCATCTTGGCTAGTTCAAGGCAAACCTCATTCAGTGCCTCCTGAAATTGGCCAATCTCTGTCTGGCTGGCGATGGATTTGGAACCGTGATGCAATTTTTTGTTGCCTGCTTCTCCGTTGGCCAGCGCAATGACGGAGTCATTAGTGCTCATATCACCATCAATGGAAATACGGTTGAAACTCAAAGCCACGGCTTGGGTCAAACAACGTTGCAAGCTTGATTTGGAGATGTTGGCGTCGGTGAGAATGAAGCCAAGCATGGTCGCGTGGAGCGGCATGCTCATGGGGCGTTTACCATCCGGACTCATACCCGGATGGATCATGCCGGCGCCTTTGGCTGCAGCACCTATCCGGACGGGTTTCCCCCCCATCATGATCTCGGCCGAGTATTGCTTCATATGGGTATCACTCGTCAGGATGGCTTCGCTGACGTGATCTCCGGCCTCCCGGGTTTGTGCGAGCGTCGAGCAGGCCGCCCGAATACCTCGTCGCACCTGGGGCATTGGAAGAGGCAACCCAATACGCCCTGTCGAAGCGACCAGAATCTTCTTTTCGTCAATCGATAATACTTTTCCTACTTCCTGGCACATCC
This sequence comes from Pedosphaera sp., assembly GCA_002686885.1. Lineage (GTDB taxonomy): Bacteria > Verrucomicrobiota > Verrucomicrobiia > Limisphaerales > AAA164-E04 > UBA7971. The sequence continues at coordinate 53,320 of NYYT01000064.1, forward strand.
TCTTTGCATCGCGAAAGCCTTGCTCCCCCGTGCACGCATTGGCATTTCCGGAATTGACTACGATACCATGCAGACTCCTACCCTTCAGGTGCTCGATGCATACGTGAACCGGTGCTGCACTGACTTGGTTGGTCGTAAACATGCCTGCAGCCACACACGGACTCGGAGAGAAAAGAATAGCCAAGTCCCTTTTCTTGCCCTTATTGGAACCTTTGCCAGTCCCTAGACGTTTCACATCGCAAAAAACACCTTGGCCCCAGAAGCCCCTTGGGAACAATATCGATGCAGGTTGAATGGAATGACTCATGAAACAAAAAAACGAACCGGAAGAATAGACGGAAGCTTCAGGCGGCGCCTAAGCTCTTAGACGCCGCCAGCCATGCGCAAACAAGAAATGTTTGGTAGCCGAGAGCATCAACATTAAATGCGCCAATAGACCCTTTTAGTCAATGCGATAAATCATTGGCCTAGAAAAAGGCTTTCTTCCAAAAACTTTTCAACTCATGGGAGGTTCTTGGGCGCCAGTAACCGAGTCAAGAAAGGCATTCACGGAGATGGGTTCTGACCGGGGACACACCTTCCGGAAAAACCATGGATCGTGAATCCTAGGATGGTCGTGACCACCAACCATTCGATTGACAGAACCTTCGCTTAGCTCATGCTTGATGGATGAGTGATTCGGATCAAGACACTTATTTATGGCTGGAGGATGTTGCGTCTTCTGAGTCGCTTGATTGGGCCAGAAAGCGCAATCTTGAAAGCGAACAATCCCTGGTTGAAGATCCCTCTTTCTCCCCGCTCAAAGACCGATTGCTCAGCGCCTTGGACTCCGACAAGCGCCTTGCCATAGGAACCTTGTATGGGTCTCACGTGTATCATTTCTGGCGTGATCAGAACAACCCTAAAGGTCTTTGGCGCCGCACATTCTTTGCGGATTACCAGAGCAACGATCCGAAATGGGAGATCGTGATCGATCTGGATGCACTGGCGGCAAAAGAGGACGAAAACTGGGTCTGGAAAGGTGCCAACTTGTGCTATCCAAAATACCAGCGTGCTCTCCTGAGGCTTTCACGGGGCGGAGCTGACGCCACCGTTGTGAGGGAATTTGACCTGGTATCCAAGCAATTTGTGGCCGAGGGATTCTACCTTCCCGAGGCGAAATCACGTGTGAGCTGGATCGATGAGAATCAAGTCTACGTGGGGACGGATTTCGGACCGGGATCTCTCACCGACTCAGGTTATCCAAGAATGATCAAGCGTTGGAAAAGAGGCGAAACCTTATCAACGGCGAAGTGGGTCTTTATCGGTAAAAAAACCGATGTATCGGTAGGAGCCAGTGTAATACATCACGGTGGTCAGCATCATGAATTGGTGGTTCGCTCAGACACATTTTGGACGCAGCAAGTCTTCAGGCTCGAAAGGGATCAGTGGGTTCCGATCGATAAACCTCCCGGTGCGGAGGTGGGTTTTTTCCGTGATCAACTCTTATTGCAGCTGCGGAAGGACTGGGTTCTTCCGCATAAGACCTTCTCAGCTGGGTCGCTGCTTACCATTGCTTTGAAAGATTTCCTCCAGAAGGAAAGAACGTTTTCCGTTTTGTTTGAGCCCACCCCTACTTCCTCCCTTCATGACTTTACGACTACCAAGGACTGGATCCTTCTCAATATTCTGGATAATGTACAGCACAGGCTGCTGGCCACCCAGCCTGGTAAGGACGGCCGATGGGAGGAGAAAGCTATCGACCTTCCCGTCCGTGGCACGGTTTCAGTACGCGCTGTTCAACCCCAATCCGACAACCAGTATTGGCTGAGCAGCACCGATTTCCTCACGCCGATCTCTCTGAGTTTGAGTGATCTCTCAAGAGGTCCGATCAAAGCACTCGATCAGGAACCGAAGTTTTTTGATCGTCCCGACCTAGTGATTGAACAACACATGGCTCTGTCATCTGATGGCACACACGTTCCGTATTTTCAGATCGCCTCTCGTGATATGCCTCATGATGGGCAAACCCCGACCCTCCTTTATGGATACGGAGGTTTTGAGATTTCCATGCGTTCCAGTTACCGGCCGATAACGGGCATCAGTTGGCTGGAAAAGGGAGGGGTTTATGTGGTGGCCAATATTCGCGGTGGCGGTGAGTTTGGGCCACGATGGCATCAGGCCGCCTTGAAGGAACATCGTCAGCGAGCCTACGATGATTTCATCGCGGTTGCCGAAGATCTGATCCGGCGCAAGGTGACCTCCCCAAATCATTTGGGAATCCGAGGGGGCTCCAATGGAGGGCTTCTGATGGGGAACATGCTGGTGCAAAGACCCGATTTGTTTGGAGCCATTATCTGCCAGGTCCCGTTGTTGGACATGCGCCGCTATCACAAGCTTCTGGCAGGGGCTTCCTGGATGGGCGAATATGGCAACCCAGATCTTCCGGACGAGTGGAAATATCTTGCGGGCTATTCGCCCTACCACCGAGTACGGGCTGATCAATCCTATCCACCCATTTTAATCACGACTTCGACGCGAGATGATCGGGTTCACCCCGGACATGCCAGAAAGATGGTCGCTAAAATGAGAGATCAGGGGCACCAAGTCCTCTATTATGAAAATATGGAAGGAGGCCATGGCGGAGCGGCCGACAATCAGCAAAGGGCGCATGTTGAAGCCATGATTCACACCTTTCTGTGGAAACATTTGGGGGTGGGAACCTCCTCCCAGAGGAAAGACAATGAATAAACCGATAGTTGTCTGCTTAGCTCTGTTTAGTCTATGGCCAGGTTCTGCTCTGAGCCAATCACCGGAGAGTAGCGAGCCATCCTTTATTCAGGAAAAAGTGCAATTTTTTGACGCGACTAGCGGCCTGGGGCAGGAAGGTTTCGACACCATTCACGTGCACTTGGGGACGGTCCATGCCAGAGACAAGAGTCTACAATGGTATCATCTCAAAGACGACTCACGATGGGAAACCCAACCTGGGGTACCTGAGGCTTGGGAGACGACCCTCCTTCCGGCCTTTCTAAAAGAGAGTCTTTCAGCTGTCGTTCACCAGGCCATCCGTCGCAAGGAGGATGGTTGCTGGATCGCCGCTACATCCCATGGCTTGTATGTTCAACCGTTTCCCGAAAGCCTCTCCATGCAACGCATGCTCGTTCAAGACGCCCTTGGCCGACAGTGGGCCACCCATGATGTGCTGGGAATCACTCAAGACAGCCTTGGACGACTTTGGTTTGCCACCCGAGCAGGAGTGGGTTGCCAGACCTCTACGGGTTGGCAATTTTATACAGGTGAGGATGGTTTGCCCTATAATGAATTCACCCAAATCTCGGCAGGCCTTCGGGGCGAAGTGTGGTTTGGGACGACCAAGGGCTTGGTCCGTTTCCGTAATGGCCAGTGGGGGTATCGTCAAGGGAAGCGATGGGTTCCAAATGACATCATCCAGTCAGTGCAAGTCGACCATCATGGCCATGTTTGGGTCGCCACACAAACAGGGATTGGTGTCATTCGGCAACAAACGATGACCTTGAGTGAAAAAGCGGCCCACTATGAGCACGAGATCGAAACTTACATCAAACGAACCCCCTTTGGCTACATTTCCGAAGTGACGCTGCCGGAAGCCGGGGTCAAAGAACGCATCCAATATCACGACAGTGACAACGATGGTTTATGGACCAGCATGTATGGAGCGGGAGAGTGCTTTGCCTTTGCGGCTACTGGGAATCAGGATGCTGCACGCAGGGCACACCAGGCATTTCGAGCTTTGGCATTCCTTCAGGAAGTCACTCAAGGAGGGTCCCACCCTGCCCCCAAAGGGTATGTCGCTCGTACCATCCGATCAACGACCTTGCCAGATCCCAATGACGGTCGACTTGAAAGGGACAAGCGCTTTGCCAAGGAAAGGGACTCCCTCTGGAAGGTCTATGAGCCACGATGGCCTGTCAGTGCGGATGGAAAGTGGTATTGGAAAAGTGATACCAGCTCCGATGAGCTCGATGGTCACTTCTTTTTCTACCCCTTGTATTATGATTTGGTCGCTCAAACGGATGACGAAAAAATGGCGGTCAGAAAGGTCGTAGCCGCCCTGATGGATCACCTCATTCTCCATGATTTCCAGTTGGTGGACCACACCGGAACCGTCACTCGCTGGGGTACCTATCGCCCCGAAGATCTGAACCATCATCCAGACTGGTGGGTCGAACGCGGATTGAAGTCCTTGAGTATGCTTGCCTATTTGGCTGTTGCCTCTCACATCACAGGCGATGCGCGTTATCTGGAAATTCAGCAACGACTCATTCAAGACCATGCGTACGACACCAATGCCATGATTTACAAAATTCATCGCGGATTGGGTTCTGGAAATCAATCGGATGATGAAATGGCCTTCATGTGTTATTACTCCTTGCTCAAATACACGCCTGCAGGATCTTTCCGGGATCGCATGCTCACATCCTTTTACGCGGCGTGGCGAAACGAAGCACCAGAAGGCAATCCCTTTTTTCATTTTGCTTACGCATCACAGGTACACGGAACCGAGGTGACCGACCCTTGGGGAAGGTATTCACTTATGCCCTCCGGTGATTGGTTGAAGGATTCCATGAACACCCTCAAAGGGTTCCCTCTGGATCGTTTGAACTGGGCCTCTCAGAACAGTCATCGACTCGACATTATGGCGTTACCTCCCAATAACAGTATTGACTTGCTACAGGAAGACACTCGTTTGAGGGGGCATTTAAAATCAGGAAAAGTCCTGCCGGTTGAAAACACTCACTTCAACCACTGGAATACGGACCCATGGATCCTTGATTACGGTGGGAGCGGAAACACCTTGGCGAGTGGAACGGTCTTTCTCCTTCCCTATTACATGGGGCTTTACCACGGATACATCCGCGGGGAATCGGGCCGTTGACCCGTGGAAATCTTTCAAACCAATTGGACTTGACCTTTGCCTTGGACAATCGTCCCGATAGGCCAGGCCTGATGTCCTCGTCGTTTGAGGGACTGCACGCAGGATTTGGCAATAGAGGGGTGGACCGTCATGGTAAGACCAATCCCCATGTTGAAGACGTGAAACATCTCTTTCTGAGAGACTTTTCCAGCCTTTGCCAGATATTGAAAAAGAGGTGGAATCGGCCACCGGTTCAACTCAATCCGCGCATCAAGACCCGAGGGAAGGCTCCGGGGTATGTTATCCTGAAAACCACCTCCCGTGATATGGGCCATCGCTTTAATCTTCGGGGTCTTCCGCGGCAGGTTGTAACGTTTCAGTAATGGATGAACCGCTTTAAAATAACTTCGGTGGACCTTCATGAGGGCATCGCCCACCGTTTCTCCACATCCCGGAAGACGCGATGAAGGCCTCAATTTTGCCTGATCAAACAGGATACGCCTGGCGAGAGAATAACCATTGGTGTGCAAACCACTGGCCTTTAGCCCAAGAACCACATCGCCTGACTCGGTCTGCCTGCCATCCACCATGCTGGCATGATCTACGACCCCAACGATCGTGCCGCTGACATCGTACTCCCCTCTCTGATAGAAACCTGGCATCTGAGCGGTTTCACCGCCAATGAGGGCACAACCATTTTCTTGGCAACCACGCGCAAACCCGCGGATGATTTCATCAAAAACCGAAGGTTTCAGGGTGCCGGCGCCCACATAATCCAGGAAAAAGAGAGGCTCAGCACCAAGCACCAGGATATCGTTGACACAGTGGTTGACGAGGTCTTCGCCTATCGTGTCATGACGGCGCGTCTGGAAGGCAACCTTCAGTTTAGTGCCCACACCATCCACACTGGACACAAGCACCGGACGCTTGAACTTTTTGAAGTTAGGAGCGAACAACCCCCCAAACCCGCCCACCTTACCCAATACCTCGGGGCGATGGGTTGAGGCTAATAAGGATGGAAGCGTCTCCTTGACTTGATTGCCTAATTGGATATCGACGCCAGCTTTGGCGTATGCGGAGCGACTTGGCATGGATTATTCCGCATTCACAGGAGCCTGTGATTCATTGGACGCATCGTCAACAGGTCCTTCAGGTGAACCTGACTGGGGATGATCGCCTTGGCTATCCTCAGTGATCTCGGCACTTGTAGAAGCAGTTGAGGCGGTTGAGATGTCCGCTTGATCGGATGATCTTCCGCTACTGGCCGCGCTTTCCTCGGCGGTTTCAACCGCTTCGGGTGAAGGCCCCTCATTGGAAGGTCTTTCAACGGGTGTCGCCTCTGCGGCTGTAACAGGGGTTGGTGCCTCCGGCTGTGCTTGAGGGGCACTGTCTGATGCAGATACCTTCTCACCGGTATCCACATTGGCCTTGGGCTTGGGCTTGGCCTTGGGCTTTTGGGGTTGCACCTTTGGTTTTTTGGCAGTCTCCATCTTGCCGTTGGAAAATTCAATGACATGGCCTTGGTGAATCAGCCAGTGCAAATCACTCGACACAGCCGTCTGTTCAGGCGTCATTTCCGGAGGAACGGCTTCTTTGGTGGATTCGGCGGAAGGAACCGATTCCGCTGCATCGCCGGCAGCAGTTCCGGGGTCCTCGGGAGCGGATGGGGCTACCGAACCGTCATCCTTGTTGTCTGCTGTTGCATTCCCAGCAGACCCCTCGTCTCCATCAGAGCTTCTTTTCTCAGAAGGAGCCAATGCCTCCATCACCTTGCTACGATTGCAGTCTTCTGTTTGTTCAATGAATTGAACAATTTTTTGAACACTCTCCGAGACAGGCGTCAGATCCAGATCAAGATAATGGGGCCGCGAAACCGATACGTGCGTCACTGTCTTATTGACTTTGAAGAATTGAAGTCCCTGCCGGGTGAATTGATGACTCAATTCTGTCGCGAGTTGCAGAGGGAACCTCCGTTGATCCTCCACGTGAAATCGAACCAGATCTCTCATTGGCCTCGAGGCCTGTTTCTGGAAATCCCCGGAGACCTCGGCATGTCTCACCTCCTCCACGGCGCCGGCCATGTGATGTTGTTTGAAATGTTCCTGAACCTCTTCAATCGAGTGAAGCTTGCCAGCTTCAGGGTTCGCTTTGTCGGTGTATTCCGTCGTCCAGCTTTGTTCCTCAAGCCATTTGGCAACGACTTCTTCGTCGTGGACGATTTTCACATTGGATTTAAATCGATCAAAGTGCATCCGGGCATACCGGTCAGCGTGGAGTTCCTTGAGCTTGGTCTGGTAGCCATGATAGTTGGGGGGGCCCAGCAGCACACCTGATAAGCCACATTGTGCCACAAAGGAAAAATTACCCTTAGGGGGGTCGGTCTTTGTCTTTTCACTAAGATAATATTGGTCCAGATGCTTGGACAGGGCGTGATCGATGGCCTCAGCTTCCGTCAACCAGAGGGTTTGATCGTTGCGACAAACCCACAGAGCCTGAGGAACATCCGTGCCGTTAGGCTGCACTGTGGAAACCCTTACTCGGAAGCGATCCAGACTTTGAGTAATCAGACGGGCAATATCAAACAACGGGTAGGCCCTTCCCTGCAGCCGGATGCGTTTGGCGAGCAGGGCGACACCTTTTTCCTCAGGAATCACCTGAACTTTGAAATTGGGCAGTGACGCTAGAATTTCCTGCCTCGTTTTGCGAGGGCGTTCCTTCCGAAAAGCCTCCCTGTTTCTAGCACCTGCCCCGCGCTGCCCCCCTCCGGAGTAAGGTGGCCGATCGCCTCCCCCGGGAGATCTTCCGCGATCACGATTCCCTGCAGGGCGTGACCCACGATCATTGCCTCTTCTGTCCTGAGATCTTTTGGGTCGATCAGACCGTTCGGATCGACCGGGTCGATCACCTCGGCGAAAACCCGAAGGGCCGTCGTCGCGCCTCCCCCTGGGACGTCGGTCGACTCGATCATAATCCCTTGTTTTTCCTTCGTACTTTGCATAGGGATTGTCATTCGATGACTTTTGTGCCCATGCCGGTAAAAAGGCCGTCTCCAAATCCAAATTGATATTTGGTTTAGCGTCTGAATCGCTCATGTTTGATTGAAAAATGGCAAGAGTTGAATCCTCTCTCTCCTCTGCCGAGCATGACGCAATGAGAGATGGAATGCAAGACATCCGTCCGGAATTTTAGGCGGCCTTTTACCGTGGAAAGGTCCTCTGTGTTGCCGGTGATCTGTCTGGATACCGGGGCAGTCACATTGGCACAAGTGTTTGCCTAGGCGCCTAGTAGATGAGTGTCCATCCTTTGCTTGATGTCCTTCATCCTTTCACGGTCTCCCCCCCCCACTTCAGCAGTGGCCCAACCGGTATAACCAATTTCCTTGAGTGCTCGTCGAACATCTGCCCAATCGACATCTCCTTCTCCGATTTTGCAGAAGCCCTGGCTGACGCCCCAATCTTTGACGTCCAACTTGACGATTCTGTGACCCAGCATGCGAATCCATTCGGCTGGTTTCCCGAATTTCTGATGATTGCCAATGTCAAAGTAAGAACCTACCCACGGGCTGTCTATTTCGTCCAAATAAGCGGCGAGTAAGGCGGCCGATTGACGGTTATCGCCATTGGGATCATAAAGAAAGTTATTCCAGACATTCTCAATCAGAATTCTGACACCCCATTTGGAAGCACTCGGAAGCGCCTTGTGGATTTGTTCAATCGATCGAGTCCATACATGACCATGAGATTCGTTTTCTGGATCACGAGCCGCACCTGGCACCAAAAGCACCGCATCCCCTCCCACGAAGTGAACGTCCTCGATGGCTTTGAGCAAGCCATCGAGACCCTTCTGCCGGACCTCGGGGTCAGGGTCAGAAAGTCTGATGCCCCAGTGAATGGAATCTACCGCCCCATGAATGGGAAACCCAAGGGTTCGACTGGCCTCCAGGGCCTCTTTTTTATCGACCCCACCAGGACTGTTGAGCTCAATCCCGTCGTAACCTAACTCTTGGAGGATCCGAAACTTTTCCAACAAGGAAATTTTTTCATTGAACATCCCCATCTTGATCGAGGTGTATATTCTGCGCTCATGGTGGTGATCAGCAGTGACCGAAGAAAAAACTCCGGGAACAGCGCTCACGCAACAGGCTCCAAAACAAGTTTTTGCTACGGACTGAATGAAAGAACGCCGATCGCGTAACCGAAGAGTCTCCGATGGTTTCATGACGATGATTGGAATGGCTGGAGGGTGTTTTAGATAAAAGGCGTGACTCCAGGAAGCGACATCGGACGTATGGGTAATTCCATGTCAGGCTCGAAGAAATCCGGCACGAGTTTTTCCTGTGAATTCATTGCCTGTTCCCATGTAATCTCCTTACCTGTGTAAGCAGCCATTCGGCCCATGATTCCCATCATGGTACTGCTGCTCATCCACGGACCATCATTGATCGGCTCTCCCTTGCGAATGGAAGCGAAGAGTTCATCGTGTTCCGTTTGGTACATGTCATTGTTGGGGCCCTGATAACGCCATGGATTGTCCCCTGTCGTGAGAACGCGGCTCCACCCAAGTATCTGCCCAATGCCTTTGGATCCGTGGATGTAGTCATTGTTCTCATTGTGACACCCAGCGATCTGGCGGCTTCCAAGGTAGGCCCGCAAGCCATTGGCATATTCGTAATAGACCGCAAAGTGGTCGAAAATGTTTCCACTGTTATTGGGAATTTGGCGTCCGCCGGTCGCCACTGCTTTGACAGGTGGTTCATCCTTCATGCACCAGGCGATCTTATCGACACTATGAATGGCCTGCTCCACCAGGCTATCTCCACTGAGCCACGTGAAATTATACCAATTGCGCACTTGCCAATCCAAATCGGACATACCGCCGGGTCGGGTATCATCTGCTGGCATGGGTTTCACCGGCCCGGTGTAGTATGTTGCGTAGATGGACCGCACATCACCAATGTCTCCTTGGTGTATTTTGTCATAAAGGGCACGGCGCGCATAGTTGTAGCGCCAGCAGAAGCCTGCTACCAAGGCAAGTTTCTTGGCTTTAGCGTCGGCAGCTGATGCAAGCACGGAGCGAAGCCCTGGCGCATCGGTTGCCATGGGCTTTTCGCAAAAAATATGTTTGCCGGCATCCACCGCCGCACGCAAGTGCATGGGGCGAAACCCCGGAGGCGTCGCAAGAATGACGAGATCCACGCCACTTTCCAAAACCTTCTTGTAAGCGTCAAAGCCAGTAAACTTTTTCTCAGGGTCCACCTGGATTTTCTCTTCAGCTGCCTTTTTGAGGGCATTGTAACTGACATCCAGTCGATCAGGATACATGTCCCCCATCGCGGTGAGCATCACATTCCCATCCGCTTTCATGGCTTGGCTGGCAGCCCCCGTGCCACGCCCCCCACAACCTATCAGACCGACACGTAGGGTCTCATCGTTGGCAGCAAAGGCCTTTGGCTTGACCATAACCGCAGGCGCAATGACGCCAGCTGCTACCGTTGCAGAGGATGTTTTGAGGAATTCGCGACGGTTGCTCAACTCGGTGGAGTCGGACCTTGAATGGTTAAGCGACGATGCTTTAGGGGATGGTTTGAATGCTGTCATGACGTTCAAAAGAGAGTTTTTGAAATAGTAGATAGGCAGGCTCTTGGGTGTCGAGGCTAATCAAGCAACGGAGCCAGTACGTCTTTCCAGATTTCATAGCCAGCCGGGGATAAATGCAGTCCGTCTTCGATAAACAATTCCTTTCGAGGTTTCCTGTTCGAGCCAAGCATGGGAGTCCAGATATCCGCATACAGGACACCTCGATGCCAAAAGGCATGGCGCCTCACCTTGCGGTTGGCTTGTTTCATGACAGGGGCCAGTTCCCAGCGTTTCAAACTGGGTTTGATGGCAATAAAAACCAGTTTGGTTTTTGGGAGTGACTTTTTGACTCGGTCAACGAATGCCAAATAATTTCCATACACCTGATCGGCACCATGTCCAGCGGCAACGTCATTGTCCCCCGCATAAAGAACGATTGTGTTAGGACGGCGCGGTAGGACAATTCGATCGAAGAAGTGGAGGCTGTCAGGAATTGTGGACCCGCCGAAACCACGATTGCATACTTTCTGCCGAGGAAAGTCCTCCGCCAAAGAACGCCACATTCGAATACTGGAACTTCCAAGAAACATCACGCCACCAGTCAATGACTTGTCTTCGGCATCTTCCCGTTCAAATGCTTCAATCGCCTTCACCCACCTCTCNGGCCCTTGGTTGGCAGCTCCAAGGTTATAAATGAAGGCATTCCAAAAGCATGACCAAAGAAGAAGGAAGACTGCTGGGGCTCGCAGCGCGATGGTCTGCTCACCAGCCCAGGTAACGAGGTGGGTCATTCGTAAACGGATCAAGTGGAGTCTGGTAAAATGGCCATTTTCCATGGTCGTCAGAGCGTATTGTAAAGTTCACGTATGGACTCAGCTGAGTCATCCGCAGGCAGGAGTTCCAAAAGGGTTTTAAAATCTTTTTTGGCATCGTCACGTAGGCCCATACGTAAACGAGTCGATGCTCGTTCAAGAAGCAAAGAGGTATTGAAAGCATCCAGCGCCAAAGCTAAATCCAGGTAAGGAAGAGANGCTTCCAAGCCAGCTTCACTTCCGGCAAAGATCTGTAGATTCCTGATCATTCGAAGAATGATATCCTTCTTCGAAGGGATCTGCATCTGCTGACTGTCCACCGTAACCCCCTGCCTTTCCCATGCCATTTGATCAGCTTCTTTGAAAGATAATCGTCTGCCACCTTCAAAAAGGTCNATGACCTGTTCATCTCCACTTGCGAGCTGCTGGCGAACCATGAAATGTCCTGGNAGAGGCAGGGGTTTGATGCAATCGAGCCCACATTTTTCTGCAAGTGCCATGAATAATACCGAGAGTGTGATGGGTAAACCCTCCCGATCCTCGATCACCTTGTTCAGATAACTGTTGGAGGCATGCTGGTAGTCGGTGAAACTGCCATGAAAACCATTCTCGACGAACANGTAGGTGATGATGGATTCGACCTTCTGGTCCTGGCTAAAAGGTTCTTTCCAACGTTTTTGAATGGCTAGGGCCATACGNTCAACCTCGTGGATATAGTCCGACGCATCCAAGGAGGGTTGATCATGTCTGGCGATCCACAGCGCTGCCTTCAAAAGATCGACTGAANCTTCAGGGCTCTGGAACATCTTCTGCAGAGCTTCGGCTATCGTCTCGCGGTGCGTTTGCTCGGCCTTTTCTTTGAAAAAGTTGGCCCCTTTTTTGAGCTTTTCAGCCACCTGACGGTAATCTTCAGAAGTCCATTTTTCACCTCCCCCGCCAGAGGTTGGCAGGTTGCCTGAATCCATCAGATAAGCTTCCAGAAGCGCCTTTTCACGTTCCTGCCGCAGTCCATCTGCATGGGTGACTTCAGANTCCGCAAATCCATCCTCGCGCACCCTGAACGACATGAATTCTGCTCCCGTTTGACGAAATTTCGTGATGCCCACCTGCCCGCTGACTAAATCCCGATCTTTGGATTGAATCACCAGAACATCGTTGAGGTAACAGTCGATCGTGTCTGGTCGATGCACGACTCTGAGGTGATTCCAATNACCTTTGCGATAATGGGAAGAGCGAACCTGGTCCAAGATGGNCCAGTCGTATACCGAAGGCCCNTCAAAGCGCGTGAGTCGCAACTGNCNGTTGCTCGGATAGAAGCCATAGTGGGTGTCTCCACCATCGGAGCCAAAAATAATGCCAGCGGCACCGCTTTCATCCGTTAAACGGACCATGACTTCTACTTGATATGGTTGGTGTTCTGGCCTCTGAACCCAATGGCAATAAGCGCGGCCGCCAAACCCCTCCCCGACNCCATCCACTCTGACCCGGCCGACCTTGCTACTCCACATGGCAGGCTGGNCNGTCACCCAGCGAGTTTCATCCAGAGCACCCAATCGCAACCACTGAGACCATGCCATACTGTTGGGGCGCTCAAGCAAGGGACGGATCCCATCAATGGGAGTGGCAAACCCCAAGTTCGGAGTCAGCGTACTTTTCATGTTCATCACTCCAATGACCTGGCCTTGGACATCGAAAAGGGGGCCTCCGCTGTTTCCCGGTTCAATCGGGATGGCAATTTGAATCATGGGGCCTTGGGTGAACTGACGTACTCCCGACAGGACTCCTCCCACCACACTTCTTTCAAGCCCCATTGGATTCCCCAGAGCCATGACTTTCTGACCTGTGGTTAGATTGGATGATTGCCCAAGCGGTAGCGGGGTCAGGTTTTCCCTCGATATTTTTAAGACAGCCAGATCCTGATTACGATCCCATGCCCAAATAGATTCGGGCTCGTATTCTGCTCCGTCACTGAAAATCACCTTAACGCGACGGGCTTCCCCAATCACGTGCAGACTGGTAATGATACGACCTTCCCGGTCCATCACAAACCCGGTTCCGACGCCTTGTTCACGCCCCTCACGGCCCATGTGGCGAATGGTGACAATGGCGTCCGAATATTCCTGGAACAGCGTTGCCTCNCTCAAGGGCTCGGAATGACAAGCAAGGAATGGAAGGCAGCATGCAACCAGCAAGCTGAAAACGCTAGAGTGAAGACCATTGCGAGGCACAGGCATACTGTGAGGGACCCATTGGAAATGTGCAAGTATGTGAACGAGCGATTTCGAGTCGGTCAAGGTAGGTTTCCCTGCTGATGTAAAGAGCCCCGAGAGATTGCGTCACCGGAGTGAGCATCTGAATGTCCACCAAGCGCCATCCTCGATCNCGAAGGGCCCNCAGGAGATGCAACAGTGCGACTTTCGACGCATTGCTGACTCGATAAAACATCGATTCGCCNGCAAACGCAGCTCCCACCTGCACTCCATACACCCCCCCCACCAGAGATCCCTCGTGCCAGCATTCCACGCTGTGTGCGCACCCCTGGTCATGCATCTNTTGATAAGCTCGAATGAACCGCGGGGTGATCCAGCCCCCAGGTCTCGGCATCTTGGCACAAGCTTCAATCACTTTGTCAAAGGCCGCATTAAAAGTAACATCGAACGGTTGTTTTTTTAGAACCCGACGCAAGCTTCGCGAGATATGAACCTTATTGAGCTCGAAGACGCCCCTCTGCTGGGGGCACCACCAGGTGATGGGATCGTCCGTCCACGGAAAAATACCCTTTTCATAAGCCAGTCTGAGCCGTCGCACGGAGAGATCTCCCCCAACAGCCAACAGCCCTTCCTTCAAGTAGCGATCATAGCGGCGTGGTTCCGGGAACCAGATCTGTTTTTCCAGGAAGGCAACCATGTCATGGAGTGAGCTCATCCCCAGAAGGATCACCGGGTTTACCTGAACCGTTGAGGGCCTGNAGCAGCAACGATTGAAACATGCCACACAAACCCATCGACCATACNCTTGGTAACTGGGCTTCAGTCCACTTTTCACCTTTGAGATCCNCTTCATTCGGACATCCCAGAAGCATCCAATGGCTGACTCGAAGATCATTGAATACTTGGAGCATCCACTCGACATCATGGCCACTGAGCCGAANCATCTTTTGGGAAGAGTCTTCCGTGGNAGAGCTGCTCCCTGTTTCCAACCAAGTGGCAGCACGTTTCACTAGATTTTGTCGATGCGTTGCCTGCATTTCCCGCAACCAGGTGTTGGATTCTTCAATCAAGGGATCCTTACTGGAATGGCTCGGAGGTGGGGGCCTATCCAGGCCTGAAGCATACTGGGCAAGAAGGGCGGAAAAGATACGCCACTCCCGCTGATCCAGTATAACAGACATCCCACCGTCATCCAGACGCCTTGCCTTCATGCGTCCTTTTCCAAGGTGGCTTGCAGATGGTAGCACTGGAGCTGGTGCACGTAATGCTCCGCCTTTTCAAGGCTCTCGCGCATGAGAATGCTTTTACCCTGCTCATGAACTTCCAGCATATGCCGATGGGCGCGCTCCTGGCTCCACCCGAATACTTTTTGAAAAACGTGCGTCACGTAGTCCATGAGATTGACAGGATCATCCCAACAGACCACCAAGTAGGCATCTTCCAGTTTCAAGGAAATGCATGGGGCCGACGCGGGGCTGGGCCCTGGAAGCACCTGAGGAGGATCACTGCTCAATATCACGAGNAAAGATTATAGAAAACACNNATAGGAAGTGCAACTGCATGCTTGGTGGGCTTTNCGACTGGTCGAAGCCATCAAGCGTTCCCTCAGACCCATTAAACTCAAACCATCTCTAGAGGTGTTCAAAAACATTCAACACCCCATCGCACATGGATTGAACGGAACCAGTCCGAATGACACTCTCTCGCCCCTCCTTGGCTTTGGCCAGCAAACGGGGTCGGTCCATCAACAAGCATCTGATGGATGCGGAGAGATCTTGGGCGCTCAGACCCTCGGACAGAATGCCGCCTCCGGTTTGGGCAATGATCTCGGGAAAGGCAGCATGTGGCGGTTGCACAACAGGTACTCCCGAAGCCAGGGACTCGAGCACATACAAGCCGAAAGACTCGCCATAAAGGGCTGGCACTGAAAAGAGGGTTAACCTCGAGAAAAAATCCAGTTTCTCTTCACGACTGAGATTGGGATGCCAGGTAACATCGTCACTCAAGCCAGCATGCTTTAATGTCACTTTCAAGCTCTCCACAAAAGCGACGTCTCCGGGCCCACATCCACCTCCTATCATCAGTTTAAGATGCTTTGTTGAATCTTGTTTTTTAAGATCGCAAAAAGCATCTACGAGGGTAGCGAGACCTTTCTGCGGGCACATTCTCGCAAAGTATCCCAGCACCGGTGGATGGGCGGGAAGAGAACTCATCTGGTAACCCTCCAGAGGAATCCCGTTGGGGACAACATGGATACNATTTTCAACCACCTTCAACCGATTCTGCATGGTGCGACCATAATACTGGCTTGGTGCAATCCATGCNTCCACCTCGGCAGCCAGCCTGGAAAGTTCGTCCCACGCTTCGGTTCGGTAGGGTTCACGGAGGGCATCCAGAAAGGTATCCTCGCCTTGCAAGGTGCAAACCACCTTCACCCCGAGCCCACGTTTAATGGCAGGGCACATACCAAGGAGCAAGGCGTTAGACAGACAAACGACATCCGGTTGACCGTGCTCCTTCAGCCAGTCAACCAGCGCATTCAACTCACCCGCTTGACGGCCATCCAAACCCCTCAACATGGAAACGGTGAGGGCTCCCGTATCCTCAGGGCGTGTCCTGGCCGCTTTCCCAGCCACCTTCCCAAGGAGGCTGCGGTGACTCAGCCAGCGGGTCCAACTGGAGGGAAGCCACTGAGCATACTGACGCAAAAAGACACCAATACCACCATAGAAGATAGGGGTTTCCTTGCTTTGGTCATCGTCTTCCAGGGTCAGGGGCAGATAAAGAGGCACCATGAGAACNTCATGTCCCTGGCTCCTTAGACCCTTTACCAAGGCATTGTCACGGAAGCACCCTCCGCAGTACATGCCACCGGCACCGGGCGTCAGTTGGACAATATTCATGCAGGCACCGCTGTTTGGGCCTGCTCTATGAGGGGTTCACCATGAGGCAAATCCCTGGGAATTGAGCAGAACTCCTGAATCTTCTCCCATAAATGAGAGAAATCCTTATTCACGTCGCCGGANAGACAATCGGTCACGTCGCCACCCAATTCAGGGTATTTGCCAATCAAATCCTTGAAGCTGAAATCTGGATCGTAAAAGGCATAAACCAACTTACGCATATTCTCGATTCCTTCGCGCATGACACGACTATACTCCTGAAACTTTTCAGGCCCCAGGTCGCCGTCTCGAAGACACTGGGCAATGGTCTCTCCAGCCATCACTCCGCTTTTCAATGCCAGCAAGAGCCCTGATGAAAAAACCGGGTCAAGGAAACCAAACGCATCCCCAATGAGACAAAGCCCCTTTTCAGCACAGTATCGTGAGCGGAAGGTATACTCGGAGGTAGCCCGATAAGGCCCCGTGGGTTTCCCTTCACGCAAATAGCGCTCGATCCATTTGTTTTGGGAGATTTCACGTTTAAAAATGGCTTCGGGCTGTTTGACACCATCGCGCGTCAAGTAGGAGGCCTCTGCCACAATTCCCACNGATGTCATCCCATCATGCTGCGGAATGAACCAAAACCAACCTTTGTCGGGAACGTAGGCGACGGTGGTCGCTCCTTCGTCGATGCCTTCGTCCCGCTTGGCGTCCTTGTAATAAGTCCACACGGCAACTTTATTGAGGTGAGGATCCCTTTCACGCCAACGGTTCTTGGCGACCGTAAAGGCTTCCTTGCCAGAGGCATCAATAGTCATCAAGGCACGCACCTGCCTCTCGCGCCCATCTCGGTCCCTAGTTAAAACGCCACANACCTCGCCTTGAGAGTTGCGCATCAGGTCCACTACCTGTGTTTCCTCCCACACTTCGGCCCCAAGATCGAGCGCGTGATCAAGCATCATCTGGTCAAACTCGGAGCGCAGGACTTGCCATGTTTGCGCAACGTTGGAATCATACCGTGTGGAGAAGTAAAAGGGCTGTGAAGCTTGGCCGTTGGGCATCACGAACTGCACGCTGTGTTTTTTAACAAAATGGGAGGCCCGCATCTTCTCTACCAGACCCAATCGCTCAAGGGGAAAATAGGTGAATGGGATCATGGACTCACCTACCTTGTAACGTGGAAATGCCTCGCGCTCCAAAAGAAGCACACGATGGCCAGCCTCAGCCAGAATGCAGGCAGCGCTGCAGCCCGCTGGACCAGCACCAATGATCACTACCTCGACTTGTGTCGTCTCCTTCATGCTTTCATAGATAACACCCTTTGATCATTTTGCATCAACAGGATGGGAGAATTTCTACAATTTCTGCAATCACCCGCTCATCTGCCAGTAACAGCTGATTGCGGCGGCCGTAAAGCCAAGGCGCGTCAGAGGTGCCCAGCACTTTTTGAATGTGCGCATCGGGATGCATCCGAAAAAAACCCAAAGGTCGGCTACGGTGCGGGACCTTTTGGTCATTGAGAATGAATCCTAGAGGCAACTGGGCTTTGGTGATGAGCCGCTGGGTTGGCTCAGGAAGGGCATTTAAACAGATTTGGATACCACCCCATTCAATCTTTCTCTGAGAATGTTTGAGCTTCAGAACCACTTCACGTGAATAATGATTCCCCACTCTTTGCTGATGGTGCACTGTGATAAGAATGTCATCGCCGTAGTGAGCCGACAGGGTGGGAGTCATGTCCTTCTGGTGGACCAGAAGTTGATGATAGGGTTCCGGCACGGCATCCGGAGCGAGAGGTTCGGGTTCAACCCACGCCAAAGAGCGTCGTTGATAAAACTGCTTCAGGGGAAACCAGAAATCCTGCTTGACTGGAGTTGGACATTCCATGTGATGATAAGCCACTCAAACCATACGTTTTGTCAGATGTTCGGGGAGAAAGAACTCATGTAGCAAGCGATCGACTTGCAACAGCCCGTCGCGATTGAGCTGGATGTGATCATCCTCTAATTGCAAATACCCCCAATCCATCAGACGCTTGAGTGGCTCATGAAATTGCTTTTGAACATCCACTCCAAATTTTTGAGCAAAGTAGCTACTTCGGGTATGCCCCAGTTTGAGCTGAAGAATGAATTCCCTGATCAAACGCTCCAGATCGTTTGGAGTGTAGGCACGAAAAACGGGCAGGTCGCCTTGGTTCACCCGTTCGATATAAGGGTCAAAGTCGGCATGATTTTGATAATGGGTGCCACCAATATGCCCGAAAGATGCGACTCCAAGGGAGAGTAAATCCGCTCCCTCCCAAAGGCGATCCCGATAGACGAAGCGGGTTTGCTCCTTGTCCTTGACAGCCGTGTAGGCACTGGTGATGGCGTACCCTGCCTGTTCGAATTGCTCAAAGGCCTCTCGAACCCATCTTCGTTTGGTTTCCCAATCTGCCACAGGTGCGCTTAGTTGACCCTGTTCCTTCATTTGACGGTAAATCGTCGTGTTGAACGGAACCTCCATTTGGTAAATCGTCACACTGTCCGGAGCCAGCGAAAGGGTTTTCTCAATCGCCATCTGCCATTTTTCTTCGGTTTCCTCCAGCATACCCGCAATCAAATCAATGTTGATTTGAGGAAAGCCAAGGTCCTGGGCGCATCGATAAGCTTTTTCGATCTCCTTGGAACGGTGTGCGCGACCGTTGGTCTCAAGAATGTGATCGTCAAAATGCTCCACACCAAGACTCAATCGAGTGACGCCAATGTCCCGGATAGCGCGAAGCTTTTGATCAGTCAATGTTCCTGGCTCACACTCAAAGGCTACTTCTTCGGCTTCATCCCAAGGCAGCAGGGTCTTCATACGATCTGTCAGCTGCGTCAGCTGGGGCACGGACAAATAACTGGGTGTACCGCCTCCAAAGTAAATGAATTTGGGAAGCCTTCCACCGATGAATGGCTTTTGCGAATAAGTCTTGAGCTCCTCGATGGCAGCATCGAGGTAGCCGTTGATCGCTGTGGCATTCTTATCCGTGTAGACCTTGAAGTAGCAGAAGTGGCAGCGTTTACGACAAAATGGGATGTGAAAGTACAGCCCCAGGGGGGTATCCGGAAGCGGGGAACGTTCCAGAGCTTGCTGGTATTGATCGACAAACGACGGCTTCCAGAATGAGTAAGGGGGATAATTTGAAACAAAATAATTTCCGGCCTGCGTCTGCTGTTTGCCGGTTTGCTCCACTTTAGGTGTGGTTTGGGATTCCGCAGATGGATTCATGAGATCTAGGGTCTTTTAAGAGGTGGGATCGGCATGGTCAGAAGCTTCTACTGTCTTTGAAACCGTAAACATGGCCATCTTCGTCTCCGATGACCACCCATCCCTCTACGACAGCGGGTGATCCGGTCAGAGGCTGACCAAGATCGATGGACTGAATTTCCTCTCCGTCTTCAAGCTTCAGTCGATAAAGCCGACCATCCTCAGATCCGAAAAGCACTTCACGCCCACCCAGAATCACTGCAGAAGAGTCGACCTTGCCGCGGGTTGAAAAAACCCATTTTTTGTTCCCCGTAAAACGGTCCAAACAGTGAAGTTGGCGATCGCGGCCTCCAATGAGAACCGACGATTCGTAAATGGCAGGCGAAGAGTAGTATGGGAAATTTCGATTACGGTATTTCCAGCTAAGGGAGCCTTTCTCCAGATCAAAACACAAAAATTCGCTCTCGTAGTGACCAACATAAACCAAGGCATCCTGCATGGCGGCGGACCCAGCGATATAGGCTCCAGCGTCAATTTCCTTGGTCTTCGATCCATCTTTTAAGTCAATCACATGGAGCAGGGCATCACAGCCCCCGAAGACGGTCTTGCCTTGCGAAATGGCAGGGCTGCCGTTGATGTAATTCCCCGTCTCGTAGTCCCAAACCTTGGAACCGTCATTGCTGCGTATGCAGTGCAGACGAAAGTCATAGCTTCCCACAATAATCCAGGGGTGCTCTTGATCGGTAAGTTGATACCAATTCGGTGCTCCTAGGATTTGGTCGTCTGTTTGATACTTCCATCGCACGCTCCCATCTTGAACCGAAAGATGGTACAGCGCTCCATCTGCAGACCCAACAAAAACGCCATCCCCCAAGACCAATGGTGAGCTTTCCACGGCACCTTCTGTTTTGAAGGCCCATTTCTTTTCCCCAGTTTCCAAATCGAGGGCAAACAAATGACCGTCATCACAACCAATGAAGACCTGCCCCCCAACGATGGCTGCAGAGGACTTGATCCCCCACTCTGCCTTGAAAACCCACGCCTCTTTGAGGTTACCTTCGAGGGACGCTGGGCTCACTCCACTCAGCGACGGTTGTCCCCGATACATGGGCCATGAGGTTTCTGTCGCTACCCCGGCGGCTTCAGCCACAGCGAGATTCCCGGACGCAGCTAAAACGACTGCAAGGGTGAGGCCCAGGCGGAAACGTGAGAGAAATGGAGTAAAATAATTTAAGCCCATAGCAAGCTGGTCCTAAAATAATACCTACACGTATTATTGCAATGGAAGAAATCACGCACCAGTTTCGGCAAAGTCGAATTTTGCCATAAAACAAGATCCTTCACAAAATCTACAGAGCCTTTCATTGCCTTGCTTGGGGCCTGTGGGCATGCCATGGTTTCTACATGTTGCCTCTTAGGCCGGAAAAACTGGATTTGATCGGAAATGAAGTGGCTATCCGCTGGAATGACGGAAGCGAAGATTTTTTCTCCATGGAGGTTCTCAGGGCTGCTTCGCCAAGCGCTGAAAACCAGGGGGAACCAGATCTCTTCGGGCACATGCACGGAGCCAGTGAGCAAACGGAGTTTCCCGGTGTGCGGGTGATTCATTGGCAGCCCGTTGGCGGTTATGCCATTCGCTTCGACTTCAGTGACGGACACCGCACCGGATTGTACAGTTTTGAGTACCTCAAGCGGTTGGCTGGGGCCACAAGAGAGGCCTCTGAATAAAGTTCACGCTGCCCTGAAGCACCTTGACTCAGGTAGGATCGGACTTTTCACGAAATCTTTGGGCAATGGGCACCCTTCTGCCCATCCCAAACGCACGTGAGGTCACTTTCAACCCGGGAGCCGCCTGTCGGCGCTTATATTCATTGAGATCCATCAGCCTGATCAGTTTTTCCACTAATGAACGGTCATGTCCTTTGGACACAATGCTGTCGATCGACTGATGTTCCACCAGGTAATCCTTCAGTATGGTATCCAAAGTAGCGTAATCAGGCAAACTGTCCTGATCCTTCTGGTCGTGCCGGAGTTCAGCCGAAGGAGCCTTTTCAATCGTTTCCCATGGAATGATTTCTTCAGCACGGTTAATCCATCGTGAAAGCCGATAAACCATGGTCTTGGGGCAATCACTGAGCACTGCCAGACCGCCACACATGTCTCCGTAGAGCGTGCAGTAGCCCACAGCCAATTCACTTTTGTTGCCCGTGGTCAGCAAAAGGGATCCGAATTTGTTGGAGAGTGCCATCAAGGTCGTGCCTCGGATCCTCGCCTGCAGGTTTTCCTCAGTCACATCCTCTGCCTTGTCTGCAAAGAGATGACTCAGGGAGCTCTTGATGACTTCAAACGCCGGGTCAATCGGAATCTCTTCGTAACGAATCCCCAATGTTTCGGCTAATTTCGAGGCATCGGTGAGACTTCCTTCCGAGGAAAATCGGGTTGGCATGGCAACCCCCATGACATGCTCAGGCCCCAGCGCTTCCACCGCGATGACTGCCGTCAATGCCGAATCGATGCCACCGGAAAGCCCGAGCAGAACCGATTGAAATCCGCATTTATGAACATAGTCACGTATCCCCAGACTCAATGCCTTGATAATCTGGCCTTCTTCGTCAAGGACATCCGGGCCCTCGGGTGGGGATGCCGTGGCTTGTTGTTGGGTATCCACCCATAGATGTTGAGCTTCAAATAACGAGGATTGGGCGACCACCCCCCTGTTGGGATCGACAAACATGCCACTACCGTCGAAAATCAACTCGTCATTTCCTCCGACCATGTTGACATAAAGAACCGGTAAGCCTAGTTCACTGCTTTGTGCTTCGAACAACCGCTGCCGCACGGCTACCTTTCCAACCTGCCAGGGTGAAGCCGCAATGTTGATGAGAAGACTCGCGCCCTGATCTTTGAGTTTCTTTAAGGGATTGTGACCGTAGTGCGACTCGTGAATCGCCAAAGGATGGCTCCAGGCATCCTCACAAATGGTCAATCCAAGATGTTCCCCCATGTAGGCAATCGGAGTATTATCTCGGGCCGGTTCGAAATAGCGATCCTCTTCGAAAACGTCATACGTTGGGAGACAAGTCTTATAACGTTTGGCGATTATTTTGCCTTTTTGCAGCAATACCGCCGCATTGTAAAGCGGACGTCCGGCGCCACTCGCATTTCGATCCAAGGTTCCCACGATCAGTCCCACAGGCCCCGTTTGTTCGGCTATGGATTGAAGGTGGTGAAGGCATTCCTCGAGGAAATGCGACTTGAGGAGCAAATCGCGCGGAGGATAACCTGTTAAAACCATTTCGGGACAAATAACCAGATCCGCTCCTGCCCGGATTCCTTGGCCGTAGGCTTCCATGATTTTTGCCACATTACCGCCAAAATCGCCAATGGTGGGGTTTACTTGAGCCAGAAGACACTTCACACAGCCATTCTCCTTATGCAAAGTTAAACATTGGCTAGCGCCCCACCAGGACTTGCTTAAGGGGTCCTTTTTCGCTGACGATCATGGTTCCCACTTGGATTCCCTGTTTTTTGAACCAACCTTGTGGCATCTCCAGAACAAACTGAACGTTGGTAGATTGGGCTGGAATGCTGGATTCATCGAGTGGCTCCATGTCGTGAAGTTCCAGGATGCGGCCATCGGGTCCAATGTAGGCACAGGTAAGAGGCAGCAATGTATTTTTCATGTAGAAGGAGGTTTGATGAGGCGCGTTGAAAACGAAGAGCATACCTTCGTTCTCCCCCATGCTTTCGCGGAACATCATGCCGGTGGCGATTTCCCTGACACTTCTGGCCAACTCAGCTGTGACGGTTTTGTCAGCCAGGAACAGCCGCATCGTAGGTAGCTTAGGCTGGGCATGGTCCAGGTGAAGCACCGCCGCCTCTTCTGCGACTTTGGCGGAAGGCTTCTGCTCCTCTCGCGTCGCTTGCTCCAAACCGCAGCCCAGGAGGGGCGGAAAGCTCAGGATAGCAAATAAACATAGCCTCTTGATTTGCATGTCGCCATTGATCATTCAAACGGCGGCATTTGTCAATGGATCCCTGTGGACAGGCCCTTATTTTAGAGGAAGATCCCCCGCCCTCACGGAGTCCGAGTGACCACTCCCAGACTGAGGTTGGCGAAAGAGCCGCTCCCGCTGTGAATCCACTCGCCTTGTCGGACCATGAATTCCGTCCCGGAGGCGACCTCCTGAGGAAGGCCGATGGATGTAGCTTCCGAATCAATCGAAAGAAAAAATTCAAACCCATCGCTATCGGGCGGTTTTTGGTAAAGGTGAATCTTTTCAGGGTGATCGGGTTGAGGACCGCCCCACGCCAGATATCTCTGACCCTCTGAAAATAGAATCTTAACATCGTCCAAAGGAGGGGTCACGTGACACCTGAGAGAAGGGTCTCCCAAAAAAGCCATGGCTCTGGAAGCACCCTTTTCCGAACCATTCACCGAGGCCAACAAGACCTCACCCAGGCAAGCACCCAGGCCAACACGCCCAAGATTCCAGGGCCCTGCCATAATACTGAAGACCCCAAGAGGTCCATCCTTGGATGAGAGGCATGCTTTCATGAAACCGTCGGTCTGATTCCAATCGGCATGCCACGATGAATAAAGTGCAAGGAAACCAACCTCTGCAGCCATGGTGGAACTTTTGAAATCCTTGGTTTCAATCAGGCCTTCCCCAGCTTGCAAAGATTGCCCCCCCCCATAACCACTGACAAACCCCCAAAGCGATCGGTTTCCTTTGGTAAAAATTCTCCCGCTTCTCAACCTGCCGTAGTCGTCGCCATAAGTCGCCCAAGCGGAAGTTGCAGCGGTCGAAATGATTTTTTGGTTCATGATGGGTGACAAGGTAGCATCCACAATGGTTTCCATCGCAAAGTTCAGCCGCTTATTCCGGTAAAGAATATTTTTCCCGAGATACTCCTTCAGAAGCTTGATTTCCAGATTCGACTGTTTCTTATCTGAACGCACCAAACGACTTTCAAGCAGCGATGGCATATTGGCAAAATCGATACGGCCGACGCCCACCTCCAAAAGAGTCGGCGTTAAGTCCTGATCAAATTTACCATCCCCGGGAAGGTTGCTGTTAAATCGCGAGGTCTGATTCATGTGCGATACGGAATGATCCGTCCAAACCCCATCAAGGTCTCCGTAATAAACGTCGCAAGGCCAGGCACCACGGTGATCATCCTGAGGACGTGTATGACCATCCAGTGCCCTGAAGCCTGAATATGGAACCGACACGTGTCCAAGCAAAAGCAGCAATCGTGTTTGATGAATTTGATGACTCAGGTGGGATTGCACAAGACCCTTGACGCGTGAAATAAGCGGCGGATTGCGTGACCAGTCACGGTCATCGTGCCTGGGGGCTTGGTCTACCAAAACCTGCCAGCCTTCGCGCTCCAGTGTCCGGGAATAAAGCTCCAATTCAACTTGAAGCTGCGGGGCCAACGTTTCATCGACCAGTATCAGGATAGTTCCGGGGTGCACATTGGCAGGCAAGGCATAGCCCACAGCCAGATCCCTGAGTCGCTCTTTGCCGGAACGAGATTGGACTTGATATTGATAGATCTGGCCTTTTTGCAAAGCCGCAGCAAAATCTTGATAATGAAATCCCTTCCATTCGGTTTCCAGCAATCTCCAGCGGCTCTGGCCTTGAGGACGCCTGCGAATGGCAAAGGGGCCATCCAACGTCGATGGCCAGCTCAAATGGATAGAGGACTGCTTGTCATCGACTCGAGCACTCATCGACCACTGCCTGGATTCCAATTCTACCTGCTTGAGGGGAAAATTGAACCATTGAACCTCATCCAGGATGCCCCCGACAGGCTGATTCCCCTTGGGTGCGTTACCAATGGAAAGACCTGTGTCTGAAAGTGCTCGGTCGGGGGGGAGAAAGGAAACCCCTTGTCCGGGGCCATGGGTGACCCCGTCCACGTGAATCCATGTTCCCTCAGGGGCATAACTGACAGCAATTTCCACCCACCGATCCTTTTCAAATTGAATATCTGCCGCGATCAGAGTCTCTCCTCGCGTGGTCGACTGGATTCCCAGCTGCAATTGCTTTCCGGTAGGATCCATGGTGATGCCCCAATAACCTGTCATGTCGGGTGGGACCTTCCACTGCCCAAAACCCGCCAGAGTGGCATGTCGGCCAGGCCCCTGCCCGCTTGTCCAATCGGGCTTAAAAAAGCATTTGAACGTGCCTCGAAGAAACGCAGCAGTGGGGGCACCGGTCTGAGGCGCTTGAAGCAGAATACCATCCATGGCTTGGCGAGAGACCAACCCCTGACCGGTTATTCCGGAGGTATGAAGATTCGCCAGCGTTCCTTCAGGTACAACGGTCCATGTTTGTTTCCGGATGGGTACGGGTTGAATCAATGGATCGAATCCGAGGTGCAGGGTGGCGCCTGGCATTCCAGCCGTTTCCTGGCCGGAGGCCGCAGTCATCCACGATAGGAAGCATGCCAGGCAAAACCACAGCATTCTACGTGACTTCCAATCACTCATGCCGTGGAGGGTCTTTCTGCTGTGAAGGCAAGTTGCTCATTTTTAAACGTGTGAGGCTTTTCTGACTGCTAATGTAATCTATCGGCCGAAATCTGCGGTTTCTGAACACAATCTATCAATCATCAAAAAAATCTCAATCGGTATTGAATTGCCACCGGAACCGTGCAAAGTCTACATCATGACGATGTTCCTGCGCAAAACAACCCTCATGGTCCTCGCCTTTTGGACTGTGAATCCACTGCTTGGACTGGAACTGAGCATGCGGCAGAGCGGCAAAATCACCGAGGTGGTAGGCCAAGTGTTGAGCCAAAGCCACTTACGACAAAAATGGCTCGACAATGAACTCTCAGAAATCTTCTTCGACAATTATCTCGATGCCCTGGACTTGAATCACCAGATATTCTTGCAGTCCGATATTGATGAGTTTGCCAAAAAATATCGTACGCAACTTGATGATTTCACCATTGGCATCCTGGACCAGAAGAGAGTCTCCAATGCAGCACCGGCTTTCGAGATTTTTGATCGTTTCAAACTCCGTTTGGCTGAGCGACGCGAAGTCATCGATGAACTTCTCCAGCAGGATTACTCCTTTGATGAGGAGGATGCGATACAGGTCAAGCGCGCAGAGGAGCCTTGGCCCAGCACTGCCGAAGAGGCCAAAGATCTGTGGCGTTTGAGGATCAAATATGATCTGTTGCAGGGGCGCATGGGCAAGGAGGATCTCAACAAGGTCAAGGAGCGCCTCTCCAAACGCTATGACCGCTTGGTCAAAGATTACAACACGCTGGAGCCTGACGAAATCCTGCAAATTTACCTGACGAGCCTCGCGAGTGCCTACGATCCGCACTCCGATTACATGAGCCCATCCACAGCGGATGATTTTTACATCAAGAATGTCAATAACGAGCTCACCGGCATCGGAGCTCTCCTGCGCAGCAATGAAGGCTATTGCCAAATAGTCAGCCTGGTTCCTGGTGGCCCAGCAGACAAAAGCAAGCAGATCAAACCTGGCGATAAGATCATTGCCGTAGCACAAGGAGAGGAAGAAGCCGTCGACGTCGTCGAAATGAAGCTCAATAAGGTCGTTCAAATGATCCGCGGCGAACTCAACACCCGGGTTCGATTAACCATCATTCCCGCCAAGTCAGTCAATGGATCCGGCACAAAAGAAGTTGTCCTACTCCGAGATCGCATTGAACTGAAAGATCAATTCGCGAAGGCGCGAATCATCACCATGAAGGATGAAAAGGGAGTCTCCCGGCGTCTTGGCGTTCTTACCGTGCCCCAATACTACGAAAATGTCGCCTCGGACACCGCCAAGCTGCTCAAGAGGCTGGACACGGAGCAAGTCGAAGGCATTGCCTTGGATCTGCGCAAAAATGGAGGGGGGATTCTTCCAGAGGCGGTTGCCCTTACGGGATTGTTTATCCCTCAGGGCCCTGTCGTCCAGGTTCAGAATTACGCCAAACAGAAGAAGATTTTGGAGGATGAAGATCCCAGCACTATTTACGATGGCCCCTTGGTGGTCATGGTCAGTCAACTCAGTGCCTCTGCAGCAGAAATTACCGCTGCAGCCCTTCAAGACTACCAGAGAGCGGTGATCGTCGGCGATCAATCTACTCATGGTAAAGGTACTGTCCAAACCCTGATGGAATTGAATCGCTTCAAGGGCACTCCCCAGCAAAGTGGCATGCTCAAATACACTATTCAAAAATTTTATCGCATCGCTGGAGGAACCACCCAGAAGCATGGTGTGACTCCGGATGTCATCCTGCCTTCCATTTACGATTACATGGAACTCGGCGAAGCGAACCTTCCCAGAAGCCTAGAGCCTGACATCATCGACGCAGCATCCTACCAATCACTGGACAGGGTGAAGCCCATCATTGAAACCCTCAAGGAGGCTTCCGAAGTTCGCATCCGGGAGGACAAGGACTTTCAATACATTCTGGACGACATTGAAAGATACAAGGAAGTCAAGAAGCGCAAGACCGTCAGCCTCAGAGAGCAGGACCGCATCGACGAAAAAGAAGAGGAAAAGGTCCGTAACAAATCACGTCAGCGCGAAAGGCAGGCCAGAAGGTTTCCCGGGCTGAAGATTCACCGTATCACCATGGATGATGTCCGCAATGAATCCCCAGCCATGTTGCTTTTCGACGGTGACGATCCGGAATCCTACCCCGAAGTGGTTGAAGATGAGGAAAACGATACGGAAGATTCTCTCGACGAGGCAGACGAGATTGATGAGGAAAGTTATGTCGGCGAAGATGAGGAAGAGCAGGATAAACGCCTTGATGCCTACACCAGGGAAGGCTTGCACATCTTGCGCCACCTAATTGATGCGGGCGGCATGGCGTCGCAAAAGGCTTCCGCTGAAGCCCTCTCCTCCAACCTTGCCAACTAAAAGCTCCATTAGGGTTGCCAAAACAACCCTGCCATGGGCATATTTGCCGGCGTTATGAGCAAGGTAATCAAGGGACCGGTGTATGTCGTGCAAGACAACATTGACACAGACCAGATCATTCCAGCGCAGTATCTCAACCTCATTCCTACCATTGCAGAGGAATACGAAAAGTTGGGGAGTTATGCATTGTGCGGATTGCCTGACTCTCTCTACAACCAACGCTACGTAGAGGAAGGCAAGCTTGACAGCCATTACCCTATCGTGGTCGCAGGACGTAATTTTGGCTGTGGAAGCTCCCGGGAACATGCCCCCATCGCGATGGGTTCTGCGGATTGTCAGCTGGTTCTTGCAGAGAGTTTTGCCCGTATTTTTTTCCGCAACTGTGTGGCCACGGGTGAGCTTTATCCCTGTGAATGCCCGGAACGACTTTGTGAGATACTACAAACGGGGGATGTCATATCAGTCGATCTAGATGCCTGTCAGATCGAAGTAGAGACCACTGGGAAGACCTACACGTTCAATCCTTTGGGAGACGTACGCGCCGTGGTCGATGCTGGTGGACTCTTCAATTACGCGCGGGAGCATGACATGATTTCCAATTGAGGCCTAGGTCTCACCACCTGGTCCACTACTGTGCATGGGTAATCGCAGGGGCAGACAATTCCCATCCGCATCAAAACGCATGGGAAAAGGCTCTTCCAGCAGCTTAAGTCCCGCATGGGTCTTGGCTTCCTGCAAAAGGGGCACGGATCCCTCCATCACATCAAGGTTGAGTGTATCCCGGATTCGAAGAATACGCGCCTCTTTGGAGACGTTCTGAGTGAGGGAACTCAATGCCCACCGGATAACATCCACATCCTTTTCAAAGTGTATGGGGACCTTGGCCCCATTGAGTGTCATGGCGGTGACGGCATTAACGAAGGTGGTTGCGTGATCCATGGAGCGGACCAATCGTGATGTCGTGAAATCCGCCATGCCAATACCAATCGCGTTCCCATGAGATTCGGGGCTTAGCTCCCTCACCATAATACGCTTGATTCTGGGATGCTGTGGCTGTTCTGCAAAATGGGTCGAGTATCCGTGAACCCCACGCCCAATGATATTGGGATCCATTCCGGAACCACTGAGATTCTTACCCATCCGATCCACAATGAGGAGGTCAATGTCATCAAAGGGCAGTGTTGGCATCAACGCCTTTGCCCTTTGAAATAAACATGCCTCCTGTTCCAGCAATTCCTCAGCCTTCACGGGGTGAACAGATTCGGTATCGTGACGCGCGTTTTCAATCACCGCGATGCCACCCAGAACTGGCATGGTCTCAAGAATCTTTGCGGCATGGGCTCTGAGAATGGTTTCGTATCCATGTTCCAAGGATGAGCGATGAAAGGCTGAGGCACCCTCGCGCTTACCAAGTCCAACCACGAGCATCTTCATCAGACCACTTCCAACCATCCCTTTGAAATCCGTATGGGGTTTGATTCTGTTGACGACGAGAACGCCATCGAGTTGTGCCGCGACGGAACTCCAATAAACCGAAGTGCCAAGGTGACTCTCACCGACCAAGATGGTGTTCATCGACGGCTCGAGTAAAGCCCCACAGTTTTCCGAGGTGATACCATACTCAGCCAGCACAGTGGCTTGTCCTTGAGCTGTGGCACCTCCATGGCTGCCCATGGCAGGAATGAGGACAACTTGAACCCCCAGCTCATTCAGATACTGGCAGACTTCCTTCACGAGCGAAGCCCCATGAGCCAAACCGCGACTCCCTACCGCCACTCCTATTCGATTGCCGGGTGATAATCCTTTGGAAAAAGGCTTTAGCAAGGCCTGCACTTCCCACAGGGGTTCATCTGGGTCTGGCACCTGCCAAGATGTTTCCATGGTAAACATCTGTGGAAGCTCCAGCTGAGGAGTGGTAACGGGGGCTGGCACTGGGTAATGCTAGGGCTATTAGAGGGATTCTGAAACACTTAAGTGCCCCAAGGCAAGTAAACCGTAAAAGGTATACTCCGGATCAATATGGTCTTCCTGCCAATGACCGTGAAACCCTCCCACGTTACTCCAGAGAGAATCCAGAAAATCCAGGCACCGTTCCCTCAGAGAAAGCTCCAGCAGCTGATTGTCCCCGGACAGGGCATGCAGGGCCGTTGCTGTGGAAAGCAAATCGGGAATCGGCGCCTGGGGTGCAGCCAGAAACCCTCCCATCGGGTGGGCCATTTGAAGTATCCATTGAGTCGTTTCGGTATCCGGAAAACAGTCAAATTGGCGAAGGGTTGTGAGCGCTGCTGCCGTAGCATTCGTGGAGGGCATGGCCACTGCCCTTTCGTTGCTCCACGCCAACTTCCCCGCCCGCAAGCCGTCCAGTGACGCGACAACCTCCGAGCGGATCGATAACAGATCGCACCCCAAATCCTGAAGGGCACCTACTGCTAGAAAGGTCGCGTAGGCTGTACTTTCATCGATACCTTGCTGAGGATGAAACCCACCATCGGCTGAACGGTGACTCCACAGGCGCTCGAGAAAGGGAGCTTTGGGGGTTTCCTTTCCTAAAACCATCGATGCACATCGAACCAAGCAGCAGAAATGGACAAAATCAAGGGAATCACCGCACTCAAAAGACTTTAAATAATCCGCAAAGCCATCCAGTGGCTGCTTGGATTGCAGACATTGCAGGGCATCAAATGCAAAAACAGAATAATAAAGGTCAGGCATGCCCTCTCGGTTGACAAAGCCGCCTGCAGCATGACGCTGCCCAAGAAGATATTCTTCAATCAACTGGGTGGAATCTCCCAGTAATTTGGGAGCCAGACGAGCGACTTGAATCATTTCCAACCGAATACTCACACATTATCCTTTGTTGTCTACTTGTGGGGATGAAGGAGCTGATCACGCGTCATGATCCCCTCTCCCCTCCCTTAAATCCTTGCACAATTGAGCGTAGCAACGACTCATCGAAAAATGTTCCCCAGAGGCAATCCTCGACCAGCTAGGGCTCATTTCCCGAAGGGTTTTGATGCATCCCAAAAGAATCTCCAGAGCCTCATGGGCCTCCTCCTCGCGACTCAGGGCATGCCATGATAACGTAAGGCAACTTCGCAGAAATCCCTCTGGCAGTCCACACACACGGGTCAGTCGATCCGCTTCACCTTGGCTGACTCGACAAGAGACCCCTGAGTGACACTCCAAGCCCCTGACGTTGGCCATTAGCATCAACGCTTCGCCATCCACACCATCGATGGCGACACTGAGGTAATGAGAAAGATCAGAGCAGGCATCTTCTCTTTGGAGAATGGCCACTCCGTCCAGATGATGCTCCAAGCCTTCTGTCAACACATGACGAATACGCCTCACGGTGTTCATTACTTGTGGGTCTCCCTGCGGTGAGCGCGCACTAGCCTCCCCTGCCCCTACAATGGCAGCCATGGATTCCATCCCGGGGCTGAGGGCGGCTTCACTTCGTTCACCCGGCAACAGTGAACCCATGGGCGTGCCCTTTCGACGATAAAGCAACCCCACCCCTGCAGGCCCGTGAAAGCGGTGTGGGGCCAGGCTCAGCATGGAAACGGGGATACGACTGACGTCAATCGTATGCCACCCTCCACCATGCGTCGCATCCACAAACAATGCGACACCTTTGGAATCGCACGCACTCGCAATCGCCTCCAGGGATTGAACACTCCCCCATTCGGGAACCGTCAGGGGCAGGCTCACCATGAGAGGATGACTTTGAATCTGCTCCAGTAATGGGTCCAACATGGCCAAACCATGCACATTCACCGGGAATTCTCGACGTCTGCAGCTCCATCGCTGGGTCATCGAATCACACAAGCGCACGGAAGGCGCATCGCAAGCAGAACTGAGCCAGTCGCCCTGAACGCCCTCCATGGCCAAGGTGTAGCCCATGATAGCCAGATGATTGGCCTGGATATCGCTTTGGGTGAAGTAAATCTCCTCCGGAGAGTCTGCTCCGATCATGGCAGCGATTTTCTCTCGCGCTTCCCATTTGGCCTTGCGAGCCTTTTTTGCGGAGAGGTAGGCAGCGTCGGAGCGGCCATGACACTTTTCAAGAAAGGGCAGCATGGCCTCCAATATTTCAGGAAGCAAGGGAGTGGTTGCCTGGGCATCAAAATAGATTCGATGATCAAGAGGTTTCATCTGATCGCTGCAAAAAAGACTCCTGCTGATGGTTCCATTTTTGTGGTCGCATCGCATGACGGTCTGAAGACATTCGGGCTATCTTCAGACGCTCAGTGGCAAAAGTCCATGTTAGGAACTCATCATTCGATGGATTCATCAGGTGATGCGAGATGATTTTTTCCATGTTTGACCTCATCATGACGATTTTTTAGGCTCATCGCTCTTTGAGACAATGAAAGTACTGATCTGCGATCCCATATCACCTGAAGGAATTGAATTTTTCAAACAGCAATCGGCCTTGGAGGTCGTTGTTCTGGAACAGCGGCCCACTGAAGAAGACCTCATCTCCATGGCCCAGGATGTAGCTGCCTATGTCGTGCGATCAGAGACAAAAATCACAGCAAAGGTCATGGAGCACTCCCCCCAACTCAAGGTTGTGGGGCGAGCCGGTGTAGGTGTCGATAACGTGGATGTGGA
This sequence comes from Pedosphaera sp., assembly GCA_002686885.1. GTDB lineage: Bacteria > Verrucomicrobiota > Verrucomicrobiia > Limisphaerales > AAA164-E04 > UBA7971. Next base: position 86,427 of record NYYT01000064.1, read on the forward strand.
GGCTGCCACCAGGAGGGGTGTGGTGGTCATGAATACGCCAGGCGGCAATACGATTTCAACAGCTGAACTGACCTTCGCGATGCTCATGGCGCTGGCTCGGAAAATTCCACAAGCCCATATGTCCATGGCACAAGGCCAGTGGAACCGTAAATCCTACCAAGGGACGGAGCTTTTCGGAAAGACATTAGGCATCCTCGGCCTAGGTAGGATCGGCAGTGAAGTCGCCAAGCGGGCCAGAGCCTTTGGCATGGCGGTACTAGCCTTCGACCCTTATCTCTCTCCCTCCAGGGCCAAGGCCATGGAGGTCGAGGTTGCCAGCCTGGATGAAATCTATTCGCAGAGCGACTTCATCACCGTGCACATGCCCATGACGGATGAAACCCGCGGCATGGTCAACAAGGCAGCCTTTTCAAAAATGAAAAAGGGTGTTCGCATTCTGAACTGTGCTCGAGGCGGGATCGTACACGAGGCAGATTTGGTCGAAGCTATCCAGCAAGGGGTGGTCGCCGGAGCTGCCATGGACGTCTACGAATCCGAGCCCTTGGCTGCAGATCACCCATTCCGAAGCATGCCGGAGATCGTCACAACACCTCACTTGGGGGCCAGCACAAGAGAAGCACAGACCAATGTCGGCATTGAGATCGCAGATTCCATTACAGCCTACCTCACAACCGGGGCTGTCCAAAATGCAGTCAATATGCCAAGTCTCGATGCCAAAACCTACGAGAAGGTCAAACCCTACTTGACCCTTGGCCAAAAACTCGGGCGCCTTGTTTCTCAGCTTGCCCCTCAGCAAAATGATCGACTGGTCATTACTTTTGGGGGGAAGGCCTCGGATGTACCCTTTGATCCCATTGCGCGTTTCGTGCTTACCGGATTCCTGGCCAATGCCGGAGGCAACAACGTCAACCAGATCAATGCAAAATCCATGGCTGAGTCGCTTGGCATTCTAGTGGAACAAGTTCAATCCAATGAGGCCACTGATTTCATCGAATGGCTTCATGTGGCGGCTTACTGCGGTGAGGAAAAAACCTCTGCAGGAGGCACTTTTTTTGGCGCGCAGATGAATCCCAGGATTGTCCGACTCAATGGATTGCCCGTTGAGATTGATCCCAACGGTGTCGTTTGCCTGATCAACAACCAGGACCGCCCTGGTATTGTGGGTCATCTAGGGACCATTCTTGCCAGCCATCAGATCAACATCGCCAACATGAGCCTTCACCGAGACCGCGAGGGAGGCAATGCACTTACTGTATTGAATCTCGACAGCATCCCACAAGATAGCGTACTCGATCAGATTCGCAGCGATGAAGCGATTCGCAGCATTCGCATTGTTCGATTGTGAAAAGCACCTTTCCATGGCTGAGTGCCTTCGGGTGTCTGGTGGTTTTTCTAACCCTCAGCGGACACTCTCATTATGAGATGACGGCGGCCTCGGCCGCACCAGAACTCGACGATCTCTTCAAGGACATGATCGTGGCTCGTGGCAAAGGTTTCAGCATCACACGCTCGGATCTGGATAAGGCCATCATCACGGCAAAAGCTACCCGCGCAGGTCAAGGCAACCCCATGGGTCCATCCGAAAGTGCCGAACTGGAGGGACAAATGTTGAACCGTATGATCACCACCGCCATGCTCTTGAACAAGGCGAGCGCCGAGCAGAGGAAAAAAGCATCCCCTGAAGCGGGCAGAACGCTCGCAGAAATGCAACAGCAGCACCCTTCCTTAGAATCCTTCGAAAGACAACTGATGACCTCCGGCATGACCCTGGATTACTTGAAGCAACAGATCCTCGAACAAGCCATCGTCAAAACCGTGATCGATGATGCCTTACGAAACGATTACCTTGTCCCCGATGCGGATGCGCGCGAGTTCTATCAGCAAAATTTGAGATTTTTCACCGCTCCGGAGCAGGTTCGCTTAAGAAATATCTATTTTCCATTGCTGAACCCAGCAACAAGGGAACCTGTCTCATCCGAAGAACGCGATAAAATCCTCCGTGAAGCCGAATCGGTTCGACAAAAAGCATTGGCTGGAGACGACTTTCAGGCTTTGGTTCGGGACCATTCCAAGGATGGCATCACCAAGCAGAGGGGTGGTGAAGTCATTTTAGTCAGAGGGGGACAGGATAAGGCACTTGAGGATGCCGCTTTCGCATTAGAGCCTGAAGGAATCTCACCCGTTGTGTTTAGCGTCAACGGATATCACATCCTCAAATGTATCGAAAAAATACCTTCCACGACTCAACCTTTCAGCGAAGCTGCCCAGAGCATTCGAAACCAATTGGAAACCGAGCATGTGGAATTGCTCCTTCCGGACTTCCTCCAAAAACTTCGCGATGAGTCATCGGTCGAAATCCTCCTTCCCTGATGTCGTGATACTCAAAGGATGATGGTCCGATGAGAAAACACCGAACACCCTGATTGCCCCTCGGCCATGCCTGTCTATTACCATTGCCAACGCTGCACGGCCTGCTGTCGTTGGCCTGGGCAGGTTCAGTTGAGTGATCTGGATATTGCGCGCATTGCGGCATTTTTAGATATGAGCGAGGTGGAGTTCATTCAGTCTCACACACGACTCAACCAACAACGAACGGGCCTTGCGTTGAATGATCAGGTCGATGGATCATGCACCTTTCTGAAGGGGGATGACTGTAGCATCCAGGACGTGAAGCCCAAGCAATGCAGGAGTTTTCCCAATGGTTGGAACTTTCCTGGTTTTGAAAAACTTTGTCAGGCCAAGCCCCTTGAAATGGAAGCCGAGGCCTATCAGGAAAAGATGCGTCAGGATAGTTAGCCTGAAACCATGCCCTTACGGCTACCTCGAATCCTCACCTATCATCGGTGGATGAGGGTTAAAGCTCACGAATGGACCCGTTGCCAATGTCATAAACCCACCCATGCAAGGAAAGCTGGCCGCTGTCCAATCGTTCACGTATGAAAGCATGCGAGCGCAAAACCTCGAGCTGATGCCATACATTCATGCCAATGGTTGCATGAAGCCTAGCATCAGGAGCCTCCTCGGAAACTTTCCCCGGGAGTTCAGAACCATTCTGAATCCATTCAGCCAAATATGGCAAACTTTCGACATTTTCGGGCTCCAGACA
>NYYT01000065.1 GCA_002686885.1 Pedosphaera sp.
GGGTTGGCAGCCATGGGGGAAGGCGTGGTGAAAAAAGAATAGTCTCGCAGAGGTTCCTTCCCCAACCATTTTTGTTCCACGAAATGGCTTTGATTGAGCCCAAAGGAGATGTCCGCGACTTGCTTGGGGTATTTGGGCAGGTATTCGTGTGCGACCCGTCTGCCGTTGGGGCGGATCAAGGCCAGGTATTCTCCTCCCGAGGAAAGTTTGAAATTGGTGTGGAGATCGCCGACCCAGTTGGTGCGGTTCTTTCCGGAGGCCCAGACCAACAGGAAAGCCCCCGGTTGTAGACGAATCGAGGGGAAGGACCATTTTTTGTAATCCTTGAAGTCATCGGTCAGCGACCAGCCTTCCAGCGACTGAGCTTGGTCACTGGCATTGTAAATTTCAATCCAGTCCGAAAAATCGCCATCGCTGTCGGCGCGGATGGATTGGTTTTCTGCCAGAAATTCCGAAATGAGCAGATCTGGTTTTCCGGCGTAAAAGCGCAAAAGATCGGGAGAGAGAGTCGCGCCCAGCACCATGCATCCGATGAGAAGGGCGATGAATTGCCAGGAGGTGATACGGGTTTTGCTCTGGATGACTCTCATGAACTGCCTTGTGTTTTCTAACCGTGGAGGAGCTCCACCCCACTGACATACTTGGACATGCGGGTGATACGGAATGGGAAGAAATTCATCAAACGCTCATCCAGTGTGGCAATGGATCCCTGGTATTTGAGTTCCACAATCACACTTTGGTGGAGTTTCCGGATGCGCTCAAAGCTATTGTCGAACCTCTCGATAGCGATGAAGCTCAGCTCTGAATCGATGGTGATCCGATAGTCTCCGTCCATGGACAGAAAATATTTCCTCCGATAGCGATTGCCGATTGTTGGGAGAACCACCGCCGCGTCCTCCTTGACCCGGTCAGGCAAGGGACAGGAATCCCAGTAAGTCTTGAGATCATCGTATCCAAAACCAGGTTTCAGCGACAAGGCCGGCAGCTTATAGGATTCCTTGGTGCCGACCATGCCCTGCTTGATCTTGTATTCGAGCGTGGTCTTGGAAGGGTTGTAGAGATAATCTCCATACCAACGGAGCCGGAGCTTGGTGCGCGCAGCCTGGCCTCCCAGGTTCTCATGGTAGTTGTCCAACTCCGGCGTATCAAAGTAGATGTTGTTGATGTATCGGGGTGGGAAGCACTCGCGAAACAGGCAAGGGGAGCGTCGTACCCACATTTCCACCTCGTGAAGGTTCAGATCTTGGATGTGGTATTTCCGCTCGAAACGATAGTCATCGGCCGAACGCTCTTTGACTGGCACCGAGGCTTGCATGTCAGGCATGGGCTCTAGCTACCGATGCCCCGATCGTCAATGAGGCTGATCTTCAAGTTAGGATGGAGTTCTTTCAGGGACTGGCGGCAATTTTCAATGTGAGCCATGTCGCGAAACTGCATCTGAAAGGATGCTTCAAAGAGCTCTCCGGTTTCGTCGAGTCGACGCAGTCGATAGTCTCCGGTTTGTTTGGCCAGTAGGTCCGTGATGGACGACAAGAGATTGGGGTTGGATTGATCGCCAGAGAGGGTGAGATAGAGATTGGGAGATGCCTTGTCAGAGCGGGTGATGTGCCGCAGCCACAGGATGGCCACAATGACACCAAAGGCAACCAGGGTGATCACCGCTTGCTGCGACCCCATACCCAGACCGATGGCGATGGCAAAAAACAAGTAGCTCAATTCTTCTGGCTCCTTGATGGCAGCTCGAAACCGGATGATGGAGAGCGCGCCCACCAGTCCGAGGGACAAGGCAACCGAAGATTTGACAATGGTGATGATGAGCATGGTGGTCATGCTCAAAATCATGAAATTCCGACCAAACATTTCCCGATTGGAGAGCGCGTTGCCAAAATGGAGATAAGCCTTGGCCAGCAGGTAGCTCAGAAGAGCTGCCAGGAGGAAGTGAATCACAAACCAAAGGATGTCAATCTCGGCATTCTGGGCGGCAAAAAAATTCAGTAGGGATTTTGAATCCATGACTTATCGAACTTATTAGGACAATGAATGTGACAGAAACCTTACACGGACCTTGAAATCAACGCAATATCTTGCCATGTCCTGACTTAATACATGCCTTCCTCACCGGGTGATCTTGCGCGTTTCCGACCTCAGGCATCCGAGCCGGGTGGCCCCAACGCTCCCTCGCTGGAGGCAATCACGCAGGCCACGGCGGCATCGCCCGTCACATTGGTCACGGTGCGCATCATGTCCAAAATACGATCGACCCCAAGAATGAGAGCAATGCCCTCGGTGGGTACCTGGATGGCTTCAAGGATGATGACCAGCATGATGATCCCAGCCCCGGGTACCGCAGCCGTGCCAATGGAGGCCAGAACAGCCGTCAGGACGATGGTGGCTTGCGCTGCAAGTGTCAGATCCAGGCCCAGTGCCTGAGCGATGAACACCGATGCGACAGCCTGGTAGAGCGCCGTGCCATCCATATTGATGGTGGCCCCGAGGGGCAATACGAAGGAGGTGACCTCCTCGGACACGCCCAGATGCTTGCGGCATCGATCCATGGTCACAGGGAGGGTGGCTCCGCTTGAACTGGTGGAGAAGGCAAGGAGCTGTGCCGGGGCCAGGCCTTTAAAAAAGGTTTTCCAGCCCAGGGGTGTCCAGAGACGCAGGAGCAGTGGATAAACGATGAGCATTTGACAGAGCAGTCCGGCGACGACAACCAGGCAGTAGGCACCCAGGCCTTTGAGAAGATCCATCACCCGTGAGGGGTCATCCTTGGCCAAGGTGACGATGGTGTTGGCCATCAAGCCAAAAACCCCCAGCGGCGCCAGGCGCATGATCAGATGTACGATTTGGATGACTGCTTCCATGAGCCCATCGAAAACAGCGAGGACGGGCTGACGCTTGGTTGGTGGACTCATGGTCAGTCCGACTCCAAGGATCAAGGAGACGCACACTACCTGCAACATGGCACCGTTGCTGGAAGCAGCTCCAAGAAAATTCTCAGGCACCATGTCGGTCAGAAAGTCAAGTGGGCCCCGCTGGTGCACCTCCGAGGCGGCGGACTGTCGACCTTGCACATCCTCCTGATGGGCGGCTTCCAATTCAGCGCGCGTTTCACTGGGGAGGCTCTTTCCAGGTTGCACGGCGTTGACCCACAATAGCCCCAGAGTCACGGCAAGAGCGGTGGTCCCCAGGTAGAGTGCGATGGTCTTGCCTCCCATGCGGCTGAGTTTTCGCACATCGGACAGGGAGGCCACCCCTGAGACCAATGAAGTAATCACTAGCGGAACAGCGATCAGTTTGAGCAAGGTGATGAAAATCGTTCCGAAAGGACTGATCCAATCTCGGGTCCACTGTCCCCAGCCTTGGGATGAAGCGATCATTCCGTACACGACTCCTGCAATCAGAGCCACCACGATTTGCCAGTGAAGTTGTCGATACCAAGCGGTCTTCATGATGTTCTATTTGAATGCCGGCGGGGAGACATCCTTCCTTATCTGCCATTCCGGCAGGGGGAAAGGCCTCATTCCTGAACCTCCTCCACCTGGACCTCGTAGCGGTGGCCTTGAATGGTCAGCGCATACTGGTGGGTGCCAGTCGTGAGGGTTTCCTTTTTTCCTGCGGGATCGGGTTGAGAGGCCTGGGTGGAAGGATGCTCCGGGGCTTCGAGGTGTTTTTTGAGCTCCTGTGGAAACATCGCCTGCAGAACGGCAAGATCATCGCTGTCGTCGTGTCCGGCTTCTCTCAAGGCCTTTCTCAACGAGGGCATGCGCGGTTCCAGTAAGTCGGCTGGACGGCCTTCAATGGAGGATTCACGCGCCTGTGCTTCAGCCTTTTTTCTAAGCTCAGGATCCACCGGTCCGGGCGTTCTGCCATACTTACCCAACAAGATATCGACCACCGGTTGAGAGAGCATGTTCCAGCGGCCGAATTTGACATTCAGCATGGACTGGGTGCCCACAATCTGCGAAGTGGGTGTCACCAGAGGGATCCAGCCAAGGCGCTCGCGCACGTAAGGGATTTCCTTCATGACTTCGGTCAGTCGATCGTCCATGCCCTGTTCCTTGAGTTGATTGCGAAAGTTACTCATCATGCCGCCCGGGACCTGGTAAACGAGAATGTCTGCATCCACGGCTTCATTCTTCGGGTTGGTGTAGGCGGAGAGCTCCTCATAGACCTGTGTGAAATGCTTCCCCAGCTGAGCCAAGGCTTCCGTATCATAGGAAGGTTTGCGTGAGCTGGTTTCCAGCATCGATTGCATGAGGAGGGTGTCAGGCTGTCCTGTGCCATTGGCAAAGGGAGCGATGGAGGTATCCACGCGGTCAACGCCGGCTTCAATGGCAGCGTAGTAACTGGCCGCCGCCATGCCCGCGGTGCTGTGGCTGTGCAATACCAAGGGCAAGCCAACGCTCTGCTTGAGGGCCTTGACCAGGTCTGCGGCCTTGGAAGGGCTGATCAAGCCCGCCATGTCCTTGATGCAGATGGAATCACATCCCATCGTTTCAAGTTCTTTTCCTAATGCGACAAAGCTTTCCAAGGTATGCACCGGGCTGGTGGTATAACACAAGGTTCCCTGAGCGTGTTTTCCAGCTTTCTGAACGGCATCGATGGCTGTTCGCAGATTGCGGGTATCGTTGAGTGCGTCAAAAATTCTGAAGACGTCCATGCCGTGTTGGGCAGAACACTGGACGAAAGCAGCCACCACATCGTCAGGGAAGCTGGTGTATTGGACGATGTTCTGCCCCCTCAAGAGCATCATGTGAGGAGTCCTGGGGCTCCCTTTCTTGAGCGCATCCAAGCGGTCAAAGGGGTTTTCATTCAGGAAGCGCAAGCAGGCATCAATGGTGGCTCCTCCCCACGTTTCCAGGGCGCCAAAGCCCACTTGATCCAGGCATTCGAGGGCTGGAAGCATCTGGCCGGTCCGCATTCGGGTGGCCGCCAACGATTGATGACCGTCGCGCAAAACGGTGTTGTTGAATACAATGGGACCGGCCGAAGGCATCAAGCCAAGCTTGCGGAGTGCCTCTTTGGGATTCAAGCGGAATCTGGACGGACCCGAACAAGGAAAGCCCCTCGCATGCCAGCCTCCCATTCTTTGGCTTTGATGAATTCTCCAGATCGGCTTTGATCTTGCATCATGAGTGGTGCATCCCGCGACAAGGCTCGCCAGTTGAAGACTTTGATGAAACGGCCGCAGGGCATTCCCAGTGTGGGAGTTCACGATGCCCTCTCGGCATTGGTTGCACAGCAGGCGGGTTTTGAACTCCTCTTTCTGGGTGGCTTTGGCGTCAGTGCCTCGCGCCTTGGTCTGCCCGACCTGCAATTTCTTGGCCTGCGAGACATGGAGCAAGCCGTCAGCGAGTTGACTGCGGTGCTGGAGATCCCCCTGATTGTGGATGCCGACACCGGCCATGGTGACTTGCCGCAAGTCAGGCGCACAGTCCAGCGGCTGGCTGCAGCAGGTGCCTCAGGCTTGCTGCTGGAGGATCAGCAATCTCCGAAGCGCTGTGGCCATTTCCGTGGCAAGCAGGTCATCGACACTTCCTCCATGCAGGCCAAACTGCGGGTCGCCCTCGAGGCTCGACCAAGCGATGATTTTCTGATCATTGCCCGCACCGATGCTCGCGCCGTCCATGGCCTGGACGAGGCACTTCTTCGCATGCAGGCCTATGCCCAGTGCGGTGTGGGGGGAGGTTTTGTAGAAGCCCCTCAAAGCGTCGCTGAGCTGGAGCGTATCGCCCATGAAACAGGCATTGCCCAGATGGCGAATATGCTGGTCGGTGGGGCTACCCCCATTTTGAAGTGGCAGGAGCTTGCCTCGATGGGGTTCAAGTGGGTGGTGAGCCCGATTGAAACCCTCGCTGTATGCATGAGCGCCCTTCAAGCCATGATGAAGACCTTTTTGACTGAGGGCAGTCTGACCGATTTCATGCAGGACAAGGCCCGTTTCGAAGACCTCAAGTCGCTTCTCAAGCTCAAGGAGTGGCAATCGGCCGAGGCGGATCCGAACCATGCTCGAAGAGAGGGAAACAACGCCCGATGACTCTCCCTTGGCTCCTTTGCTTTAACGGATTGTCAATCCCCACAATCTCCATTAGAACGTCTCCCATGAACGCCGACTCTCAAAGCCTCCCATGCCGTGTCTGGTCATGGGGTGTCCTCCTTGGCCTTTCGATGCTCATGCTGGCCTCTTGTCCCCTCCTTGCCGAGGATGGATGGGTGCACTACCCGGGCAAGGAAGGTCCGGGTAAGGGCAAGCGTATCGTTTTCATCACGGGTGATGAGGAATATCGATCCGAGGAGGCCATGCCCATGATGGCTAAGATTCTTTCGGTCCGTCACGGGTTTGATTGTACCGTTCTCTTTGCCATGGATGATGCCACCGGGACGATTGATCCCAACAACCAGACCAACATCAAGGGTATGCATTTTGTGGCAGAAGCCGATCTGGTAGTGCTCTTTACCCGGTTCAGGGAATTGCCCGATGACCAGATGAAGTTTTTTGTCGATTACTTTGAGGCTGGCAAACCCATCATCGGCCTTCGTACCTCCACCCACGCGTTTTCCTACAGTCGAAACAAGCAGAGTGCCTACATCGATTATCACTGGCAAAGCAGTCGCTGGCCCGGAGGATTCGGCCAGCAGGTGTTGGGCGAAACCTGGGTCAATCATCATGGTCACCACGGACAGGAAAGCACTCGCGGTGTGATCGAAGGGCAAGCCTTCCGCCACCCCATTCTCAAGGGCGTCAAGGATCTCTGGGGTCCAACCGATGTCTACGGAGTGGCGCACCTGCCGGATGACATCACGGTGCTGGTGCATGGCGTCTCCCTCGCGGGTATGCAACCAGACTCCCTGCCCAACTACGACAAGCCTCTGATGCCGGTTGCCTGGGTGCGGGAACACCCCCAGCCCCATGGGAAAAACAATCGTATTTTCTGCAGCACAATGGGTGCCGCCACCGATCTTGAGAGCGCCGGCCTGAGACGCTTGCTGGTCAACGCCTCCTACTGGGCCCTTGGCATGGAAAAAGACATCCCTGAAGCCAGTGAGGTCGAAACGGTCGGTGTTTATCATCCGACCGCCTTTGGTTTCAATGGCTTTGTCAAGGGGGTCAAGCCTTCCTCACATGCGCTTCCCTGAAGCGACCCTGCAGATCGGTTGCGATCATGAGGTTTCAATCTTTCGCTGGTGAATGGCATGCCCTTTGAAACCCTGATATTCCGAACCCTTACATGACAACAACGGCGCTGATTCTCATCTATTGTGCGGCCATCCTCCTGGCTTCCCTGGCAGGGGGATGGATTCCACTGATGGTGCGGCTGACGCACACCCGCTTGGAAGTGGCATCGAGTTTTATTTCAGGACTGATGTTGGGGGTAGGGCTTCTCCATCTTTTGCCTCACGCCTTTTTCGAGCTTGGTTCCATCGACCGGGCCATTCACTGGCTCTTGGGAGGGTTTCTGTTTACCTTTTTAATCCAGCGCTTTTTCCACCATCACATGCATGGGCTACCGATGGATGCGGATGCATCAGACCAGGAGGGCAGCATCCATGCCTCTCACGACTGTGGTGGACATGACCATGGCCACCTTCACTCCGGCGACAGTGATGAAGGGCAGGGGATTGGCAATCGCTGGTCGTGGTTGGGGGCGGGTCTAGGGCTGACCCTTCATACCTTGATCAATGGCATGGTTCTGGCGGCCAGTATTCAGAGTGAGGTTCAGCATCAGGAGGCGGTTGCTTGGGCTGGTTTTGGTACCTTCCTGGTCATAGTGCTTCACAAGCCTTTTGATGCCTGGACCATTGGAACCTTGATGTCCACGGGAGGCTGGTCGCGTGGGCAGCGTCATCTGGTCAATGCGGCCTTTGCCTTGATCATTCCGTTGGGGGTCGCCCTTTTCATGATGGGCTTTCATTCGGTGGCCGATGGCAACCACCAGTGGATCGGGTGCGCCCTGGCCTTTGCAGCGGGCACCTTTCTTTGCATTGCCTCCATTGATCTTCTGCCCGAGTTGCAATTTCACAAGCACGACCGCCTCAAACTCAGCGCGGCGCTGGCTCTGGGGATCGCCCTGGCAGTGGTCATTGGGAAGTTTGAATCCAGCGGCCATGATCACCACCACGATACGGGGCAATCCTCTTCAACAGAAAAGACGCATGATGGGCATGACCACGCCCACTAAAGAGCCGTGAATCAGGTGGATGGGGAGACGATCACACGGCCTCCGGGAGATCATCCCAGTCACTCATTCGAATGACTTCTCGAATTTTTCGGCGCTCGTAGCGGTGTTTGTGAGGTTTGTTCGCTCGGTTTTCGATTTGCCGGAAGGGGGGGTTGGTAGAGTGAACCAAGCTGAGCCAATGGGTCGTCGGTTTGATCATCGCTTTATCTTCAAGGTTTGCGTCAAACAACCTGGCTGATGAGCATGGAGAGCGAACAGCCCATCCTGCCTTCAACCCTTTCTTAGACCCTGGTGGAACCCTCTGCGTTCGCTTTTTTTTCAAAAAAGGCCCTTCGGAACGGCATCTCCAAGGCTTTGGTGATTGTCAGATGTCGGCGTCTTGACTACTTTTAGACCATGAGGTGTGTCCTCCAATGGTTCTTCATTTGCTTGATCGGGCTGGCGAGTTCTTTTTCGACTCGGGCTCTGGGGGCTTCCACTGAGATCCTCAAGGTTTTGCCTCACTGGCTGGATCGGCAAGGGCGTCACACCGTTTCCCCCAGTCTTTTCGAGCGTGATGCCTATCAGCTGCACCTCAAGGAGCATCGGGAAGAAGTTTCCACCATTCGTTTTGATGTGAACTGGCGGTTAAAAGAGCGAGGTCTACAAGGGTGTACGCTGCATCTTGAGGCTCGTTTTGGTAGTGAAGAGGGTATTCAAACCCTGGAGCAGAAAACGCTCATTGAGACCGGGAAGCGCCGCAAAAAAGGATGGAGCGGTCTTCGGATTCCCGAAGCATCTTTTGAGGCTCAGTCCAACTTGATTGCGTGGCGAGTGCGTTTGATGCGAGGTGATGAGGTGTTGGCCACCCGCACCAGCTTTCTTTGGTAAGTGAGCCCGGGTCGGCTTTCCCTCTGTCCGCAGATCTTTTCATGCACCCGGCATGTCCATCGATCCGGGGGATTTTCATTGCGATACAAGGGCTTTCGTGAAATAAAACCCTATTGATGTTACCCCGACTCGCCATGCGCGTACTGCGTTCGACCGATCCCAAGGCCTTGTGGAAATTCTCCTGGCTTTTCGGGTTCAAAGGTATGCTTTCCGTGCAACGTTTCAAGCGAAGGGCCCAGCAAGGCGTCTATTTCCCACCCTTTCTCTACCTGAGTATCCTCAACAGCTGCAATCTGCGATGTCAAGGGTGCTGGGTGGATGTGGAATCGCCACGAGAAAGCATTGAACTGGAGCGGCTTCATCGCCTCATCAATGAGGCCAAGTCCCACGGCAACAGTTTTTTCGGCCTTCTGGGCGGCGAACCCTTCATGCACCCCCAGCTGCTGGACTTGGTGGAGCAGCAATCCGATGCCTATTTTCAGATTTTTACCAATGGTCAGTTGATCACCGACAAGGTGGCCGATCGTCTACGGCGAGCCGGCAATGCCACCCCGTTGATCAGTATCGAAGGCCGGGAAGTGGTGAGCGATCAGCGGCGAGGAAAAAAAGACGTTTTTGCCCGCACCTTGCGAGGCCTCGATACGGCCATCCGCCATCGCCTCCTGACGGGAGTGGCCACCAGCGTGTGTCAGTCGAACATTCGGGATCTTCTGAACGAATCCTGGATCGATGAGCTGATTGACCGAGGGGTCCATTATGTCTGGTTTCACTCCTACCGCCCCGTCGGGCCCATGATGAACGAAGACCTTGGGCTTTCTCGTGAGCAACTGGTCGAGACCCGACAATTCATTACGGAAATGCGAGCCAAGAAGCCTATTGGAATCGTGGATGCCTACTACGACCATGATGGCCAGGCCCTTTGCCCCATGGCCACGGGGATCAGTCACCATGTCAATCCCAAGGGAGGAGTGGAACCCTGTCCCATCATTCAATTTGCCAATGAGTCGATCGATGATGATCGGGGTATCTATCGCACCCTGACTGAGTCTTCTTTTCTGAAGGATTTCCGTGAGACCACGGCTCGTGAAACCCGCGGCTGTGTGATGCTGGAGCGGCCCGACCTGGTCGAAGGCCTTGTCAAAAAGCATGCGGCTGGGGATGGCACGATTCGGCAAACGGCCATGCAGGAGCTGCAGGCCATGAAACCCCGCCACAGCCAATGGCTCCCGGGAGACGAGATCCCCGAAAAGCATTGGATGTATCGGTGGGCCAAACGATTTTTTTACACCGACTTTGGCGCCTACAACCGATTGGAAAAGGTGAAACCTTTGAGTGACACAGTCGGTCAAGATGAGAAACCACTATCAACCCTCCATTCCTGAAATGGAGTTTTTGAGAAAACACAGCTAACATGGAATCCACTGGCCAGACCGTGATGGGAGAAACCACTCTCAAGTTGCCCAAACTAACGCCGCCTGCACGTTTCAGGCCTCCCAAGAGCAACTTGCCCCAGACTCCGGAAGAACGGTCGGAGATCCTGCAGCAGGTGCGTGCCTACATTGCCGAGCACCAGCCGGTGCCTCCCATGCCCATGGAAGACATCAAAGTGCACGCCGACCGTCTGGTGGCCTCGCTGGGCTGTGATCCGGTGTATCGCGATTTCATTGGCGTTCTGATGAACAACGAGATGTGGCGCGATTCCCTGGCTGCCATCCCCTATGAGCGTCGACTCTTGCTCTTACCCAAATGCCTTCGCGTGGAAAGCAAGTGCCCGGCCCCATTCGATGAGTTTGGTCTTCTCTGCAAGCAGTGTGGATTGTGTTCGATNCAGGATCTTCAAAATGAAGCNGAGCGTTTGGGCTACGCCGTGTTGGTGGCCGAGGGGTCGGCGATTGTGATGTCNTTGATTCAGACTGGAAAGATTGAAGCCATCGTCGGGGTCAGCTGTTTGAGCGTTCTGGAGCGGGCCTTTCCCTACATGGAGGCCGCTGCGGTACCGGGCGTCGCCATCCCCCTTCTGCAGGATGACTGCATCGACACCACGGTCGATCTGGATTGGATCTGGGATTACATCCATCTGACCAGCGAGGATAAAAGCCTGCGCTTGGATCTGGGTGCCCTTCGGGAGGAGGTTGACTTTTGTTTCACTCCGGCTTCCTTGGCTTTGATCATGGGGGAAGCCCAGGGACAAACTGAGGAACTGGCGCGTGAATGGTTGATGCGGGCCGGTAAGCGATGGCGTCCTTTTCTCACCGCTTCGGTGGTGCAGTCTTTGGTGGAAACATCGCAGGACGGATGGTCGGAGGATCTCAAACGCATCTGCGTGGCGGTGGAATGTTTCCACAAGGCCTCGCTGATTCATGATGACATCGAAGATGAAGACGATCAGCGCTACGGCGAACAGACCCTGCATGCCTCCCACGGGGTGGCCGTCGCTCTCAATGTCGGGGACCTTCTGGTGGGAGAGGGGTACCGACTGATCGCTGCGACCGGGCTTTCTCCGGAACAGAAGGCTGCGATGCTTCAGGTGGCTGCCGAAGGGCATCGCCAGCTATGCCGCGGACAGGGAGCGGAGCTTTGCTGGATGCGGGATCCACACCCCATGAAACCAGTGGAAGTGCTGGAAATTTTTCGAAGTAAGACTGCGCCAGCGTTTGAAGTCGCCCTTCAGATGGGGGCGATCTTTGCAGGGCTGGATCTGCACGAAGGGGTGCAAGGCACGCTGCATGCCTACAGTGAGGCGCTGGGTATTGCCTATCAGATCCGGGATGATCTCTCCGATCACGGTGTGGGAGGTGAGACCAACGATCTGGAACAAATTCGCCCCAACCTGCCTCTGGCCGTGGCTCACGAAAAAGCCAAGGGACCCGATCGCGACGCCCTGGAGACGGCCTGGAAACGGCAGCTCAATGGCACGGTTTCCCATCAGGATGTTGAACGCCTTTGCCGCGAGCTCAAGGCATTGGACCGATCCGAGCGCCTGCTGGAGGCCTACAAGGAGGAAGCCATCCGATCGATTGCTCAGCTCGACAACCCCAGCCTCAAGGGTCTGCTTCGCCGCATGATTGGTAAGATCTTCAACGATGCTGAAATCAAGGGGTGGTGCAGTGAGGTTCATGGTGGAGGCGGCGATCAGCTTTTTGCGGAGACTCCGTAGTCTCTGCAGTANGCCCCTGNCCATGNCCATGCACTTGTCCCGGACTTCTCGAATATCTCAGATATCTCGGATTATCTCGGAGNGGATGGTTGCTTACCTTCCTTCAGNCNGGCNGCTGGATGGTGGGGGGATGGTTGGTGTTTTTGAACCCNNNGGGNCCTTCCCTCCTGGCCCAACCTCAAGCTTCTGCCTTGCCGCCTTCGNCGGTGNTTTTCTCCCGCACCGAGAANCTGGATCCGCCTATCACATGCGTCCCGCTNGCNGAGGGCCTGTTGTGGGATCGCCCCGTGTGGATGACNCCCATCCCCGGGCATGANGGCCAGTGGGTGGTATTGGAGCACCGTAGTGGCNAGGCCTGGCGTCTGGATCTCGCCGATCAAGCCTCGCCCCACAAGAGCCTCTTTGGCGACTTCAGTGCTGCCGTCAGTGACGGACCTTGGGAAGGCTTGATGTGTCTGGCCTTTCATCCGAAGTTTTCCACCAACCGACGCTACTTCCTCAAACATGAGACCTTGAGGCAAGAGCAGCGGTGGACTGTCCTTCGGGAACACCGGGCCAGTGAGGATGGCTTGCGGGATTCTGGGCAAGCGCCCCGAGAACTTTGTGCGATGGCACAGCCTGCAGACAACCACAATGGCGGGACGCTCGCCTTTGGCCCGGACGGCATGCTCTACTTTGCCATGGGGGATGGGGGGCCGCAGGAAGACCCTGAGGGTCACTCCCAAAATTTGAGCAGCTGGTTGGGGAAGATGCACCGCTTGGATGTGGATCATGCGGAGCCTGGGATGGCCTATGGGATCCCCCCTGACAATCCGCATGCGGGCAGTCAGGACCCACACCTGCGCCGGGAGATCTTTGCCGCAGGCCTGCGGGAGCCCTGGCGCTTTTCCTTCGATCGACTCACGGGCGATTGCTGGGTAGGGGACGTGGGGCAGGGGAAGTATGAGGAGGTGACGGTGGTCGGCCGGGGAGAAAATCATGGGTGGAACGTCTACGAAGGATTTGAACCTTTTTCGGAGCAATACCGCCAGCCCGATCATCGCTACACCTGGCCGGTCTTTGTCTACGATCGTCGTCTGGGAAACTCCATTACCGGAGGTTATGTCTACCGGGGAGATGTCCACTCTGACTACTACGGGGCNTATATTTGTGGGGACTACACCACGCGTCGTCTCTGGGCTTTGTGGTCAGAAGAAGGTCGCCTGCAGAAGGTAATTCAAATCGCAGTGGCTCCTTCGCCGGTGGCCTCCTTTGCCGAAGCACTCGACGGGAGTCTTTACCTCGTGGGGTACGATGGAAAGCTTTACTGTCTGGCCTTGCCGTGAGGCTCTCTTGAAACGGGTAAGTGACCCAGGAATGGTTTTCAGCGAATGCCGCTTGCCTCCAGTTCCCGAATCTCCGCTTCCCACTGTGTTCGCTCAGTTTCAGTGACTTCCGGGTCGGGCAGTAAACTACGCCGGCTGCAGTGCACCAGAGCCTGTAATGTCTGGTAGTGCCGGGTGGTGGCAATGGCGGCAGGCAGGTGGTCNTGNACCACTTCCAGAATGGNATCCATCTCCAGCGNCTCGGCCTTGCGCAGCAGTTGTCGCGCCTTGAGCTCCGAACGCAGGGAAGCCATGGCCGCAGCCGATAGATCCCCGATTTCTCTGAGCAGATGCTCCAGCTCATCGGGTTTGAGCTTGCGCCCCAACACTGGCTGAATCACCCATTTCAGAAAGGCCTGGCGATCTTCGTTCTCCGGATCGAGCACCGGGATGATGAGATCTCCCACGCGGCCAGGGCGACGCAAGTCGGGCGAGAGCTGGTGAATACGTGCGGTGATCAGTAGCCAGAATACCCTGCCTCTCAGACGTGGGTCGGACATCATGGCCTGGATCTTGCCGGTGAGACGACGTTCGGTTTCGTGTGCATTCGGGCCAATGGCGCCGAACTGTGTGTCGGCCTCATCCACAAAAATCAGCACCTTGGAAAGGGCTTCCAGAACGCGTCGAAGTCGCTCGAAAATGACATCGGTTTGACCAAACCACTGACTACGCAGGTTCTTCAGCACCAGCACCACCATGTCCATTTCGGTAGCGACGGCTTCGAAGATGAAGGTTTTGCCGCTGCCAATCGGGCCACAAACCGCGGCCCCGGGCAGTGAAGCCTTGCCGCCCATCTTGAAGCGTGGGATGAGCTCCTGGTTGAGGAAACCCTTGAGCTTGGTAAAGCCCACCACGTCCTTGAGACGATGTTCGGGTTTCTTGAACTCCACCACTGAATCCCCCAGCTGGCTTTGAATGAAGGACTCCACCTTGGCCACCACATCGACAGGCTGGAGCTTTTCCTTCCCATGGATGGCCCCTTTGAGGAGTTGCAGCAGGGCCTGCAGCGAGAGTCCTGCGGTCAAGGTGGCCAGCTGGCTTTGACTGCTCCAGAGCTTGAGTTCCTCTCCCTGGCTCAAGTGGCGGTTGAACCAGGAGATGAAGTGCTTGCGGATGGCTTCATCGGGTGAAGGAATTTCGCTCTCCAGCAAGTAAGGCAATTTGGCGATGCGGTGGTGGATCTGACTGCGCGATTCGGCCAGAAGGATCACCGCATCTCCGGAACGAAGGAAGTCCTGATCACTGAACCAGTCCTGACAAATGGTCACGCGCCGGCGGTCCATGTCACCCATCTGAGCGATGGGTGCTTCCGGAAGGATCAGATCGGCTCCCTCAATGAGAATCAACAGGTTGGCTTTCAGGCTGGGCTTGGAACCTTGTCGGGAACGCGAGCAGAGACACATCTGTCGGAGCATTTCCAGCGCCAGGGTCGGATTACCAATGGCTTCCTGCAAGTGGCGCTCAAAGCTCTCGGCGATGGCTTTTTCGTCATCCACTGCGCCTTTGTGAAGCATCCGCTGGATGGCCATCTGTTCGTTGTTCAGTCCTCTGCGCCAGCCTACCCAGGCCTTTTTCATGGCCTCGCGGTGCGAGGGATGCAGGAAGCGAATGGGGCCATTGAGTTCATAGACCAACAGCATGAAGTTGGGTAGATCCCAATGATGCAGCAAGAAAGGAAGCAGCGAGACGTAGTCCTCTTCATTCTTTTTTTTCTGATAGAAGAGGTCGTGAATGTTTCCGGTCAACAACACCGTGCGGGTTTGGCCGGCATTGAGCATCCGGCCGGCGGCCTTGAGAAAAGGGGGGGCTTGCTGACTCATGCTTCAGGGCGTGTTTGGCTGTCGGGAGCGATGCGTGCCTGAAGGTGCTTGGGGTGAAACACCTCCTGTCGCACTGCCGCGCGTTGATTTTCGAAGATCTCAAAATCACGGACACTGTGGGGTTCGAAGACCGGGGTGGGCTGATCATACACGATGGAAGCCCCGGGGTGGGCGCTGTGTCCTTCGGCCTTCCAATCCCAATACTGGGACAAGCCGATCAGGCGATCCCCGACATAGATCGCTTCGTTCAGCTCATGGGTGACGATGATGAGCGTGTAATCGGGTAGCTGTCCTGCAGCCTTGGCTTGCTGGTTTTCTTCATAGAGCTCAAGCAGGGCTTTCTGAAGCTCTTCACGCGTGGCTTCATCCAGGGCTCCAAACGGCTCATCCAGCAGGATGATTTCTGGCTTCATCACCAGCGCCTGTGCGATGGCCACGCGCTGGCGCATGCCACCCGACATCTCATGGGGGTAGAGGTGCATGGCATCCTTGAGCTTGACCCGCTCGAGCATGGCAGCAGCTTCTTCCAGATGCCCCTTGCGAGTCTTCTTCCAGTGCCCCCATCGGAAAAGCCGGTCCGCCAGAGTGGTCTGGTCCAGTTTCAAGCCGATGGCGACATTTTCCAGGGCAGTGAGAAAGGGGAAAAGTGAATAGTGCTGATAGACAATGCCCCGATCCCGCCCGGGTCCTTGGACCGGTGTGGGTGGGATGGAGGAATCCTTGGCGTGGACCTGCACGACGCCTTCGTTGGGCAGATGGGTGCCGACAATCGCACGGAGCAGGGTGGATTTGCCGCATCCGCTGGGGCCTACCAGACTGACAAACTGCCCGCGCTGGATGGTGAGGTGGATGTCATGCAGCACCCGTTTGGATCCAAACCAATGGGAAAGGGATCGGCATTCCAGAGCGATGTGAGGTTGAGAAGCTACAGTCGTCATGAGGGCTTCAGTGTTGGGCATCGAACCAGGGAGCCATTTTCTTTTGAAGGGTCTTGAGCAGACTGTCCATCAGAAAGCCGAAACCAGCCAGCAGGGCCAGGTAAGGATACACGACCCCCATGTTCAGCAATTTGGATTGGATCCGGATGCGGTAGCCAAAGCCGACATCTCCAAAGAGCATTTCAGCCGCGATCAGGTAGACCATCGCCGGCCCGATCATCAGTCGAGTGGCCTCCAGCAACTTGGGCAGCACGTAAGGAAAAATGACATTGCACACGACCTCCATGTGCGAGGCTCCCAAGGTGTAGGCCTTGTATTGCAGCTCATCGGGAAAGGCCTTGACCGATTGATAGACGGTGATGGCCATGCTGGGCAGGATACCAAAGACAATCATGGTGAGGTACATTTTCATCCCCAAGCCCACCAGGGCCATGAACACGGCAATGACGGCGGTCGCCGGTACTTTTGCCAGAAAGGAAAGAGGAGGGGCCAAAAAGGCCTCCACTGACTGGGAACAACCCATGGCAATCCCAAGGACGCATGAGCCGACGACTGCCAACCCCAGACCGGCAAACAGGCGGGTAAGGGTGGCCGTGGCATCGTCGGTGAGCCAGCGATCCTCCAGCCGTTCATTCCACTGAATGGACCGCTGAACCCCTTCGCTGAGCTGCGACCAGTTGGGGATGGTGGTATCCTTGGGGTTTTTCTGGTGCTGGCGGTAGGAGAGCCAGCTGTAGCCGGCCAACATCAATGCGACGGACAAGAGCCCCAGAATGATTCGGGTGGTAGAAGCAATTGGTCGACGAATCATGAAGGCTTTTTAACCGCAGGCCCCAAAGGTTGGCCATGATAAAAAAGCACTCATTTTCTCATGGTTAAGACACGATGGCTTGAAAGGGTTCTTTTCCGAGGGTCGCAGCCAATGGGTTGCAAAGGACCTCTTTTCAACAGATAGTCGGTGACCAAAAGCCACACTGTGGGCCCCATGGGGGGGCACTCCCTCCCCTTAGGAAGGTTTCCTTCTTGATGCCGTTGCAGGCTGAGGCAGCATGGAGGACATGCATCCATCCAAGAGCCTGCCTCGATCCCGGCGTCGCTTTCTCTCTGCATGTGGGAGGATGGCTGGGACTGCCGCTTTCATGCATGCCTTGCCTGCCATGCCGGCCCTTCGGCTGCGGGCGGCGCCGCCTGTCATTCGGGTGCACGAGCTTCGCACCATCAGTCAGGCCCCAGATCGTTATCATGGGTGGCCGACCCTGTCGCGCTCTCAACAAGGAGACCTGCTGCTGGCCTGGTCGGGAGGGCGCGAAGATCATGTCTGCCCCTTTGGTCAGGTGCAGTTCATGCGCTCTTCCGACGGGGGGGAGACCTGGTGCTGGCCTCGAGTCATCCTGGACAGCGGTCTGGATGACCGCGATGCCGGTATTCTGGAGACCCCCTCGGGGACTTTGCTCGCAACCACCTTCACTTCTCTGGCCTACCAGCCCATTCTGGAACGTGCGCGAAAGGAAGGGCGCTGGGATCGGTCTCGCCTCCGGCGATGGGAGGCGGCGCATGCACGCCTCGATGCCGCATCTCGGCAAAGCCAGCTGGGGCAGTGGATCCTGCGTTCGGAGGATGGCGGGCTCAACTGGTCGGCCAAGACGCCTTCAGTCGTCAATAGCCCCCACGGCCCCATCGCGCTCTCCAATGGACGGTTGCTCTATGCCGGCAAGGAGCTTTGGACAGGTCAGCGACGGATCGGAGTGGCGTTTTCTGGGGATGATGGACGCAGCTGGCAATGGGCAGCCGAGATCCCTGCTCGCGAGGGAGACGACCCCGCCGAGTATCATGAATTGCATGCCGTTGAGATGCCCGACCGCAGGGTGGTGGTGCACATCCGTAATCACAACCCGTCACATGCGGGAGAGACCCTTCAATGCGAATCGACCGATGGGGGGCTGAGCTGGACCAAGCCACGATCGGTGGGTGTCTGGGGGCTGCCTTCTCATCTGCTCCGCCTGGCCGATGGCCGTGCCCTGATGACTTATGGGCATCGAAGGCCCCCTTTCGGCAACCAGGCCCGGCTCAGTGAAGATGGGCGATCCTGGTCGGCACCGATCAGTCTTTCCACCGATGGGGCCTCCGGAGATCTGGGCTACCCCAGCACCGCGCAGCTGACCGATGGTTCGCTGGTCAGTGTGTGGTACGAACGGCTGGCGAATCATCCCAAGGCGGTGCTGCGCCAGGCTCGGTGGTCGCTGGAGGCTTGATCACGGTAAAAGGTCGGCATGGGCTTGGGGTTGGCGGGGTTCCAGGTCTGCGCGAGATCTTGTTTGCCCTTCATGGAGATTTCGCGAAGGATTCCCCTTGCCTTGATTTGCCCACCTCGGGTATGCATGGCAGGCTTTTAAAAGAAAGATGAAGGTTAAGATTTCTCAGCGCGCCGCTTCTCTGGCGCCTTCCCTGACCCTGGCCATCAGTGCCAAGGCCAAGCAATTGAGGGCAGCCGGGCAGGATGTCATCGGCTTTGGAGCCGGTGAACCTGATTTTGATACCCCCCAACCTATCAAGGATGCGGCCATCGCCGCTCTCCAGGACGGGTTCACCAAATACACTCCAGCTAGCGGTATCCCTGAACTCAAGGAAGCCATCGTTGAGAAATTCCAGCGCGACAATGGCCTGAACTACAGCAGCTCCCAGATCATCGTCAGCTGTGGGGGCAAGCATGCCTGCTACAACATCATGATGGCCCTTTGCGACGCGGGCGATGAGGTGATCATCCCGGCGCCCTACTGGTTGAGCTACCCGGAGATGGTCAAACTGGCAGGGGGCAACCCGGTCATCCTGGAGACCACCGATGCCACCCAGTTCAAGGTGACCCCCGATCAGCTGGAAGCGGCCATCACCGACAAGACTCGCCTCTTCATTCTCAATTCACCCAGCAACCCTACGGGCACCGTCTACAGCCCTGAGGAAATCAAGGCACTGGGGGATGTCTGTGTCTCCAGGGGTATCCTGATTCTCAGCGATGAAATCTACGAGCACCTGGTCTACGGGGACGCGGTGCACCGCAGCGTGGCCTCTTTCTCCCCTGAGCACCAAGACCACACCATTCTCACTCATGGCCTGGCCAAGGCGTGGTCGATGACTGGCTGGCGCCTGGGCTTCATGGCGGCCCCCGAACCGATTGCCAAGGCCATCAATGCCATTCAGAGCCACAGCACCAGCAACCCGACTTCCTTTGCGCAGAAAGGTGGAGTGGAGGCGCTGAGAGGGTCTCAGGACCACCTCAAGAGCTGGTTGCCTGAATTTGATCGTCGCCGTCGTTTTGCTCATGAGCAGCTTGCGTCCATGCCGGGCGTGAGTTGCGTCAACGCCCAGGGTGCCTTTTATCTGTTTCCCAACATCTCGGCGACCGGACTGAGTTCGTCGGTCTTCTGTGAGCGCCTTCTCGAGGAGGCTCAGGTGGCTGCGGTGCCAGGCATCGCTTTTGGCTCCGATGCCTATCTGCGCATCAGCTATGCCACCAGCATGGAAAACCTGGAAAAGGGCATGGAGCGCATGGCGCGATTCGTTTCCTCATTGCAGGGCTGAGTCGGTATGGATCATGCTGTGGTTCTGTCATGGAAGCACCGCGTCGATCCTTTGTTCGAACCCTCCTGCTGAGCACTGCCTGGATGAGCGGTGTCTCGGGCATGAAGCGACTTCACCTTTCAGCAGAACTGATCCCCTCGGCAGAGGGCAACGAAGGTTTGTTGTCCATTCAACCCAGTGATTACCCAGTTCTGAGCCAGAGCGGTGGATCCATCCGGTTGGGCTTCAATCCCATTCGATCCAACCACCAACCCGATGGGACGCTTCAACCGTTGTTGATCAATCGCCTGGAGGATGGAACCCTCAAGGCCATGAGCGCGGAGTGCCCTCATGGTTCCTGTGCGGTGCGTACCTACAGCACGGGCAGTCAGTCTCATGTCTGCCCCTGTCATGCTTCACGATTTCGACTGGATGGTTCGCGCATCAGTGGCCCCGCGCCATTCGGTCTGGAAACCTACCCTTCCGAAGAACAGCCCGATGGAAGCCTGCACGTCCTGGTGCCGCGCCTGCGTTTCACCTTGTCCACGCAAGTCGTGGATCTGGGCCAGAGCCAGCGCCTGCGCTTGACCTTCGCGGCACGGCGCAAGGTGTCCTATGAGGTGGTGCGTCGACGACAAATCAACGAACCCTGGGAGCGCGTGGCCTTCGCCGGGAGCGAGCAGGGAGCGCTCTCGCAGACAGAGCTCGACGGAGAGGGACTTCTGGCCTCGGTTTATGTCGAGGCACCCGATCATCAGGGGCTGTTTGCCGTCCGCATCCTTCCCAAGGAATATTGATTGTCTTACATCAATA
>NYYT01000006.1 GCA_002686885.1 Pedosphaera sp.
CAACAAGCGCTCCTGCCGCTCCCCTTCGAGCAAATCGATGAAGACCGGGATCAGGCACTCAGTAAGAGAGAATTGAGTTTCTCCATGGATCAGGAGGCCGATCAGCTGCCAAATTGGGTGGTTCCCGAGATGAACAGCGTCGGCGCTATGGAAATCGGTGTATCTGCTGCGCTGGGGGCTTGCGATTTCATCAGTGCCATGGATACCGCCCGAATTCCTGAGTGGAACATGTGGTATCACCTTCTCAACTGCGGCTTCCCGATCAAGGTGAGCGGAGAAACTGACTTTCCCTGCATGAGTGGCAGCAGGGTCGGGCAGGGCAGGGTTTATGTGCAACTTGGGAAAGTTGATCAACTTTCCTTTGACCAATGGTGCCAGGGGCTCCAACAAGGTCGCTCCTATGTGTCCGACGGTTACGCTCATGCCCTCGATTTTCGGGTCGCTGGGATCGCTCCCGGTTTTGGAAAGGTATCTTTGTCCCAAACAGAAACCGTTCGTATCAAGGCAAGTGTCGCCTTTGCGCCGGCAACTCCCCAGACCGTCGCTCAAGGTCTCTTGACGCCTCCCGGAGGCAAACGTTTCCTGGGTGATACGGTCACCTTTCATGGGCCCCCACCAGAGGCCGTTGCCTTGGGGGGCACGCGCACGGTGGAATTGATTGTCAATGGAAACGCGGTGCGCCGTTGGATCATCCCTGCTGATGGAGCGATTCACGACTTGGAGACAGACCTCTCCGTCGATCAAAGCAGCTGGGTTGCCTTGCGGCAATTTCCCCAGCTGCATACCAACCCGGTGGAGGTGATCCTTGAAGGCAAACCCATTCGGGTTTCCAAAAGGAGTGCTCAATGGTGCGCTGAAACCATCAAGCAACTTTGGCGTACGCGAGGGCATACCATCCATGAGTCGGAACAGAAACCGGCAAAGGAGGCTTTTGACCGGGCTCTTGAGATATACCGGGAGATCGCCAAGGCCAGTCGGTGACGCTGGCACACTGGCCGATGCTCGCCTCTTCAGCCCTGCGACGAAAAAGACTCCCCTTGTCCACCTTCATAGGGTGCTTTGGCAAGAATTCCATTGACAGTTCCATGACGCCAAGGTGTTATTCGCCAACCACCTCGGTAAACCAAAAGGTTCTCTTTTAGCCCCCTGATCCACAGGTAAGCAGGAGCCTGAAGACGAACGCATCAAGATCTACTTTATGAGCCAAAAGAAAATCAATATCGCCATCATCGGTCTAGGATTTGGATCGGAGTTCATTCCCATTTATCAGAACCATCCCCAGGCAAACATGCATGCGATTTGCCAACGCAACCAAAAGAATCTGAACGCCATCGGGGATCTCTTCGGCGTGGAGAAACGCTACCGCCGCTATGAGGATGTTCTCAAGGACCCAGAGGTAGACGCCATCCACATCAACACCCCTATCCCGGACCACGCGGCCCAATCCATCGCTGCGCTCAAGGCGGGTAAGCACGTCGCCTGCACCGTTCCCATGGCGACTTCGGTGGAAGACTGCAAGACGATTGTCAACTTGTGTAAGAAAACCGGACTCAAATACATGATGATGGAGACGGTGGTCTACGCCAGAGAGTTTCTGTACGTCAAAGAGCTCTACGAGAAGGGCAAGCTGGGCAAAATTCAGTTTCTTCAGGCAAGCCACCAGCAGGACATGGATGGCTGGCCAAATTACTGGCCAGGGCTCCCCCCCATGCATTACGCGACGCACTGCGTCGGTCCATGCCTGGCACTCACCAATGCCACTGCGGAGTATGTTTCATGCTTTGGCTCGGGAACCATCCGCAAGGATCTCATCAAGCATTACCAATCACCCTTCGCCGTCGAGACCACCCACATCAAATTCAAGGATTCTGATCTGACAGCGCGCATTTACCGCAGCTTGTTCGACACTGCCCGCCAATACCGAGAAAGCTTTGATGTCTATGGAGACAAGCAAGCCTTTGAATGGCCTTTGATCGAAGGCGAAGACCCAGTGCTTCACACCGCCAAAAAGCCAGAGCACAAGATACCCAAACGGGTCAAAGTCAAAGATTATGCTTCCAGGCTGCCCAAGGGGATCCGCCCTTTCACCACCAAGGGGGTCTATGATCTGGCCAAGAATACCCACCTGAGCTTCACCCAGGGCGCAGGGCACGGAGGATCCCATCCTCATCTGGCGCATGAGTTTATCACAGCATTGGTAGAAGATCGCGATCCTTACCCCAACGCCCGGGAATCCGCCAACTGGACCTGTGTGGGAATCTGTTCTCACGAATCGGCGCTCAAAGGGGGCAAAATTGTGAAGTTGCCAGCCTTCACCCAATAAGCTTAGGATCCTCACAGTAACCCAACTACGTGTAATTATGAGCAACGACAATCAACACTCAACAGGCGACATGTTCCTCTTTTGGGGGTGCTTTGTGGCACTGATCACAACGGCTTTTGCCTTCATCACTAGGGCATTCCTAGTCAACACACCCGACTTGTGGCCTGCCGCTTTTGGGCTGGACGCGGTTCAAGGGCAGGAGCTATTCGGGGCGGGCATATGGCCCTTTGCAATCAGCATCATTCTCTTCAGCCTGATCATTGATCGGGTAGGATACAAAACCGCCATGATATTCAGTTTTGTATGCTATGCGGCCTATGCGGGACTCGCTTTCATGGCGCATGGAATCGTCACAGGAGCAGAAGGCGAAGCTCTGGCAGGCGCCCAAAAGCAGGCCTATAATTACTTGTATGCTGGTTCGATCATTTTAGGGTTAGGCAATGGCACCGTGGAGGCCTTCATTAATCCGGTGGTTGCCACGATGTTTCACAAAGAAAAAACCAAGTGGCTTAATATTCTGCATGCAGGTTGGCCAGGTGGTCTGGTCCTCGGCGGGTTGCTCACCATTGTGTTGGGCAACAAGGCTGCAGAAGATTGGAGGATTCTGATCTATCTGATTGCCATCCCGGCGGTGGTTTTCCTGGTCATGCTCATCAAAGCCAACTTCCCCGTGAACGAGCGTGTGGCTGCTGGAACCAGTTACAAGGAGATGTTGGCAGAATTTGGCGCCATCGGTGCTCTCATTGCTTCCGCTCTGATTTTCGGCCAACTGGGCCAGGTATTCGGGTTATCCAGCACCGCTGTGCTTGCCTTGATTGCGTTGGCTACGGTCGGCTACGGAATCTATTGCAAATCCATCGGAAGGCCGATTCTGATTTTTCTATGCATTATCATGATGCCTTTGGCCACCACTGAATTAGGGACCGACGGTGCCATCACTGGTATCATGGAGGAACCCATGACAGCCGCGGGTTTCCACCCTCTTTGGGTGCTGATCTACACATCGGCCATCATGGCCATCCTGCGCTTCTTCTTCGCAGGTCCTATCGTGCAGAAACTGACCCCCATTGGGCTTCTCATTTTATCCGCTGCCTTGGCCATCGCTGGGTTGTTTTTCCTTTCCACGGCAAAGGGATTGGCCATTATCTTCGTCTTTGCGACGCTGTATGGTTTTGGTAAGACATTCTTTTGGCCTACCATGCTAGGAATTGTTTCCGAACAATGTCCCAAGGGAGGTGCTCTAACACTCAACGCGATCGCCGGGATCGGCATGCTCACTGTTGGCATTGTAGGCGGGCCCCTGATCGGAAAAATGCAGGAAGATGTGGTCGCTAAGAAAATGGATGCCGACACCTATGCTTCCATCTCAGTAGAAAGCAGCTACCTGCTTGGCAAATACACAGCCGTGGATGCCGCCAAGGTGGGAGCACTGGAAACAGAAGCAGCANCCAAGATCAATGAAGAAGTTAAAGTTCTCAAGCAAGGAGCTTTGGCCAACATCACCATATTCCCTATTTTCATGTTGNGCTGCTACATTGCGCTGCTTCTTTACTTCAAGCAAAAGGGTGGTTACAAACCAGTCGAAATCGGGCACTGATCACCTCGATCATTTGTTTTTATTACAATTNGGAGCGGCCTCTCAATTGAGAGGCCGCTTTTTTTCTATGCAACGAATCTTGCCTCCTCAGGAAATCACCCAGTGGCTCACACAGCCCTCATGTGCTTGAGAGACNGTTGCCGAAAAATCAGCCAGATAGCCACGCTGATGGGTGNGTTGGGAAAGATTGTTTTTCTCCCTGCGTTCATTNANGACAGNCTCGGAGACATCCCAATCAATCGTCCCTTGCAGCAAGTCAAAGCCAATGGTATCGCCATCTTCCACCAACCCTATGGGGCCTCCGATGGCTGCCTCAGGAGCACAGTGAACGCCAATGGCACCGTGTGAGACACCAGAAACTCGTGTATCGGACACGAGGGCCACCTTGCCGTCAAGCTCTGGCACCGAAAGAGCCGAGGTTGCCACCANGACCTCTGGCATGCCACTGGCCACAGGCCCTAGATGACGAAGCACAACCACCGTTCCCGGTTTCAGCCGCTTCTCCTTCACCGCCTGAGTAATGGCGCGTGGATCCTCAAAACACATGGCACTGCCGCTGAAAGTCGGGGATTGCATGCTNGAGACCTTGAACACCATGCCCTCGGGCGCCAGATTGCCAAAACAGATTTGCATNTCGGCATAGGGCTTGAACGGGGTGTCGGCTGGAGCTATGAGATCCTGATCAGNAGGAACCGCTGGGATATCCTTAAGGTTTTCTTCGAGGGTTGCGCCGGTGACGGTCAGGCAACTCCCATCCAGCAGGCCCATGTCGAGAAAGTGCTTCAGAAGCAGAGGTGTTCCACCCAAGCGGTGCAGATCCACCATGGTGCGCTTTCCTCGAGGGGCAAAATTACATAAGACAGGCGTCTTTCGGAAAATCCTCTGTAGATCCTTNAGNNAAAACGAAATCTTTGCCTCTCGAGCAAGTGCTAAAAGGTGGATCACCCCGTTGGTGGAACCACCAATGGCGGCCATGGCCGTCGCTGCGTTTTCAAAGGCCTTGCGGTTGAGGATATCGCGAGGTCGGATGCCTGTTTCCAGCAATCGCTTCAGCAGATGTCCTACCTTCAGACACTCCTGCTTCTTGGCAGGATCGATTGCCGGGATGGAGGAACTGAAAGGAGGCATCAANCCGATGGCTTCCATGGTGATCCCCCAGGTGTTGAAGGAAGCTGCGATNCCACAACCACCCGCGCCTGGGCACGCCGCTCGAATNATGGCATCGGCTTTGGCATGCGGTATCTCACCGACATCGGCTGCAGCCTGGGCATCATAGGCATCCAGGATGGTCACATCCCGACCCTCGTAGCAGCCTGGCANGATGCTCCCCCCNCTGAGGAGCAAACCTGGGANATTCATCCGAGCCAATGCCATCGCAAATCCGGGCCCATTCTTGTCGCAATGGTGGGTGCCGATCATGGCATCGTAACAATGAGCGCTGACCACGCATTCCGAGGCATTGGCGATCANGTTACGCGATGGGAGTGAGGCATTGCCTCCTTCCATTCCTTGAGTGATGTTGTCGCTCACTCCAGGCACCCCAAAAGGAAAGCCCAGCAAACCGGCGTCACGNCATCCCTGGGCCATCAATTGTGCCAGTTCATGGGCATGCATGTTGCAAAGGTTTCCATCCAAGAGAGGGACTCCTATCCCTACCTGAGCCTTNTCCANATCCTCTTCCTTGAACCCCAATCCCCAATAGAAGGCAGTGACACCCTTTTGCCAACCGCGGGTGAGCTGATGGCTATTCCAATTCAATCGTTTTTCCATATGCCTTGATTTCATCCTCTCCCATTCCGGTCTCAAAGTTTAAGGGATCCTCACTGTCATCTTGCTGGCATCGCCTCTGCGAACGAGTCAGATACTCAGAGGGCGACTTTTTGCCCATCCCCACGAGCCGAAGCAAGACAGGCATCCATCACTCGCTGCGTCTTCAGGGCCAGTTGAGGCCAGTACGAATCAGGATTGCCAGACAGGNCGAGTTGCGAAAAGNTTNGAAACAANTGGGTTTCCTGAGCGGAGGGATGATTGTTCGCATACTCAGAGACCACTTGGCGTTTGGTGTGACGTTCCATGTTGAACTGGCACCCCTGCACATCAAAGAAGGCGTTGGAAATCTCGAATCCCACTTCCGCATCGTANTAAGGAAGCACAAAATCCTGAAGAGTCAGTTGCCCCTTACTTCCACTAAAGCTCACATATTGTTGATTCTCAGTGAGGAAGGAATTGTAAAAACNGGCNGTAACTCCACNCTCGAAAAAAAGTTCACCGGAGAATTCAATCGGCACCTGATCGTCGCTGTCCGATCTCGAGGCACCCTGGAGCATGCGCCCTGTGACGTGCGTAGGCATCGCATCATCCATGGCCCAAAGACTGATGCGAATGGTATACCACCCCAGATCTCCCAGGCATCCGGCAGGCTCCAATCCACTGTGCATACGAATATTTCCCGATAGGAATGCCTCGGGTGCGGCAAAGCTGAACATGCTGGTGATGCGCTTGATTGAGCCAACACTTTCTCCATCACCCAAGATCTCCTTCATCCTAGGAAGCCTTTGGCTATGCATGAACATGACTCCATCCATGAATTGCACACCATGCTCCTCGCAGGCTTGGATCATTTCCTCAAGATCCCGCGCGGCAACACCACATGGCTTTTCNCAGAGTACGTGCTTTCCGGCNCGGGCAGCCTTNAGGACCCATTCCTTCCGCAAACCNGTCGGCAAGGGNATGTAGACCGCATCGATCTCNGGATCATCGATCAGAGCCTGGTAGCCTTCCACAGCCNTGGGAGGCACTTCAAAAGGACNTTGCTTCTGACAGGATTCAATGAAGTCCTCTGCCTGGGCGCGTTNACGNCTGGCCACAGCAATGAGCCTGGCGTTACCAGCNTGGTAGATGGCCTGGTAGTTTTTTCGTGCGATTTGGGCACTGCTCATNATGCCCCAGCGACATTCCGAAGAACTCATTCAGTCTTTNTAGGCNGAAAACGCATGACGGGCAATCATCGAAACCATTCCCTCCCGTTCNAACANCCTTATTGGGTCTGGTTCATCCATGGTAAAGTCTCCTTCATAAAACCGGACCGCCTCGAGGTTCAAATCAACTCAATGAAAGCATTCCTCTCATGGGTGAAGGATTGCATTTGGTTCGGTTTGTGAGCTAAAGATGGAGGCATGAGCGCGTCCACCCACTATGTCATTTACGACGGTGATTGTCCTCTGTGCACTTTTCAGATGAAATTGCTGACATGGATGGACTGGTTGAATCAAACCACTCTNGTCCCCTTGGCAAATGAAAAAGTTCAAACCCTCGTGCCGNATCTGAGTCGTGAGGCACTTATGTCAGCGATTCACTGCTTGGATACCAGCGGGCGCATCCATCGCGGAGCACGTTGCATTCGCTTTCTTTCCATGCGCATGCCCCTTCTCATTCCTCTCGGTCTGGTGCTGTGGTTTCCGGGTGTGATTTGGATTGCCGAAAAAATCTACCAATGGATCAGTCGAAATCGTCTCATCCTGAGCCGTGTCTTCGGCTGTAAGGACGCATGCGGTTTGGTCCCTGAACGCAAAAGAGACCAAGAGGATATTTTTCATGACTCCCATTGAAAAGTATCCCGTGGACCTATGACAGAAGGTGACCTTTCCATCCGACTGGTNAAATGTCGGCAACGGGTGATTCAGGATTTGNTCCATGAGCGCTGCCAGGAAGGCTATTGGGAAGGCCATTTGTCCAGCAGCGCCCTTTCCACTGCCACCGCCATCACCGCTCTGGCGACGATGGATCGAGTGGGGCACGAAACCCACTCNGGGCATCTTCAACAGGCTGGACTCCGTTGGCTNGCTTCCCANGTCAATGANGATGGNGGATGGGGAGACACCACATGCAGTTTGAGTAATATCAGCACCACGACCCTGGTCTGGTCTGCTTTTGCTGCTTGCGATGGCCTCGACGTTTACCCGGAGGTGATGGCTGCGGCNGAGCAATGGTTGAGNCGGAGAGCTGGNGGATTGGNTTCCAAGCANTTATCACAGGCGATTACTCAGCGCTACGGAAAGGACAAGACCTTCTCCGTTCCCATCTTGACCATGTGTGCGATCGCTGGTCGCTTCGGCGAAGGCCGCAAGGCCTGGGANAGCATCACGGACCTNCCCTTCGAACTGGCGGCGCTTCCTCCGCAATGGTTTGCCGCTCTGCGTCTTCCAGTCGTCAGCTACGCACTGCCAGCCTTGATCGCCATTGGACAAGTCAAGCACCACCACGCTCCTTCCAAAAATCCACTGATCCGAGGTTTGAGGAAAGCGTGTCGTAGTATCACTCTTCGTCGACTGAGCAGCATTCAGCCATCCAGCGGCGGGTTTCTGGAGGCCACTCCCCTGACAAGTTTTGTGGTCATGAGCCTGGCTGCCTCAGGTGAGGCAGCGAACACAGTTGCGCAGAAGGGTATGCAATTTCTGAAGGAATCCTTTCGAGAGGACGGAAGCTGGCCCATTGACACACATCTGGCGACCTGGGTCACCAGCCTGGCGGTTCATGGACTGGGTCGGAAAGGCTGTCAGCAACTCGAGGCACAGGGTAGAAGGGCCATCCACCGTTGGCTATTGGATCAGCAATACCTGCAAAAACATCCCTACACACAAGCACCACCGGGAGGTTGGGCGTGGACGCCACTTCCGGGTGGGGTCCCTGATGCAGATGATACGCCGGGAGCACTGATTGCCTTACACCAATTATCCGAAAACCCGGCCAGNGAGATCGATCGAGCCATGCTTGGNATTCGNTGGCTGCTGGGCCTTCAAAACCGGGATGGAGGAATGCCCACTTTTTGTCGAGGNTGGGGTCATTTACCNTTCGATCGAAGCAGTGCCGACATCACCGCNCACGCCATCCGTGCATGGCATCTGTGGAAGCCATATGTCACTCCACCTCTNCAGCGCTCCATCCAGGTNGCCANACGTCGAGCCCTGGACTATTTAAAGCGAATGCAGAAGGAAGATGGGAGTTGGGATCCCCTCTGGTTTGGCAATCAACATCTAGAAGGCGAAAACAACCCACTGTATGGGACCGCGAAAGTCGTGGAGGGNTGGCTTTGCCTGGCATCTGAACCAGNGNAGGAGTCTGGCTTGTCACACGCCATCCANTGGCTGATCGATCAGCAAAGTGACAATGGAGGTTGGGGGGCAACCAAAGGTCTCCCCAACACCATTGAAGAGACGGCGTTGGCCGTATCTGCGCTGGCTTTGGCAGCATCCCGGTGGCCCGGGGAAGACCATCCACAAGGGCTTAGGCTCCATCAAAGTCTAAGGAAAGGCGCTGGATGGCTTTGCCAGCGAGTGGAGGATCAGTCTTACCGCAATCATGCCCCCATCGGATTCTACTTTGCCAAACTCTGGTATTTCGAGCGACTCTATCCCATGGTCTACACAGCAGCGGCTTTCAAGGCTCTGGAGGNTGGGTGCCATGAAGAACCGACCCANGCGAAACTTCCCAATCCTTGATCGGCCATCCAAAAACCATCCACGGCGTTGATTGGCATCGATTACGCCAAACAGATCCAAGTCACCAAAAAGGCCAGCATTCCAACGAAACCACCCAAAAGAGTCACCCATAAAGGCTCATCCGGAGCCTCCACCGACGAAGCCGAGGAAGCCCGAGACTCCTGCTGACTATGCACCATTACTTTGAAGTGATTTTNTGGTGTTTTAGCNTACCTCGGAAAATCTNGAGGGAGACTGCTTGTGGGTTCATTAGGGGACAGGAACCGGGACCATGAATCTGAACCAATGGCTGGAGTGGTTTCTTGAACATTCATAAACATGNGACCATGTTCCCACATGCCATGGGACATTTACTGTCTTATGGGGGTTCATATGAGAATTTTTGTGCTTTCTTCTGGCGGGNAGCCTGACTCCTGCGGGAGGATGTGGGAGATGTTTTCCTCACCCAATCAGTGCAGCCAGCAGGCCAACCCCCGCAAAGGTTTCAACAGAATGGCTTCAAGCCCCTTCCTCTTTTTGTTTCATGGTTTGATTCTATGGATCGGTCATCTGATGACCGGCCCTGCTCATGCCAACATGCCCGCTGCGTATCAACTCGAAACCGACTGGATGCTGGATGCGAAACCCTATNCTGCTTCATGGCATGAGGATCCCGTCACTGGCATTTGCACCCTGCAAAATGGATTGGTTGCAAGACGCTGGGTCCTCGCACCCAACGCAGCCACTATCGGTGTCGACAATCTGATGACAAGTGCCCCCATCTTGCGGTCCATTCGACCCGAGGCATCTCTGATCATCGATGGCATGCCATTTCCAGTTGGAGGCCTGCAGGGCCAGCCCAACCACGCTTTTATTCGGGAGGAATGGATCCAAAACATGCGCGAAATGAATGGAAGCCTTCGTTACACACATTATCAGNTTTCCCAGCCGCTGGAGCGATTCCCCTGGAAAAGAGTGCGGCATCATGCGCCGGATGCTGTCTGGCCTCCCAAAGGCATCCAGGTGGATTTTCACTACAGCGGTCTTGTTTCANGGAAGGAAACAAGTGAAACAAAGACGATGCCTCAACCACTGGAAGTCGTGGTTCATTATATCCTGTATGATGGAATCCCTGCATTCAGCAAATGGATGACCGTAACCAACCAAGGCGATCAANCGGTCAACCTGGACCATTTCGAGTCTGAAATCCTTGCAGTCATTCCAAGAGAGGATCCGGTAGAAACCCGCGAGGGAGTGTCGATTCACGAACCCAATCTTCATGTCGAAACCGATTATGCCTTTGGGGGATTTTCGGTCCGCAACAGCCGTCGCCATTCGGTGCACTGGCAGCCGGATCCTGCCTTCCATACTCAAGTGAATTATCTGAAGCAAAACCCTTGTCTTCTAAAAGTAGCTCCAGAGAGAGGGCCTGATCAGACCTTGTTTCCCGGAAAACCGTTCGAGTCTTTTCGCACCTTCATGCTCATTCATGATTCGGAAGACCGCATGCGGCAGGGCTTAGCCTTGCGTCGGATGTATCGAACCATTGCGCCATGGGTCACAGAAAACCCTCTGATTCTCCACCTCACCACCACCGAGGAAGCNTCTGTTCTTCAAGCCATCGACCAAGCAGCAATTTGCGGATTCGAAATCGTCAATTTCAGCTTTGGCAGTGGTCTGAACATGGAAAACCGAGGGNTTGAAAANCATNATTATTTCAAAAAACTTGTGACTTATGCAGCNTCCAAAGGGATTGAGCTTGGAGGCTATTCCCTGTTGTCNAGTCGAAGNATTTCACCCGATTCGGANAATTGCATTCATCCGGAAACTGGAAAACCGGGGGGCCAAACCCATGGATTTGCCCCAGCATTGGCCTCTGACTGGGGGCAACAATACCTTGAATCGATTCAATCCTTTTTTGAAANNACCGGCTTTTCCAAATTTGTTCATGACGGATCTTATCCAGGAGATTGGGATGCCGCGTCCAGGCCTCCGCTTCAAAAGGGACTCAACGATAGTCAATGGGTACAATGGAAACTGATTACCCGGCTTTACCAGTGGATGCGTTCGGAAGGCATCTATCTAAGGGTTCCTGACTACTATTACCTGAATGGTGCCAATGAAGCTGGAATGGGTTACCGAGAAGTCAATTGGTCTCTCCCAAGGTTGGAACAGCAAATTCATACACGGCAAAATATTTTTGATGGTACATGGGAAAAAACACCCAGTATGGGATGGATGTTCGTCCCGTTGACCGAATACCATGGTGGAGGCGAACAGGCGACCATCGAACCCCTGAGTCGCCATTGGGAACATTACCAAACGATGCTTTGGTCAAACCTCGGAGCCGGTGTACAGGCGGTCTATCGAGGCCATCGCCTGTTTGATTCCGATCACGTCAGAGAAGGAGTGATCCGCTCGGTTCAATGGTTCAAGTCAAATCGCGATATTCTGGAAAGCGACCTCATTCATACGTCCTCTCGACGGGCTGACGGCACCCATCCTGATTGGTATTTTCATGCCAATCCCAAATTGAAGAGTAAAGGCCTTTGGGTCGGGTTCAATCCATCCAATAAGGCTGTTGAGATGGACCTTCTACTCAATGTTTACTTCACGGGACTGACCGATCAAATTCGCATCCTACCAGGGGGAGATCAGGATAACAGTGCCGTTTGTACTTTGGACAGACATCATCGAGTCAAAATCCCAGTCGATTTACCCGCCCATGGAACGGAATGGTTTTTGATAGAAGAGGTTCCTAGGCAGCCGATGCCTTAGTTAAGGTTGAATTTGGCTTTTGTTCAGGCATATTTTTATTATGAGCCTCCTTCGTATCCTTCCTGATTGGCACATCAGTGACAAATGCATCACCCCTGAAGCAAGCTACCAGAAGAGGCGGGCGTTTATCCGAAAGTTAGGGTTGGGCACCGCAGGGATAAGCATGGGAGCAGGCCCGCTTTCCATGTTGGGTGCGGAAGCCAACGCCAAGGATACCAAGGTCAGTTCCCTGGGCTATCCTTTTGAAAGAAACAAAGATTTCAATCCAAGCTGGAAGCTCACGCAGCAGACCGTTGCTGAGTCGTATAATAATTTCTACGAATTCACGACCAACAAATCGAGAGTGCGCTACATGGTCGGTGGCTTCAATGTCAGTCCATGGGATGTCCAGATCGGGGGTTTAGTCGAAAACCCTGTCACCCTTCCGCTGGAAGATTGTTACAAACGCTTTCAAATGGAAGAGCGTGTGTACCGCTTTCGTTGTGTCGAGGCATGGTCCATGGTCGTGCCTTGGACAGGATTCCCATTGGCAGCCCTCCTCAAATGGGTGCAGCCAAAGCCAGAGGCACGTTTTGTCAAATTCACGACGTTCAACCGACCGAATGAAGCTCCAGGCATGCGTCTGGGCTCTTATCCCTGGCCTTATGTGGAAGGTCTTACGATTGAGGAAGCGGAACATCCCCTCACATTCGTTGCTACGGGGATTTATGGCAAACCACTGCCCAAACAGAATGGGGCACCCGTTCGTTTGGTAGTCCCTTGGAAATACGGATACAAAAGCATCAAATCCATCGATCGTATTGAATTCACGGCGCAGCAACCCAAGACCTTTTGGGAGAGCCTTTCTCCGGTGGAGTATCCCTTTGAATCCAACGTCAACCCGAATGTTCCACACCCAAGATGGTCGCAGGCTACCGAGAGAGTCGTGGACACAGGTTTAAGACGTCGCACCGAGCTCTACAATGGATATGGTGCTCAAGTAGGACGACTCTACTAGATATAATTAAGAATAAGTCACCCTTTTTTCCTGCCAACTTATCCGTAGTTCTGCATTCCAATTTGATGTAGGGGAAATGGAAGTGCGTTTTCATTTC
>NYYT01000066.1 GCA_002686885.1 Pedosphaera sp.
TTCCGAACATCAAAAGCCAGTCGTTGGTGGAACGTGATTTGCAGGCCCACCTGCATCCTCAATCCAATGCAGCGGAAGGTTTCCGCACCGTTCGTGCAGCGGTTTCTCTTGTGCACAAGTCTGACAAATTTAAGGTGCTTTCCATGACCAGCACCATTCCTTCTGAAGGAAAATCGCTGGTGGCCTCTAACCTGGCCATTGTCACCGCGCAGACAGGAGTCAAGACCCTGCTGATCGATGCGGATTTGAGACGCCCTTCCATGCATAAGGCGTTTCAGATGCAAAGCCCGATTGGTTTGTCAGCTTACTTGACGGGGCAAATTACCGATCCCTCAGAAATCACCCAGACGACGGAAGTTCCCAACTTGGATTTGATTTGCTGTGGTGCCGTGCCCAACAACCCCTCAGAACTGGTGGGGTCCAAGCGCATGGGTGAACTGCTGGACAGCTTGCGGGATCGTTACGACCGTATCTTTGTGGACTGTCCGCCCGTCTCTGCGGTCAGTGACCCTCTCATGGTGGGGGCGCGCACCGATGGCATGGTTTTTGTGTCGAAGTTTAATAAAATTCGCCGCGAGCATGCACGTAAGACGGTGCAACGCATTCAGGATGCTGGGATCTACATCCTCGGGACGGTCATCAACGATATCGACTTCGAGGGCAAGGACTCTTACTACTACTCCTATTACTACTATCAGAACCGTTACTACGCTTCCTACTACAGCAATGAGAAGAAGCTTGGTAGCAAGAAGGGCGAAGGAGCCAAGGACGGAGAACTGGTCCAGGGTGGTAAGGCCGGCAAGGATGACGAACCTTCAAAGGCCTGAATCGCTTTTTCTTGGTTGCCGGGGCTTTTAACAGACCAACGCAGTCTTACCTCTCGCGACCGGTATCGTTGTTTCCCGCCAAATTCTTTTGGATGCCTTACTTTGGCTCAAGGCGCCCCTGAGGGGACCATGGCCTGACTGATGGTTGAAACGTTGTGCCCCAGCCACCCGGCGTAAGTGCCCAGATCCCACGAGCGGCTTTCAAAAGAACCCTTCTCGCCCGAGGCGCCAAGGGCATCGGAAAACAGCTCTCCTCCCACCTGGACTCCAGCATCTTCGCTGATCCGGCGAATGATGGCAGGTGACACGCTGGATTCGACAAAAATGGCGGGGATGCTCTGCTCACGAATGAGATCCACCACATGAATGATGTCTGCCAAGGGAGCTTCCGAGGCGGTTGATATGCCTTGGACTCCCACAACCTTGAGGCCAAAGGCGCGACCGAAGTAGTTGAAGGCATCATGGCTGGTGATCAGGATGCGCTTGGAAGGTTCGATCCGATCCATGAGCGCCTTGCCCCATGCCATCCATTCTTCCAGTCGCTGGGCATACTGCTGGTTGGCTGCGACATAGAGTTCTTTTCCTTCTGGATCCAGTTGAACAAGGACTTGCTGAACTTTTAGCGCACAAGTTTTCCACAGTCGAGGATCTCCCCACACGTGAGGGTCGGGATGCTGAGGCGACTCCTCGGGTACGATCCACTCTTCGGGGGGCAAGTTTTGAGTGATGGCATGGATGGAGCGGCCCTGTCGAGAAAGCCGTGCAAACAAATCCCCCATTTTTCCCTCCAAGGCCATGCCATGGTAGAAGATGACTTCCGCGCGGGTGAGCTTGATGATGTCCCCGGCAGTGGGCTTGTAGAGATGAGGGTCGACTCCAGGGCCCATCAGGCTGGTCACCGCCACTCGATCCCCTCCGATGGACTGCACCAGATCGGCCACGAGGCTAGTCGTAGCGACGACTTTCAGGGCAGCTGCCTGGGCTGAGAAGCCACCTAATACCACACTGAGCGCCGTGGCAATCAGGCTCATGGTCACGGTTCGTCTCGATAGCGATTGCTTGTTCATAAGAATGACATAACGCACTTAAAAATTAGGTTCAAGAAGTAAAGTTAGATTAGACTATATTAAGACGTTCAAAGAGTGGTCTAGTGCTAAAAACAGTCAGAAAGGGGGGCACCTAGGGATGGATGCGGTAAAGGTGACTCTTGCTCCGAAGAATGAGCGACTGGTCCACTATGGCCGGGGATGCCATGAAACCTCCATCTAGCTGGTTGGTGTGCTGGAGTACAAAGTTCTTGGAGGCTGCAATGATGGAGGTTTTCCCCTCCTCGCTGAAAAAGTAGATGTGCTCCTTCCACCGGATGGGAGAAGCAGAGTAGTTGCCCCCAATGCGCTCTTGCCAGATGGCCTCACCGGTGAGGGTGTCCACACAGGAGGCCACCCCCCCGTCATGAATCATGAACAGGCAATCCTCATGAGCGATCATGGAAGGTTTGTTGGGAACACTGCGCTTGAAGGTCCACCGAACATGAGTGTCGGTTACATGCCCTTGGCCGCCAGGTCGGACCGCCCACAGTTCGCCTTTGGAAAACCCGGTCAGGTAATAGATTTGATTACGATGGATCGTCGGTCGGGAGCTGGCGGAATGGCCGATGCGGGATTCTGTGTGCCAGATCTCCTTCCCTGTTAGGGGTTCATAGGCATAAAGAGCCTTGGATCCGATACTCAAAAGTCGTTGCTGTCCTTCCAATTCAGCAACGTGAGGGGTCGAAAATCCCTTCCGCCAATCGCCGTCTGCTTCGGGAAGACCGTCCGGTCCCAAATCCATATAATCGATGGATCGCTGGGTCTGCCACCTGGTTTCTCCAGTGGCGGCATCGAGGGCCATGATGAATTGTTGATCGCTTCCATCAAAATTCATGATCAGGAGATCCTGAAACAAGATGGGAGAGGAGCCCGCTCCTCGGAAGTGATTGCATACGATGTCTGTGCGCTTCCAGACTACCTCACCGGTTTGGGCGTCCAAGCAAGCCGTTCCGGGAGACCCAAAGGTGACATACACCCTGCTCCCATCTGACACAGGCGTGGGGGAGGCATAGCTATTGAATTTATGGGCAAACTGTGGGTCTGCGATGGTGAAAAGCTGACGGTCCCACAGAATGGCTCCATCCTTGGCTTGGACGACAATTACATAGAGTTTTCGCCCATCCTCACTCGCTGTGGTCATCCAGATCTTGTCCTGACACACAATCGGTGAGGACCATCCCTTGTCATGAATGGCTGTTTTCCACTCAATGTTCTGCTCTTCGGACCATTGCAAGGGCAGTTGATCGGTCTCCACGGTGCCTTGCCCGGTAGGTCCACGAAATTGGTTCCACTCTGCCGCGAACGAGCGGTTCTCGAGGGTTGCCAGGAAGAAAAAGGCCAGAAAAGCGAACGGCTTCAAGGCAAGTTTGGCTTGGGGAGGCATGGCGCATCATGTTCGCAAGACAGATGCAGAGACCAGCTTTTTTTCACTCTGGGGTGATCCAGAAAAAGATTGATCTTCATCAGACGGAATGAGTTAATGATGTTTGTCCCAACCATTGACGGTGGGTTCCGAACCATTTAAATGATGAAAAACATTTTAGCATTTCTCTCTGTTTACGCAGTGGCAGCTACCTTGCAAGGTGGGCTTGTTGCTGAATCATCCGATTGTTCCTCCTGCGAAAAGGGCAAGACTGCGGTGGGAGCTGAGGCCAAGTCCGAGTGCACGGCTTCCAAAAAGACTTTGACACTCAAAGTTGGTGGCGCTGTCTGTGAGGCATCCTGCGGCAAATTGGTGACCGCACTGACCCGCCTGCAGGGCGTCAGTAAGGCAGAATCCTGCACGAAGTCTCAGATGACCAAGGTTTCTTACGATGCTTCCAAGGTCTGTGAAACGTCTTTGCGTAAGGCTGTCACGGAAGCCGGCTACACCATCGAAGGCCAGCAAGTTTCCCTACCTGTCGAGGGGATGGAGTGCGGTGGTTGTTCCTCCAAGGTGGGCAAGGTGCTGACCAGCCTGGATGGGGTCATCAACGGCTCAGCTTGTCACCAGAGCAAGAAGGCGACCGTGATGTTCCATCCGGACAAAACCTCGCAGGAAAAAATCATTGCTGCGATTCAGGCCACCGGGTTCAAGGTGGCTGCTCAGTAAGATTCCCCGGTTTTTTCCATCACTTTTCAAGCGCCTCAGCGTCGATCTTGATCGGCTGAGGCGTTTTTTTGATCCCTGCCCCGGGTCAGAGTAACATCCGCACCCCTTCCACGGCTCGAATGGCCTCATCCATGGCCTTCATGCGCTCATGGGACTCCACCACCATCGAAAGGTCAAATGTGATGTAAGTCCCTTTGGCGGATCGCCCGCGAGGCTGGAAGACGATCCCTGTGAGCCCGATATCCTCCAGGGATTGATTGAGATCCTTTTCCATGCCCTCTCGATCCTTGCAAATGACCTTGAAATGGCATTCAGCCGGAAACAACTGGTCCAATTCGTCCTGGTTCAACTCTCTCATATGAATCTGCTCAATAGGGGGCTTACGGGCTCTAAGATGATTCGTGACTCGCTCCCAGACCGGTTATGGGGCCTTCGATGGGGTGCTTCCAGATGGGGACTTTTTGTTTCATCGAATCAATGAGCCACATCAGGGCCTCAAAGGCCTCCAATCGATGAGGCGCCACCACTTCCACCCATAGGGAGGGCTCATTCACCGCGACTTTGCCGAGGCGATGCACCAAACGTATGGATTCGATGGGCCACTGTTTCTCCATCTGATCCAACAATAAATCAAATTGGTGGTAGGCCATTTTCTCATAGCCCTCGTAATCAATGGCTGCGATGCGCGCTTCTCCTTCCATGTCGCGTACCCAGCCAGAAAAGCTCAGGACAGCTCCTGATGCGGCCCCCACCTCTCGCTGAGCTTGGAGCAAAGCTTCATCAATGGGCTCATGAATCAGTTTGAGGGATCGTTTCATGACAGCATACAAAGCAGGCCTGACTCATCCTCCCTGGACGGGTGGAAAGAGCGAGATTTCATCTCCCTCCTGCA
Organism: Pedosphaera sp.; assembly: GCA_002686885.1. Taxonomy (GTDB): domain Bacteria; phylum Verrucomicrobiota; class Verrucomicrobiia; order Limisphaerales; family AAA164-E04; genus UBA7971. The sequence continues at coordinate 4,900 of NYYT01000066.1, forward strand.
AAATGTGATCTTTGGCGACGTAATCGAGGCCGACTGCAACCAGGGTACAGCGGCGCATGGCTTCTAATTTGGGGAATCGAGATCGGATGTCCTCCAAGGCACACTCCAGGCGACATCCTTCCTTCACATCCAAAGTGCACGTGGATGTTTCGGTCAAATCCTTGAAGTAGGAAAAAAACTGTACTCGAACCTGCATCAAGCAATCCTGGTCAAAGGGGCCTTGGGGAGAGCGTGGCAACGAACGGAAGCTGACGGAATTGTCCCCCCATGTCCAGTCCGTATCCCACGACAAAAGCATCCTCAATTTGAAAACCCACGTGATCTGCCTGAATCCGGGCGGATGTCGAGTTGTCTGCTGGACAGGAGATTTGCTTGTCCAGTAGGACGCAAGTCTGCACCGACGCGGGCCTCAGAGTGTGCAAATGCTCCACGACTGCTTGCAAGGTTTGACCCGTATCCAATATATCATCCACGATCAGGACTTGCTGACCCCGGATGTCCCGGGTCAGTGGAAGAGTCCAATGGAGGTCACCGGAGGTGGTGCCTTCGCGGTAACTGGACAGACCGATCATTGTCCATTCCAACGGGCACCGTAGGGCTCGAATCAGATCGCTTGAGAAGATGGCTGCTCCAGCCAGAATGGAAATCACCACCAAAGGTGCTCCTGGATCCGCATTCTGCTCAATTTGCCGTGCAAGGTCTTGAATGCGTCGAGCAATGGCGCTTGCTTCGATCAGGCAGCCCTGCAAAGAAACATCCTGCCAAGGTTCGGGTATGGGCCTGAGCTGGTCGAGAGTGATCTCGGGAATGTTTGGGGCCAAAGATGCAGGATTCATGGGGTCAGGCATCTGAGAGGTCCAAGGATGATTTGAGCGCGTCAAACATGGCGGCACCGCTTGAGGGCGATACAGGGCGTTTGAAGACGTCATCGGCAAGTTCGACAAGCTTATCAGGGAGTTCATTCAGGAACACGGAGGGCTGGCAAGGAGTTGTTTGCCCGAATTTGTTACGTGTTTCACAGTGACTGATCGTCAGCGATTCCATGGCCCGGGTGATGGCAACGTAAAAAAGGCGCCGCTCCTCATCCAGGCTACCTTCGTCAATGGATCGTGTGTGTGGCAGCAGCCCTTGTTCCAGACCCACGATGTGCACATGAGGGTATTCCAGCCCTTTGCAACTATGCATGGTAATCAGGGTGACTCCTTCGCCTTGCTTGTCTTTTTCATCCAACCGGTCCTGATCCAGGGCAATTTCCTCAAGGAATTGATTCAGGCGATCTTCCCCCTTCACGGAGCCCATGGAGGCGGTCAGGCTGTCGATCGACGACACCAGCTCCTGTGCACTCTGCATTCGATTTTCGGCAATCTTGGGATCCTTTTCCGAATGCTTGAGTTCGGTGAAATAACCGATGTGATCGAGGAAACTGCGAGCCCAATGGGCCAGGCCCATCTTGTTCTCCTCCTTGAGGAATCGGCGTTGATCTTCGATCAGCGAAACGAACCCTCGACTGCTCTTGGAAGCAGCTGCCCTGAGGTGGGTATCTAAGTCCGAGTGGTGCATGACCGACCAAACCGAAGTGTTTCGGTCCTGACTGAGTTGCAAGAGGGTTTGCATGGTCTTGGCGCTCAGTCCACGTGCGGGAACATTGGCGATCCGCAACAGGCTGATGTCGTCGTCCGGGTTGATCAAAACCTTGAGAAAAGCCAGGATATCCTTGACCTCTCGACGATCGAAGTAACTCTGGCTGCCCACAAGTCGATAGGCGATTTTCGACTGCCTCAGGGCTGTTTCCAGCGGTCGGGCCTGAAGATTGGTGCGAAAGAGAATGGCCTGGTGATTCCATGGAATCCGTTTGCTGAGTCGTTGGACCTCGATGCCTTCGGCAACCGCCTGAGCCTCAGCTTCCTCGGTCTCGAAAACCATGAGTTGAATGAGCGGCCCCTCTCCCTTGCTGGACCAAAGGGTCTTGTCCTTGCGCAATGGGTTGTGTCGGATCACGGCATTGGCTGCCTTGAGAATGGTGTTATTGGAGCGGTAATTCTGTTCCAGCTTGATGACTCGAATTCCGGGAAAGTGATCCTCGAGGTGAAGCAGATTGGCAATCTCGGCTCCCCTCCAACCGTAGATACTTTGATCATCATCGCCGACAACGCAGACATTCTGATGTTCGCTTGCCAAAGCCTTGAGCAGTTGAAACTGCTTGCCGTTGGTGTCCTGATATTCGTCCACCATGATGTAGCGATGGTTTTTACGACAGGTTTCGAGGACTTCTTTGTCGGTGTTGAAAAGTTCCAGCACCAGTAAGATCAAATCGTCAAAATCAACCGCATTGCAGGCCTTTAAGGCAGATCCGTAGCGTTCCATCAACCGCTCAGCAAGCCGTTGTGTGCCTGCATCCATGCCCAGCGATTCCCAGGAAGTGGCATTTTTCAGCCGGCTGATCAGAGAAAGCCATTCGGCGGGTTTGATGGTGATGTGGCTCTTGGTCCAGTCGCTGGTCAGTCGTCGGATCACACCGACTTGCTCGCTTGGGTCATAGATGACGAAATTCCGTTTGTATCCCAGCCGGTCAATGAATTGTCGGAGCACCCGCACACAAAAGGAGTGAAAGGTGCAGATGACCGGTTTGGAGCCCTCTTCGGCGGCAGCCTGTAAGCTTCGCTTTGTCTTGAGTAGTCCCCGAACGCGCGCCACCATTTCTCGAGCTGCCTTGTTGGTGAAGGTCACCGCAAGGATGTGATGAGGAGCCACCCCCTTGTCGATGAGGTGCACCACTCTTTCGGTAATGACACGTGTTTTTCCCGTGCCGGCTCCCGCCAGAATGAGTACCGGACCGTGAGTGGTCCTCACCGCTTCCGTCTGCTGTGGATTGAGATGGTGCAAGGACATCTCGCTGAATTCGAAACCTCAACCCATCGACTAGGTCGATTGGAGTGACTGAAGGGGTTGGACTCCCAAGGTGCCCACCAGCCTTTTGAGGTATTCCGGATCTTTGGCTTCGGCCTGTTTGGCAACGGCTTGGTCCATGCGCTCCTGGATATGCAATCGTCTGGACTCATCTTGATAGCCCTTCTTATCCAGAAAGGCCTTGAGATAATCTGCATGCCGCTCCCACAGGTTCACATCCAGGGTTTGCTTGGTCTGGAGGCGTTCCTGATACCAGTCACTGGAAAGCATGTTCTCGAGAGAGAAGAGAGAACGCACTGCAGGATCGGCCAAGGTTTTGCCTTCCCACTGTCCTTCGACCATGATGTGGATGAGCGCCTTCAGGGGAGGGCAGGCAGCCTCAATGCTGCCATCCTGCAGATACAGATTGCCGACCCGAATTTGGGTGGCCACGATATTGTCCAAACCTTCCACAAAGGCATTTCTATCCTGCTTCTCGGGTTCGATCATTTCTTCGGTGAAGACGGCGTGGGGGTGGTTGAAGACGCGACCAAAGAAATCACGCACGAATTTACGGTTGATTCGGTAACCCAGGCGGCTGAAGGGCAGGGTGCGTCCCTCATGCTCGACGTCCTCACAGAAGTCGAGGTAGCCGTTTTGGATCAGGAAAGCCGAGGAGCGTTCCTCCTCCTTCATGCGGCACCAAACTTCAGGGATCAACATGCTGACATCATGAGCCACTTTGACTTTGGGCCCCACATAACCCGCAGCGGTGACAAAGCCATCGTGCCCGGTGAGAATCATCGAAACCAAGGCATTGTTCAGATCGATGATGGGTGGCAAGGCATTGAAAGGGCCTTTGGTGAGGGCTCCTTCCGAACCTGCGCCGGTGGTGGATGGAGATTTGCCCGTCATGCTGCAGATGTATTCCATGAACAACTCAGGCAGATCCATGTAATGGATGGGATTGTAGACCGCCAACGGGCGAATGCCCGCGCTCTTGTCGGCAGGGTTGTTTCTCCTGCCTGGGACGACGGCCCGGACCACGCGATGCAGGGGCTTGTCCATGGCGAGTTTGCGATGCAGTCGGGTAGCGACTTCCTCGAGGTAGACAGCCTGCGGCTGGATGAGGTCCGGGCGGATTTGCAGGTAGCGCGGATTCTTGGTGGGAACGCCATCCACCATGCGGGGATGGGCGCTGCTCACGAAGAAGCCGGGGCGGTTGGATGATGCAGCACCCTTGATGAGGTCCTGCATGTGAGGGGTGTATTGGTAGAACCCGATGGCATCTTCGACAATCTCCTTGGCCTGTCCTTGCTGGAGAGGTTCGAAGTTGGAAATAAAATTCCCAGGTGCGGCCAGGTCGGCCTCTGCTTGTTTGTCGTAACCGCGAATAATCGCATCGTCCGGGCGCTGGAAAAAGCGATACTCGCAATTCTGGAGGAACTTTACTGAGTGCGTGTTGGATTCGATGCCATGGATCTGAGTCGTGGGAATCACAACACTTGCGGTGATATCATCCTCCAGAGACTGCTTGGCAGCAGGGTGAAAATCCTTGCGCAGACCAAAGGTGCGCCACAGCCCGTCGTCCTGAAAACCCACGCGCATGTAATTGGTGATGAGCTTGCGATTGTCCAGCTTCAGCTCATTACCTGGCTTGCCGTTGATCAAATCGACTGTGAAATGCTCCTTCCACTGATCGCCCCATTCGTTTCTGTAATAACGCTTGAGAACGAATACCAGCTCCTTGACGTATTGGGGGATGCCTTCCAACCATTGGTTGTAATCGTCGGTGTAATCCCGGCTGGAAGGGGTGAGCAACTTGATCACCGATCCCAGGGAGCGTTCGTGATTGAGAATACCGCGGGTGTCCTCCTTGGAGCTGTCCCGAAACCGGTCAGAGAAATCTCGCGCGAGGATAGCCTCTACCTGATCCAGATCCTCTTTAATATGAGCCACAATGACAGGCCCCTGAATCACGGCATCGGTGACAGGCTTGGAAATCTCGGATTTGCCACCACCAGAAACAGTGCAGGGTTTGTGGCAAATCAAGCCTTCGGCCACGGTGCCGATCAGACGCCAGGAACGGTTGCCCGGCGGTTTCTCCAAATGAACCTTGTATCCGGAAGGACGGACATAGGTCTTGCCCTCCAGAAGTTTGATGCTCTGCGTACTTCCCTGGTGCGGCCAGCTGACGGTCTGGGAATGCAAGTCAAAGTGAACGTCTTCCGAGACATAAATGATATCAGGGTAACGCTTGTCCACAGCGTAACCTTCAGGCTGCAGATCCATGATTTCGCCGAAACGCTGAACCATGTCTTCAAATGAGTGTCCCAGTCGCTTCACATGGAGATGGCCGCTGAATTCTTCTCCAAGATCATAACTGGGGTAAACCAGGGCTCCACCGGCATGCTCCTCCTCGGCCATGCCAAACAAGTTAGCTGAAAAACTAATCTGCGTTTTGACCTCCTTCTTACAGTAGCCAAAATAATTGTCCGCGATGATCGTCACCATGACCCCTTTTTCATCCCTTGCACACAATTTGAAAGCCGTTCCACCGTTGTAGAGTTCATCGGGTTGTGTCCAGCACATGCCTTGTTCTCGTTGTTTTTCGGTAGCCTCGTCATGGTGGGGAAGCCCTGCCTCTTTCTTGGTGATGCGGGTCAGATGGGGGGCAAGGATCACACATCCCGTGTGGCCGGTCCAGTGATGGACGTCAAGTCCCGCATCGTTTTCGGGCAAATTCGGATCGCCTGCATTACCAAAAATGCTCTCTACAAAATCAAGGTTGCTGACAAGGTTCCCGGGCGCGAAAAAGCGTATTTCGCTACGCTTTTCTTCGATGACCCCTGGAACCTCAGGAATCACCAGAGGACGCAGCAATAGGGAAACATGGCAGCGCGCCCGATCCTCCTGCTCACTGGTGAAGGGGAGTTCCATCAACGCATCGGGGGGTTGCAGGGCGAACCCGAGCATGCGGGTGAAGGTTGCTCGAGGGACGGCGATCTTGTCAGCCGGTACGGGCAATCCTGCATCAGCAATGTGAAACACCCCCTTGGTGGTGCGTCGGTCATTCACCGGATTGTGCAAGACCCCCTGGGCAATTCGATAGGAATGAATGATATCCGATTTGAATTCATCACCCTGAGCTGGCAGTGAAAGATTGCGTGCGACCCCATGCCGGTCGAGGACGAAAGTCTTTGAGGGGAGCCTCGGTATGTCTCCGGTACCCGCCAGAAAGCCCTCCAGCCACTGCTGAATACGCCAGTCGGCTGGGCAAAGGTAATTGGCCAATAAACGTTCCTGTTCGCGATGGTTGGCAATGAGCGACTCAGCCACGTCCTTGAAAGGGGAGTCCGATGCCATGTCGGCGGTAGGACAACCCATGGCAGCCAATTTCAAGTTGATGTATTCCACCAAGTGCTGGCTGGGGTAGACTTCAGATGGTGTGGGGAGTCCGATGAGTTTTTGTAAATTGCTGGAGCTCATTTGCTTTAAAAGAAGGGGCTTGCCCCCGAAGGTCCCTAGAAGGCCCAAATCTGAGGTATGCTAATCGAACCGTCTCCTCGAGGCAAGTATCAGCCAAGAGAGATCTTGGTTTGGAAGCCTCCACTGGATCCTCCTTTTTCATTCGGTCATCCCCGGGGCCCTATTGTAGAATGCATCACCGTGTTAAAGCTGCGATCATGGCAAAGCGAATCCCTCATCCGGTATGTGATGTGGATTCTGATGTGTTTTGGTCTGAGTGGCGTGGCCCTTTTCTGGTTGGATAAGGCGTTGGAAGCCGGATGGAATCTGGACGGACAAACCGGAGTTTTGTGCGTCAATTTGGTATTTCTTCAGCTGGGAGTGGTGTGGGCCACCTGGTGGCTTATCCGTGATCATGGGATGTCGTGGCAGCAGGCATTTGGTCTATCGGTGTCGAATCCAGCTCGTATTTGTCGATTTGCGCTGCAGGCCGCTTTGTTAGGCTTTTTGGTGGCGTCTTTCCTGGGTGGTATGATTCAGATGAGTCTCGAAGCCCTAGGGCAAGAGGCAGCTCCTCAGGAAATTGTTCATTTGTTCCAAGAAAGCACTCGCCCCGAAAACCGGATCATCATCGCACTTACTGCCGTTCTCTTAGCCCCCCTGGTGGAAGAATTGCTGTTCCGAGGAGTGGTTTTTACCGCTCTCCTTCAATACCTGCCTCGTTTTTGGGCCTTTGCCTTGAGTTCCCTTTTCTTTGGGTTGGTCCATTTCAATGCGGTCAGTTTGTTGCCCTTAAGTATCCTGGCGGCCCTCTTTGCCTGGTCCTACGAAAAAACCGGTAATTTGTGGGTGCCTATCTTAGCGCATTCGCTTTTTAATCTCATCAATCTGGGGCTCATGTTATGGCTCCCGCTTTGGATGGAAACCCCCTCACCATGAATCGAGAAGTTGAATTGATCGAGGCATTGACTTGCGACCTGCCGCATCGTCCAGACACTGTTCTGGGAAGTGGAGATGATTGTGCCATTGTGAAATCGAGCCCCGATCGGGATCTTCTGCTCAAGACCGATGCCATGGTGGAGGGCATTCACTTCACAGCTCAGGAGGATCCGGTGAAGGTTGGGCACAAGGCCATCAACCGCCTACTCAGCGACGTGGCAGCCATGGGTGGAGAGGCTGGAAGCGTGCTGGTTACCATAGGGTTGCCCAGAGATTTTCAAATGGACTGGCTCCAGTCCTTTTACAAAGGGATGAAAGAAGTTGCGCTGAGGCATCACCTGGCTCTGGTGGGGGGTGAAACTACTCATACCTCCGGCCCCTTCTTTTGCTCCATTGCCATGACGGGCCTGGTCAGCCCGGGCAAGGCGGTTCTTCGCAGTGGAGCCCGAGTGCGGGATGCAATCTTTGTTTCTGGAACACTTGGAGGTTCTCTGGCGGGCAAGCATCTGGATTTTGACCCTCGTCTCAAGGAGTCACAATGGCTGACAAAGCATTTCGAAATCCACGCCATGATGGATTTATCCGATGGCCTGGCGAGTGACTTGCGGCAGCTTTGTCATGCCAGTCAGGTGGGCGCTGAAATATGGGCTGACTACCTGCCTGTCAGTAGAGATGCCAGGTTGCGTGCCCGTTCAGGAAAGACATCCAAGCCCCCGCTGGCAGCTGCGCTCAGTGACGGAGAAGATTTTGAATTGCTCTGGACACTCGATCGGTCGCAGGCCGTCGCCCTCAAGGATGCATGGAAGGAGGCCTTTCCCGATACGCCTTTGAGCTGCATTGGTAAGGTGATTGAGCAGCCTGAGATTTATCTCAAGGACGATCAGGGTTTGAGGATTCTCCCACATCATGGATACGATCATCTCCAGCAGTCCTGAACAAACCTTTGCCTTGGGGGCGGCATGGGCCCATGAGTTGGGGCCTGAGTGGTTGCTGGGCTTTTCCGGAGATCTGGGTGTGGGTAAAACCAAACTCATTCAGGGGTTCTGTCATGGATGGGGGGTTTCCTCGCGAGTGGCATCTCCAACGTATTCCTTGGTGCATGCCTACGCTTCGGATCGAGGGAGGATTCATCATCTTGACCTTTATCGTCTGGAGGGAGAGGAAGCTCTCTGGGATGCCGGGTGTGTCGATTACCTGGCAGGGGACGCCGAGGGATGCGTCTTGGTGGAATGGATCGATCGTTGGCTGGGAACCTTTCCAACACTACCTCTGCCGACCCGACCCATTCGAAAACCCTTTCGTTGGGTGTCTCTCACTGCACCCTCCGAGACAGAAAGGAAGATACAGTTTGAAGATTTTGGCTATTGAATGGAGCCAGCGGCAAAGAAGCCTTGCCTTGGGGGAGCTCACTTCCGAAAAGGGTTTAGAGTGCCTGGCGTCGGTCATTCTTGAGGGGATCCATGACGCGGCCCTTTGGGATGCCTTTGAACGATGGTCCGAAGACTTCCAGCTCGACGCAGCGGAGATTCAGAAAGTCGTGGTGGGTCTTGGGCCCGGATCCCATGCTGGAGTTCGTCATGCCATTGCTGCCGCTTACGGTTGGCATCTGGCAAAAGGCTGTGAGCTTCTTGGCTTGAGCAGCGCGCTTGTTCTGGCTTGCCAAGCCATGGACCAGCGCGGATGGGAATCCATCCATGTCGCGATCGATGCACAGCGATCGGAGGCAGCCCTTTTATCCTTCACCAAGGGGCAGAAGGAGGGATCCATNGNCCAAGAGGGTCTCACAAGGTTCGGTCCCTTGGAATCATTTAAGGAAGCAGCCGCATGTGGGGGCATCGTGGCTTCTCAAGAAATGGTGGATCGCCTNCGTTCTATTGGGGTGGCCGATGATCAACTTCTCCCCGCCTACCCAGAGGCATCCTGGCTCATGAAGGTGGCGATCGAACAGCCCTCCACCGTCCGTAAGGGCCCGATATTAGAACCCCTTTATCTTAGAAAAGCCTCTTTCGTAAAGGCGCCCCCGATCACCGCGGTCCTTCCACTTTCTGAGGTATCCCCCGATAGGGAACCTTGAAGAGCTTTTCATGCTCCAGACCTCATCGTTTTGTCAGTTGGGTCTGGGGCCAGCTTGTGAGCAGTGAATGGAGCTCACTTTAATCGTGCCTTGTGACGGCAAGGGAGATAACTTTCACTAATGTTCCATGTGATTCTGCGATTTCCATGCCCTGGCTTCCACATTCATCTCTCCTGCCTGAGTCTTTGTGCGAGTATCCTCTGCTCAACCCTGCAGGCCCAGAGTGTGGCTCATGGCAGCGTGTATCATGATCTCAATCACAACGGTCAAAGGGATGCAAACGAACCAGGGGTTCCTGGGGTGCGAGTCTCCAACCAAAAAGATATCGTAAAGACCGATGAGGNTGGCCGCTGGTCTTTGCCTGCGGGAGAGGATACCACTTTTTTTGTGATCAAGCCGAGGGACTGGCGCACTCCCCTCAACGCTCATCAGTTGCCGCAGTTCTATTACAACCACAAACCTCAGGGTTCACCGGAGTCCTCCTTTCCTGGCCTCGAGGCGACCGGACCTCTTCCCGAATCCATTGACTTTGCCTTGTATCCCTCCAAGGAGCCCGAAACATTTGAAGTGATTTTTTTTGGGGATCCGCAACCTCGAGACATCCGCGAGGTGANCTATATCGGGCATGATGTGGTCGAGGAGTTGATTGGAACGCAAGCCAAGTTTGGGGTGACCTTGGGAGACATTGTCTTTGATGATCTGGGCATGTTTGAACCCCTCAATGCGACCATTGCCCTCGTGGGGATCCCTTGGTTCAACGTTATTGGTAACCATGACATGAACATGGATGCCTCCAATGACGAAGACGCCGATGAGACCTTCACCCGGATCTATGGACCCAATTACTATGCGTTTGATTATGGGCCCGTGCATTTTATAGCCCTGGATGATGTGATCTGGGGCGGCAAGGCGCCCGAAGGTTCAGGGACCTATACCGGCGGTCTGGACGCCAAACAANTGGCCTTTTTGCGTCGCGATCTGGAGGAAGTGCCAGAAGATCGACTGGTAGTGCTCATGATGCACATACCTCTCACCGGCCTGGCAAATCGAGAGGACCTCTATCGCTTGATCGAGCATCGACCNTATACTTTCTCCATTTCGGGGCACACCCACTGGCAGGCCCATGAGCAAATTACTCGGGCCGATGGTTGGAGAGGCGCCAAACCGCATCATCATCTCATCAACGTGACGGTGAGTGGTAGCTGGTGGAGTGGGTTGCCCGATGCCTATGGCATTCCTCACACCACGATGCGGGATGGGGCCCCAAATGGTTATACCCGTATTCGATTTGCAGATCGAAAAGCTCCTTACATCCAATTCAAAGCCGCCCGGTCTCCGGAGGATTTTCAAATGTCGGTGACGGTGGCTGATGCCGTATCGGNNGAAAAGGTGCCGACGACGCCCGTTTATGTGAATGTTTTCAACGGCTGGAAGGAGTCGGTGGTTCAGTTACGGTGGAATGATCAAGGCTCTTGGGTTTCGCTGGAACGTAGCGAAGAGCCAGACCCCGGTCTTCAGGCGGTCTTTGATCGCGAGCCAGAGACACCCCGAGCGCCTTATCGGCGAATTTCCTCACCCATCGATTCAAAGCACCTTTGGAAAGGGCATTTGCCCGAGGGGGTGAGTCACGGTATCCATGTTCTCTCAGTGCGGGCCAGTGATGTCAACGGCCGTTGGTATCGAGCCGAGCGCATCGTTCGTGTCACTGAGTAAGGCCTCTCTTGNATCGTTGGGCTCTTTGCAGGGTTTCCTTCCATGGGTTAGGGGGGAGGCGCCACTGGCTTTGCATTGACTCCTTCTGATCATGCCGGCCATTATCAAGATCACTGATATGAAACCATTGGAAGGAAAAGTCGGATTGGTCGCAGGCGTTGCCAACAAACGATCCATTGCCTGGGCCATTGCCCAGGCCTGGCATGAGGCGGGAGCGGAATTAGTCTTCACTTATCAGGGAGATCGTCTCAAGGGCAACGTTGAGCAGCTGGCGAGCACCTTTGGCGCCGATACCCTCATGGTCCCTTGCGATGTGAGCTCTGATGAGGAGATTGACCAGGCTTTTGCCACGATAAAGGAGCGCCATCCACGTCTGGATTTACTCCTTCATTCCATTGCTTTTGCTCCCAAAGAAGCCCTCGAATCAGATTTTATTCAAACNAGCCGAGAGGCNTTCCGGGTGGCGCACGATGTCTCTTCNTACTCGCTTGTAGCTCTTTCCAGGGCAGCAGCTCCCATGATGACCCAAGGGGGAAGTATTTTNGCCATGTCTTACTACGGTGCTGAAAAAGTGGTTCCACACTACAATGTGATGGGTGTGGCAAAGGCTTCTCTGGAAGCATCGACCCGTTATCTGGCCTATGATTTGGGGCCCAAGAAAATCAGGGTCAACTGCATCAGTGCTGGNCCCATGAACACCCTGGCTGCTCGCGGAATCTCCGGCTTCTCAGCCATGCTCAAACANTACGAGGCCCATGCGCCNCTCAAGCGCAATGTTNTACCAGAGGAGTTGGGTGCGACCGGATTGTTCCTNGCCTCAGAGGGCTCTGCAGCCATTACAGGGCAAGTCCTTTACGTGGATAGCGGCTATCAAATCATGGGCATGTATTGAGGTTTCCGACAATGTGTGACTCCCTTTGGCGACCCTATCGATTCGTGATGTTTCTCATCACCGTCACTCTTTTGGGGAGGGTGAGTGGGTTTGCGGATGCCGAGGAAGCGCGTCGGCTCTACCAAAGGGCGATTTCAGCCTACCATGCGGGAAAAGTAGCTGAAGCTCAGACGCTACTCGAGCAATCCATCAAGCAGGATGAGGCTTTTGCGGATGCCTACATGGCGCGCGGNTACCTGCACCAATACCAGCGAAAATATCAGGAGGCCGCCAGCGATTTTGGCCAGGTCATTCAACTCGATCCCTCCCGGCCCGAAGCATGGTTCCGAAGGGCTATCGAGTCTTTCAATTTAGGGAAATTCAAGGAATCAGTCGCTGATTTTGAACGATTTGCTCAATTGGATCCCTCGCAAAAGCCGCATCTATGGCAGCTTGGAATCGCTTATTTTTACACTGGGCAGCATCAGGAGGGCAGAGCTCTCTTCGAATCCCATCAAACGGTCAATTCCCGCGATGTTGAAAATGCCGTATGGCACTTTTTGTGCGTAGCAGCTATCGATGGAGTGGATGTCGCAAGATCCTTGTTCATTGATATCCAAGGGGATCGTCGTGTGCCCATGATGGAGGTTTGGGCCCTTTTCAAGGGGGTGGGAAGTGAAGAAGCCGTGCTCAAGGCGGCCCACGGCGAATCAGCGGATGCCACCCAGCGTATCCGACATAGTTTTTATGCTTCCCTCTATTTGGGGCTCTACTATCAAGCGCTTTCTGATGAGTCCAAGGCCCTCGANTACATGAAAAAGGCGACTCAGCACTACAAAAGCAATGGTTACATGGGNGAGGTAGCGCGCGTGCATCGCGACTGGCTTCTGGCCCGGCAAGTAGAGCCTTCTTCCCATCCTGAGTGATTCCGGATGTCACGACTGGGTCCTTGAAGCCCTGTTAATCCAGGAAATCCTCGGGTAATCCCGTCGATCCAAGATCCAGGGGGCTTTCCACCACTGAGCTGGATGGACTNTCCGGTTGGTATTCCATCAGGTCACCAGGCTGGCAATCCAACAGGAAGCAGAGTTTCTCGAGTGTTTTTAATTTCAAAGCCTTGATTTTTCCTGTCTTGAGGTGAGAGGCATTGGCTTGAGTGATATTCAGCGTTTCAGCCAAATCTTTGAGCTTCATCTTTCTTTCAGCCATGAGCACAGCTAAACGAAATTCAATCGCCATCCCTTAAGCCTCCTGTTAAATTTACTAAAAAACAATAAAAAAATCTACAAACAAATAAAAATTTTATTGTATANNAATAAATTNAATTATTGCCTCGATTGCTTTTTCTTGCGGATTCGTAGGGATTTCAAATTTGCCTTCATTCAACCCATTTGCGATGGTNAGGGTCTCAATTTTCATGCCCTACCAACTGCTCCANGCTCCTCGAGTGTGGTTTCCATGGCTGATGGCTTTGGCGAGTCCATGCCTATGGTCCATCGTTGCCCAATCGCCCGGAAAGGATGGAGACGCCATGGGATCTTGGATACNGCTTCAAAAACCCATGANNCCAGACAAGGTGGGTTTGACATGGGTGGAACCTTCTTTGCACGGCATTGACTTTNAAAACGNNCTNTCCGATGCACAGGCCGAGAAAAACCGCATCCTGGAGAATGGTTCTGGAGTNGCCGCAGGAGATGTGAATGGAGACGGTCGATGTGACCTCTACTTTGCAACCCTTCAGGGGCCTAACCGGCTCTACCTCAACCAAGGTCACTGGCAGTTTGAGGAAGTCCCCGATGCCGGGGGAGCCGCCTGTGAGGATGCTCCTTCAACGGGCGTTTTGCTGGTGGATGTGGATGGAGATCGGGATCTGGATCTACTCGTCAATGGTCTGGGGCAGGGGACCAGGCTATGGATGAATGACGGAGAGGGGCGCTTTACCCTTTCCCTAGAGTCTGGCCTTCATGCTCAAGGAGGTCCCATGTCCATGGCCATGGCCGATGCCGATGGGGATGGGGACTTGGATCTCTACGTCGCCGATTATCGAGCCATCACCTGGAAAGACCTGCCACCTGGTGTTTCTCCCAAAGTTGATTTTCGAAATGGGGCTCCTCATGCGATGCCGGAGGATCGCTTTCTAGCGATCGATCGCGGTCCTGGCGTCAAACCAGGCATTATCGAAGTAGGATTGCCGGATCATCTATACCTGAACATGGGTGGAGGCGTTTTCCAGGAACAATCCTGGATGGAAGGGCGTTTCCTGGATGAAGAAGGGCAAACGTTGACCGAGATACCTCGCCATTGGGGTCTCTCCGTTCTTTTCAGGGACCTCAATGGCGATCTACTCCCTGATTTATTGGTATGCAATGACTTTGGCGATGGGGCAGATCAGTGCTGGATCAATCAAGGAAAGGGCATTTTTCGGCAGCTTTCCAATCGTTCTATGCGACAATCCAGCTGGTCCTCCATGGCTGCAGATATCGCTGATATCAATCGAGATGGCATGGATGATTTTCTGGTGGTGGAGATGTTGAGCCAGAACCACACCCTGCGCATGACGCAACGAGCCAATGAGGAAACCGGTCTGCGACCTCCTGAAATGTCGATGTCTCTCAACCGGCCTCAGACCCAGCGGAATACCCTTTTTGTGGCGCGCGGCGATGGCAGTTTTGCTGAATTGGCCCGCTTGGCCGGTCTGGATGCTTCGGAATGGAGCTGGGGAGTGGCCTTTGCCGACATGGATTTGGATGGGTGGGAAGACGTTCTGGTCTGTAATGGCAACAATCATGATTTGCTGGACGGAGATGCCACTGTGGCCGCACTTCAGGCCATGCGATCCGCGCCTCGTGGGAAAGTGCCCCGCACACTCCTTCTTTACCCACGGCTCCTCTCAAAGAATCTGATCTTCAGAAATCAGGGCAATGGTTTGTTTGAGGATACCCGTGGTGCATGGGGGTTTGATCAGGCGGGCATTTCCCAAGGCCTGGCACTGGCGGATTTGGACGGTGATGGAGATCAGGATGTACTGGTGAACAATCTTCAATCTGGCCCAAGTCTCTATCGGAACGATGCAGGGGCCGGTAGAATACAGGTCGTGCTCAGGGGGCGAGCTCCCAACACGGCAGGGGTTGGAGCCCGGATTTCCCTTGTCAGTGAGAAACCCTCTACTTGGCCAAATCAATCCACGGTGATCGTGGCTGGGGGTCGCTACTTGTCTTCAGACTCCTTCGCCAAGACCTTTGCCATGCCCTCTGATAACGGCCGCTTTCGATTGCACGTGGCCTGGCCATCGGGAGAGCATACCTGGATCGATTCCATTCGAGCAGGGCGTCGCTATGAAGTGGTGGAGCCGGATCCGAGCACGGGAGCCACCGCTGAGAAGTCTCCGAAAAAAATCCCCGCCAACCCTGTTTTTCGATCTTCCTCTTCCATGGGGGACACGCTTCAACATGTGGAAACGGCAACGGATGAGGTCATGCAGTGGCAGCCCCTGCTCCCTCGATTCGTTGGGCGTTCTGGAGCCTCCTTGCAAGTAAGCGATTTCAACCGAGATGGGTTGATGGACCTCGCGGTGGGGCACGGAGAAGGTAAGGCCACACAGATCTTGTATCAGGAGGCGCAGGCCCGAGGCTTGCTTCCTGGCGTGGAATTGCCACATTCCGGACAAGGTGATGCGACGGATATGGTGGCATGGGTTTCCCGAGATGGAGTGCCGCATCTGGCCTTGAGCGTCGGTAATTTGAGTGCCCGATTGGTGGCCTCCCGAGATCCGAGATCTCAGCCCAGCGTGCTGATCTATCGCTTTGATCAGCAGGTGCCTACCTTGGCTCAATCCTTGACTGGGCAATGGGCTTTTCCCTCATGCCTTGAATTATGGGATGATGATCAGGATGGAGACATGGATCTCTTTGTCGGCGGTGGTTTTCACGCAGGTCGCTTTGGAGAGGCCGCAACTTGCAGACTCTTTCGCAACCAGCAGGGAAGCTTCGAATTGGATTTGGACCAAAGTCGGGTCTGGCTTGGGGCTGGGTTGATCACCGATGCCAAGGCCATCGATTGGGATTTGGATCAGGATATGGACTTGGTGCTCAGCAGCGAATGGGGTTCGCTCCAGCTATGGGAAAAAGGCAGGGATGGCTATGTCAATCGCACCCAAGAGGCTGGGCTCGATGTTCGAAAAGGCATGTGGATGGTGCTGGAGGCTGGTGATTTGGACGGTGATGGGGACATGGATTTGATTGCTGGTAATTGGGGGCGTAACACCGATTATCAAAAGCATCTTCACCACCCCATTCGCCTGTATCACGGTGATCTCGACAAAGATGGACGCTATGATGTTCTCGAGAGTTACTACGATCAATCTCTCAAGGATTGGGTGCCCGCCAGAGACCTTGTGGCTCTGGGAAACGCCTTTGGTTTTGTACGCCAACGTTATCGACGTTACGCTGATGTGGCAGCCTTGAGCATGACTGAATTATTTGACGGCATCTCTTCACTGGAACAATGGCTTGAAATGCAACATTTGGAATCAGGCATCTGGTGGAATGAATCCGATCATTTTCAATGGCAAGCCTTACCTTTTGCCGCTCAGTGGGCCCCGGTCCAGTCCATTGCGGTCATGGACTGGAATGATGATGGCCGCCCGGATCTCTTTTTGGGGCAGAACTATCAATCCCCCCAGCCTGCTTTTTCCCGCATGGATGCCGGGCTGGGTTGCTTGATCGAAAATCTCGGAGAAAGGCGCTTTCGTTGCCTTTCGGCAGAAGAAAGTGGGATTCGTCTCTTTGGAGAACAATCTGCTTGTCAGGCTGCCGATTGGAATGGGGATGGACGGGTGGATCTGATCGTGGGTGAGACGGCCGGTTCTATTGGTTGGTTCGAGCGAATGTCTGGCCGCCGAGACGCAGTAGCTGCGCCTTGAGCATCTCCAGGGCCACCGAAGCCTTCATGGGTAGAAAAAAATCGACTTCTTGACTGAGTGGTGTGCACTCAGGATTGATTTCTACCAGTGTGGCTCCTGCTGCCTTGGCCATCCATGCCAATCCTGCTGCGGGATACACCTGTGAGGAGGTTCCGATGACAAAAAACACTTTCGCTTGTTTGGCCGCCTCGCTGGCTCTTTGTAATGTTGCCTGACAGAGGTTTTCTCCAAACCATACCACATCCGGGCGTAGCCAACTGCCACACTGTTGGCACTTGGGATGACCTGATTGCTGAGCCCAGCCCTCATGTGCCGGGTGTCTGTGCTTGTAGCAAATGCTTCGGTGAAGGCTTCCATGCAGTTCGATGACTTCCCTGGATCCAGCACGCTGATGGAGACCATCGACATTCTGAGTAATGATTGCCAAAGAGGGGAGTGTCTTCTCAAGCCATGACAGAACACGGTGACCGGCATGGGGTGCCGCCCGCTCCGCCGAATGGCGTCGGTGCTGATACCATTTCCAGACCCGCAGGGGATCTTTTTCAAACCCTTGGGCCGAAGCCAACTCTTCGGGACGAAAGCGCTCCCAAAGGCCGCTTTGGGCTTCTCTGAAAGTCGGGATGCCACTTTCCTTTGAAGACCCAGCTCCAGTGAGAACGACCCAATGGGATCGGCGATCGGGAAGAAGCCTCGGCAGTGCTTGCCAGAAAGATGGATCCATGGGTGGGTTCATCGTGAAGGGTTCGTTTGGATGCTGCTACAACGTCACGGGCATCACCGTGGTATCATGTCATCAGAGGGATGGTCCTTTGCCAAGGAACTCTTGAATCAAGATCCCCTCTGTGCTGGTATGCATGGATGCCCCATGTGTTGTACCAAGCTTTTTTGAGCATCTTTTACCGCGGAGGAGTGATGCTTGCCACACTGACAGGCCTTTGGGTCCAGGGTCAGGAGCGTCCGAACGTTCTGATTGCTTTTGCGGATGACTGGGGGCGGTTTGCCAGCGCTTATCAAGATCAAGGACCTTACAGTGGGCTCAATCGTCTACTCTCCACACCCACCTTTGATCGGGTGGCACAAGAAGGTGTGTTGTTTCAAAACGCGTTTGTCACCGCTCCGTCATGCACTCCATGTCGCAGTTCTCTTCTTTCGGGTCAGTATTTTTGGCGAACCGGTCAAGGAGCCATCCTGCAAGGAGCCCGATGGGATGCTTCCATTCCTACCTTCCCCCTCCTGCTTGGAAAGGCAGGTTACCATTTAGGGGAAACTTACAAAGTTTGGACTCCCGGCAGTCCGGCCGATGCTCCTTATGGAGCTGGGCGCCATGCCTTCGAGAAAGCTGGGCGAAAGTTCAACCAATTTTCCCAGCAAGTGACGCGCATGGTTGATAAGGGAATGGCCGTTTCTAAAGCCAAGCACGCGCTGTACGATGAAGTATTGGCCAACTTCAACGACTTTCTGGATGCCAGGCCAGATAGTAAGCCCTTTTGCTACTGGTTTGGCCCGACCCTGGTCCATCGCAAATGGACGAAGGGTTCGGGAAAGCGTCTCTGGGGGTTGGATCCCGATCAACTCGAAGGCCACATGCCTCCTTTTTTGCCTGACGTTGCAGAGGTTAGAGAAGATATGGCTGATTATTTCGGAGAAATTCAGGCCTTTGATGCGGCCCTTGGCTTGATTCTCAAGCGACTGGAAGAACTGGGTGAGTTGGATCGGACTGTGGTGATCATCAGTGGCGACCATGGGCCTCCTGGCTTTCCTCACGGCAAATGCAACCTTTATGATTTTGGGGTTGGAGTGCCTCTTGCCATTCACTGGCCTGGTCAACCTGGCGGAAGAAAGCTCGAGGACTTTGTCAATCTGATGGATCTTGCTCCCACGGTGCTGGAGTTGGCCGGGGTCGATGTGCCCTCTGTTATGACAGGCAAGAGCCTGGTGCCCCAATTGCAGTCTGAAGCATCCGGCTGGATCGATCCTTCCAGAAATTGGGTGGTCACCGGAAGGGAGCGCCATGTCGCTGCCGCGCGATCAGGCAATGTAGGCTACCCTCAGCGCGCCATTCGAACGGAGGACTTTCTTTATATCGTCAATTTTCAACCCGATCGATGGCCGATGGGAGATCCGTTGCACCGACTTTCCGATGACCTTCCGACTTCCGAACAGTTACGGCAAAACACCTTTGCAACCTTTGCTGACATGGACGCAAGCCCTACCAAAGGGTGGATCTTTGAGCATCGGGAAGATCCACGCTGGGCCGAACACTTTCAGCGGGCATTCGGCAAACGGCCCTTTGTGGAGCTGTATGATGTGTCGAAGGACCCCCATCAGATCCACAACGTGGCAAACGAGAATTCTTACGCCCGCATCCAGGGAAAAATGCATGAACAGCTCATGGCAGTCTTGCGAGATAGCTTGGACCCTAGAGTGATCGAGCATCCAGTGCGATATGAGGCCCCGCCCTACGCTGGCGATAATAAGGAGAGGTAGTCGCTGAATAGGGAACGAGCTTGTCGGTTGAGAGATAGCCCCCTATAAAAATGCCATGAAATCCTTAGCTTCCTGGGCACGTGTGTGCCTCATTGGCATGGTTCCCTTATTTCTCCAGGCAGCCGATTCAGCGCCTCGATATTGGAAGGGTAACTTGCATACGCATTCTCTTTGGAGTGATGGGGACGATTATCCCGAAATGATCATGGATTGGTATCATGACCATGGATACCACTTCGCCGTGCTTTCTGACCACAATGTTCTCCAACGCGGCGAACGCTGGTCAGATGTACTTTCCAACAAAGGCGGTATCCGGGCTTATGAAAAGTATATTGCTCGATTTGGTGCCGATTGGGTAGAGAGCCGGGAGGATGGAGGAAAGCTGCAGGTCAGGTTGAAAGCCCTCAGCGAGTATGCGCCGCTCTTCAATGAGCCGGACACTTTCCTGATTCTGCAAAGCCAGGAAGTCACCGACCGCTATCTTACCTCGCCGATTCACATCAACGTGACCCACTTGAATGAGGTGTTGAAACCACAGGGTGGAGACTCTGTCCTGGATGTCATGCAGAACAATCTGGATATGATTCTGAAGAGACGCGAGGAAACTGGCCAGATGTTGATGCCTCATCTCAATCATCCAAACTTTGGGTGGGCAGTCACTGCCGAGGAGCTGATGCAGCTCCGGGGAGAATCTTTTTTTGAGGTCTACAATGGTCATCCATCCGTTCACAATGAGGGAGATGCGACTCATGCCAGCCTGGAACGATGCTGGGATGTGGTTCTGACCTGGCGTCTGGCATTGCTTGATCTTCCCGTGATGTATGGAATCGCGACCGACGATGCACATGCTTATCATGAACAACGAGTGGGTCTCAGCAATGCGGGTCGCGGATGGGTGATGGTTCGATCCCGTGAGTTGACTCCAGAGCATTTGATCCGGGCCATGGAAGCAGGCGATTTCTATGCGTCTTCAGGAGTGAACCTTGAAAAGATCGAGCATCAGGGTGGGCAGATTTCTTTGTCGATCGCAGCGGAGCCTGGCGTTTCCTACATCACTCAATTTTTTGGTACACGTGTTGGGTTTGATCAATCCCACGAACCCTTCCGAGCGGGAGATGGCAACCCCATTCGGGTGACCCATCAATACGATAACTCGGTGGGAGAAATGCTGGCTGAGGTTTCAGGCACTCGCCCATCCTACAAGCTGGAGGGTGATGAGATCTATGTCCGAGCCAAGGTGGTGTCCACCAAGCCCATGGGCAACCCTTACCGCGAAGGTGAAATGGAATGTGCCTGGATTCAGCCGGTTGCCTATCAAAGCNTCCCAACACGCTGAGTCACTGTGTTCACCCTTTAGAAGNCACCTCNCGCTTCAGNNGNCCTCGGTGCCTGAGCCNCGAGAGGCTTCACCGGACTCGANGACCTCCTCNTCGGATGGACCCGTTNGAATCAGNACNGAANGNGGAGGCAGAGGTATGCCTGGGAAATGTGGAGTGGGGCAGATGGGNTTGCGCGGCNTGGATCAGCAAGCATGCATTAGCCGGCGCTCTTGACGGCCATGAGTGAATAGGCAACAGCTGCTATCGCGANGACGAGAATGACAACGCCCACGGTGATCATGGTTTTGTTCACCTTGTTGGACTTCTTGGCAAAAGTCTTGTCTGCGGGTGATTTGGGCGCTTCATCCAAGTTGTCTAGTTTGACGCCACCGCGCGGAGGCGTGATGGTCTTGGTGGCCACCTTGCCTGCAGGCTTCCCCTTGTCTCCCTCGAATCGCAGTTCTACCGAGCCTAGCCGCAACACCTGCCCCATTTTCATGGTTGCCTCGGTGATCTTCTTGTCATCGAGGAAAGTGCCATTGGTGGAGCCAAGATCCTTGATGAGGACTTCTTCTCCTTTGGTAGCTAATTCGCAATGCCGGCTCGAAATAGACCCTTCCGGAATCTGAAAGCCATTGTCCTCTGACCGACCGACAGTCTTCACATCTGCCGACAACTCGACAGATTGCCCCTTAAATCCTTCGCTTATGACGACTAGTTTGGCCATGACAAATTGGTTAAGGAGGTCATTATCCTCACACGTGCTTCCAAGTCAAACGGTTTCTGGAACACCTAAGACCTTCAGCAACCCTGACTTCCAATGAGTTTTCGAAAACGTTCAAAAAGTGGAGACGAATCGTGGGGGCCTGGAGANGCTTCCGGGTGATACTGAACGCTGAAGAGAGGTTTCTTGCGGTGACGGATGCCTTCGACGGTTTGATCGTTNAAATTGGTTTTGTCGATCTCAAACGAAGAATCCATCGTCTCTCCATCCAAGGCAAACCCATGNTTCTGGGAGGTGATTTCCACCAGGCCGGTATCCAGGTCCTTGACCGGTTGGTTGGCCCCTCGGTGTCCAAATTTCATTTTAAAGGTGCCGGCCCCTAATGCTTGACCCAGGATTTGATGCCCTAGACAAATGCCAAAGATGGGATANCCATGATCGATCAGCGATCGAACCGTCTGAACGGCATAACCCAGAGCAGAAGGATCCCCCGGCCCGTTGGAGAGAAACACGCCCATCGGTTTGAGTTTGTGAACTTCCTCAGCCGTCGCATGAGCTGGAAGCACGTGAGGGCGAAAACCACTCTGCCTCAGGCGTCGCAAAATATTGTATTTCATCCCAAAGTCCAGGGCAACGATGGGCATGTCAGCTTCTGGTAATGGGTGGGTGGCCGTCCTGGCATTCTGGTCGTCCTCAGTGCCTTGGATGAGTCGGAAATCCCCGCTGGCGGTGTCCTTTTCATCCCAAAGGAAAGCCTCCTTGTGAGTGACCTCCTTCACATAGTCCACTCCGACCAAACCGGGCCACTCTCGAGCTCTTTTCAATGCTTCCTCGTCGGATATGTCCTCCGTTGAAAGAAATCCATTGAGGGAACCTTCTTTGCGCAGTCTTTTGGTGAGCGCTCGCGTATCGATGCCTTGAATGCCCGGTATCCCGTGTTGAAGAAGATAGCTCGGCAAATCGCTNTCGGCTCGCCAATTACTCACCACAGGGGACAATTCCCTGACCACAAAGCCAGAAAGGTGCGGTTTGTAGGATTCTTCATCCATGGTGTTCACCCCGTAGTTGCCGATGAGGGGATAGGTCATGGTAACGATTTGAGCCTTGTAGGAAGGGTCGGTCAGAATCTCCTGATAGCCCGTCATGGATGTGTTGAAGCAAACTTCGCCACATACCGAGGCTTTTGCTCCAAAACCACTTCCTCTGAACAGGGTTCCATCCTGAAGTGCTAAGACTGCATCCATCATTATATCCATCATCAACATGCCAGCAATGCCCCCCCATGGGTCAAGTCATATCCGCATGAACCGCCCCTATGACCGTGGGTTTGAGGGAAGCTCCACTCGCGTGAATGTTTCTTTTTGCCTGCCTGATGGATTGCACAACTCCAACGCTTGTATCAGCATGGATTCCTATGAAACGTGTGGTGATCACCGATTATCTGGAACCCCCAGCCGCCATCGAATCCGAAGTGCTCCACGGTGTGGCAACTGTCGATTGCCTCCTTGCCAAGCATACGGAGGCACTCTACGGAAAATTGGGTGAGGTGGATGGCATTATTCTGTGCCATGAAGTCAGTATGACCTCAGAAGTGGTGGCTCAGCTTGATCAATGCAAGGCAGTGGTGCGTTGTGGGGTCGGATTTGACAACATCGATCTTGAGGCTGCAGGCGAAAAGGGCATTTATGCCTGCAACGTGCCGGATTACGGCGTGGATGAAGTCGCTGACCATGCCATTGCCATGGCTTTGGCGTGCAATCGTGGTTTGATCAAGGCAGAGAGGACTCTTCGGCGAGGTCTTGAACCGTGGGATATGCGGGCCATTCAGCCTATTTTTCGTATCGCAGGGGCTACCATGGGCATTATCGGGCTGGGAAGAATTGGCAGTGCCACGGCCGTCAGAGCCAAGGGTCTTGGAATGCGAGTTTTGGCCTATGATCCTTATGTGCGCCCGGGGACGGATAAAGTGTTGGGGGTGAGTTTGGTGGAATGGGAAGACCTCCTCAAGACGTGTGATATTATTTCCATCCACACGCCACTGACGGAAGAAACCCGATGCATGATCGACGCAAAAGCCCTTTCCCTGATGAAACCTTCTGCGATTTTTGTCAACACAGCTCGAGGAGCTGTGGTCGATACCGATGCGCTCGCAATGGCCCTGAGGGAGGGGAGGATCGCTGGCGCTGGAGTGGATGTCCTGCCACAGGAGCCCGCGCAGGCAAGCATGCCCTTGGTTGCCTTGTGGCAAGAGGAGCGGCAGCCACCTGTCAACCTGTTAATGACTCCACATACCGCCTTTTATTCGGACCAGGGTTTGGTTGAAATGAGGCGAAAAGCCGCTGAGGAACTCAAGCGTGTTCTCACCGGTCAAAGCCCGAAGAACTGTGTGAATGCTCACTTCCTTCCTTCAGGCTTTTGAGAGCCGGAGGAGTGATGAGAGAGGTGGGGAGGGCTCAAGTCTGTCCGATCGATTAGTGCCAGAGCTTCTAGGATGATATCCCGTTGCATCTGGGCATTGCCTGGTTGGCCCAAGGGAAATCCATGGGCAAAGGGCACACAAAGTGCTCTAGGCGGACCGATCTTCCGAGCGATTTCCTCCAGTAACTGGATGGTTACCGTGGGGATTCCGCGATCTTCAATCGCTGCTGCGACCAGACTCACGGTCTGGTTGCACATGGGTCAGACTGGCACCAGCAAGACACGATTCACGCCATCCTGAATCAGTCCATCGGCGATCGCTGGAGCAGCCTCGCGGGTGAATTTCCCCGGTGCAGTCAGTGATCCCATGCAGGAGGCGTGGCGGTGGTTGACCGATCCAATGGTTCCTTCCTCGGCCAATGTCTCCAGCCGCCTGAGGGGCAAGGCGAGATTGGGATCAGCCTGAATCCCTGAGTGGTCAAAAGACTGGGAACGATGGGTTTCCATCAAATTCTCTGTGGGGGTCTTCTGTTCAATCCATCGGAAGCTTGGATCCCCCCCCTTAACATGATCGTCGAAAGGGTCCTGTCCTTTCCTGATGAATCCTGCACTTGAAACGACGGCGATGCGTGATTGGTTCAAGGGCTGGGATGCCTGGGCCCAAGGCGTTGGATGAATGTGACGCCATGGGTAAGCCTTGAGGAAAAGGCGCACCGGCATGGAAAGTTCTTCAAAGGTTGCCATCGTCTAATGTAAATTCTCAAGGTATTGGAACGAGCCAGTTAAAGATGCACCTTCAGGGTCGCGTGCTCCAATGAAATATTTGTGCATAAAATTCCTTTACAGTGGGGCAGCTGAGCCTACACTGCCCTGCTTGTTATATTCTTAGGATGATGCGCTGAAGTTGTATGGAAGAGAAATCTAAAACGATCGAAACCTATCGTAGGCACGAAAAGGATACTGGTTCTGCAGATGTGCAGGTCGCTATCCTCACCAAAAAAATTCTTTCGCTCACTGAACACCTTAAAATCAATAAAAAGGATTTCAGTAGCCGGCGAGGTTTGTTGATGATGGTTTCCAAACGGCGCCGTTTGCTCGACTACATCAATCGAGTCGACCACAAGCGTTACGTTTCGCTGACACAAGCCCTCAAATTGCGTCGCTAAAGCCTCACTTGAGGTTTTTGGTCGATGTATGGCAGGAAGACCATCCTGCGAATTTGCTATTTCTGGTGCCAGTAAGCAAGACCTGCTCTTGGTAGGTGTTGATTTGCGAATGGAGTGCTCGCAAAGCCTCAGCTGGCGAATGATACCAATAGCGCTCCCACAACTTAAATCCAAGCCCGCTGCTCCTGGGTAATTTCCTTCGGTATTCTCTCCCAACACACGTTGGAATGCTGAAGGAAGTTCCTCCGGCTCAGCGGCATCAACCCTATGACAGCGTGTCGGCATCGAACTTGATGTCTGAGGCTGTCTCTTTCAGTTATGTCAAACAAAACTACGATTCAGGTTTCCGGTAAGGAAATCATCCTCGAAACCGGAAAAATGGCGCGCCAGGCAGATGGCGCGGTGACCGTTCAGATGGGTGAAACCATCATTCTTGTTGCGGCTGTCGCAGCTGCGGAAGCACGGTCCGGCCAGGAATTCTTCCCCTTGACCGTTGATTATCGCGAAAAAGCATCTGCAGCGGGCCAAATCCCCGGCAGCTATTTCAAGCGCGAAGGACGCCCAAGTGAAAAAGAAATTCTCACTTGTCGCCTGACCGATCGCCCCATCCGTCCTCTGTTTCCAAAAGGTTGGTTCAATGAGGTTCAGGTTCAAACACTCCTTCTCAGTGCGGATGGTGAAAACGATCCGGATATCATGAGTATTCTGGGTGCTTCTGTCGCGCTGACCGTCAGTGACATCCCATGGGCGGGGCCTCTGGGTGCGGTTCGAGTGGGGCGTATCAATGGCGAATTCGTCGCCAACCCCACCCATTCTGAGCGCGAAGAGAGCGATCTTGATCTCATTTATGTCGGCAACAAAACCGATGTGGTGATGTACGAAGGTAGCGCTCAGGAGATCACAGAAGAGGACTTTATTGCGGCCCTGCGTTTCGGCCAGGAGGCCTGCCAGCCCATGATTGAGGCTCAAGAGGTATGGCGCAAGGAGATCGGTAAACCCAAGCGGGAGATTGTGACCATGCAGGTCCCAGACGAAGTTACCGCCGAAGCACGTTCGCTGATCGCTGAAAAGGTCATCCCCACGCTGCTGATCGAATCCAAGAAGCAGCGGGAAGCAGGTTGGAACGCGATCACCTCAGAAGCAGGAGCTCAGCTCGTCGAGAAATTCGGTGAGGATGTGGTCACCGGTCAGGTGCTTTCCGATGTCTTTTACAAGATCCAGAAGGAAGCGGTTCGAAAATTGGTTCTGGACGATGGTAAGCGCTTGGATGGTCGTCAATTTTTCGATATTCGCCCCATTGATTCGGAGGTGGGACTGTTGCCGAGAGCGCACGGTTCGGCCCTCTTTACGCGTGGTGAGACCCAGGCCTTGACTTCAGCGACCATGGGAACGCTCGATGACTCGCAGAGTTTTGATGCCTATGCGGGGGGAGAAAGCGAAAAGCAGTTCATTCTTCATTACAACTTTCCGAATTTTTCTGTGGGCGAAACCGGGCGTATCACGGGTCCGGGTCGGCGTGAGATTGGTCATGGTGCTCTGGCAGAGCGCTCGATTGCACCTCTCTTTCCTTTTGAATCTTTCCCTTACACTGTGCGCATTACCAGTGAGGTTTTGGAATCCAATGGGTCCTCAAGTATGGCGACGGTGTGTGCAGGTTCGCTAGCTCTCATGGATGCGGGCGTTCCACTCAAGTCGCCTGTAGCAGGCATTAGCATTGGTATTTGCACCGAAACCGACGGCGATGACCAAATTGATCGCTATCAAATTCTGACCGACATCATTGGATGGGAAGATGCGTTTTGCGACATGGATTGCAAAATCGCCGGTAGCGCTTCAGGAATCACTGGCTTCCAGTTGGATCTCAAACTTAAGGGGCTTCCTCTGGGGATCATGGAAGAGGCGATTCAGAAGGCCAAGGAAGCTCGTGAGGCGGTCTTGGAAAAGATGGCGGCAACCCTTGCCGAGCCTCGCAAGGAATTCAGCAAGTACGCTCCCCGAATCACCACGGTTCGAATCAACCCGGATAAAATCGGAGCGCTGATCGGCCCCGGTGGTAAAAACATCAAACGCATCGTTGAAGAGTCCGGCTGTGAGATCAACATCGAGGATGATGGATCGGTCAAGATTTACTCGGTCGCAGAAGAGGGTCTCAACATTGCCATGCAGGAGATCGAAGGGATCACCGCTGAAATTGAAGTCGGCAAGACCTACCGAGGAAAGGTGGTTTCCATTAAGGAATTTGGTGCTTTTGTAGAAGTGCTTCCCGGCCAAGATGGGCTCTGTCATATCAGTGAGCTCGCCAACTTCCGTGTGAAACGCACCGAGGACATCGTGCAGATGGGCGACGAAATCTGGGTCAAGGTGATCGGTATTGATGACAAGGGCCGCGTGAAACTCTCTCGCAAGGTTGCGATGGAAGAACGCGATCAGATGATGGCTGACGGCAAGGAGTCTTCAGGTGAAGGCCAGGCCGAGGCCGAAGCTGAGGCTGACAAGGAGTGAACTCCTTGATTTGAGTTCCTTCATCGTTGAATTCAAGGCGGACCCACTAGTGGGTCCGCCTTTTCCATGATCCCGGCAAGTCGCTGTGTCTTGCCTAAGTTTTGTTCCCCCTGTTAAATACTCACGTGCAACAGCAACAAACCATCAGTGAACCGGTTGAAATGCACGGTCTTGGATTGCATGGCGGTCAAAAAGTCACCGCTCGATTGCTTCCAGCCCCACCCAATCATGGGGTCTGTTTCAGACGCGTGGATCTGGATGGGCAACCAGAGCTTCCCGCCAGCATTGATCTGGTAAGTGATACGACCCGGTCCACCACCTTGGCCAAGGGAAACATCAAGCTGCATACCGTCGAGCACATGCTTTCCACTTTTTCAGGCATGAGCCTCGACAATGTTGTCGTGGAGCTGGATGCCAATGAGCCCCCGATAGGTGATGGCAGTTCGGTGGCGTTTTGTGAACTTGTGCGTCGAGCGGGCTTGAGTTTGCAGGCGCAGGACCGCGAGCCTCTCAAGGTGGTTGAGCCCATGGCCCTTCAGATGGGAGATTCCATCATGTCTGTTTTCCCTCATGATGGATTCAAGATCAGTTGTACCAGTTCTGATGCCCGAGGTCATTTCACTCAATACTATTCAACGGAGATCAACCCTGAAACCTGGGAACAGGACATATCCAAGGCACGAACCTTTTGCTTTTTTGAAGAAATCGAATTCCTCATCAAGAATGGTTTGATCAAAGGTGGTAGTCTTGAGAATGCGGTGATCATTCGGGATGATGTGGTTTTGACCAATGAACCTCTCCGTTACCCAGACGAATTTGTTCGCCACAAGATTCTCGATATCATTGGAGATCTGTATTTGATTGGTCGCCCCATNCAGGCTCACATTATTGCCGTTCGCCCGAGTCACAAGATCAATTGTGAGTTGGCTCGACAACTGGCTGCGGTTGCCAACAGGCCCAAAGTAGCCGCGCAGACCCTTTCCCCACCTTCAACAGAAACCAAAAAAATTGTGGAACCNGAGAAACAGCTCCCTACGCCCATCCCTGCCGATGCCACCTCCTTGGATATCAATGAGATCATGAAAATCCTTCCNCACCGATACCCCTTTCTGATGGTGGATCGGGTGATCAAAATAGAAGGTAACACGATCCAGGCAGTCAAATCGGTCAGCATCAATGAACCTTTTTTTGAGGGTCATTTTCCGGGACATCCCATCATGCCGGGGGTGCTTCAGTTGGAAGCGATGGCTCAAGTGGCAGGGATTCTCACCTTGGGCAAGGCGGAAAACTGGGGAAAGATTGCCTANTTCATGGCGGCTGATTCCGTCAAGTGGCGCAAGCCAGTCCTGCCGGGCGATACGTTGGTCATTGACGTCGAAATCATGAAGAGTCGTGGCAAGATCGGTAAAGCCAAGGGAGTATGCTCGGTTGCCGGNGAAACNGTGAGTGAGGCGGTCGTGACCTTCATGATGGCCAGTGCCTGAATCTTTACATCCAGAGCACATGATTCATCCAACGGCCATCATTCATGAAGCTGCCATCATTGGTCAGGGATGCCACATCGGGCCCTACTGCGTCATTGGTGAGCATGTTCAAATGGGGCAAGGCAATCACTTGCACTCTCATGTGGTGGTCGATGGCCACACGCAAATAGGAGACGATAATACCTTTTTTCCTTTCTCAACCATTGGGATGCGTACCCAGGATCTGAAGTGGGAGGGCGGGGTAACCCATACCCGGATCGGAGACCGGAATACCATCCGTGAGCATGTGTCGATTCACAGTGCGACAGGAGAAGGGGATGCCACTTGTATCGGTTCGGACAATCACCTGCTCGCATACGTCCACATTGCCCACGATGTGCAACTGGGNAATCANATCATCATGTCCAATGTCGCAACCTTGGCAGGTCATATTGTCGTGGAGGACCACGTGGTTATTGGGGGNCTTGCGGGCATTCATCAATTTTGCCGAGTGGGTCAGCATGCCATCATAGGGGGCTGTTCCAAGGTGGTTCAGGATGTGGCACCCTACATGATGGTCGATGGGAATCCGGCTCGCACCCGTGCCCTCAACAAGGTGGGGCTGGAGAGAAGGGGCTTCACCCCAGAAGCGCTTCAAGCACTCAAGAAAGCCTACCGCATTCTTTTTCGATCGGGGTTGACCCTTGGAAATGCGATTGAAAAAGCGAACCAAGAGGTGGCTGACATGCCAGAGGTACGCCGCCTGCTCGATTTCCTGCGTTCCAGTGAGCGAGGAGTTGCCTGAAGCGATGATTCGAAACCTGCAGTCGCTTAGCCTAAGGCAACCCTCTGCCATGAGGTGGGTGCTCCTTGGGCTCTGCGTGCCCATCACTCTATCCGCCAATGCTGGTACCCCTTTGATGTGGGCAGGTATCTTACACCTAACCCTGGGGAATCTGATGATCGGCCTTCTGGAAGGGGGNCTTTTAATCTACTGGTTAGGGCTTAGGCAGTGGTTTTTTTGGTGTGCACTTGGAGGCATGATCGTGGCCAACTATGCTTCCTCCTGGGTGGGTTACCTGATTCTGGCTGCCGTAAAAGGCTTGGTGCAATCGATCACTTTGTTGTGGTTAAAACCCTTTTTTGTCGTCTGTTTGGGCGTCAGTTTTTTGCTGAGTCTTCTGATGGAATGGCCTGTAGTACGATGGATTCTTCGATGTNACGGTAAAAGCTGGAAACAGGCTCTGCGACGTACCTTTCAATTGCACGCGGTCAGCTATCCTCTTCTTGTAGCCTATTATTTTTCTGCCAGCGGGGTCAGCCTCATGACAGACTTTGATCTGGTNGATACTCAGGAGTTGATCCCCTCAAGATCGTGCACGGTTTACTACCTTTCANTCGATGGGGCATCGGTGATGCGAAGCCAGATCGGTAGTGAGCATGTTCCAGAACAAGTTTATGAACTGGAGCCTGATTCTCGGCACGATCGCCTGTTTATTCGTTCAGATGAAGAAGCTTTGTACGATCTATGGTTGCTCAAAGGTGGATCTCCCAAGGATCAGGAGGCACAAATCCTTCTCAAGGATGTGACCAACATGGCTGTCGTGGAGGATTCTCAAAAAGCACCTTACCCACACATACAGCCACAGGGATTTCCCGTGCCACGCACCACTGGGCTTCATTTTGGGGAGGTGCCTTCGCTCTGGTCTGAGACAAACTCCATTTACAGAACGGGTTTCTGGCCTGTCGAAGGACTTTCAGC
Organism: Pedosphaera sp.; assembly: GCA_002686885.1. GTDB lineage: Bacteria > Verrucomicrobiota > Verrucomicrobiia > Limisphaerales > AAA164-E04 > UBA7971. The sequence goes on from NYYT01000066.1 coordinate 35,613, forward strand.
AAATGCAGATTCTCTGCGGCGCTTTCAGGCATCTTTGGAGACGCCTTTTCTCGCCTGGAGTGTTCGCAATGCCGTCGAGATCGATGAAGATTTGTTATTGTTTCAGTTGGGGCCTCATCAAATCTGCCTGATGCACCCACCCACTCGTCGCTTGGCCTTGTTCGCCCTTGGAAAGGGGCCTGTGGTGGTTGCAAGCCGATAATTCAACCCTGCAGCAGTGCCTGCATGCGTTCCAGACCTCTCTGAAGGACCTCTTTGGGATTCTTCTTCCAGAGGTCTTGGTTGAACAATTCCAGGCTCATCGCACCTTGGTATCCTTTTTGGCGCAGGCACTGTATTTCTGCCTTCAGATCGATCACGCCTTCTCCAATCATGACCCGGTCTGGATCGGTTTGGGTCCCAGCTGGTTTGGCTGGATGAGCATCATCGATATGATAGTGACTGATCCGATCGACAGGAATGGCCTCAAGTTCGTCCGGGGTCGTGTGACTGTTCCAGTTATGAAAGGCATCTAAAATGAGGGTAGCACTCGGATCGTTTGTTTCCTGAACGACTTCCCATGCTTGCGAAAGTCGATGAATGGATTTGAAAAAGCTGATGTATTCGAAGGTGGGTTGAATGCCAACCTGACGACCGATTTTCAGCAAATCACCGTAGCGCTCCGGCAAGCGTTCAAGGTCGCAGTGACCCATAGGCGGGGTCGCAACAATGTAGGGTGCCCCTATGCGTGCACCCAGTTCAAAACGGCGCTTGGCTTCATCTAATACCAATTGGTATTCCCAGCCTTCCATGTCACCCCACTGGCGTATCGCGATACAGCACGGGACGATGAGTCCATGATCTGAAAGGGCCTTTTCAACATCAGAAATTTCGCCACCTTGTCCGATGTATTCGTAAAGGTCATTGATCCATAATTCGATCCCATCATAACCCACCTCACCGGCGAGTCGGATTTTTTCCATGAGTGGCTGGGGCTTGATGGTGCTGGTATTCAGGCAAAGCTTGGGGTTCATGAGATCGATCGGATGTTCAGGCGGTACGTCAAATTGGATCAAAATGCTCCCAATCGTGGGGGCATGGGGTCCATCGTAAAGACACTGGAGTCAAAGCAAGCCTTCAGAAGGCGCATTTTGCGTTCGGATGCATCGGGCTGATGCCATAAATTGTTAAATTCATCCGGATCTTTTTCAAGGTCATAGAGCTCCCCATCATCACTACCATGATAGACGACGATTTTTTCGGTTTGGGTACGCCGCATGGTACCGTAGGCATGACGATGGGTCCATGCATTGTAATATTCGCTGAAGACTGAGGACCGATGTTCTTCTGCAAGCGCTTTCCCATGACAGATGGCCTCCAGACTCTTCCCTTGAAATCCAGCGTGGTGATCGAGCCCTGCAGCGTCACAGAGGGTTGGAGCAAGGTCGATTAATTCGGTCAAACCATCATAAGCGACGCCTGCTGCGAATCCGTCGGGCCAGTGGAGTATGAGCGGTACCCTCAGGGCTTCCTCATAAAAATGAGGCCCTTTGAGATAAATGCCATGATCGCCCAGCATTTCGCCGTGGTCCGACATGAAAATGAGCAGAGTGCGCGATAACTGGTTGGTGGCTTCTAGCGCTTCCAGGATACGCCCCAATTGATCATCCATCAGGGATACCATGGCCAGATAGGCCGCACGGACGGCGCGGTGATCCTCTTCACGCATGTTCTGGACATCAAACCCTCCCGGTTCGTTGTGCGCCCACCGGTGATCGAGTTGTTGATAGAGGGTCTTCTCATCCCATTCATTGGCACGTATTTTGGGCAAGGGCATGCGATCGATGCGGTATCGATCCAGATACTCCCTGGGGGGGTCGAAGGGGTGATGTGGATCAAAACAATTGAAGCTGAAAAACCAGGGCTGGTGTGCGTTCTGATCAATGAACTCGATGGTTTTTTCAGCGCACCAGGTTGTTTGGTGGTAGGGAGCGGGAATGCCTTCCTTGATGTAAGGAGTGGACGGACCATCGTAGAGATCCTCCCAGCCAAGCCCCTTCGCTGCCAGCCATTGGGTATAGGCGTTTTCGGGCCAGTCGGGTTGTGGATGATGAGACCAATGAAAGACCTGGTAACCATCTTCGATGCGTTGTTCCACTTTTCCGTTGGCGCAGCTCGATAGGTGCAGTTTGCCCGCCAGTCCACAAAAGTAGCCATGATCGGCAAAATGCCGGCTCAGCAAGCGTTCCTCCCTTGGGATTTGCTGGCCGTTTTGTCGGCATCTTGTCGTGCGTGCATAGCGGCCGGTGAGAAACGAGGCTCGGCTCGGTGTGCAAACCGGGCTCTGACAATACGCTCGGTTGAAGGTGACCCCAGCACCCACCAGGCGATCCATGTGGGGCGTTTGGGCATGAGCAGACCCAAGAGCCCCTATCGTGTCATAGCGCTGTTGATCCGTGCAGATCCAAAGGATGTTGGGCCGCTGATGGGTCATGAAATCCCGTCAGCTCGAGTTTAATGTTTTGGAAAGCGCTTCATGCGTATCTCGTGAGCACCATCCGCTCGCGCGTACTCGTAATAGTATCGCCACTCGTTTTGGAGTTCCAATGGGTGAAGGTAACGCAAGGACCCTGTGGCATGGGGAGAAACCACATACGGCCCATCGTGGGTGAGGCGCTGCCAGTGAATCAGGTCGAGGCTGACGGCAATCCCCGTTTTTTCTTCATAATTTTCCAGATGGCTTGGGCCTCCATCGTAGAATCCCACATAGACCGGTGGCATGGCCTGGATGGACCCAAGTCGTGTTGCATGGCAATCCCACTGATCCTGGCTGGGTTTGAGAATGTCTCCGTGCCAATCAAAATGGATACCATCCTGACTGGTTGCCAGCCCCGAAGACGACTTTGAAAGTCCTGTATTGTAGATATCGGAGGTGGCATGCATGGCTTTTTTTTCTTCCTCGCTTGCTTGCTGGTTTCCGGGGGCATAACTGACCAGCATGTGGTAGGTGTCATCGACTCGCATGACGAAGGGGTCCTTGACCCCCTCACAGGAAGTTTGTTGAGCAGTTAGAATGGGGGTGCGCTTGGCGATGTCAAAGCGGGAAGGGTGATCGGCTTCCAGAAGATCGATGCGCCACCGCTGGTCTGTCGGATCCACATAGCTCAAATAAAGTCGCCAGTTGCCCTCGGGTGTTTTGATCAAGCTTCCTTTTTCAATGGAATCGGTATTCAGTGCATCCTTGTCTGTTTGCCAGATGGTCTCAAATTCACGACCGTCCTTGCTTTGAGCCACGAAACATTTCCCTCCTCGAATGGGTCTGGGTTCTCTGGCTCGATAATAAAGGTAATAGGTAGAGTCATCGGGATCGAAGACCACACTGCATGCACCCACCCAATACCCTTCTCCATCACCCAGGGGTTCTATGATGACTTCGCCCGATTCAGGGTCAAAGGGTTTGAGTGCTGGAATGATATTCATCGATCGACTGCTCATAGGATGGTTTCGTTTTATCCACCCGATGGCATCAATCCAACGAAAAATTGCTCAATCTTCGAAGGCAGAGTTGTCTGTCCTTTGCCGAATGCGTTCCAATGAAACCTCGCCCATCGAACCCAACCGCTTCCTATGCCAGGACTCTCTCGATGCCTTTATCTCAATCAGGGTGGAACTTAGAGAAGGGGGCCGGGTATATAACAGGCGTTTCGTTTGGCACCGGTTTTTAGTAGGAACCCAGATTGGGACATCTTGTTGAGGAGGTAATTGGCTCGATGGATCGTAAGCCCTAGAAGTTCTCGACATTGGCTATTGGTGATGCGCTTGCGTGATTCCACATGCTGGGCAATAGCCTCCTCTTGTTCTCCCAATGCATACCTGGCCGTTTCCTTACTTTGATGATCGATACGCTTTGCTTGAACGTCGGTGAGGGTGGAAGGGCTCTTGCCAATAATGAATACATCTCGGGCCTGGATGCGCGATCCGGCGCACTCAATGGAGGTTCGCTCGATCACATTTTTCAGCTCTCTGATGTTTCCAGGAAAATCATGTGCCATGAGCTTCTGAATAGCACTGTTGGATAGCCGCGGGGCCATCTTGCCCATTTCCTTGGCGAACTGCTCCATGAAATGTCTTGCCAGGAGGGGTATGTCCTCCTTGCGCTCCCTCAAGGGAGGCACGTGAATGGTGTAGCGAGCCAAGCGATAGTAAAGATCTTCTCGGAAAGACTGATCCTTGATGGCCTCCATGAGATTGCGATTGGTCGCAGAAAGGATCCGAACATTGGTTCCAATGTGTTTGGAAGAGCCCACCTGGCGTATTTCCTTTTCTTCCAGCGCACGCAGGAGCTTGCTCTGCATGTCCAGTGGCAACTCTCCAAGCTCATCCAGAAAGAGTGTGCCTCCCTGTGCCATTTCGAAATAGCCCAACTGGTCTTTGATGGCACCCGAGAAAGCGCCCTTGATGTGTCCGAAAAACAGGGACTCGGCCAAGTCCTTTGGAATGGTGGCACAATTGATGGCGACGAAGGGTCCGGATGCCCTGGGGCTACCCACATGGATGGCGCGGGCGATGAGTTCCTTACCTACACCACTTTCACCCGTAATCACGACACTGATGGTATCGCTGGTTTGGATTTTTTTGATGTCCCGAATCACCTGCGTCAAACCTTTGCTGGTTCCGATGAAACCATCCACGGTCCAACGATCGGCGACTTGCTGGCTCATCGCGGTGAGTTTTTGATCTGCGATGGAAAGGGCTTTTTCGGCAGACTCACTTCTCGCTTCGGCCTTTTGTCGCCGTTGGATTTCCTCCTCCAATTCCTTTCTAAGCCGATAAAGCTCCACATGAGCATTGGCACGGGCGAGTACCTCTTCTCGGGTAAAGGGCTTGGTGATGTAGTCGACGGCTCCTACCTCAAAAGCCTGTACCAAAGTTTGAACATCTGTGTCCCCGGTAATGAACATCAAGGGAACATCAGCTGTTTCAGGGTGTCTTCGAAGTTCCTGTGCCGTTTCAAAGCCGCTGATGCCAGGCATGGTGATATCAAGGATGATCAGGTCAGGCTGGGCTTTGAGAGCAATTTGAATGGCAAATTCCCCATTGGGAACCAGGAAAGCATCATAGCCATTGGGTTCCAGCACCCTGCGCAGGCTTTCCCTTACCTCTTCAACATCATCTGCGATGACGACGCGATACTGTTTGTTTCCGATACTCACAGGGTTTTAAGCAGTGCATCAAAATCATCGCCAATCCCTGGGGTGCAGGGAAGTCATGATAGGCCGCTGCTGACACGGCGCTTAGCGCATTGGCTCCTTGCTAGGATTTATTTTCACTTATTTGTAAACACGTGCAACCAAAATGNTGCAATAGGACGAACGGAGGGCTTTACCNGGGAAGCTTAGGGGGGNGGAGAGCCTTTCTGCTGGATGCAAGACAGCCCCTAGAGGTCCCTTCCAAGTGCATGGGAGGGATCCTATGGATTCAGAGGAGTCTTATTGGTAGGATCTAGAAAGATCTGCATCGGATCCTCTGCATCCCACATGGGACCTATTCAGAATGCTTGAAAACCGAAGCTCAGCGCGNTCTCAGGAGCCCGAGGCCNNGATTNGAGCNTTTGAGGTCTGGTGTCCTGGACAGCNTTCTTGAACCCGACGGACCGTCTCTGAAGATGTCAGGCCGTATTTTTCCCTCAGATGATTGGCTGAAGTGGCATGCTCGATAAACTGATCAGGCCAGCCGACACGCATCACAGGGGTTTGGATTTGGTGCTCATTGAGCAGTTCCACCACAGAAGATCCGTAGCCTCCGGGTAGTGNATGGTCCTCCATCGTGACGATAAGATCAGAACCCTCAGCAAAAAACAGCGTGGTTGNAGCGTCGATAGGTTTGGTGAANCGCGGGTTGATCACCGCCACATCATAGCCAAGGTCCGCGAGTTGNTGGGCACTNTCCATGGCCATGGAGTTNAGGTTGCCCAAACCAAAAATAGCGATCCGGCGAGCCCCCTCCTTATTGTTGAAATGCTGGATGACCTCCGCTTTGCCCACCTCCAAAAGTTTCGGCTCCTCCTTGATCTCCACGCCTTCGGCCGCCCCTCTTGGATAGCGGATGAAAGTGGGATGCTTGATGTGGGTGGCTGTGAACATCATGTCGACCAGCTCATCCTCGTCTTTCGGAGCCATGGCGATGATATTTGGGATACACCTGAGATAGGCGATATCAAAAAGACCATGATGGGTTGGGCCATCCTGCGGTGAAAGACCGGATCGATCCATGCAGAAAATGACAGGNAGATCCTGCAGNGCAGCGTCGTGAACAATACAGTCAAAAGCTCGCTGCATGAACGAACTGTAAATGGCAACCACGGGGTGCAAACCCATCGTGGCCATACCACAGGCGAAAATCACTGCGTGCTCTTCAGCGATGCCGACGTCAATATAGCGTTCGGGGATCTCCTGCTCGAGGTGCTTGAGCCCTGTCCCGGATGGCATGGCTGCTGTGATACCCACAAGAGAGCTGTTTTTACGGCAAAGCTTGACCAGAGTCTTGCCGAAGACATCCTGCCACGCGGGCGCCGATGCCTTCCCCTTGATTGCCGTTCCGGTTTTGACATCGTAAGGCCCCACCCCGTGGAGTTTTTCAGGGTGCTTGATGGCTGCATCATATCCTTTGCCCTTTTGGGTCATCACATGGAGGACNACGGGCTGATCGCAAGTCTTGGCGTATTCCAACGCTGCAATCAGCATGGGCAGGTTATGGCCATCGATGGGGCCTAGATACCGAAGCCCCATTTCCTCGAAAATCAAACTACTTCCAAACCCTCCGCGGCCATCGACCTCGCCTTTGCTGGAGGATTCCTCCAAGACCAGGTTGGATACCGTTCCTTTGAGAACCTCCTCGGCTTTGTGTCCCAATTTGAGGGCCAACTCGCCTTTGGGTAGACGCTTGAGGAGTTTTTGAAAATCTCTTTGAAGCCGATTGTAAGAAGGGTGGGTGATGAGTTTGTTCAGATAGCTGGCGATGGCGCCCACATTTTTGGCAATCGACCACTCGTTATCATTGAGGATGCCAATGAATTTNTTGGTCGAGTGACCGATATTGTTCAATGCCTCAAAAGAGATGCCATTGGTTAGGGCAGCATCCCCAAAAATCGAGACCACATGTTCATCACTTTTGAGCTGATCTCTTGCCACAGCGATGCCCAAGGCGGCTGAGAGAGCCGTTCCAGCATGGGCTGCGCCATAGCAATCGTGTTCGCTCTCCGACCTCAATGCAAAACCATTGAGACCATCGGTCGTCCGAATCGTGTTGAAACGATTTTTGCGTCCGGTGAGGAGCTTGTGCACGTATGTCTGGTGACTGACATCCCACACAAATTTATCCTTTGGAGTCGAAAAACAGTAATGCAGGGCAATGGTCAGCTCGACGACTCCCAGGTTGGGACCGAGATGTCCACCATGCTTTGAGAGGGATTCGATCAGTTCGTTGCGAATATCTTCGGCGAGGCTTTGAAGTTGATCCAACTTGAGCTTTTTGACGTGCTCCGGGGCGTCAACCATATCTAGATAACGACTCATTTAATATACTTTCAATCGATNAGGACTCAGCGGATTCGTCAACTGCAACCGGTTCGATTTCCCACTGGCCCTCTGTGCTCTCTTCGAGTTTTTGAATGCGTTCCCTGGCCAGCTCCAGTTTCTTCTGACACGCTTGCTGAAGTCGAATGCCCTGCTCATGGCACTCAAGGAGCGTTTCCAGAGGTAATGAATCACTCTCCATTTTCTCAACGATCGCCTCGAGCTGAGTGATCGCTTCTTCAAAGCTGAGACGGTCCACACTTTGAGTTTTTTTGGCTTTGACTGGTGATTCCTTACCCACCTCANCAGCCTAATCCAGTTTGTCAGTGCCGTCCACCTCCTAGTTTATCCCAAAGATGCCTTTATGGGTTGCGATTCCATGTTTTTCAGTGGCATGATGATGTTGCAAAGACTATGAAATTAGCCCTCTCAGATCAGAATTGTTTGACCGAGGGATGGAGGTGCCTTGTGTTAAGCCTATGGGTGTCTTTAGGCCACCTCGTGCTTCAGGCCGATCCAACGCTGTCATTCAACCGGGACATTCGCCCGATCCTCTCCGCATACTGCCTGGAATGTCATGGTCCGGATGGTCAGCAGCGTAAAGGGGGAGGGAAGCAGGGTTTGAGATTGGACACGCTGCAAGGGGCAACCGAAGATTTGGGTGGCGTTTCGGCTGTGATCCCCGGAGATGCTGATGCCAGCTTGATGATCCAACGGATACTGACCAAGGATGCGGATGATCGGATGCCCCCCATCGAACATGGGAAAAGTCTCTCGCTGGATCAGGTCGAAAGCCTCAAGACTTGGATTAATCAGGGAGCCAACTATGAAGGGCACTGGGCTTATCAACCCCTGACTCGACCATCGATCCCAGCTCGAGAATCCTTGGGGTCTGAGCCCACTCACCAATCTCGTCACCCGATTGATCTGTTTATCGTGCGAGCCTTATCCACTCTCCAACAAAACCTGACCGATCGAGCAGATCCTTACCTTCTGGCTCGGCGCGTGGCCCTCGACCTGACGGGGCTTCCTCCCACCGTGGCAGAGGTGGATGCGTTCGTGTCGGATCAGCGACCGGACGCCTTCGGGCACTACGTGGATCAACTCCTGCGCAAGCCTAGTTACGGAGAGCATTGGGCAAGGTGGTGGCTGGATCAGGCAAGGTATGCCGACTCCGCAGGGTATGCCGATGACCCACCCAGAACCATCTGGGGTTACCGAGATTATGTCATACGGAGTTTCAACGCGAACATGCCTTTCGACCAGTTCACCATTGAGCAGCTGGCAGGTGATCTTCTGAACCATCCATCCATGGATCAATTGGTTGCGACCGCCTTCCATCGCAATACCATGACCAACAACGAGGGAGGGACGAGTGACGAAGAATTCCGCAATGTCGCGGTAGTGGACCGTGTCAATACCACTTGGGCGGTATGGATGGGGACCACCATGGCATGTGCCCAATGCCATCATCACAAATACGATCCTATCTCTCAGGAAGATTACTTCCGCTTTTTCGACCTGATGAACCAAACACAGGATGCGGATCGCCGCGATGAAAACCCAAGAGTTGAGCTGTTCACCGAGTCTCAGCTGGATCAAAAAACATTGCTTCAAAAGAGACAATCGCATCTTCGATCCAGTTTGGNGACCATGACCCAGGAACTGCAGGAGGCTTTCGAAGCTTGGGAATCCTCTNTAGGACCTCCCGTAGTATGGGAGAGGCTCTCTTCTTGGGAAACCAGGCTTGCAGATCACTCATCATCTCAGGAACCGACTGCATTGGAGAATGGGGCATGGCGTTTGCCGGGGTCCTCAACGCCCTACTCGGCCACGTGGCAATCGAAAACCAAGTCGGTGTCCTTCAAACCCATGACTGCCTTGAGGTGGTCTCTCCAACATGAGGGAGCTTCAAAAAGCCCTGCCCAAGAATGGGCTTTCTCAACCCCCAGCCTCTACTGGACTCCCCCGCAAGGACAGGTCTTGCCTGGTCGGTATCTNCGGATCAGCCTGCCTGGAAAGCAGCGCATGCTCTCCTTGGCTGAAGTGCAATGTTTCAAGCAGGACCANAACCTGGCTCCCGNGTCTCAGGTCAAGCAGAGCTCAACGGATTTTGGGGGTGCTGCCGANCGCGCGATCGATGGTCTGACCGATGGCGACTACCATGCCTCGAAAAGTGTGACGCACACATCTCAATCCGACGACCCCTGGTGGGAGTTGGATTTGGGAAGGTCTGAGGCAGTGGATCGCATCGTGATCTGGAATCGCACCGATGGTGGTCTTTACTCTCGCCTGGATGGCGCAACCATTGAGTGGATGGATGAAAACCGGCAAGTCCTCTGGCAGCATGTTTGGAAAGAAGCTCCACGTGTATCGGTAGATCTTTCCGTGGATGGACGAAAACAGATTCCCTTGGCGGGTGCCATCCTCTCCTATCGTGATCCTTCGACAGGTCGCTTGATTCGGCTGGAGTCGAAGGGCAAGAAGNGCGAACCCTGGAAAGGGAGCTTGCCTCCGACTCAAGTGATGAATCTGGATTTGGTTTTTGAGGAGCCCCTTTTACCTGAAGATGGAGGAGAACTCCTACTCCAGTGGGAGCAGCTTCAATGGAGCCAAGAGGTCTCATGGCAGGCTGAGTTGCAGCGCAGTGAAGACGATCGCCTCGTGACCTTAGCCCGTCTCAGCCCTGATCTTTGGTCCATCCTTCACTTGCCCAAAGAGGATCGTTCAGAGGAGCAAAGCAAGCACTTGGCATCTTATTATCTTTCCATTGCTCCCGCCCTAGCCGAGGATCGCGACAAACTCCAGAGGGTAGAAGCATCGCTGGCCTCGATCAAACCCTACACTTCGGTTCCGGTGATGCGTGCGCTGGCGCCGGATCAACAGCGTACGACGCGGGTCCAGCGAAGGGGAAACTTCATGGACCTGGGAGACACCGTTGAGGCAGGAATCCCCTCCATCTTTGAAGCATCTTTGGATCAACCTCCTCGTGATCGGCTGGCCTTGGCTCGATGGCTGGTGAGTAATAAAAATCCACTCACGGCTCGGGTCATGGTGAATCGTTTGTGGGAGGCTGTTTTTGGTCAGGGGCTGGTGCTTACCAGCGAGGAGTTTGGGTCGCAGGGGGATCTTCCGACCCACCCAGAGTTGTTGGACTGGTTGGCTGTCGAGTTCGTGGACAGTGACTGGGATATCAAACACATGCTCAGGTTGATGGTCACCTCGGAGGCCTATTGTCAGAGCTCGATCAGCTCGGATCNCGGCTACGAAGAGGATCCTGCCAACCGATGGCTCGGGCGGGGNCAGCGTGTGCGTCTTTCTGCCGAGTCGATCCGAGACCAAGCCCTTTTTGTCAGTGGTTTGCTGAGTGAAAAAATCCTCGGCCCTTCGGTGAATCCACCGCAACCCAAAATGGGCTTGAATGCCGCTTTTGGGAGCCAAATTGACTGGAAAACAAGTGAAGGAGAGGATCGTTACCGTAGGGGGCTCTATACCACATGGCGCCGATCCAATCCCTATCCCTCCATGGCGGTCTTTGATGCTCCAAATCGGGAAGTTTGTATCCTCAAGAGGGATCGCAGCAATACCCCTTTGCAGGCTTTGGTCACTCTCAATGATCCTGCTTTTGTTGAAGCAGCACAAGGTCTGGCNCGACGCATGCAGCTGGCTCAAGGTGCGCTTCTCGACAAGATGACCTTTGGCTGGAGGGAGTGTCTCATACGTCCTCCAACCTTGGCAGAGTTGCAATCGATGGAACGGCTCTATCAGGAAGCCCTTGGTTACTATCGAAATGAGGAAAATCAAGCCATACAGATGGCCGAAGACCCCATCGGCCCTTCACCCGAAGGCGTTNCTGTGGCCGAGCTAGCCTCGATGGTGCTTGTCGCCAATGCGCTCCTTAATCTTGACGAATTTCTCATGAAACCCTGACCCCTTGCCATGATCTCCAAACCTTTCTCGGATTCTCAACCCATGGACTTGACCACCCTCCAACTACAACAACGCACCCGCCGCTTCTTCTTCAAGGAATCGGCNGCTGGGCTGGGGGCCATCGCNCTTTCAGATCTACTGGCGGGAGAAANCTCTGCCTCCTCTGCGCTTCCCATGGAGGCACCTCTCAAGCTCAAGGCATCGCACTTTGCCCCCAAGGCCAAGCATGTGATCTACCTCCATCTGACAGGTTCGCCACCGCACCTTGATTTGTTTGATTACAAACCGGAGCTGGTCAAGCGNTCGGATCAGGATTGTCCGGATGCTTTTCTCAAGGGTAAACGATTTGCTTTCACCTCTGGTGTGCCCAAACTCATGGGGACGCCCAGGACTTTCAGGCAATATGGTCAAGGTGGTGTGTGGTTGTCCGATGCGTTACCCAATCTCCAAAGGGTGGCCGATGAGCTTTGCGTGATCCGTTCCATGCATACCGATCAGTTCAATCATGCTCCTGCTGAACTGCTCGTCTACACGGGTTCCCCTCGGCCGGGTCGCCCCTCCCTGGGTTCTTGGGTGACGTATGGATTGGGTTCGGAAAACCAGAACCTCCCTGGTTTTGTCGTGCTTATTTCGAGTGGTGTGCAACCCAATGGGGGGCGCAACTCCTACGGGAGTGGCTTTNTGCCTTCGGTTTATCAGGGGGTTCAATGTCGATCCAAGGGCGATCCTGTTTTGTTTGCTTCCGATCCTCCCGGCCTTCCGCGCCATTTGCGCCGGCGTAGTCTGGATGCCATTCAGGAGCTCAACAGGCTACAGGCCGATGAGTTTGGACATCCCGAGACACTGACTCGCATGNCTCAATACGAACTGGCCTTTCGGATGCAGACTTCCGTCCCAGAGGTCATGGATATTACCCGAGAGAGTGCCGCAACCCTTTCATCCTATGGGGCCGAACCCGGCGCTGCTAGTTTNGCCAATAATTGTTTGTTGGCTCGCCGATTGGTCGAGCAGGGGGTCCGATATGTTCAGCTTTTTGACTGGGGCTGGGATTTCCACGGAACGGGTCCCAATGAAGATATTCGCGATGGTTTAACCAAGAAGTGTGCAACCATGGATCGGCCCGTTGCCGCTTTGATTGAGGACTTGCGAAGTCGGGGGATGCTGGATGAAACCCTCATTGTGCTGGGTGGAGAATTTGGCCGTACACCTTTTCGGGAGGGGCGCACTGCCAAAGGTCAAATCCTGGGTCGCGATCATTTTCCGGACTGNTACAGCATGATGCTGGCCGGTGGTGGTATCCGGGGTGGGATCACCCATGGCGCTTCGGATGAACTGGGGTTCCAGCCTGCAGAGGATCCCGTCCATGTGCACGATCTTCAGGCAACTTTGTTGAATCAGCTTGGCTTCGACCATGAACGCTTGACGTTTCGCTTTCAGGGAAGGGATTACCGTCTGACCGACGTCTCAGGCAAGGTGATTAAGCCTATTCTTGTATAAGCCTGAGGGAAGAGCTGGAATGGGCGCACTTGAGATTTACAACCTTGCCATTCCGGATGCGCAGGGTGAAGATCTCAGCCATCTCTGGACGTGCCAACTTTGATCCAGTCAAAAAGGATCACCATCACTTAATATCATGAAACAAAACAACCAAATGATTATCGGTGCTGCTATTGCCTTGTGTGCCACTATGGTTCATGGCGCTGATCTGGCAGGAACGGCTCCATTTCAATTCAGGTATGATGCTTCCCTGAGTGGACTTCCTGAAGAAGTGGCATCCAAAGTACCCGGAGCTCATGGTGGATTTGCTGTCGACCATCAGACCGGGGAAGTGTTCTTCGGNCTGAAGGGAGCGGGCATCATCTGGATGAGTAATGACCTCAAGGAAAAAAAGGTGTTGCCTGTNACCGAACCCATGATTCTGGAGGGTAACTTTCACAACACCACCATCCTGTACCGAGGCGACGGCAAACGATTTTTAGCCTTGCCTGACAATGAAAAGCATCGGGTCTACATCATTTCCGATGAGGGCAAACTTAGTTCCATTCTTCATTCTCCCATGGATCTGAATGATTACTATGCNGGCGGGGGTGCCTTCAACCCGACGGACACTGAATATGCAGACGGGCGCTTGTATGTGGCGGATGGCTATTCAGCTGGTAANTACATATCCATAGCCGACCCATGGTCTGGCAGTTGGACCGATGAGTATTTTGGAGGAAAAGCTACCAAAGCCCTCGAGTATGGGCTCTTTGGGACNGCTCACGGGATCACGCTGGAACCCCACACGCGTCGTCTTGCGATTGCCGACCGAGCCAACTCACGCATTCAAGATGTGGATTTTCACGGGACGTTTTTGGAAAATGTCAATCTACCCAAAGGGTCCCTTCCTTGTGATGTGGACTTCCATCAAGGCTATGTCTTGATTGGATGCCTGCGTGGGCCTGAGGGCTATACCTCGGCACCTTGTTATGTGGTCGACAAGGATGGAAACATGCTCTCGGAGGTCAATCCCAAGAAGGACTTCGGCCTTGAGCTCTTCACGCACATTCACAACGCAGCGTGGAAGCCTGTNTTCAATGANAAGGGGCAGCTTGAAAAGCTTTATGCCCTGGCAACTGCCTGGAACCCAGGTGGATTTGCGGTTATGGAGGTCGTTCGCTGAAAAAGCTCTTGATAAGAAAAAGGGCTGCCCNATCGGGCAGCCCTTTTTTGTTGAAAATCTGAGATAAGGAAGCTTACCCGTGTGGAGGTCCGCTTCGTTGGGACTATCTGCCCAATGGTAGTCGTTCGGCCAGTCGTTCAGGAAGGCCGGCATCACGGATTTTTTTCATGGTCGTTTCCATGTCATAATCCAGTCGACGAAGCTCAATGGTGCTCTGCTTGATATCGAATATCACATAGGTCGCCTTTGGAACACCGTCTCTGGATTGCCCGACACTGCCTACATTCACAAAGTATTTCTTTCCAGGCTCAACCGTGAATTTGGAATAGGTGCCTCCCCGGATGGTGGCATCCTTGACGAATGCAACCGGCACATGGGTATGCCCAAAAAAGCAGACTTTTGTATTCTGATAGGTGAAGCTGGAGGCGGCCTCCAGCTTGTTGAACACGTAGCCCCAGCGTTCAGGTTCATCCAGCGTGGAGTGAACAATCGAAAAGTTGGCTACCAATCGAAAGTATTTCAAGTCCCGGAGCCACTGACGATCATCTTCGGTCAACTTTTCCTGGGTCCATTCAATGGCGGCTTTGGCATGGGGATTGAACCCCTCGAGATCCCCCTCCATGGAGCAGTATTCGTCGTGGTTGCCTTTGACGCAAGGCATGCCCATTTCCCGGACGATGTCCAAACATTCCTTGGGATTGGCGTTGTATCCGACCACATCGCCCAAGCAGGCATAGTGAGTACACTGATTTTCCTCAGCATCCTTCAAAACCGTTTGGAATGCTTCTAAATTACCATGAATGTCAGCGATAATCGCGTATTTCATCAAATTCTTTCCCTATTTCGGCCTTTACCGAATAATCTCAAAACCCTTGAGTTGGCCTTCTGCCTCGGACCATTCGCAGTGTTCATCGCGAATCATCGGCCCCAGTCCAGAGTCCCTGACCGCATCGATGAAGGCTTCAAGCTCTTCTTTTTCTCCTTCCAGAACGAGCGCCACCTGACCAGAGGGCAGGTTTTGAATCGTTCCTGTGGCATCGAATCCGGGTGAAAGCGATTTCACCATGTATCGGAATCCTACCCCCTGAACTCTCCCTGTATAGGTAACCGTTGCTCGACACCAACTTGGCAATTTCATGAGTGCTTCATGGGGCTGACGGGTCCACAGGCAAAGCCTGAGAGCATCGGCAAAAAGCTGCAAGAATCAAGCCATATTTGCAATATGCCAGGCAATGATTTTCTTTCAAACGGCTTGTGCGTGTCAGGGCCATCATCCTCTCGATGCGAGATCTAGTCATTCGGTGGTTTTTGCTGCTTTTTGCGTTTGGCTGCCAGCAATCGGCTGGTAGTGGAAGTCGGTGCATCCGTCTCCTGCATGGAGGAGGCATGCTGGGTCGTTTTTTTGGGGGGGCTGCCTGAAGTTACCTGCGATGGGGAGGTGCTTTTCGGTGTAGGATTCTTCGCGGCTGAAGGTCGACGGGTCTCCTCTTGTGGAGTTTGTTGCATGCGACTACTTCGAGTGGCATCGCGACGTTTGAGCAAAGCTTCCATGGCTGGATTTTGGGCTTTAGGATGACTCTGGCCCTGGGGCCAACCCAAAGTCTTGAGGATCCATTGCCAGAGCGCAATCACCCAACCTGCCTCGAGTTGGATACGTCGGATGCCAACATCTAAGGGAAATAGAAGAATCGCCCCCATGAGAAGCATGGGCCATCCATCCTCAGCCCGGAATGTCTTCTTTCGGTTTCGATCAAAGGGATCATCCTCAAGATCACTGGGATCAATGAGTTGACCCTGGCTTTCCTGAGCCAGCTGGCTCAGGAAGGGCAGATTGGCCTGTCGATTCTCGTATTCGGGTGAAAAGTTGATACTGGAGCCAATGACCTGTGCTGAGGTCAGTTGATCTTCGACATACTCACCTAATTGAACGGTGTAGGCCCCGACTTCCCTGGCCGGGAAAGAGCTTTGGTAATGGCCCGGAGATGTTTGTTCCAGGCGCACGGGGAGGCTTTGTCCCGATGGGCTGACTACAGTGGCACGTAGATCAAGGAAGTTGCGATATTGGCCGTTGGTGTCGATGGCTTCGACATGAAGGGTGCCCAATCCCTTGTCCATGTGAATATCCGCACTCAAGTTACTCCGATCCATACGCCGCAAGCTCCACCTTGTAAGCTGGCTCCAGAAGGCTTGGAATTGCGGCCAGCTTACCCAATCTTGCGCCCATTTGGCGGTGGCATCGGAGGTAAAGGCAACGGTCCGCCCGAGACCATACTGCCAGTGTGCCAGGATGGGGTCCCCTTGATCGGAAACCAGAGGAACTTCCGCCCTCGGTTTGGCGGAACTTCCGACATAACCCCTCAAGATGGGGAAGCCATCGGTTCCAAGGCCGCGAACCGGCTCGCTGTTCATGGTCAACTCCGGTTGGAAGGGATGCTCGATGATGGCGGTTTTAAGAATCACCGCCGCTTCCTTCATGAAAACTTGTGGTAATTGATTCGGATCCCGAACTTCATAAAAGCGTCCGTTACCATTCTGGGCAATCCATTGCATGGTCTCAGGACCGGCATGGCCTGAAATCAAGATGCTGCTCACAGTGACCTTGTTGGCGACCATCTCATCCATCAACCCTTGGGTAGGTGGGCCGGGATCCCCATCACTAAAAAGGATCATGTGCTTGATTTGGGCGGTGGATGCTTTCAGTCCATCAAACGCCATGCTCATGATGTTTTGAAAACTTGGAAGGTCTCCTTGATTCATCCCCATGATCTGGCTTCCCATCCAGGCCTTGTCCTCCACCTGTTGGAGTTCAAAAAGCCATTTTTCTGTTCCATCCCAAAGGACAATCCCGAGTTCGTCCTGGGCCGCCATGGTGTGCATCACACCCGTGGCAACCTGACGCGCAATTTGGTTGCCATTGTTGAATTCCATTCCGTGCATCACCATCACCAAGGCACCATTGGGTAGCACTTTCTGGCTTGTGAGCTCCATGTCGACAGGCAAGGATTCCTCCAGCGGGGTGCCTCGATAACCTCCGGCAGCAAAGGATTGATCTCCTCCGATGCAGATAAGGCCAACTCCGAAATCGCGAATGGCACTTTGAAGCAATCGCAATTGTGCGTTACTCATGTCACCTGCTGCTACATTGCTGAGAATGATGGTGTCGTAACTTTGCAATTCAGGTAATTGTTCTGGTAAACCGTTCGATCGCTGAGTGACGATTTCCAGTTGTGCGGACCTCAACGCCTGGATGAGTGATTGATCAGCTTCCGGTACCCCGGAAAGAAGCAACACCCTTGGGTTACCTTGAACAGTCACAAAGCCCATGGCTCGATTGTTTTGAGCCACTGCATCTTGCTGAGCGACGAGTTGCACCTCGTAAGTGTAAAAACCAGCGGATGGAAGATCTTGATTCAAGGTAAAGAGGTTTTTGCCTTCCTCCAGATCGACGCTGTCTTCTCCTACCAGTTCATCGTTGATGAACAATCTCAGTGTTGCGGATTGGGCCTCATCGGATTGCGCAAACACCTGAACCTCAAATTGGGTTGCCTCCTTGACAGAGGAGGGAAGCTCGATTCGCTGAATGGAAAGATCGCCACCAGCCGTGGATCCCATCGGGTAGACATCCATGCTGACATCCATGGGAAGTGCTGACCGCAAGGCAGCCAGGCCGTCGCCTAAATTTTCATTCCCGTCGGAAAGGAGGATGATGCGTTTTTGTCCTGACTCGGGAAAAGCAGCCGTTCCCAGTCGTATCGCAGCCTCCAGGTCGGTTCGGGAGGTATTCAATACCGATTGAATCTGAGGTAGGGCATTTTGTGGTAAGACGCGAAGTTCCAGAGCCGCCTCTTCTCCAAAAACAACCACGCCTGCATGGTCCCCCGGTTTCATTTTGGGCATTGTCCTCTGAACATAGGACAATGCCTGCTGTTTTTGATCTGCAGAGAGACTTTCAGATCGATCGAGAAGGTATACCACATTCATTCCTTCCATCGGGCGGAGCCACTGGAGCCCAGCCAGACCCAGAAGAATGAGCAAGGTAATGATCAGACGTAGAGCCAATATCAAGTGACGTTTCCACTTGGCCATGACATGGTCTGTTCTCATGTGCCACCAAACCATCCAGGGAATGGCCACCAGGCCAAGCCATAACCAATGAGGATGTGTCCATTGAAATGCCATGATCGTCAGGGCTGAGGCGGGTCTTCCTTCTCCACTTTCCGGATCCATTTCTGGATGCGATGGTTGCCTGCGTCGGCGACATATAAATTCCCTTTGCTATCCAGCGCAATGGCCCACGGGTTACTGAGCATTCCAGGAGAAGCTCCAGGGCCTCCTAGAATTTCGATGGGCAGACCGCTTGGATCGAATATCTGAATCCGACTATTGCCAAACTCGCAAACATATAGATGCCCCTCCGAGCTCATGACGATATCATAGGGGTAACTTAAGGAACCCAGTTTCAGACCAGGATTTCCGAAACTTCGCATCCATTGACCATCTGGCGTGAAGACTTGAATTCGATGGTTGCAGGAATCAGCAACATAAATGTGACCCGGCGCATCACAAGTCACTCCTTCGGGCCGATTGAATTGCCCATTCAATGCACCCCTCTGACCAATCGTCATACGCCATTGCCCGCTGATCTCGTCGAAAACCTGCAGGCGCTCTGCACCCTGATATTCACTGATGATCCAGTTCCCTTGAGGTTGCCGAGCAAAGGATCGAGGGAGGGTCAGATGTCCATCATCCGCACCTGATTTCCCCCATTGTCGAATCAGTTGACCTTCCGGGGTGAAATGGTTGATGCGGCTGTAGTGTGGTTCGATGACTACAATATGGCCCTGGGCATCGATTCCCATGCCTTTGGGCTTTCCGCGTTCCAACTCCGGCATTTGCCATTGAAGGAGAAAATGACCATCGGCATCAAACTTCTGAACCCGGCCGGTCATATCCACGACGTAGAGGTAGTCCTGTGAATCGACGGTCAGGGATCGAGGTTTGATGAAGAATCCGGGGCTTCTTCCTTGGGATCCAATCACCCTGACCGATTCAAAGAAAGTGGAAGCTTGGTCAGGCAAGGCTGGGGGCTTTTCTTGGCAACCCGTTCCAGCAAGGAGCCACCCTGCCAAAGAGGCACTTATCCACACCAAAGCAGTTGGGCCCACGAACCATCGACGTTTCAAAACATGACCTAATCCAGTGGCTGCCGTGGGGAGTATCGCCAAAAGAATGACTGCGATGAGAAGGCCATCTACCTGGCTGGTGTGTCCATAATGGAGTAAATTGAAAATTCTCAAGGAAAGGGTTTCCTCTCCCGGTGGAATTAGAAACAGAAGGGTCTCCGCATCCCATAGGCAAAGTAGGAACATGCCATACCATGCAAGTCCCAAGATCCATCCCGATTGAGGAAGAGTGGCATGGCGGAAGCGTTGGTAAGCCGATGTCATTTCCAAAAGACTCAAATCCTTGATGGAACGGTCGAGTTGCTGGTGTGCGAGCCGCGAGCCGGCCCAACCCAGAATACCATAGCGCAGCGTGAGGGCGGCAAGACACCCGGTCAGGCCCCATGTCTCCTGGGAGATACCCCATCTTTGAATGAGACTTAGACCCATGACACCGAGGATGCTTCCTGGAAGCAGGAGTAGGATCCAACCCAAGCGGGTGATGGACACATGTCTCATGGACCATCCAAGGAATAGACCGAAGCTGGCAGTGAAGGCTGCCATCATGAGACTGGTGCTTACGGCTCGCTGACCTGCTGATATGGCCGCGATGGATGCTTTCCAATGCGAAATGGATCCAAGGAAATCCACCAATGGAAAAAGGGTGATCAGACCCACCCACAAACAGGTGCCTGCGAGAAGCAGCCATTTCATGACCGGGGAAAAAGAATCACGGACCCACAGCCTCTCAGGATCCTCCGGGTAGGGCTGTGGTGAATCGAGTTTTCGAAATCGCAAAACCCACAAAAGAAGAACGGTGATGGTGACCAGGCCTATCAGGCTGCTTTGGGTAGACCGCCAGTCCAGGGTGGCGCTGAATTGGATTAGCAGGTCCGAGGACCATGTGCGCACTTGAAGCAGGGAAGGAATACTCAACTGGTTAAGGGTCAGTAGAGCCACCAGCCCGATGCCCACGCAAAGGGGTTGCCACAAGGATGGCCAGAGGGCATGGCGAACCAGAGCCATGCCTCTGAGCAGCGGTTCTGATTCCAATAAGCAACGATCCACTTGCTGCAAACAACCCCTGATGAGGAAGAATGGGATCGGCCAATAAAGAAGAGTGCAGAGCCATATGGCTCCGCTCATGGAATACAGGTTCCATCCATCACTCCCACCTAAGCGCTGCATCCACCAGCTGATGACAAAAAAGGGAGGTAGGACCAATTGAAGGATTGCCGAGAGGACAATGGTTTTCTGGAACCCTTTGTTTGCGAAGAGGCTTCCCAGACCTGTCAGGAGTCCGATCAGGGTCGTAAGTATACAGACCCAGATGATCAGCACCATGGAGTTTTGAATCGAATCGGTTAGCATGTCATGGCATGAAAAAATGCTTCATTTGATCCAACCCTGTGCTGGCGTCTTTGAGTAGCGGCTCCCAAGTCGGCTTGAGCCAGGGGGCATCTTCCGGAGGAGGACCCTGGCTGACCAGGGCTGATTGTTCGACCATGGCTTGCAGGGTTGTAGGTGCTTTGAGGAAAGACACAAAGGAGTCGACAAGTGCTCCATGATCTCGTCCTTGTACCCATCCCACGCTATTGACGATGGGGCATAATTCCTGATTCAGGGGTATGGAAACCAGGGGTAGCCCCTGACGCAGCCCGACCGCAAGATCATCGGAGTCCGTCAACCCGATCCATGCATCGCCCCGTCCGACCATTTGAACCACCGCCGAATTGCCATCGACTGTTCGCAGGCCATTGTCTGCCAGTTTCTGGCACCAATGAGACCAGGCTTCATCACCCCATTTTTGTCTGAGAGCCAGCATGTGCGTTGCGGTCGTTCCAAACAAAGGGTAGGCCATGACGCAACGATTCCGCCACTGAGGTTCGGCCCATTCAAGGAGGGTGGCGGGAGCCTTGTCTGGAGTCATGGCTCGAGTATTGATGATCATGACTCGAGAGCGGTAACCAAAAGACTCAAGGGAGTGGATGACTCCTTTTTCGAGAAGCTGCCGCATGGTCAGTGATTCGTTGCTCCAGAAGAGATCACATATCGGATGGCCTTTTTCTGCAACCAGTCGCTTGGCCAACCCCATACTTTTAACCGATTCGTGATCGTAAAGCGCCTTGACTCGGATGCCCGAGGTCTCCTCAAAAGCCTTGAAAATGGGTTCGGCATACACTTGATCCTGCGATGTGTAGATCGTCAGACTGGGGCCAGATGGGTCTTGAAAGGCATCGCAGGCAACGAGCCATAGAGCCAGAAAAAAGGCACCTCCGCCCCCTGAATGAACCAGGCGCCAGATGGGGTGCATGGTAGGTTGAGGATCTTTCATGTCAGGCTGAGCGTTTGTGGTAGATGAACCACTCCAGCATCAGAATGCCAAGAGCTACCAGTAGAATCCATCGCCAGGATTGGAGTTGTGCACGCTCTTGGCGAGTGGGTTCCATTTGGCCGTAATTGCCTAGCTGCAGTGTTTCCCTTGGCCCATTATCGCTTTCCGATGGGTCCAGCAAGTTGGTGGAAAAGACTTCGCTGCGTTGCCCCTGCCGAAATCGATAGATGCCTTGTTTGGAGGTTTCGTTGTAAATCCATTGACGATCCATGTCTTCTCGTTGGTGGGGTTGCCAAGGCTGGTTGGGTGGAAGGATTTCAGGACTTCCGGTTTCGGCATTCAGTGGAATGATCAAGGCCTCTCCAGTTTGAATGTTGGAGCGCTCTGCATACGCTTCACCGGGGTGAAGCCACTGCATCGCATTCTGAATGAAAATGGGGAAGGAAACTCTCAGAGGCCAGGTGGAATCCAGGGGTCGAAAACCCAGCCAAACCACCCGTCGTCCCTGATCCTCTCCTGCCAGAATCAGCGGAGATTGAGCCGATTCCACCACGGGCATGGCCCACGGAGGGGTAAGCACGCCCCCAGTGGATGCGATACTCACGCCTTCCATCTGACTGAAACGCATGAGTGGGTGGGTGGACTGCCAGTCAACGATGGCAGGATTGAGGATCTCTTTTACTTCATCGAACCAGGCATCGGGAAACACATGGATGGCCATGAGGTTTTGATCAGGAAGCCTTTCCGGTTCAATGTCATCCAATATGACAATGTCCGCTTCGGCGGCTGATGGTTCCCACTGGCTGGTAACGGCCAGTTCCACTTGCGGTGCCGAGGCGATGGCTCGTTCCAGAAAGCGGTTCCCTGAAGTGACGAGTAAGACGCGAATTGGCTGAGGCATGAGGCTGACTTTGGCGGCCTGGTTGTCCATTGCCAGATCATCATCGGTTTGGAAGGAGACATCGAACACCCCCGCTCTCTCCTGTGGGGCGATGAAGTTTACAGAAGAGGTGGCACCGGCTTCGATGGTCATTGCACGTGCTTCCAGGAGTTGATCTTCGAATCGAAGTTCGAGAATCAGATTTTTCGATGCATTCGAATAATTGGCAATGGAGGTAAAGATGGCCCTGCTGGAAACGTCGTCAGGATTGGGGCGAATATCCATGGAAACAATACCCACGTTGTTCCCACGGGTTCCCAGAGGATGGTAGACCAGATCGATTCCTGAGAGTGTTGTGTCCGTCAAGTCACTGACAGCTCCATCGGTAAAGAGATGGATTTGCACATGGTCGATTCCTTCGGCAAGCGTCGCGGCCAGTTTGAGCCCTTCAGAGAGTCTGGTAGCCGTGTCGGTTGACTGCAGATGCTTCAATGCCCGACGGAGATCCGCATGACTGGAGGTGGCTGATTGGATGACACGCGTTGGATTGCCTGCGGCTATGAGCATCATCTGATCATTGCCATCCATGGTGGCAATGAGCTCCTCCACGGCTTCATGTGCCTGGTGCATGCGGGAAGGTGCGACGTCGGTGGATTGCATGGAAGCCGAGGTGTCGATCAGCACGATGAGCATTTCGCTGGCAAAACGATGGGTACGGAAAAAAGGTGCCGATAAGGCCAAAATGGCCAGAAGCAGCATACAGAGCTGAAGAATGAGAAGGGTGTGGCGTTTGAGTTTTTGAAATGGGGCATTGGCCTGGTTTTCTGCCAAAAAGCGATTCCAGAGCAGGGAGGCAGGTACTAGCTCGGTCTTGCGCCGTCTTTTCAGGAGGTAGCACGCCACCACCACGGGCAAGGTCAGTGCAAACCAAAAGGCTGTAGGGTAGAGGAAGGACATCGTCGAGTGGACTTCATTGCCAAAGCATGGCCTTGCGGAGATCGGCCATCAGCCAGCTTTCCAGATCGGTGTTGGTGGGCACGAGGTGAAATCCGATGCCATGGCGTTGACAGAAGGATGTGATTTGTTCGAGATAACGCTGCAAGGTTGCCTTGTATGCCTTGAGCCGATGCCGGCCGAAGGTCACTTCTCGGGAAGTGCCATCTTCGCAATCCACCAGGCGTAGATCGCCCCGCAATGTAGGTTCTAATTCCTCAGGTGAAAGAATCATGAAGGCATGCACTTCCATGCCCTTGCCACACCACGCCTTGAGCCCCTTCTCGTAACCTCTGGCATCCATGAAATCACTCAGAATGATGACGGTTCCCTGAGTTTTGCAGCGTTGGGCTTCCTGTTGAAGAACCTGATTGAGTGAAGACCCTTCCCCTATGGTAAGGTGTGAGAGATGCTCCAGAAGTGTGGGTATCGAGGACTTTCCCCTGAGCTGACCGAGAGCATGACGATGAAGTGCCGACTCCTGGTTTTCGGGAAAGACGTTCAGGAGCAAGCGGTCATAGCCTGAGAGGGCCACCACCCCCATGGCTGCTGCGATCTTCTGGGCTACCCTGAATTTGGAGGGTTCGCCAAAATCCATGGAGCGACTGCCATCCAAAAAAAGGTGGAGAGGCAATTCCCGCTCCTCCTCATAAGTCTTGAGAAACAAGCGATCGAGCCTTCCGAAGAGATTCCAATCCAAATACCTCAGGTCATCTCCAGGAACATAGTTGCGATGGTCGGCAAACTCTACCGATTGACCTCTGGCAAGGCTTTTACGCTCGCCCTTGTGGGAACTGCGCGCTCGCTTGCGGCAGAGAAACGACAGCTGCTCGAGTCGCCTCAAAAGTGACGGTGAAATCAGGGATGATGTCTTCGGGTGGCTCATGACCTGATTTGCTCTTTGGAGGGTGCACCTTGCTCAGGACACAAATTCCAGTTCCTGGCGGTGGGGAATGAGCCCCATGTCAAAGGCCCTTCCCAGGAAACGTCGAATCGTTTCACGGCCTTTTTCACCGTAATCGAGTGTCCAGTCATTGACATACATGCCAACAAATCGGTCGGCAAGATCTCTACCCATGTCTCTGGCATATTGCAGTGCATGTTCCACGGCTTCGGGACGATGATCGAGACTGTATTGAATACTCTGGGTCAATAAATCAGAGATAAACTTTCGATCATCAGGGGTAAAGCGCTTGTGAATTACATTGCCTCCAAGTGGCAGGGGCAACCCTTCGTTTTCGCTTCCCCACCAGACACCGAGGTCTTCGCACAAAACAAGACCCTGATCCTGAAACGTCAGTTGTCCCTCGTGAATGATCAGCCCTACGTCAGCTTGGTCGCTTGAGACTGCCTGAAATATCTGGTCGAAAGGAACCACCCTGTAGTTCAGCTCTGAAGCAGGTACACCCAATCGGAGTTGTAATGCCAGAAAAGCACTGGTCATCTCTCCCGGGACCGCGATTTTGCAATGCAGCATGTCCTGAAGGGTCCATTTTTTTTTGGCGACAAGCATGGGGCCGTAGCCATCTCCCATACTGGCTCCGCTGGGCAACAAAGCATACTGATCGCTGACATAGGCATAGGCATGGATGCTGATGGCGCTGACATCCAACTCCCCCCTGGTAGCTCGCTCATTGAGCGTTTGGATATCCTGAAGGATGTGTTGGAATTCAAGACCATGGCTTGGAATGAGATCTTTGGCCAATGCATAGAACATGAAGGCATCATCCGGGTCCGGGGAGTGTCCGAGAGTAATTGTTTTGGAATTCATGATAGGATGTCAAACTTGGGTTGCTCTGTTGAATAAGGACGCTGCGGTAAGGATCTTGGGTAAGTGCAATCTCCGTCCCCCTGTTTCCACTGCAAAGCAGGCGTGTCCAAAATACGTAAAATCCATGGTTGCAATCTGACTTATGCCGGCTCAAGGGTCAAGAGACCCTTGGTCAGGATCCCATTCCGCTCCCCCACAAGAAAGCTAAGTCGAAAATTTTTGGAAGATTGTTCAGTTGCTCAAAAAGAGCCCAGCCCCTATACCGGTCTCATGGAATCCCTTATAGATCAAGTTGCTCTGGTGGTGGGTGGGAGTTCAGGTATCGGATTGGGAGTGGGCAAGGCATTGGCCAATGAAGGGATGCGGGTGATGCTTGCCTCTCGAAATCCGGTTGCGCCCGCCGATTGGAATGCAGATCCTTCAACGACAGGAAAGATCCAGAGCCTGCGCTGTGATGCGACCGATCGAGACCAGGTAGCTGCCATGGTTCAGCAGGTGCAACATCTTTGGGGAGAGATCGATCTTCTCGTCTACAGTGCGGGAATGAATGTCCCTAAGAGAACCTTTGCTGACATGGCTCCGGAAAGTATGGCGCAGGTGATGGATGTCAACGCACTAGGTGCTTACTATTGCATGGAAGCGGTTCTCCCGTCCATGCGGTCGCGAAAACGAGGATTGATCGTCAATGTCGTCTCCCTTGCGGGATTGCGGCCCCTGGGTTTGGCCGGACTACCCTACTGCGCTTCGAAGTATGCCCAGAGTGCTATTGGGCATGTCGCCAATGCTGAGGTGCTCCCCGAGGGAGTGAGTGTGACCAATATTTACCCGGGTGAGACGGAGACACCCATTCTTGAAAAACGTCCCGTCCCTCCTTCTCCCGAACAGCGAGCCAGAATGCTGCAACCTGAGGACATCGCGGCCATGGTGGTCACCGTAGCAAAATTGCCTGCTCGAGCCACGGTTCCTGAAATAGTGATTACCCCAAGGCACATGCCTTTGGTGTGACCGAGCCCGTGATGGAACCCCTCTTCACAAAAGTGCGATGAATCGAAGACACTTTATCCGCCAAGTGAGTGCCATGGGAACTTTCCTGGTGGGGGCCAACGCTCCTCTCCAGGCCATACAACGTCACCGCAAATTAGGACTCTCGATCGCATCCTATCGCCGAAGTGATCGTTTTTATTCGGATCAGTTTCCCGCTTGGAAGAACGCCCTGGATGTCTTGGGCCATTGCCAGTCACTCGGGGCCGGATGTCTTCAAATAGGCGTGCGAGGCTGGACTCGGGACTTTGCCGGGAAGGTAAGGGAGAAGCGTGAGTCCCTGGGTATCGCATTGGAAGGTCAGATTGGCTTACCGCGATCGGAGGATCAGTTGGCTGCTTTCGAGGCCTCTGTGCAGCGCGCCAAGGAGGCAGGTGCGAGTGTTCTCCGAGCTGTTTGTCTGGGGGGAAGACGGTATGAGACTTTCAAATCGATCGCATCCTGGCAAGCGTTTCAAAAAGACTCCCTCGCAGCGCTGGAAAGAGCCGAACCGGTGATGCGCCGCCATCGGGTCCGGTTGGCTGTGGAAAACCACAAGGACTGGAGAACCGCTGAGCAACTGAACTGGCTTGAACATTTGAGCAGTGAATACGTAGGAGTTTGTTTTGATTTTGGGAACAATCTTTCATTGCTTGAAGATCCACACCAGCAGTTGGAGAGCCTGGCCCCTTATGTGATGACGACCCATCTTAAGGACATGGGGCTTGCTCCCTATGAGTCGGGGTTCCTTCTCAGTGAAGTGCCGCTTGGCCAGGGGATACTCAATCTGAATGCGCTCTGTGATCGGTGCCTCCAAAGCTCTCCGCATATTCAGTTCAACCTGGAGATGATCACACGAGATCCACTCAAGGTACCTGTCTTGGAGTCTGATTTCTGGATCACGATGGAAGAGCTGCCTGCGAGGGACCTGGCCTGGGTTTGGAAACAGGTCCAGCAAAAAGGTCAGGATGCGGCGGCCGCCTTGCCAAGCGTATCGCAAAAAACGGACCCTGAACGTCTGGCCTACGAGGAGGCCAATGTGCGAGCCTGCTTTCAATACGCGAGGCAGTCGATGGGTTTTCACGAAGCTGGATGATATGAAAGAACAAAATGCCGCCCTCCCTGGTATTGGGCAATTTCGTATGGATGGTCATTTGGCCATGATCACAGGAGGTTCCAAAGGTCTGGGATTCGCCATGGCAGATGGCTTGGCTTCTGCGGGAGCCAACGTGGTTCTTGTGAGTCGCCACGGCGATGAGGCCGAAGCTGCTGCAGCTCACATTGCCTCCACGCGAGGCGTAAAAGCCATCGGCTATCAGGCTGATGTAACCCATGAAAAGCAGACTCAATCCATGGTGGATCACGTGGTCGAACAGTTCGGGCGGGTGGATGTCTTGATCAATAGTGCTGGTATCAATATCAGAGGCCCCATTGATACGCTGAAGGCTGAAGAATTCAGAGAGGTTATGGAGATTAATGTGACCGGTACATGGATGGTCTCTCGCGCAGTCGTGCCGGTTATGAAACAAGCGGGCTATGGTCGAATCATTCAGCTGGCCAGTGCTCTGGGGTTGGTCGGGGTTGCCAACCGAACCCCTTATGCCTCCAGTAAAGGAGCAGTGGTTCAGATGACACGATCTTTGGCCCTTGAGCTGGCTGACCAGGGAATCACCGTCAATGCCATTTGCCCTGGGCCTTTTCTAACGGAAATGAATGTGCCTATTGCCGATACTGAAGAAGGGAAACGCTTCATCGTGGGAGCCACGGCCTTGAAACGCTGGGGGCGTTTGGAAGAAATCCAAGGGGTTGCTATTTTTCTGGCCAGTCCCGGGGCCAGTTATGTCACCGGAAGCATGTTCTCTGTAGATGGTGGCTGGACAGCGCAGTGAATGTTTCAGCCATCGATCGGGACCATCGCGCTGCCAGATGCTTCATCCAGTGCTTTGAGAACGATGGATGGGGTCAGCAATTCAGGCAAAACGATGGGCTCTGCACCCTCCGAAGGTGGGTAGACCAAGACCAGTGGCACCCCGATGCGACCATGTTCCTTCAGCTTTTGGGTAATCCTCCTATCCTGGAAAGTGTAGTCCCCCCTCATGGTAA
Source organism: Pedosphaera sp. (assembly GCA_002686885.1). Taxonomy (GTDB): domain Bacteria; phylum Verrucomicrobiota; class Verrucomicrobiia; order Limisphaerales; family AAA164-E04; genus UBA7971. Next base: position 64,022 of record NYYT01000066.1, read on the forward strand.
GGCCGCCGATCGACTCTAGTTTTTCTTTAACTGAGGGAATTTCGATGCTGGTTTTTTTGTTCACCTGACAATTGGGGCACCACTTTGCGGTGAAGTCTACCAATACCACTTGCCCTTTTTGCTGGGCTTGAATCACCGCTGCTTCGGACCATGCCATCCACTGGATGCCGTTTTTGCCTGAGATGAGGGTGGCATCGGAAGGGGTGTTTTCGCCGTCTTTGAGGGCGGGTTGACGCCAATTCAATTCATGTTCCAGGATCCACCCATAGGTGACGAGAATCCCTGCTAGAAGAGCACCCCATGCCCATCCCTTTCGACCCCTTGCCTTCTGAATGCATTCCCCGTAAATCCATGCCAAAAGGGCGATGGAAACCAGACAGAGGCCCAGCCATAGGTCTCCACCAGGCCCAAAGTGCAGTCGGGCGATCGAATAAAGCCAGACCACCGTGCCAAGCATGGGAAAACCCATGAAAACCTTGAAACGTGTCATCCATGCGCCCGGGCGGGGTAATATCTGAAGCCAGCCTGGATTCCAGCTCAAAGCGACGTAAGGCAACGCGAGACCTACTCCGATGGTGGTAAACATCAAAAGAATGCCTGTTGGAGGCTGGGTGAAGGCAAATCCAAGTGCAGTGCCCAGGAAAGGAGCCGTGCAGGGGGTCGCCAGGATGGTCGCCAGAACACCGTTGGCAAAGGCGCCGCCCCGCCCATGGCCACCACCCAGTCGAGAGGCCACTCCTGTCAGGGATCCACCCGTAATTTCGAAGACCCCAAAAAAATTAAGGGCAATCAAGGTCAGGAGAATGGTCATGAGTAGGAGAAATTGTGGGTTTTGAAACTGCATGCCCCAATTGGCGGACTGACCTGTGGATTGGATGGCGATGACGATGGAAGCTAGAGCCCAGAAGGAGACCAGCACTCCTAACCCGTAAAGCAGCCCCATTTGAAATACCTTTTTGCGATCTTCAGCTCCCTGCTCCACAAAGCCCAAAATCTTGAGGGAAATCACGGGCAATACACAGGGCATGAGGTTGAGGATCATGCCACCTAAAAGCGCAAAGCCCAGCATGAGCAGCATCGATGGCCTTTGAGGTGTTTTGTTTGAAGGGAGCGTTGCTGCCTGCGTTGAGTCCGTCGTTTTTTCCGTTTGAGGAAAACTTCCTCCCAGAACGATGGTCGTTTCCCTGGTCCATGGCTTTTCATCAGCATCGATCAGGAGAGCGACCCCTGAGATTTGGGCGGGCCAGGAGTCTTCCCAGTTGAGAACGTTTTTCTCCAGCCGAATGGCTTCGGTACGATTCGGCAGGAGGGTAGAGGCGCCACCCAGTTCAAACGAGTCATTCTCATGGGGGTAAAAGTCCAGCCAACGAAAGCCACTTTGAGGATCCAGCTCCAGAGTCAGAATGCGTTCATCTTCGGCCAGCGTTTTGGACCAATCCGCTCGGAGGGGTAGCGCGTTGTCGATCTCTGGAACCAGATCTGCCGACCTTTGGATCAAGGGGGCCTCATCGGAAGCCTTCTCCTCCAATGAAATCTCGATAGTGCCCAGAACTTTGGCTTGGCGAGGAACACAGGTTTCCTGACATTCCAGCCAGTTCACCTGGCATTGCAGGTTGACCTGCCCGGGCTTGAGAGAAGCATCGAATTGCAGGGGAACCAGAAGAAGAACCTCTTCATGATAACTGTAAGAAGTCAGTCCTGAAACCACTTCTTTTTCGGGCAAAGGCCATTGGATAGGACCCGTCTCTACTCCCGGGGGCAGATGCCAAGCAAGAGAGGGGGGTTGCGCGGCATCTCCGCCATTGCGCCAATAGGTATGCCACCCTTCCTTGAGCTCAAAAACAATGGCCGCAGTCGCCGTGCCACCGGGTGCGACAGCTGTTTTGGTGGTCCAAAGTGAGACCCTGGTTTCAGCCGACCACAGACTGGTTGGCAAGCTCATAAACACCACCATCGCCAATTGGCAGATGCCAACTGGAAGTTTCCTGACAAAGCCACGGAGCGTTGTTGGGTGATGCGTCATGCGTGGTACAAACATGCGTCTTCGGCTCAGAGGAGCCTCAATCGAAATTAGAGGATCAGCAACGAAAAGCAACCACCGATCCGCATCCGTGCCAAGCGGAAGGAGTTGCTCCTCGAGGACTTATGGCTGTCCTGGCGTGGAATGGCCAGTGAGGTGTTGACTACGATCCCAAATGCTGGAGGGAAAGAAATGAGGGGTTTATCCAGTCATAGGCCGCTTTCGGCCCTATCGGCTCAGGGGGCTGAGCTGGAGTTTGGCATCCACAATCTTGGTGATGGAAGTGTGACAGGTAGAACAGCGTCCTTTGAGAATTTTACGATCCTTTTGGATGATCTTTTCTTCCTCACGGATCATGCCGCGTCGGGTGCGACACTCGGGGCAATAAACTTCATGCATAATACAACTCGCATGAGATGGTGCGATCTCTTGGACCCAGAAAATCGAGTTGGAATCTTTCCTGTTCTCTATTCTCTTAGCCATTGGCTCTGTCCGGCTCGGGATGCCGAACATCTGGCATCCACTCCGTTTAAGACAGTGCCTGCAAACCGCAGTTTCAGACAAGTTGCGGCGTATTAAATCAGGCTATTGAGGGAGGTCAACACTGTTTTACCCTTATCGGTAGGTGTTGGCCAGTTGATCAATGCGAGAACGAAGGGGGGAATCTGGGCCGTTGCGCTGATCGATTTCGGCAAAGGTCTTGCGTGCTTGAGCAGGGTCCTTTCTGCCCACCTTTTTCACATACTCCAGTTCTATTTCGGACAATTTAGGGTCCCTGAGGTAGGGGCGGTATTGCTGGATCCATGCCTTGAGTGCGGCAGCATCTTTTTTCAAAACCAAATCAAGTGCCGGCTGCAAGCTGGGTGGCATTCCGGGTAAGTCTTCTGGTATGGCCTCTTCAACCGTGTCCGGGGGCAAGTCAGCACTGTAATAGGCCTCACCTCCTGCATCCTTGGTGAGTTGGCGATCTGCTTCTTTCATGAAGACGATCATCCGTGTCCCAACGGTTCCAACGATTAAAAATATCCCAACCGCAGCAACTTTAGCATTCATTTAACGTTCCTTCACTCGTTTGACTTTTGCCCCGAGGCTTCTGAGCTTTTGGTCCATGCCCTCATAGCCTCGATCCAGATGATAGATGCGATTGACTTGGGTGCGTCCTGGGCACATCAAGCCAGCAATCACAAGCGCAGCTGATGCCCGAAGGTCACTGGCCATCACCTCAGCTCCACTTAGTGGAAGCCCCCCGCGAATAATCGCACTGGGACCTTCGATTGCAATATCCGCGCCCAGCCGAGCCAATTCGTTCGCATGCATGAAACGAGACTCAAAGATACGCTCTGTGATGATGCTCAGCCCTGCCGCCTTGAGCATCAAGGCCATGAGTTGAGCTTGTGCATCGGTGGGAAAGCCAGTGTAGGGTTGAGTGCTCACGTCGACGGCGTTGATCTCTCCCCCCGGTAAAATTTTGAGTGATGTGCCACGCGCTTCCATTCGGACGCCCGCTTCCTTGAGTTTGTCCAAAACAGCGGCAAGGTGGTCGCACCTCATGTGATGCAGGGTGACTTCCCCATTGGTGGCAGCCGCAGCCATCGCGTAGGTAGCGGCCTCGATGCGATCAGGGATCACTTCGTGCTCTGCCCCATGAAGTCGATCGACTCCTGTGATGACCATTCTGGGGGAGCCAGCACCTTCTATCTTGGCCCCCATGGCGATTAGGAAGTGGGCCAAATCTGTGATTTCAGGTTCGCAGGCGGCACTCTCGATGACCGTCACTCCTTCGGCAAGTGTGGCGGCCATCATGATGTTGGCAGTCCCAAGAACGGTTGGGCCAACTCTTCCTCCAAGAAAAACCTCGGCACCTTGCAGACGTCCCGCCTTGGCGTGAACGTAGCCTTCTTGAATGTGAATCTCTGCAGCCAATGCCTTGAGGCCCTTGAGGTGCAAGTCAATAGGGCGTGTGCCGATGACGCAGCCACCGGGCATCGATACGCTGGCCTTTCCGCTGCGAGCCAGCAATGGCCCCAATATGCAGATCGAGCCTCGCATTTTACGGATCAGATCATAATCACCCCGAGCTTTCAAACGTTTCGCCTGAAGGGTCACGACCCCATGCTCATAGGTGAAATCCGCTCCGAGGGATCGAAGGATTTTTCCCATGAAGTGCACGTCACTGAGATCAGGTACCTTCCGTATGATGCATGTCTCGCGGGTGAGAAGCGTGGCTGCCAAAATGGGCAGGACGGCATTTTTGGACCCACTGATTTCGATGTCTCCGCAAAGCGGGCGACCACCTTGGATCAAGAAGCTATCCATGATTCGGACTGATAAACTTACGGGTGGGAGGATTCATGCAAAGGTGAAAAAACAATGATTCGATCCGTCCTATTGTAATCTTGAATGATCTCATTCGCAAACCAGGATGCGGAAATAAAAATCTGGATGATAGAAGAAGCCTGCCCCATGCCACATTCCAGGATCAGCTTGCCAGCGGGTCTCATGAAGGGCACGGCTTCGCTGGCAATTCGGCGGTAAAAGTCAAGACCGTCGACTCCGCCATCCAAAGCCAATACAGGGTCGTGATCGCGCACTTCGGGCTCAAGGGTCTGGATTTCATGAGTCGCGATATAGGGAGGGTTGCAAGTGACGATATCCCATTTCTCCTGACCAGGTGTCAGCGACTCCCAAAGATCCGAGCACACCCAATTTACCCTGTTTGAAAGACGATTTTTTTCCGCATTATGCTTGGCCCATTTCAGCGCATCATTGGAAAGATCCACTCCAACTATGGTTGACTCTGGTAATGCCTCTGCCAATGACAGGGCGATGCATCCGCTTCCAGTCGCCATGTCCAGACATCTGAGATCGGCATGATCCATCTCTTGGGCGATCTTCAACGCTGTTTCGACCAGTAACTCGGTTTCGGGTCGAGGAATCAATACCTCGGAGCAAACATCCAGCTGCAGACCACAGAAGCCGACGGATCCCAGCAGATGCTGAAGCGGAATTCGCTTTTCTCTCGCCGAAATCAATGATTCGGCAATCTTTCGCTGATCTTCGTCGGGTTCCTGCTTGCGGAGGGTCAGCTCCCACGTTTCCAATCCCATCACATGGGCCCAGATCATGCGCGCATTGATTTCGGGGGAAGAGATTCCTGCGGCTTCAAAGCGTTGGATGGTTTGATGAATCAGCTCACGCATCGGTCTCTCCAGCATGACCTTTTGTGGGGGACGGATTCAACCTCGCAAGTAATCGAAGTGCCAAAGTCAAACCTCCGGCTCCGCGGTAATTCCTGACGCTATGGGTATCTTTTTGCCAGAATGCTTTCCATGGATTTGGTTCGATTCTTGACAATCTAGCGCTAGATTGGAATGAAGAAGGATCTTATTGCACCGTTTTACACCTCATGGCCACCTACGTTTACGAAACCATTCCTCAGAAAAAAGGGCAAAAATCTCGGCGCTTCGAAGTGGAGCAGAAGATGAGTGATGATCCTTTGACCCACGATCCCAAGACAGGTATGCCATGCAAGCGCATTATCGTGGGTGGATCTGGTTGGGTGACTCATGGAAGCAGCATTCTTTCCATGAACGTCAAGTCTGGGCGTTAGGTCGCAAGTTTTGAGTCGTCGTTTCCCAGTCTGTAGATCTTCCAACCGGTTTCTTGTTTGGGTCAGCCAGCCCATTTCCGAAAAGGACTGGCTGCCACTCGATCGAAGGTTCAGCATTCCTGCTTCATGTTTACCCTGTTAAAAAAGGACCCCAGCAGTCGGGCCAGGCGTGGTCGATTGGCCACTGCACATGGAGTTATTGAAACGCCCGTTTTCATGCCAGTAGGCACGCAAGCCAGTGTCAAGGCCTTGGATCCCAGGGAATTATTGGAAATGGGTTCCCAAATCGTGCTGGGAAATACCTATCATCTGGCGCTAAGGCCTGGAATGGACATCATGCAGGAGGCAGGTGGTTTGCATCGGTTCATGAACTGGGATCTGCCGATACTCACCGACAGTGGTGGTTTTCAGGTATTCAGTCTGGCCAAAATCAGGCAGGTCAGTCAGGAAGGTGTGGCCTTCAAGTCACACTTGGACGGATCGACTCTGTTTCTGGGGCCCAAGGAGGCTATGGCCATCCAACGACAACTGGGATCTGATATCGCCATGGCCTTTGACCAGTGTCCGGCCCATGATGCGCCAGAGGGAGAAATGAAGGAGGCGGTGGACCGCACCTTGCGCTGGGCTGCAGCATGCCTTGAGCAACCCAGGGCGGTTGGACAGCAGGTTTTTGGCATTGTGCAAGGTGGTAGCCACCCGGAGATTCGGGAGTCGTGTGCGCAGGCCCTGTGCAAGATGGATTTTGATGGATACGCGATTGGCGGAGTAAGCGTGGGCGAGCCAGAACCTGAGATGATGAAAGCGGTCGAATTCACCGAACCTCTGCTTCCCGAAAACAAGGCGCGTTATGCCATGGGTTTGGGGACACCTGCGCAGCTGGTCGAACTGGTGGCTCGAGGTGTTGACATGTTTGATTGCGTGCTGCCGACCCGGGTGGCCCGCAATGGGACGGCTTTTACCAAGGAAGGGACCATCAGTATCAAAGCCGGTTACAACAAGCGTGATTGGCGACCCATAGAAGAAGATTGTAACTGTTACGCCTGCCAGCACTTTACGCGTGCCTACCTTCGACATCTACTGAATGTCAATGAGATCCTCGGGCTACGCATGCTCAGTGTTCATAACAGTCACATGTATTTGGCATTGATGCGTGACATCAGACGCCATCTGGATGAAGGGACTTTCGAAGCCTTCAGAGCCTCGTTTGCGGCTACCTATCGCCCCACGCAGAAAATACTGGATCAACGTGCTGCTCACGCCCTGAGAGAGCAGGAATCTCCATCGAATTAGTTGCAGTACATTATTTGCAAGGCGCCGCCAATCAGGTAGTTTCTCCTCACTAGGCGGCTCATGGATCTACCCGGGCAACTCATCTTTTCCAATGCATCCTGGCTACCTTATGTGCTGGGTAGCTTGGTCTTCTTTGTCTTACTCCTTTTGTGGAGTTATCGAGGCAGCGGACTGTCTTGGCCTCGGACTCTGATGTTTGTCAGTTTGAAGGTCGCGGCAGCCTTACTTCTATCACTGGCCCTCCTCGAGCCTCAGTGGACGGAGCGAAAACCGGAGCCTGGGGCTAACTTCATTGCCATTGTTGGAGATAACAGCCAGTCCATGAGTATCATGGATCCCGGTTTGGGTCGTTCTCGAGGGGATGAACTGACCGCATTGCTGATTACTGAGCCAGGAGCCTGGAGAGACGAACTGGACTCCATATTCCAGGTCAGGCGTTATGGAATGGATGCTCGTCTTCATGGGCTCAAGGATTTTTCGGAACTGACCTACGATGGAAGTGCCAGCAACATCGGAGGCGCCTTGGTCCAAATTGCTTCGCGGTTCAAGCAGCAGCCACTGGCTGGTGTTTTATTGCTCAGCGATGGCAACACGACCGGAGACATGGATTTGAGTGCATTGGATTTTTCTGGTCTACCGCCTGTGTATCCGGTGGTCATCGGTTCGGATCAATCCTCACCAGATGTTTCCATACGTCAGGTTTCGGTGACGCAGACTGCTTTTGAGGATGCGCCTGTCACCTTGCGGGCCGATTTGCATGCTTCGGGTTATGCAGGCAAAGACATCGCGGTGGATCTTTACGAAGTTTCTTTTGACTCCGAGGATGGCGTATCCTCCAGCGCCACGGAAATGGAGCCCATGGAATCGGTGCTTTTGACAGTGAGCGATGTTGAGGATGACTTGAACGTGCGATTCCAATTCAATCCAAGCAAGCCGGGTATTTCCTTCTACCGACTGGAGACTCGAGTGATTTCCGATCCCCTTGCTGTAGGAGAGCCGGCCAAGGAAGCCACCCAAGCGAACAATCAGAGAATGGTGGTGGTTCAGCGCGATGCCAACCCTCATCGATTGCTTTATGTGTCGGGCCGCCCGAATTGGGAGTATAAGTTCCTCAACCGTTCTTTGGCAGAGGATGATCAGGTGCAGCTTGTCGGCTTGATTCGTATTGCGCGCAAAGCTCCCAAATTTGAGTTCAAAGGCCGTCAGGGCGAAACCAGCAACCCTTTGTATCGTGGTTTCGATCGCAAGGATGAGTTTACCGAGCAAATGGATCAGGCAGTCTTTACCCGACTGAACATTCGGGATGAAACTGAATTGGTGGGTGGGTTTCCCAGCCGTGCCGAAGATTTGTTTGGATACACCGCCATCCTGTTAGACGATCTGGAATCCGATTTCTTTACTCAGGATCAAATGAGCCTGATTCAGCGTTTTGTTGCCGAAAGAGGAGGTGGCCTGATGATGCTCGGGGGGTATGAATCCTTGAATCGAGGAGATTATGACCAAACACCTATCGGCAGAATGCTCCCGATTTATCTTGATGGCGATGGAGATCTTGAGGGTATCGAACGGGTGTCCCTCGAGTTGACGCGTGAAGGGTGGTTGCAGCCGTGGATTCGTCTCCGATCCACCGAAGCCCTGGAGCGCGAGCGGCTGGCTTCGATGCCCGAATTTAAAGTGGTCAATTTGGCCAAAGAGATCAAACCCGGGGCATCGGTTCTGATGGAGGCCAAGGACCGTTTAACCGGAGAGTCCTACCCAGCCCTAGTCAGTCAGCGCTTTGGTGCGGGACGAACGATGACCATGGCCGTTGGAGATTTATGGCGCTGGCAGATGCATGATCAGACCCAGTCTGGTGATTTGGGCAAGGCATGGCGACAAATGATCCGAGGACTGATTGCTGATGTGCCTAAGCAGACGCAGGTGGATCTCAAGCGTGTCATGATCGATGCAGGGCCTGCGATGGATATTGAAGTTTCAGTCCGTAACGATGAATTTCTCCCCGTCGACCAAGCCGATGTGCGATTGACGGTGACCCATTTAAAAACTCCCCAGACCGCAGAGGAGAGCGCCGACAATAGTAACGATACCAATGCTTCCACTCCGGCTTCCCGCAGTATCGAGTTGAGTGCGGAACCCGGCTTGAAGGAGCCCGGATGGTATCAGGCCCAATACGTTCCTCGCGAAGAGGGTGCCTACCACCTGGCGGTAGAGATCGCTGGGCCGGAGGGTCAGATCCTGGCTCGAGAAGAATCTGGGTGGACCAACGATCCCAATGCGGATGAGTTTCAATCGCTCATTCCACACCGTGCCTGGCTGCAGTCCTTGGCCGATCAGACCGGAGGGCGTGTCCTAGCCAAGAGCGAATTGGACGATTGGGCTCGAGGTCTGCAATTTGAAAGTGCTCCCGTCATGCAAGCGGTGACAAACCCCATCTGGCAAACACCCTATCTCTTTTTGCTGGCCATTTGCCTGCTGTTGACCGAGTGGTTTCTCAGGAGAAAAGGAGGTCTTGCCTGATGCCTATTCCAATTGATTCCATGTTTTCAGCGAGTTTCTGGTACGCTCGATGGAGTCTCTTCTTGCTTCTGATGACCCATGAGATGGGATTTTGTTCAAGAGCTCAGGAAGTCTCAGAGGCCGTCCCAAAAAATGCTGACTCAGCAGATTTGGTGATTGTGGTTGGTGCCGGCGGGGAGGCTACCTATGAGAGCCTCTTCTCGCAGTGGGCCTCAGTCCTTGCCCATGTGGGTGAGCAAGCGGGTGCCAAGGTGTGGTCACTGGGGCCAGAGATTCATGGCGAGTCGCCGGGGGAAGGGGTGAAGGGGCAATTCGCAGAACTTGTTCAGCAGTTGAATCGGGAAACGCAAAAGCCTCTCTGGGTGGCCTTTATTGGACATGGAACCTACGACGGTGAGCTGGCGCGCTTCAACGTCAAAGGGCCTGATATTTCACATCTTGATTTGGTCTCCTGGTTTGAACCCATTGAGCGCCCACTGGCGCTGATCAATACCACCTCCGCATCAGCCCCCTTTCTCAAAGAACTTTCCGGTCCCGGACGGGTGATTCTGACGGCAACTCGCGATGGCTTTGAATTGAATTTTGCCCGATTTGGTTCCTACCTCGTCCATGCCCTGGGGAGTGAGGAAGCCGACCTGGACAAGGACGGGCAAACATCGCTCCTGGAGGCATTCATCATGGCCTCGCGGCAGACGGGAGAATTTTACGAAATTGAAGGGAGGTTGGTATCAGAGCACGCCCTTCTGGATGATACCGGTGACCAGAGAGGGACCCCAGCGGATTGGTTTCGGGGAGTTCGGCCCGTGAAGAGAGCTGTTCAGGATGCAAAGCCTGATGGATGGCGCGCGAGTCAGTTCCATCTGGTTGAAAGTGAGCTTGAAAGCCGTCTCTCCCCGGAAATGAAAAAGGAACGGGATGCTCTGGAGCAAGCCGTTTTCGAACTTAGAGATCGTCGAGAATCGATTCCGATGAAGGATTATCTCGATCAGCTCGAAGCCCTGCTGCTGCCTTTGGCTCGTCTTTACCAATCCATCGATGTTGAGACGTCCTCTAAGGCTGAACCTTCAGCTGATTGACCTGAAGCTTCCAGTCTTCAAAACGTGCCTTCAGGAGCAACCTGCCAAAAGCATCAAAATCATATTGATTTCCAGCGCCGTAATAGCTGTCCGGCGAAACGTTGAAGGTGTAAACGGCGCCATCGACCAAAACCCTTTCGCGCTCTTTTTCGAGTGAAAGACCTTTGACCGATTCAGGGGTTTCCCGGGCATTTGGGGTGGCTCTTTCCTGCCAGTGTCGAAAAACACCTCCCGACTGGATGATTCGGCGCATCATGGGGTTGCTGACACTGGAATGTTGATGAGCCCTGAAGACGCATCGAACCTTTTTGCCGGATGGATCCCCTTGATCCAAAATCAACGATGTCAGGGCATGGCCATAAACAAAGGCTCTGCCGGGGTCCACCGATAGTTGAGGTTCCTCACGGGAAATGGAGAAATCATTCCACATGAAACCGATGACCTTTGGGACCGTCGGACTGAGAGGTTTGAAATCAGCGTAATTTGCCTGGGCAACCGACCACCCGCTTTCGGACATCAGCGCCCTGGCTTGTGGATGAGCGTTCAGAAAACCCTTCTGCTCGAGTTTTCCCAATGGGTCAAAGGCAATGGATAAGCTGGATCGCAACAACCCCTCAGGATCATACCCTGGCTCCACTCCACCATGATTGCATTGAACAAAATCATTCACTGAGCCGACGTAGATGACCACTGGCAAAAAGTCATACAGTCGGGAAAAGCGTTTGATAGGAAAGGCTGGGCCATACTTGGCAGTGGCCTCTCTCAGAAAACCATAATTCATGGTCAATTGGATATCCTCATGATTGCCACGAGCCATCCAGACTTGATCCGGGTTTTCCACCTTGAGTCGCATGAGGACATACATCACCTCCACGCCGTAGGAACCACGGTCGGTGTAGTCACCAAGAAAAACCATGTGATCCTTTGAGGAGGCGATACGAAATCCCTCAAGAACGCCCTCCTGGTTCAGATGCCTCAACCAGGTGTTGAGGGAATGAATATCTCCGTGGAGATCTCCATGAAACATGACGCGGTGGTCAGGGGGGAGGGCCAGTTTCATGGCAAACGGCATGAAGGGAGTTCCTCCTTTCTCAAAATAGGCCGTGGATGGATTCAAAAAGGATTCCTTGCTTTCCAGCGGGCGCACCCATGCTTCAGATTGACTCAGTGGACCGTTGAGCTGTTGTTCAATGAACAAATCCAGCATCTGGGTAAGGCTCTCCGGATCTTGAATGGGAAGCAGTGAACGTTCCGGCATGGCTCCCTTGAGAAGGCGATTGGAAGGCAGGTTTTGGCATTGCTTAAGCCATTGATCGAAGGTCCGATCTGCCGAAAATTTTCCCGAACGATCCTGCAGGTTCGGGGATGGTTGCCGGGTTGCTCCTGAATCTTCTCTTTCGACGAGTCCTTGTCCGCAGGAGGTGACCCATCCCATCAAGGATACAAGCAAGAGGGCCTTGATGGATGGTCTGATGGTGACTGGTGGTTCCATGGTGATCGCAATAAGGTCCATTCCGGCTCAGGAGGAGACACATGGCATGGACGACTTGTAAGCTTGAGATCGATCATGCATTTGGTCAAGAGTTGCGCCATATTGGGCTTGCTTGAGGATCTGCTTGGCTTTAAGCCCTTAAACATGAAAACCAACACGCCTTTTCATGTCCTTGGAATCCTGACGGTCTGGTTGCTTGGATACGCCCATTTGCTCGCCCAATCGGGCGAAACCCTGTCCTTCAAGGTAAGTGACACTCAGTTCGAGGCACCCAAGGCATGGGTCAAGATCCAGCCCAGCTCATCGATGCGAAAGGCACAGTTTGCGGTCAAGCGGGAAGGCATTCAGGATGCAGGAGAGGTAGTCTTCTTTCATTTTGGACCAGGGGGTGCCGGCGGAGTGACTGCCAACATCCAGCGATGGTACAAGCAATTCAAGGAACCAGTGGAACAGCTGGGGACACAGACTGAAAAAATGGACGTCGAGGGGGTGCCCTTGACGCTTGTACGTGCTTCAGGGACTTTCATGAGCGGATCTCCGTTCGGGCCCAAGACGGCCAAGGCGAATTATTCCATGTTGGCAGGCATTCTGGAGTCTCCCAAGGGGTCCATTTTCGTGAAATTTACCGGGCCACGGGACTTGGTTCAAGATGCTCGCAAGGAGTTCCTCGCCATGCTGAAAAGTGCCAGAATCCGTCCTTGAGGAGAGGGAGTTGGTGTAAAACAGCCAATGAAACGGGATATAAATGGGACATTTATCACTTGCCTTTTTCTGCAGGATCCCAAAGATAACCGCTTCTATGAGTTCAGATTCAGAATCGATTAGTAGCTTCGATTTATTGACTTGGTTTGAAACCAACCAAAAAAAGATCTACACGGGTGGAGCAACCGTTTTAGTCCTCGCTTTGGGGGTTTATTTGTCCAACCACTTTACACTGCAGGGAGAGCTATCTGCCTCCAACGCTCTGTTTGAGGCCCGTTTCCAGCCGGCATCGCAAACCAGCGCTGGGGAGGCGCCTCCTCAGGATCCTGCAGCATTGTTGGCCGTGGCTTCTGCTCACAGCGGGAAGGCGGCATCTGGACGAGCCACGCTCTTTGCTGCTCAGGCCTATTTCGATCAAGGNGATTACGAGCAAGCNTTGGCGCAATTTCAGTCNTTTNTNGNNCAATTTNGTGATTCCTCGNTNANTGGTAGTGCCNNNTTCGGTANGGCTGCCTGCAAGGAAGCNCTCAATCAATCTCAGGAAGCCATACAGGGNTACCAACAAGTGGCTACGGCNTATCCAAACAGTTTCCTTGCCTATCAATCGAATCTTGCCGAGGCCGGTTTGCACGAAGATGCCGGGGATGCTGCCAANGCGCTCGCTCTTTATGACCGNGTTCTCTTGCCCACGGTTTCCACTAGCTTCAGCACCGAAGCTGGCACCCGTCGGGAGGCCTTGCTTAAGAAGCATCCGGAACTGGCACCCGTGGAAAGCGAAGCGACTGTCGAGACCGTCCCTGAAGATGCGGCGCCCTAGGACGGATTGCTAAAAAAATGATTTTGGAGGCGACAAAAGATGATTGTCGCCTCTTTTTTGGGTATGCCATTCAAGGCCTCCATAGAAGTGGCAGCAGCCCTTNTTTTCGACTCCGACAGGCTTCTGATTGCCCAACGCCCCCCTGGTGTCCATCTGGAGGGGTTGTGGGAATTCCCGGGAGGTAAGCGTGAGCNCGGGGAAACCTACGAGGCCTGCTTGTTGCGCGAAATCAGGGAAGAACTGGGATGCGAAGTGTTGGTGGGTCCCATGCTGCACGAGGCGGAGCATGCCTACCCTGAAAAATGCGTGCGGATTCGCTTTTTTCACTGCCAGCTGGTCAGCGGGATCCCTGAACCGCTCGAATGTGCTGCTCTTCGTTGGGTTTCCCCAGATTCACTGGGGCAATTTCAGTTTCCAGAGGCAGATCAAGCTTTGATTGAGCAGTTGAAAATGCATCCAGAATNGTGGNANTNGAACGGTTTCCNNNGNNGATGGAGATCTGCCNCNTGANGTNNTTAAAANCTNAAAGGCCTGTTCTCCTAAGAGAACAGGCCTTTGATGAAGTCATGAAATACCTCTACAGGGGTGTCTCAATCTTATTGAGCACCCGGAACCCTATGGTTTGCCTTCAGCTGATTTCGACGGGCCAACCAGAGTACATCCGGATCTGAGGCATTGGCGTTTGGTTTGACCCAGTTGAATCGAACTGGGTTATTTGCCTGGGAAGAGGAAGCGGTCCATTTGTGGACTTCAGAATGCCCATCGGCAAAGGCAATGCCGGCAGCTCCATTGTGGTAGCTTGCCAGTAGGTCAACCCATGGGTTACCACGCTCCAGTTCAGGAGGGAAACAACCTGCATCATTGATGCTATCAGGATGTTCGTCGGCATAGACCCAGGTTTGCGAGGGACCAGGGTTGTTCAAGCCAGACATTTTGTCCACTTCGGTGACGTAGTCGCGGCACCCCCATGCGGCACTCCCTCCTCCGTTGTTCTTGCAAACGCCCACGCGGATATTACCAGAAATGCTTCTGACGCGTTCGGTCCAACCCAGACGACGCTGAGCCGCAGACACCTTATTGTCCGATGGGCATTTCCAGATATTCCTAGCATTTGAGAAGTAACTAGCCAAAGTTGAAAATTTTGGATCCAGGACGTAGGCACGGTTGGTATTGTCTTGTCTGGAGTCCCAGGTCAACCATCCGGTTACCCAAGCACCGGTTGCCACGCCACCCCCATGACAGGAGGAGGGAAACTTGTCTTCGTTGTCTCCTAGATACATGTGCGTGGCTAGCATGAGTTGCTTGGTGTTGTTCATGCATAGAATACCTTTGGCCTTTTCCTTAGCCTTGCTCAGCGCAGGTAACAACATGCCCGCTAGGATTGCGATAATGGCAATTACCACGAGCAATTCAATCAGTGTAAAACCTTGAATTCGAGTGGATTTNAANGAATTTNTTGAAGTTNTTTTCATGNCNCTCTGTCTTTTTNNAAAACGGACGNAAAACCTATCCNTNAATNNNNTTTTGTTCAAACTATTTTCGGTNCTNCNTGGGCNTATATNANTCCNGGNGCCACNAAAAAGCCCGCCCCTNTNAGGGGCGGGCTTGANACTAAAAAATCGTAAAGCNTTCTATTACCGNAATTTCGAACGAATCCACTGTTCGNTGATGTTGGACTTGCGCTGGGTGCGCAGAGACCACCATAGAGCATCTGCGTCAGCTCTGCAGTATGCGCGAATGGCGCCTAAGCTTCCACTCCCAGCGGGTCGGATAACAAAAGGCGCCCCACCCAAACCTCCAGTCCACTTATGAATTTCCGAATGGCCGTCGGCAAAAGCGATTCCAGCAGCCCCATTATGGTAATTCGCTGGAACGTCCACCCAGCCATTGCCCCCAGGCTCATACGTGAAGTTGCCTACGTCGTTGATGCTATCTGGATGCTCGTCCATGTAAACCCATGTCTGGGANGGGCCTGGATCAGTCAGTCCGGAGGTTTTGGCTGTATAACGAGGGAAGGCAGCGGTATCCCAAGCATTCGAGTCATCCCCAATCCGTATGTTTCCGGAAATACTCCTTACCCGTTCGGTGTAGCCGGCGCGCTTTTGAGCAGCACTCAAAAATACATCTGATGGGCATTTGAAAAGGTTTTTAGCGTTGGCAAAGTAGGCCGCTAGCTTCGAATACCGTGGGTCCAACAGGTATTGGATGTTCGTATTGGCTTCATATACCGTCCAAGTCATGGAGCCTGTCACCCAAGATCCTTGGTTGATTTCGCTNCCNCCNCCNTGTCNNGTNTTNGGAAANCTTTCTTCGTTATCACCCGTATACATGTGACAGGCCAACATGAGTTGTTTGGTGTTATTCATGCACAGAATGCCTTTGGCTTTGTCTTTGGCCTTGCTTAGCGCGGGCAGTAGCATGCCCTCTAGAATGGCAATAATGGCAATCACCACGAGCAACTCGATCAACGTAAAGCCAGCTTTAGGCCTGACGCTTTGATGGGAAGATTGAGACATATTCATAACAAAATAGAATGGAATGAGATAAATTGATGCAAAAGAAGCAATTTGGCAAGCTTCTTATTGCAGGAACCATTGTCTGCTTACTCAGAGCCAATGGAGGAAAAAAGTGGTAAGAGGTCAGGCCTGTTCTACAGACCAAACTGGACTGATTGAGCAAGCCCAATCGCACGCACCTTGATGTCCTCAGGATCCTCTCCCAGAAGTGTGAGATGTCCCATTTTTCGCCCCTTTTTTGAATGTGTTTTACCGTAGATGTGAAGATGGGTCTCAGGATCCTGGAGGCACTCGAGCATCCCTGAGGGCATGGCTGGCCCCTCGGACTTACCCAACAGATTGACCATGGTAGCTGTTGGGCGCACCAAGTCTGTCGATCCCAAAGGCCAATCCAGAATGGCTCGGATGTGGTTCTCGAATTGTGAGCATGGGCAAGCTTCTATGGTGTAGTGGCCGGAATTGTGTACCCGAGGCGCCAGTTCATTGATCAAAAGGTCTCCTTTTGCAGTGAGAAACATTTCAACGCCAAAGCATCCAATGCCATGGACGGCCTCTACGGCGCGAATGCCCAGAGCCTGTGCTCTATCCTTCACTGGAGTCTCAACTTGTGCCGGGGCGCACACCGTGTGACAAATATGATCCTTCTGTTCGGTTTCCACCACAGGATAGGTTGCCTGAAGGCCACTCGGTGTCCGGATGACCATGATGGCGAGTTCCTTGATGAAAGGACAAAAGGCCTCGACGAAAAGAGGGTTTTGAGCCCCTCCTAGATGCTCCCATGCCTCTGCGGATGCCTCTGCACAATGCACCGTGGTATTCCCCTTGCCATCATAACCTTGTTTGCGTTTTTTGAGAACGACGGGCCAGCCATGCTCTTGCCCAAATTCAACCAGGTCCTGAACTTCATCGACTTTCTTGAAGTTGGGCACTTCCAGACCCTGTTCTTTCAACCGCTCTTTCTGGTGCCATTTATCCTGAACCACTGCCATGGTGGAAGCGGTGGGGAGTATCTGGTGGCCGGCTTCTTCCAGTTTGAGAAGCGTCGAGGCTTCCACAAATTCATTTTCGAGAGTGATGAGGTCACAGCTTTCGGCCCATGGAAGGAGAACTTGTGGATCATTCCAATCGCCTACCTGGTGTTTCTGCACAACACTGGCAGCAGGGCAATCGTCTGTCTTTTCGATAGTGTGAATGATGCAGCCCAAACGTGCCGCAGCCATGGCTTGCATTCGGGCTAACTGGCCACCACCGACAATGCCAATGACAGGACGATGCTGGTTTTTGAACTGGATTCCCCGGGTTTCCTTCATGAGTTTCGTCCTCAGGCTACGGCTGCCCTCTCCAAAGGGTCAAGCAAACGCGCGACGGNCAATNATNAGAGGGCTTTTCANAAGAATCCGATGNCCNTANAGGCGTATCAATGTTCCCAGGCCNAANNTNACCAAACACCGGCTNCCANGAGCTGACGAGTGGCCTGNCCCGACCAATCTCGGTTGGCTGCNGGGCTGGCTGGACTTGGGTGAAGGATNTGCGCAACGGCCACTTGGGTTNCNNGNGNNGCTTCCNGACATTGGNCAAAGGCAAAGCGNCCCACTCCAACGATCCCCTTGGGCTTGAGNATTCCAATAACCTCCTGCAGATGGTGTTGACAAATGGCCTGAAGTTGCTGGCGACATTCGCGAGGTAACTTGTCGGGAGTCAAGTTGCGTCCGGAAGATTCCAGAAACGCCAGAGGACAGTAGTTGAGCACGAAATGGTCNTTGAAAAAGGCAGTGGCNTTGCCAAAGCGCTCTCGAAAAAGNCCCCAGAGCCGTTTGCCGCTCACTTCGGAGCGAGTGCAGGCGAAGCCTTGAATCGGNCGCTTGGGATGTACGCGGGAAGGGGATTGCTGGATTTCTTCGATGCCGAGCCAATCCCGGACGACGGCAATTTCACCAAANGGAACGGCTGTCTGAAGCATGCCAAAGGGGCCGGGGTTCATTCCCACAAAAAGGTATTTTTTGCGATGAGAGGCAAAACANTGTAAATAATGNGCNTGCGCATTCCATCCGTAATCCAATGGGTTGTAGACCCAGGCTNCNGGTGGTGGAAAGGTNAGCTGATCACATGCCTGCCCCAGTTCCTGGGCACAGGTCATCATCTTTTGCGCGATAGGGGAGGCCATGATGGAAAATAGGTTCCTTCTTGGGCACCTTACGTGATCTGAACACCCAGACCAATGAAGATTCTACTGACCAACGACGATGGGATTGATGCTGAGGGTCTAAGCGCCCTCGNAAAAGCGATTCCGGGTGAGCTCTATGTGGCGGCCCCTGCAAATCACGTTTCGGAGTGCAGCCATCGCATCACGACGCGTCAACCCCTTCNAATNGAACAGCGCGGGGATCGCCGCTGGGCGATCGATGGATCTCCNGCAGATTGTGTTCGCGTAGCCCTCAACTACTTGTANGCCGACATCCAGTTTGACTGGGTGCTGGCAGGTATCAATGAGGGGGGAAACCTGGGGGTGGACATTTTTTACTCTGGNACGGTGGCTGCCGTCCGNGAAGCNACCCTTCTTNGCCANAGGGCCATGGCCTTCTCNCACTACATGCGCCGGGATCTTNCCCGAGACTGGGAAGTGGCAACTCTTCGAGCTGCGAGAGTTTTNGATNAACTCTCNAAGANCTNCCTTGCCCCNCAAACNTTCTGGAACGTGAANTTGCCNCACNTGGNAAGAGANNCTCCCGAGCCTGAGATGCGACNCTGNCGACCGTGTGTGTTGCCTCTTCCCATGCGTTTTGAAAACCAAGGCAATGCACTGACTTATNAAGGGGACTATCCCAATCGACCACGCACCNAAGGGTCGGACGTCGAATGGTGCTTCGGAGGGGGNATTTCCATTTCCAANNTTTCTCTCCANGGAGATAAAAAAAGCGACCCCTGAGGGTCGCTTNNANGAGNATNNGCTAGNAAGGATGNGCCNCGNTCTATCCTTCACTGCCTTCCGCCAAAAGAGCTTCNACTTTTTGTTCCAGATTGGCTCGGGCGTTCATGTCGACCAGTTCGCCTTTTTTNTTGATCAACCACATCGCCGGGATGGANTTGATNCCAAAGCGNTGGCCAAAGTCATTTTGCCACCCCTTGCCGTCNAAATANTGTGGCCANGTCATGTTTTCTTTTTTGATNAAGCTGGTGAGCTTACCCTTCGTATTGTCGAAGCTGATGCCCAAGATTTCAAAGCCCTTGGGATGCAGTTTTTCATAGGCTGCTTTCACGTTGGGTAATTCTGCGACGCANGGNCCGCACCAGGTTGCCCAAAAATCGACNAGCACNACNTTNCCGTTCATNTTTTGCAGATCGANCTCACGGCCGTCGACGGCGGTGAACTTAATGTCTGGCTTGCTCCCAGAGAGGCTGAGCTTTTCCAAAATACCGCGCGCTGCCGCCTTGATTTGTTCATCTTTGGCCGAAGCAGCCAGTTCGTTTGCAATTGCCTTGCCTTTCTCCCCACCCANGTTTTCGGCGATGTAGAGGAGCATTTGNGGTACTTCCGGATTGTCNGGAAACTCNTTGGCCAGCTCACGGACTCCTGATTCNAAGGCAAGCANCACCGCTTCTCTGCCTTCTGCCTGCTTGGNCATGGCTTTTTGCTGAATCACCATGCTGCGGATTTCAAAGCGNTCCTTATCATCCAGCGACATGGCCAGGAGTTTCTCGGCTGCCTGATCNTGGCCGAATTCAAGAGCAGCCCGNAGCATTTCTTTTTCGGTGCCTTTGGCNTCTTCGGCTTTTGCGTGATCTGGAAACTTCGAAGCGAAGTCCCGCGCCATCTCCGCTGCCTTGAAAACCATTTGAGCGTTCTCTTTTTGGAAGGCTGCCACTTGCTCCTGGGTTGGGCGTTCGGTTTGCCATTCTGATGGATAGGGACGCACCTGACTGGCTTCCTGNACTTTTTCCCAAAGNNTATCGGCTTCATCAGCAAACAGGCTGGGGGTGGGTGAAAGCAACGACACGGCCAGGGTGCTG
>NYYT01000067.1 GCA_002686885.1 Pedosphaera sp.
AGATTGTCGGGTGTCCACGCGTGTTTTGGTGCGGCCAATCGGCCTTGACATGGTAGAGGTCGGCGGTTCGAATCCGCCTGGTCCTACCAGTTTTTAGGGCCTCTGTTTTTATTCAACTTTTTTCAGAACCAAGCGTTTTGGCTTGTCTTGGTAAGTAGACACTACCGAGCAAAGGTAATGTGCTATTAGCCTAAAAATTTGAGCGTGTCTGCTAACCGAGCAAGTAACGTATCTGCTGACATATCCGCGTTGGTATGACCGAATACGATTCGGTCCGGTCTGAGTANCANAGCTTCACCCTGCNNCAGGCAAGCNGGAAATTTACCCCGCACGATTTCAAGCTTCGAAACATCAACCATCTGAATTTCTAGCGCTCTNAACACTGACNTAGTGTCCTCATCGAATGTATGTGGCCCGTTACATACCAANGCAAATTTCGCNCCCAGCANCTCGTCAAAGAGCATTTCACGGCCCTGGCCGTCGCGAACAACGGGCTGAGGTAGCAGGTACCCTGTGGCCCCTTCGTTAGAAACCTGTTCTGTAACGACAATGCCAGATCGAATAGGCGGTTGTTCGCGACCTTGGCCGTAGCCCGATTTTAAGGAGGTTCGCTTCATTTGCGGTGGCTCTATAGCCAGACGCTCTGCTGCCTCTACGTCAGCCATGTGCTNCATAAGGTGACCCATTTCCACTGCCCAAGANACAAGATCGTGCACGTGGNCATGCCGCTCGNCTTGGTAGGTTTCAAGTAATTCCNTGGCGCAACAGCCACTGTTTACTAACGNGAGTTTCCAGGCGAGATTGATCACATCACGCATGCCAGAGTTCATCCCTTGCCCTAAAAAGGGAGGTGTCTGATGAGCGGAATCGCCNGCCAGAAAAATTCGATGATGCTGCCACTTNTCAGCNACTGCCGCGTGAAACTGGTATACNGCTGTACGTCTNAGGCGATATGTATCCCTTGGCGTCCAGGGATCCAGGAGGGCATGAACAGTATCGTGATCAAGCATTTGCTCCGCTGTTTCTCCAGCATGCAACTGGAATTCCCAGCGACGGAAAGGGTCCTTAGTGGCGACAAAGGTATGGAGACGATCAGGATCACACACCTGCATCACCTCGTTCGGTAANCCGTGAGAGCTAATCATCTCCACGTCCACTACAAGCCAATCTTGGTCGTACCCCAGGTCCCGCCAACAAATACCCAAAGCTTTACGTGTCGGGCTATTCGCNCCGTCGCATGCCACTAAATAGCTAGCGGACAGCGAAATNTCTCCNTCTTTTCCTACCGCTTGGATTTCGACCTGCTCTTNGCCGCTGCTAAATCGAGTCACTTCATGACTGATATACGTAGTCACATTAGGATGACACCGCGCGGTTTTTCGGAGAAAAGCGTCAAGCTCCGGCTGATCAAACATGTTGGCTGGCTGCCAGCCATTACTGCCAATNGGTCTNGCGTCACCGCCAAATAACCATTCTCGTCTGGAGTTAACGAAGCCTGCTCGCTCACCTGGGCGAAGCGGCTGCATCAGTTGCTGTACCGGCCNCGCAAGACCAACGGGTTGAAGCGCCCTGATGATCTCACCATCNAGGTTCACAGCTCTGGGCAACGGCCACACGTCGGTCTGTTTTTCAAGAGCAACGACTCTNAACCCGGCCTCAGCAAATANAATCGCCCCCAAACTCCCGACGGGACCAAGCCCGACAACAGCTACATCAAAGGTATTATTTGGAGTAGCAGAGCTCACTAAATTGTAGCGGTATCAGGCTCAGCGATGACACCGTTCTCTATAAATCCAAGGCCATCAATTTCAACTTTTACCACATCACCAATCTTCAGCGTGCCTTGTGGTTGCATGGAAATACCCACGCCACTAGGGGTACCTGTAGCGATNACGTCGCCAGGCTCNAGGGTGAAAGCAGTGGTCAAGAATTCGATGATNTCATAGCAATTAAAGATCAAATCACTTGTGCTGGTTTTTTGGCGCAGATCGCCGTTGACGAAAGTGCGGAGCATGAGATTGTGCGGATCAACTTCGTCCGGAGTCACAATAGCTGGGCCGAAGGGATTATGAGTATCCCAAGATTTACCCATCGTGAATTGTGGTGGTGTCGCTAAAAACTGCCACTCGCGAACGCTTACATCATTCAAAACGCAAAAGCCTGCAATAACTCTGTTTGCATCTTGCTTGCTGACGCGTCGGCAACGCTTACCAATCACCACGCCCAGTTCGCCCTCATANTCCAGCATCTGGGTCTCTGGGGGCGAATGAATGGGTGCGTAGGGACCATTGGCCGAGGTTGCCTGTTTCGTGAATACCATCGGGTGCTTGGGGATGTCCATGTTGCTCTCTTCGGCGTGGGCACGNTAATTCAGGCCAATAGCTAATATCTTCGGCGGCCTTGCCAAAGGAGCCTCAATCACCACATCTAANGCAGAATAATGTCCCGAAGCGCTTGTGTNCTTGGCAGCCTGGAGCATGGCGCCATCNCCTGCCTCTAAAAAACTCAGCATATCGCTGGGCAAACTTGGGGCAACCTGAGAAAGATCAATTATGTGATCGCCCTGAAGAAGCCCGATGCGTGTATTCAAGGATTCGGTAAAGGAAATCAATCTCATAGTGGTCTCCTGGTCAACGTGAGCGAATCGGCCACTGCGTTGGCATGAGCGTCAACAGCTTTTGGCGCAAGGGGATTCTCACCCGACAGCGCGGCAGCCTCGGCAGCGTTCGAAAAGATCAATGTAGCCGCGCCGGTCAGCACATAATAGAAGTGATGCGCGTCCATTTTAGGTGCTGTGCCGAGCTCAGCTGCGCGATTGAATACGCGACATACCTGTTCGTACCATGGTCGAACCGCGCGCTTAAGCAGCCAACTTAGGCGCCAGTCGCCAACCATTCCCTCTTGAATCATGAGTCGATGCAGTTCGGGATGTTTGGCGCAAAACTGGACGTAAGAGCGGATAAGAAATCGTAATTGTTGGTCTTCATCAACTTTATTCATATCAGCTAAAGCGGCGCCAAGGTCGCGCTCTGTGACCGACATCAAGTGCTCGGCCGCAGCTCTCCAAAGCGCTTTTTTCGAGCCGAAGTGATAGTTAATTAAGCCCCTTTTGGTGCCCGCCTGAGTCTCTATATTGCGAGTGGAGGAACCGTCGTAGCCCTGCGTAGAAAAAGCAAGCAAAGCGGCGTCTACCAGTTTTCGTCTCGTGGCCTCAGCATCCCTGAGCTTGCGCTCACTCCTAGCTGCGGCGATTTGCGCGTTGTTTTGCATAGTATGGTTGCAATCAAACTTGTATCGATCTTCGCCACTTTATATATTACTTGTCGATTGGCAAGTTAAATGTTGGGGGAGACTTTGGAGACTATCAAAGATGTTCTCTATGTCAGATTCTCAGTCACTGATTTACAGGTTCAGCAGCAGTTTCTTGAAGATTTCGGCTTTAAGTCTGAGATTAGTAACGGTTTATTGATCGCGCGGGGCACCGACGCAAGCCCCTATATTTATATCGCTGAGCACTCCAGTGAACCGGCCTTCGTCAGCGTCGGTTTTGCAGCTGAGTCTGAGGCCGCCCTGAGACATATCGCGGCCACTGACGGTGTGCCGGTAGAAGCCAATGATTTGCCAGGCGGTGGTCTGATAGCACGACTCACCGATCCCAATGGTTTCTCAGTAGAGGTTGTCGCCAATCTCGCTGATTCTCCGCCACTCACTCCAGCCAGCCGCTCTGGCCTCAACGATGGAGTAGAGAAACTTCGGCTGGGGGAGCGAGTGACCTTCGTTGATGCTGATAGCCTGATTAAAAGATTAGGTCATGTCGTGCTCATGGTCACTGATTTTAATGAGACCCTTGAGTGGTATCAGGTGAGATTTGGCTTGCTGATCTCCGACGAAATCGTAATGGATAACGAGGGAAAACAGAAAACATTAGGGGCCTTTACGCGCTGTAATAGAGGTGAGAAATACGTGGATCATCACACGCTATTTTTTATCAGCGCCGATCAGGCGGGTTTCAATCATGCTGCGTTTGAGGTGACAAACTGGGACGCTTTGATGTCAAGCCATTACGCGCTTATGAAGGCGGGGCACCGCCATTCATTTGGAGTCGGCAAGCATATTCTGGGTAGCCAGACTTTCGACTATTGGAAAGACCCAGATGGATTTACGTTGGAGCACTTTACCGACGGTGATCTGCTGAATGAATCCTTTGGCTCTCAAAAACGAGGGCTCGAGGATCTGCTCGGCACACACTGGGGCCCCGACGGCATGCCAGGACAGTAGATCGTGCCAACCGACCTAAATACGTTGGTTGGCGGGGTGGCACTGTTGGTCGCTCTTCTGGCCCTAGCGCTTTTTTTGCGGGAACGTGCACTGCGACAAACTAACGAAGTGCCGCATGGGTTTCAGGCGCAGATCAGCCTGCCGCACCAAGCGCAGTGGACGCTTTATCACAACCCGTTTTCGCTTTGTTCTAAGAAAATCCGTGTTTGCTTGACAGAGTATGGAGTGGACTACGACAGCGTCATAATCGACCTCGTTGAAACAGGTTGCTATCAAAACATTAGCCGCGAATTTCTAAAGGTCAATCCTGCTGCCACGGTGCCAGTGTTGTTACATAAGGGCCATCCGATATACGAATCCCACGAGCAACTGCGCTACGTAGCATCTATGGTTAAGGATGGCGACTTGCTGTTGCCTCGAGATGCCCAAGCGCGGCAAGTCATGGATACGTGGGTAGAAAAAACCTCCCTGCTGGGAGACGACCCTATCTCCTCGCCCGAAGCCACAGCCGGTAACGCGGCCCCCGGTTTGACCATTCCAATTTTCGCATCCATGGTGGCGAATACCCCCGTTAGAAAAATCGCGGAAGGAGTGCTCTTCCATCGCATCAAAAAGCGGGCAATTTTCTTTTTGCTTATGAAGCTGAGTGGCTTACAGAAAACACTCAAACTGAAGCCTGTAGTCGACATCATTAACCAATCTGCAATAGCCATGGCTGCGCACATAGATGAACTAGAGTCAGCACTTGAGCATAGCGGCGGGCCGTGGATCTGTGGTGATCAATTCACCCTTGCTGACGTGGGGATGATGGTCATCTTAGATCGCCTCCGGGAGGGTGACTGGCTCGATCTATTGGTGCAGCGACGGCCCGTAATTTGTGACTATTGGATCGCACTTCAGCAAAGGCCGAGCTATCAAATCGGTTGCGTGAGCTTTGCACATCCCAGAGTTACAGAAGCAACAGTTGAGTTGGCTGCGCTGAAAAAGGCCAGTTTGTGGCCCTCGGACATTCCAAGTTAGGGATACGGCAGACTAGTTGTCGTCGTAACCCCTTGCTGTCTCAGCCCAGGGTGCTCGGGTCTCGTGACCACCAAAAGTATCCCAAGATCCATCTGTGGAAAACTGCACCGACTCGCGTCTGGGAATCTGCAGAAGATTGTTTCGCATACGTTCAAAGCGTTGAGGAAATTCCTCGCGCAAATTAACAACTTCTCCTGGGTCTGACTCAATATTGTACAGATGCCAGGTGTCAGACTTTAAAAAATCAGGCGTGATAGGCAACGATCCCTCGCGCACAATTTTCCATGGCCAATCGATCATGGCCTCGCTACCAAAATTGGCTACGACAAAAGGGCGTGGTTCCAACGGCGAACCCTCTAGCAGCACGCCTTTTAGACTACGTCCATCCACGTTGGGGATTTTCAGTTCCATAAAATCTAATAGCGTTGGAAGCACATCAGCGATATGAACAACTTCTGAGAGCGGTTGATCCGACTCTACTTTGCTTGGCCACCAGATGGCGGCCGGCACGCGAATGCCACCCTCGAACACCGAGCCTTTGCCCTGCTTGAGAACGCCATTACTACTGTATCCATCGCGCAGAGGCGGGATCAGCATCTCGATCCACCACGGCTTTGGAGACGAGCCCCCGTTATCGCTGGCAAAGATGATTACCGTGTCCTTGCCCCAAGGCTGCTCCAGCAAACTGCTAAGTATCTCTCCAACAGCTCTGTCTAAAGAGGCGATCATCCGGAGAAGGGTAGCGCGCCCCTGATGCTCCGCTCCCGCATGCTGAGGCTCTTCGATTGGCGTGTGAATGGCATTGAATGACACCAAGAGAAATAGCGGCTCATCCTCAATAGAGCGGTTCTCAATCAGATCTACAGCGGCACGCTTGATAAGTTGGGTTGTGTAACCCTTCTCACGAATGGTTACCCCGCCCTTCTGCCAATCTAACCCACCGGAAAATACATGGTCAAAGTACCCGATGCCTCCATTCAGGTGCCCATAAAACGAATCGAACCCACGGTGTTGCGGCCAGTAGGCAGTGCTCGCAGCACCCAAATGCCATTTGCCTACCAAGTGCGTTTGGTAACCGGCGCGCTTCAGATAGCCTGGCAGAGTCTGCCATTCCAGAGGCAAACCTTCCTCGGAGTGCCATTGTATCGGGCCGTTGACCCCATGAGTGGTGGAAAACTGGCCTGTCAGCAAGGAAGCCCGCGTAGGTGAGCAGGTGGGGTTCACATAAAAGCGGTCGAACTCGACGCCACTAGCCGCAATATTATCTATGTTCGGAGTCGCTACTTCCGGATTGTGATAGCCCACATCCCCCCAGCCAAGGTCGTCAACCAACAAAATGACTATGTTGGTGCTAGGCCGTCGAGAGGGTTCAGTACTTTCTGCTTCGGCGCCAATATAGGGCGCACTGAAAAGCAGCACTGCAAATATACAAACCCACTGATACCTATGGCGATGAGACGCCATGGCATCCCCTTCTAATGCGTTTTTGTCTGTCTCTAATGTTTTAGCAACACTCTTAAAACATAAACCTATCATAGAGAATAGCGAGAAAATAAATGCTCGGCCATGCTGATTGCGAGCGCCACAGCTGAGGTAGATGTCTTAAC
>NYYT01000068.1 GCA_002686885.1 Pedosphaera sp.
CAAAGAATGGGATCAAGGATTGCTACGACGGACTGGATGTTATGGTTTCCCAAGTCCTAAAAACTTTGTTAGTCTTGGCAATGGTCACTCGTAGTCAATCTCACTTGAATGGCTTAGCTTGAACCATGGCACATGTTCTCTCTCAAAAATGGTTGCTGAATCGGCGGCATTTTCTCAAGGGACTCGGCGTGTCCATGGCCCTCCTCAAACTCCTGCATGCGCTCGGTGCCGATCCCTCCATCCTGACCGTGGATGAAGTGACGCCCCTGATTGCCGCAGCGGGTCTGGGCACCCTGGCAGCAGGGGAGGTGGCCGGTACGGAGTCAGAAGTGTTGGAGGCACTCGACTGGTTGATCTCGATCGGCGAAGACGTTAACGCCGTGGATGCCAATGGAGAAACAGCCATGCACGCTGCCGCCTACAAGAATCTTCCCAAGGTCGTGACTTTCCTGGCCGATCGCGGCGCTCGTATCGATGTCTGGAATCAACCCGACAAACACGGATGGACACCCCTGCTGATTGCCGAAGGCTTTCGTCCGGGGAATTTCAAACCCTCCTTCGAGACCATCGACGCCATTCATGAAGTGATGGCGGCCAGTGGGCTGAGGCCGCCACCCCTGACCGATCCGGACGGGGTGAACAACAGTGACTTCGGGCCGAGGAATCGCAAGTATCAGGCCGTGCCCAACCCCTGATGGGAATGTTGTTTCGATTAATTTCTTTCTGTGCCTCGTACCGCATCCGTTGATTAATGATATAACCCATGAAAACGAACTTGCCGCAAATGTTGACCTATGCTGCTACTTTATGGCTTTGCCAGCAGGCCTGGGTCTCTCAGGCTCAAAACCCCTCCCAGGATTACCCCGTCCTCGCACCGCCCGCTTCGATGAAGGCGCCCGACTTCTACAGCAAGTATGTCGATGCCAAAGGCTATCCGGTGCTGGCCTCCGATCAGGTCGATGATTACGCGGTCAAGGAAGCTGCCTATCTGATCGATCGCATGTTGCTCAAAAGGCCGGACATCAAGGAGGCAATGGTGGAGAGTGGATCCCGGATGGTGATTTTGGCCCACAACGAGTTCACCACCGATCTCCCCGAATTCGCGCACTTTACTCCCAAGGATTTCTGGGATGCCCGAGCCCGAGGGACGGGTGGCTCTGCCACCGATCCTTACTGCAGTTGTGGGGAAGAAAACCTTCTGGGTTATGAGGGGGATCCCTATCAGGCCGAGAACATTCTCATTCATGAATTCGCGCACAACATCCACCTGCGGGGCATGCCCAAGGTGGATCCGACCTTTGATGGTCGGCTCAAGAAAGCCTACGAAGCGGCGATGGCCAAAGACCTCTGGAAAGGCAAATATGCCTCGGTCAATCATCATGAATATTTCGCCGAGGGCGTTCAGTCCTGGTTTGACAACAACCGACCTCCCGATCACGACCACAATCATGTCGACACCCGTAAGGAGCTCTGGGATTACGACCCAGCCCTGGCGGCCCTGTGTGAGGAAGTTTTCCGGGATACGGTGTTGACCTACACCAAACCTGCCACGCGCCTCACTGGCCACCTTGAGGGCTATGATCCCTCCAAGGCCCCTGCCTTTGAATGGCCTTCCAGGTTGGATGAGGTGCGTCACGCCATTCGAGAAAAAGCTCGTGCACGTGGAAAGGATTCTGATGCATCAGACAAGGAATAAGTCATCGATCTTGGATACTTTTCTCCCGGTAGGATGCTGGTGGTTGGCAACGGGGCTTCTGTGGTTGGGAGGGGGACGCATCGCGGCTGAGAGTATCCAGGCCAAGCTGCTCGAGGTGCGGAAAATCTGGGATGCCGCACCCCACAATGCCTTCACCGATCTGGAGTATTACAAGGGCCAATGGTTCTGCGCATTTCGGGAAGGTTCGGGGCATGCTCAGAAGGGCGATTATGGCAAGGTGCGCATCCTTCATTCCAAAGAGGGTGAAGCATGGGAATCGGCAGGACTGTTGGAAAGCAAAGGCCTGGATTTGCGAGACGCCAAGCTCTCCATCACCCCGGGGGGGGAGCTGCTGCTCAATTCGGTGGAGTACGATGTGGATCGCGAGGATGCGCAGCGCCGCAACAATCAATCCGTGGTCTTTCTCTCCTCCAATGGAATGGACTGGAGCCCGCCGCGACGCGTGGCGGACTTTGGCTACTGGCTCTGGCAGACCACGTGGAAGGGGCATCAGGGCCTTGCGCTGGGTTATCAGTGGGGAGCGCAGGATCGGACCCGCCTCTACCGCACCACCGATGGCCGGGAGTACGAACTCTGGATCGACCATCTCAGACCTCCGGGGGATAAAAGCAATGAACACGCCATGGTNTTTACGGCCGATGAAAGGGCCATCATGCTCTTGCGGAGGGATCACGCCGGTGAGTTTGCCAGTGAACANAGCGCCCGGGCGCTGCTCGGCNAAGCTGCTCCNCCNTATCGTGACTGGGAATGGCAGCGCCTGAATGTCAAGGTGGGCGGGCCTTCCCTGTGTCTGCTCTCCAGCGGACACCTTCTGGCCGCNGTGCGACGCTATCCGCAGGCCGATGGCACCCGATGGCAGGAACAGTGGACGGAGCTTGGGTGGATTGATGTCGAAGAGGCTCACTACCATCCCTTGCTCAAGCTCCCCAGTGGGGGCGACTCCAGTTATCCCGGCATGGTGATGCACAACGGCCTTCTGTGGATGAGCTACTACAGCAGCCACGAAGGCAAGACCTCCATTTATCTCGCCAAGATTGCGTTGGAATTGCCCTGAGGGAGCCTCATTCAGTGGATGGCGCATTGCCATGAGAACGCTTTCTGCGCTATCACCTTTCCATGAACCAAACCATTCAGATTCTCGGCAAGGGGGTGGCCTTGATCCTTCTCCTGGCCTGCGTGCTTTCCTCCATCATCCTGGGGCGTTCGCTGCAGCAAATGCGCAAGGATCAGGAGGGCATTCTGGTCAAGGGAGTGGCCGAAATGGAAATCGTTTCCGATCTGNCCATGTGGANCTCTTCGATNTCCATTCGATCTTTGGATTTGGCCCAAGGCTACGCCTTACTGGGAGAGCAGACCCAACAGGCCNTGGATTACCTGAAAGATCAAGGNATCGAGGAAACTCAAGTGGAGCTGGCCACCATTTCNGTCTCGACCTCCTACAAGCGGGACGCACGGGGTGCCCGGACTTCCGAGATCGATCATTACTCCCTGAGTCAACGCATCACCGTCGAATCCACCGATGTCGCGCTGATCAAGCAGCTCTCCAAGGATGCCTCGATACTCATCAGTCGTGGCCTGGGCTTTGCTTCCTACGCCCCTGATTTTTACTTCACCGGTCTGGAGCCCCTGAAACTGGATCTGTTGGAACAAGCCTCGGCCAACGCGCGTCTCCGCGCCGATCGACTGGCCACCAGCACGGGCAGTCGGGTCAAGGGGATTGTCTCTGCTTCTCAAGGGGTGTTTCAGATCACCGGGCCTCATTCGACCGAAACTTCGGGAGGGGGTCTTTATGATACCAGCACCATCGACAAGAAGGTGCGGGCCGTGGTCACCATGAAATTCAAGCTTGATTAGCACTGGCGTGTCGCTTTTTGGCTACTGATGATTTCGTTTGTTTCACTTTTGTTTTATTTGTGCTGAATCTTGCATGGAAGATGCTTTCATTGACCCTGATGACGATCCGAAAACCTCTTTTTCTTGTGGCATCGCTGTGGCTGGTGATGGTGACGGGTGTCTCAAACGCTCGTTCTGCAACACTCATCCCTACCGGAGCGACCTGGTCCTACTGGCCCGGTGAGGAGGCTCCTTCGCTTCAGGCGCCCTTTTGGGTGGAAGCGAACTTTTCGGATGCCAACTGGCAAGAGGGGCCCGCTCCGTTTCGGTATGGAGACGGGGAGGGAGGCACCCTCATCGAAGGCATGCAGAACACCTACTCCACCTTCTTCATTCGTCGTTCGTTTCAGGTGGCTACCCCGGACCAGATAGAGGCACTGACCCTGCACATCGACTACGATGATGGTTTTGCCCTGTGGATCAATGGTCGACGGGTGCGCTCGGCCAATGCTCCCAACGCCATTCAACTCGACAGCTTGGCCACCGGCAGCCATGAGTCGGGAGCGTTTGAAACGTTTTCCCTGGATGCGGGCATCGAGCACCTGGTGCCGGGTCGCAACATCGTTGCCATCCAAGGTTTCAACACCACCCTGGGAAGCAGCGACTTCGTGCTACACCCCGAACTCGTTTACGAGGGTCTGGATGCGGAAGCACCCGTGGTCATTGCGGTGGATCCGGCTCCCGGTCTGGTGGAGGATTTTCGTGAAGTGACCGTGCAATTTTCCGAACCGGTTCAGGGAGTGGAAGCCCGCGATTTGACCCTCAACGGTGTTCCGGCTCAGAGCTTGAGCGGTCGCGGAGATACCTGGCGCTTTGGTTTCGCACCGCCCGAACCCGGGAGTCTGACCCTGAGGTGGGAGCAGGAAACCGGTATCACCGATCTGGCCCGAACTCCCAATCCCTTTGATGGGCAAGCCGCCTCGGAAACCCGTCTCTACCAACTGCTCGATGAAAACGCACCCCACATCATCGATATCTTTCCCCGGCCCGGTCAGGCACTCAGCGCCTGCTCTTCGGTACGTTTACTTTTTTCCGAACCCATCCAAGGCCTGGACCCCGGCGACCTTCTGCTCAACGGCCAGACCGCAACCTCGGTGGTCGGCACCGGTGCCGGGCCCTATCAACTCTT
The DNA here is from genome assembly GCA_002686885.1 of Pedosphaera sp. GTDB lineage: Bacteria > Verrucomicrobiota > Verrucomicrobiia > Limisphaerales > AAA164-E04 > UBA7971. The sequence goes on from NYYT01000068.1 coordinate 4,740, forward strand.
CTTTGCTCCTTCGGAGGAAGGCGAGGCTCAGTTGACCTGGAGCCCTCAGCACGGAGTGGAAGATCTGGCTGCCGAGCCCAATGCCCTGCAGCCGGAATCCTGGAGCTACACCGTTGATGCGCGCGTGCGCTACCAGGGAGTGGTGATTTCTGAAATCCTGGCATCCAACCAAAACGGTCTGACCGACGACGACCGTGAGCGGGTGGACTGGATCGAGTTGCACAACATCAACCCCTTTGCCGTGGATCTCAGCGGGTGGTCCCTGAGTGATGACCCCAACCTCCCTGGTAAGTGGGTCTTTGATTCGAACCAAATCGAACCAGGTGGCTACCTGTTGGTTCATGCCTCGGCCAAGGACCGTCCCAACGCGCGTCTTGGAGGCTCTCCGCACACCAACTTTCAACTCAGTCGAGTGGGTGAGTTTCTCGGCCTTTTCAGCCCCGAACTTCCACGTCAGCGGGTCAGCGATCTGGGTGATCGATTTCCTGAACAACGGATGGATTTCAGCTACGGCCGTAGCTCTGATGGAGCACTGGGTTACTTTGCCGAGCCGACCCCCGGTGCTCCCAATACGTCGAACCAGCTCAGCGAAATGCTGCCTGAGCCCGGGTTCAGCGCGCCCAGGGGTTTCTACCAGGGGCCGGTCACTCTGGTCCTGACCACGGTCGTGCCCGAGGCTCAGATTCGCTACACCCTCGACAAATCCGAACCCACCGCCTCCCAGGGCCTGGTGTATGATGGGCCCATCACCTTGAGTCGAAGCACGGCAGTGCGTGCGGCGCTTTTCAAGCCGGGCTTTCTTCCCTCTGAAACGGTGACCCATTCTTACATGATCGATGTCAGTGTTCGGCGTCAGGGGCTGCCCGTGCTCTCTCTGGTGACCGATCAGGAAAACCTTTTTGGTCGCACCGGCATCATGGAGACTAGCCCGCGGAACACCAGCAAGCGAGGACGCGCCTGGGAGCGACCGGTGTCAGTGGAGTACTTTCTTGCCGATGGGACTTCGGTTTTTCAGATCGATGCCGGTCTCCGGATTCAGGGCGGCAACTACGTACGCGATCGCTACAATCCCAACGGTGGCCTGCCCTTCAGCAAGTACTCCTTCCGTCTCTATTTCAGGGGTGACTACGGTGCTTCTGAATTGACCTACCCGCTCATTCCGCGCTCTCCGGCCACCGCTTATAAGCAAATCGTTCTTCGAGCTGGCATGAATGACCATTCCAATCCTTTTGTGGTCGATGAGTTGGTTCGACGACTTTCCGGCGACATGGGGCAGGTGTCCAGTCAGGGTATGCAAGTGGCCCTTTACATCAATGGGGCCTACAAAGGATACTACAACCCCACCGAGCGCATCGATGAAGACTTTCTGGATACCTGGCAGGGAGGGCAGGGGGCCTACGACATCATTGCCCAATTCGGAGAAGTGCGCGAAGGAAATACCGTGGAATGGAATCGTCTCAAGCAGGCGCTGAACCGAGATCTCTCCATCCCCTCCAACTACCAGGCGGCGACTGAGCAGATCGATATCGATGCCTTCATTGATTACCTCCTGCTCAACATATACGTCGGGACGCGAGACTGGCCTCACAACAACTGGCGTGCCGCTCGGGAACGTGTGGAAGGTGCCAAGTGGCGTTTCTATGTCTGGGATGCCGAATGGTCCTTCTTCAACCAGGGGGGGGCGGTCAACCGCAATACCCTGCGCAACGAGCTGGCCGTCAATCAGGACATTGCTCGCTTCTACCAGGCCCTCTCAAAGAATGGCGACTTTCGCACCCGTTTTGCCGATCGCGTCCATCAGCACATGTTTGGGGATGGCGCCCTGACCGATGCCAACATCCTTCAGCGTTTCGAAGAGCTGCGCGATGAGCTGGCCCCCCTCAAGCGCATCAATGGCAACATTGCCACCAGCTGGATTCCTCGACGTCGTGGTTTTGTGCTCGATCATCTGGCTCAGGAAGGCCTTTTTCTCCATGAAGACGTTCCAAACTTTTCTCAGGATCCAGGTAGCGTTCCCTCGGGCCAGCTTCAACTCGCCTCGGCTGGAGGTGAGATCTACTACACCCTCGATGGTTCCGATCCCTTCGTGCCCCAGGCCGTGAGTGGCGACCAACAGGTGCTGGTGGGCGAGCAGGCGCTCAAATATGCCATCGTCCCCACCGACGATAGCCTGGGCTTTAATTGGCGAAGCGCGGATCGCCCTTTTGATCCAGCGGGCTGGTCTTCCGGACGAGGTGGGGTGGGTTATGACGAATCGGCAACCTACCGCACGCACATCGGGATCGATCTTCAAAGCACCATGAACGATCGCAACACCTCGGCCTACGTGCGCATCCCCTTCAACCTGCGGGCCTCCGACATCGAGGGGGTCAACCTCCTCAATCTCAAGGTCAAGTATGACGATGGCTTTGCCGCCTATCTCAATGGGCGGCGCATCGCCAGCGCCAACGCCCCGACCACCCTGCGATGGAACGCTGCGGCTTCGGCCGACAACCCCGACTCGGCAGCGGTGAGTTACCAGTCCTTCAACGTGAGTGATCACCTGGGTCGTCTGCGCGAGGGAAGCAACGTTCTGGCCATCCACGGGTTGAATCGACAGCTCACCAGTTCAGATTTTCTGATCGATGCCATGCTGGAGGCCGGGGTGATGGAATCGGGCAAGGTGGCCGAGGGTGCCATCCGCTATCAGGGGCCCGTCACCATCGACGAGGTGACGAACATCCGCGCGCGCAGCCTGCAGAACGGCCGTTGGAGCGCCCTGGGTGCGGGCGTGTTTTATCCCGGTCAATTGCTCCCTGACCTCCACTTCACCGAGATCATGTATCATCCGCCGGGAGGCGATGCGTTTGAATTTGTGGAATTGAGCAACCTGGGTCCGGTGGCCCTGGATCTCACACGCTATCAACTTCGCGGAGTGGGCTACACCTTTGCCGTCGGCGCCACGATTCCACCAGGTGCTTCCTGGGTTCTGGCCTCCAACCAACGCCCCGGTGATTTCCAGCGCCGCTATCCGGACATCCCCCTGTATGACACCTTTTCCGGAAGCCTGTCCAACGGCGGTGAATCCCTGGTGTTGGAAGATGCCTCCGGTGCGATGGTCACCGGGGTGCGGTTTGGGGATGACGGTGCCTGGCCCTCCTCGGCCGATGGAGGCGGCCACAGCCTGGAACGAGTCGATGCCCAAGGGCCCGACAACCTCCCTGCCAGCTGGCAGGCCAGTGCTCAACCCGGTGGCAGCCCCGGTCGTTTTGATCCTGTCTCGCGTGCTCCCGGTCTGGTGATCAGCGAAATCATGGCAGACAACCAGAGCCAGGCAGATGCCTCCGGGCAGTTTCCCGATTGGGTGGAACTGGAAAACCGGGGGACAACTCCCATCTCGCTGGCCGGCTATCGTCTACGCGATGACTCCAATGCACCCGACTTCGAGTTCACGCAAGGCACCCTGCAACCCGGTCAGCGTCAGGTTCTTTACCAACGTGACCAAGGCCTTGCCTTTGGTCTCGACCGCGATGGGGACACCCTTATCTTGATCGATCCCCAGGGCCATCGCATCGATGCGGTGACCTTCGGCAGCCAGTGGACCGACCACTCGCTCAGTCGGGATGACGACGGCACATGGACCCTGGGGCTGCCCACCCCCGGGGCTGCCCACCAATCCGCCCCCGTGGCCGAACGGTCTTCCCTGCGACTCAATGAGATCATGGCCAACCCCCTGCCGGGTGAGCCCGACTGGCTGGAATGGGTCAACGGGCATCCCAACTTGCCGTTGGCCCTCGAGGGCCTTCACCTCCGGCTCAACCAGGCCCTGGTGGCCCTGCCTCCACATAGTTTTCTGGGGCCACAACAGGTGCGTCTCATGGAAGCCGATGGTTCACCCAACCCTTCGACCCTGGGGGTGCGTCTGCCGGCAGTGGGTGCCGACCTCGCGTTGCTGGATATGCGGGGGCAGGTGATCGATCAGCTCACTTACGGGCTTCAGGAGGAGGGCCATTCCTTCGGGCGCCTGCCACACGCAACCGGTGGCTTTCAATCCCTGGGTCTGCAGGCCAGCCCCGGGCAGCCCAACTACCTCTGGCAGGGTCCTCAGCTGCAATTGCATGAAGTCATGGCCCGCCATCAAAGGGGCGTCTATCCCGGCATGGAAGGCACCCCCGACTGGATCGAACTCCACAACCCAACCAACGCACGCGTGGATCTGGGAGGGGTGCAGATCGGTGTGGATGGCGATCGATGGGCCTTGCCCGAAGGTGCCTTCATCGAGGCAGGTGCCTACCGCGTCCTGTGGTTGGATGGGGAAGATCTGGTGGAGCGNAGCGGCTTCGAAGGCTGGGTCCTTCCTCAAGCCCTGCCGGGGCAGGGAGCTACCTTGGAATTATTGCACCCCGACGGCCGACTTCTGGACCGACTCACCTACGGTATCCAGCTCCCGGATCAGAGCATTGGCCGAGTGGGAGGCCAGTGGGCCCTGTTATCTCGCCCCACTCCAGGACAAGCCAACGCATCGGCTGCCTCCCTGGATTCTCCCGAAAGCCTGCGTCTCAACGAATGGCAGGGCGGGGCAGGGGCTGACTGGCTGGAGCTCTATCACCCCGGATCCCAGCCNGTGGCCCTCGCGGGGCTGAGCCTTACCGACGATCTTTCCCTCGCTGGCCGCAGCAAGCATCCCATTGCGGCCTTGAGTTTCATTGGCCCGCGTTCCTGGGTCCTGTTTCAGGCAGATGAACAAACACAGGCAGGCGCCGATCACCTGGGTTTCCGTCTCTCNGCGCAGGGAGAAAACCTGGGTCTCTACGATACGAAGGGTGCACTGATCGATCAGCTGGCGCTGGCCTCCACGCCGTTGGAAGGTGGCTCCTCCGGGCGATTACCTGATGGAGAGACCCGTGTCGTCTCCTTCCTGGGAGAGGCCGCTTCCCCNGATCAACCCAATGCCCGGCAGGTCGAAGGTCTACGCATNGAGGAAGTGTTCACCTGGCCGCAGGAGCCCTTCGAGATGGCGGTGGAAGTGTTCAATGCCCAAGATCGGGCCATCGATCTTTCNGGCTGGTCGGTGGGCATCGCCTCCGGATCCTTGGATGCNTANCGTCTCCCTGCCAACACCGTGGTGCCAGCCAAAGCCCGCCACGTCCTGCATCAGGCACGATGGAACCCCGGTGCCGATGCACCGACTCTGCCCGGTTCATGGGGCTGGGCCGACCGCCTCTACCTCTCTGAGCGTGACGCGCAGGGCCAACTCACCGGTCAGCGCCTCTCGCTTGCCATGCAGCCGACCGCTCCCGGCCAGTCCTGGGGCCGATGGATCGCAGAGGACGGTCAGGAGCACCTGGCCCCCATGAGCGAACCCACCTTCGGGNCCTCCACTCAAGGCTCACTGGCCAGTTTCCGCAACGGCAAGGGCGCCCCNAACACCGGGCCCTGGCTCGGCGCCCTCGGTATCACTGAGGTCATGACTCCGGCTCGCTTGAGCTCGCAGGCCCTTGGCCAAGGCAATCCGGTGGACGACNTGGCCTATGTCGAACTGGTCAACCGCAGTGATCAGGCAGTGGCCCTCTCACGGGCGCAGGATCGTACCCAAGGCTGGCGCCTCACCGGCGGCATCCGAATGACCTTTGAGGGAGATCTTTCCCTGGCCCCCGNGCAGGCCCTGTTGCTGGTGTCCTTTGACCCACGCGAGGCCACCGCTCGGTGGCAGCAGTTTCAGCGCATCTGGCAGCTCCCTGCCGGTGCCCTGGTGGTCGGCCCCTATCGGGGACGATTGGCCGACCGAGGGGAGAGCGTGCGTCTGGAAACCCTCGTGNCCGTGGTGGATCCCAGCCAGCCCGATCAGCAGCGCCTGGCATGGATGACGGCCGATGCGGTGGAGGACACTTCCGGGAGCNNGCTGCCCGACACTTCCTGGGGATCCCTCAATCGGCTGGCACTCGAACTTCCTGGCGAAGATCGCNTGCAGTGGATTGTGGCCGAGCCCACTCCGGGNTGGCACGGCCGNGCTCGCTCCATCCTTCAGGGGGTGCTTTGGTCCAGTCGGTTCATCACCCTGCAACTGGCCACCGNANTCGATCAGGCCCTCCTCATCGAATACACCGATCGGCTGGAAAACCCCAACTGGCAGGAGCTGAGTCGGCTCACCGGCAACGGAGAGATGATGCAGGTCATCGATACCGATCCTTCGCCGCTCCATCGTTTCTATCGCGTGCGGACCCCCTGAGCCCTGATAGACAGGTCTGTGGCACCACCCACGGCCTCTCATCCGCGGTGGCGGCGGGCCCGGGCCGAAAAGAGAACGATCTGTTTTGAGAATGACATGGCAAAAACGATTCCGAATCAATGGATTTGCCGTGCCTGTCGCATCT
>NYYT01000069.1 GCA_002686885.1 Pedosphaera sp.
GGAAGAGAAAGGCCAAAAGCCCACGCATTCCAATTGGCTCCATAGGCTTTCCCTGTGTTGCCCAGAAAACCGATGCTGCTGACGTAGGTGCCAAAAATGGAAAAACCTACTGCCCAACCGGGTAGGGAGCGGCTAGCTGCCATGAAGGCGGTAGGGTGACGGCTCTTGCGTAGGAACCAGCAGCCCAGTCCGAAGACACCACTCATGTAAACGAGGAGTACCACCAAATCGACCATGCGGAGTTGTCCGGTCATAATTTATCCAGAGGATTGTCGCGTTGTTGAAGTGGAAAAGCCACGTGAGTGCCTCCTTGGAGGTGCGATTCAAAGACGCTGCATATCATTTCAACCGTCATCGCTCCTTGATTTCCATCACACATCGGGGCGCGATCTTCGTCTACTGCAAGAATCAAATCCTCGATGGCCAGTGCATGGTTGTGCACTTTGGCAATGAGATCGTGGCGGGTTTCCTTCTGCCCTAATCCAGATGAGGTGATGGGAATTCTAGGTGTGTTTCTTGATGCGGGATCAAAAGGATTTCCCGGGCTTAGCCAGGCCACTGGATCCCGGTCGATTTGGATGCTGATGGTACCTTTGGTGCCAATAATATGGGCGGCGTAGCCCCTTTTGTCCGACCCGTCCTCGGCAAAAGTTGTGTAATGAGCTATCAGGCCACTTTGCATGTGCCAGCGTGCATGTATTTCGTTGGCACCCAATGAGCCCAGACCTTCGGCACCCGGTCGGATGTCTTTGCGGGTGAGAGGTTCGCCGTCTTGCAACAATATTCCTGAGCAAGAGCGCGGTTCCCCTGCAAAGTAGTGAAACAGGTTCAGCACATGGCATCCCAATACCCAGAGATCTTCTCCACCGCCGCGGCGATCGCCTAGTCCGTGCCCACGTAATTCGAGTAAACGTCCGATGCTGTGGTTGGCAAGAAGCTGGTCAATTTGAAATAATGCTGGGTGATAGCGGTTGCGGTGAGCGACGGCAATTTTGACGCCGTATTGCCTGGCTGCCTTGAGAACCTCATCAGCTTCTGCTGGGCTCCGGCAGAAAGGTTTTTCTACATAGATTCCTCGAGCTCCCGAATGGATGGCTGCCAACATCATCTCACGGTGCTGGTCGGCATGGCGGGGCGTGATCGAGACAAACTCGGGCCTCAGAGCCTTCAGCATTTCCGTGTATTGGGAGAAGCCATGGGATAGGTCTAAGCGCTTGAGTGCCTCTTGCAGTCCGCGTTCACTCGCATCGGCAACCCCTACGATTTGACAATTTTCAATCTTTTGCCATGCGACATCGAGTCTGTGGCCATAGTTGCCTCTTCCTGTGTGACCGATCACAGCCACTCTTCTTTTTTGAGGTAATGCCAGGGCCTTCGATGCAGTGGCGCTTGCAATCGCCGTTAAAAAGTTGCGGCGGTTCATCTTTCAAGTTACTGGGGGAAAAGCCATGCCTGGTCAATATTTTAAATGACACCCATGCTTGGACATCCATGAGCATCCCTTTTGGGCGCTTTACCTTTGGATCGTGAGGAAAAGCGTTTGATGGAAAATTCGTATGCTTTACTGCCTGGAGGAAGCGTCGAGGGAGTGGCTCTCACGTTGTGTTGTTTGCATTGGGTGGAAAGGCTCAATCAAGGGAAGACACCCATCGATGACCGCCAATCGATTAGTTTTTGATGCAATTTGGATGCGATGGCGGGCTTTGAATCGGCTAAATTGTTTGTTTCACCTGGATCGTCGTCCAGGGAGTATAAGAGAAGCCGGCGGGTGTCGAAATGCTCGATTAGTTTCCACGAGCCAGAGCGTATGGCCCCTGCAGACACGCCGCCTAGAAAGTGTGGGCGTTTGAGTGGGTAATGCCAGGCAAGAAAATCTCTTGAGATGTTTTGAGTGGGGTTCAACCACGTTTCCAGTGTGCAAACCCCATCTAAGACCAGTTCTCTTGGAAGTCGGATTTTCCCTGCGGCCAGAAGTGTTGGATAAAAGTCGGTATTTTGCGTGGGTTGATTGCAAACTACTCCAGCCGGTATGGATTGCGGCCATCGTATTATAAGCGGTATGCGAATGCCACCTTCATAGAGCTCACTTTTGCCACCGCGAAAGGGTGCGTTGGAAGTCACGTTGGTTTCGCCTCCATTGTCGCTTGTGAAGATGAAAATGGTATTTTGATGCAACTCAAGCTCTCGCAATCTTTTCATCAGCATGCCAACCCCATGATCGATGGATTCAAGCATCGCTGCCAAATGGGGATTGTGATTGCCAGCCCAATGGTGATTGGCATCCCCGGTGCCTAAACCTGCATCTTCGCAAAGATAACATCGGTTTCGAGTCGATGTTCCTGGAGGATGTTTGGCTCGGTATTTTTCTACCAAATCTGGGCGACCATTGAGAATGGTGTGGGGTGCATAGTGACTGAGAAGCAGAAAAAAGGGTTTGTGGCGATGCTTTGTTACAAAATCAACTGCTTCGATGTTCAGTCGGTCAGTGAGGTATTCCTCCTTACCAAGTCGATTATTGGGAATGTCAATCCAGCGGATGGGTTGGTTGCGAAAAACATAGGGCCAGAAATTGGCTCCATTTCCCACACTTTTCACCTCAGTGCCAAAATCCCAAGAGAAACCATGATCTTTGGGGCGTATTTCTCTTTTCGAACCATGATAAGAGTAACCGCTAAGATGCCATTTGCCTATCAGTGCTGTTGCGTAGCCATGCTGATGCAATACTTCCGGCAAGGTAATGTGGGAGGTCTCCAGTGCCTTGGAGGAATCCGCTCTCAAATAATCGAGAATGCCGATACGGGCTGGATGTTGTCCTGTGAGCAAAGCTGCTCGGTATGGGGAACATACCGGTGCGGCGGCGTAGGCGTCAGTGAACCGGATGCCTTCTCTGGACAGACGATCCAGGTTTGGGGTTTCATGAAAGGTATTGCCATAACACCCCAGTTCGGACCACCCCAGATCATCGGCAAGCACGAAGACAATATTTGGGTATTCAATTTTTCCGTCGATCTTGTCTTTGGCGTTGCACTCTATGGTTCCAGACAGCAGATAAATTACAGCTAAGGCGCGGGTAATTCTCTTTGTGGCTGATTCAGCTTGCGTTAGAGTTTTCCTCATGCCGACCAGGCTGAAAGCCATGCATTGCTGCCGTGAACTTCTTGCACGTCTGTGTTTGGTTGTTTCATGTGGCTGGGTTTTGTGGTTCAGCCATGCTTGTACAGGTCCATCTGACCAAGAAATCAAACCGCTCATCGAAACGCATTCAATAGAGTCTCCTTATCAAAGTCATGAGACTTCGCTACGTGTTTTGTTACCCAATGGTTTGGACTTAAGCAAACGTTATCCTGTGCTCTATGTGTTGCCGGTGCACGAAGATGGTTCGCAAAAGCACGGAGACGGGCTCATGGAAATTGCAAAACTTAATGTAGCTGATCGCTATCAAGTGATATGCGTTGCCCCTTCCTTTTCTTCTGAACCTTGGTATGCGGATCACGATCAAAACCCAAACAAGCGTGATGAAAGCCATCTTATGAAAACGGTTATGCCATTCATTGAATCTCACTACCCCACTGAAAGGGACAGAGGGGCTAGATATCTTATTGGCTTTAGCAAATCGGGTTGGGGTGCCATCAGTTTGCTCTTACGCCATCCCGAAACCTTTCACAAGATTGCGGCGTGGGATCCTGGGATACGTATCGACATGGGGCCTATGGATGAGGATACCGATGACCAGATTCAAACGGGTTTTGGAAGTCGGGAGAATTTTGAAAACTATCGGCTTTCCAATCTTTTTGAAGAAAGCGGCAGTCGGCTGGGGCCTGAAGTGCGCCTTTTTTACTTTAATTGTGATGGTGTTAAACGAACGGCTGGAGGCGCTCGCCTTCATTCCCTGATGATCCGGGAAAATATTCTGCATCGCTACGTCATGGAGTCCAATCGAGATCATCGATGGGACAGTGGCTGGGTGACCGAAGCGATAGCCTTTCTCTTCAAAACCCCATAAAGCCTAGTTTTGCCTGTTATCTTGCATTGGCTATGTTAGCGTAGTCTAGATTACAGACTGTTAAAAAAGGGTGAAACGCGAACTCTTTTCTGAGTCTAAGCCATGTTTGCAATCATTCATTAAAGCGAAAGGTCAGGGTGACCCATCGAATGCACAGATCCAAAAGCCAAGGGATTACGCCGGTCCAATCACGACTCGATCGCAGGCATTTTCTTCAGGGGTTGGGAGTGAGCTTGGCTCTTCCCATGCTGGAATCATGGGGAGTCTCCAGCGCGGCGGCTTCCCAAGCTTCCCATCCAGTCAAACGCATCGTGTGCGTTGGCACCTATCTCGGATTCCATCAATCCGATTTTTTCCCTGAACAAACCGGTCGCCGATACGACATGCCCTATGTGCTGGAGCCATTGGCTGGCTTTCGGGATCAATTTTCCATTTTCTCCGGCTTGGATCACCGTGGTCGCAATGGGCATGAAGGCTGGCAGGCATGGATGAGCGGCTCTGCCACAGGTTCCGTGTCCATGGATCAGCTGGTGGCTGAGCATGTGGGTCACCATACCCGATACGCTTCCCTGCAGCTGACCTGTGGTACGCCTCCGGATGTCGCTCGACTGAGCTTTAGCAAGGAGGGAGTGGCTTTACCCATGATGGGCCGTCCAAGTGTGCTCTATCAGACTCTCTTTCGCTCTGATAGCGATCGATCCAGGCTGGAATATGTCTTGAGAGGAAACGGTAGCTTGTTGGACGATGTTCTGGAGGAATCCAGGACGCTAAAAAGGAAAGTGTCTCGTCGGGACCAAGGGAAAGTCGATGAGTATCTCGCTTCGGTGAGAGATGTGGAAAAAATGGTGCAGAAACAGGAAGTCTGGTTGGGGAAACCCTTCCCCAAAACCGACTATGCATTACCGTCTTTTGATCCTGTTTCTCCCGATCAAGCCCTGGAATGTGAGTCCTTGATGTATGATCTTATGGCGCTGGCGCTGAGCACGGACTCCACCCGGGTTATGACGTTTCTAGTGCCTGGATGGAGTCAGGTCTTTGAGATTGGTGGTCGTCGACTCAGTGCCGGCTACCATGGTCTTTCTCACCATGGAAACGATCCGAAAAAAATAGCTGATTACAATCTGGTCGGCAGGGAACATGTGAAACGATTTGCTCGTTTTGTACAAAAGCTTCAGGAGCATCAGGATTCCGATGGGCAGTCTTTGCTGCAATCCACCGCCATCGTGTATGGCAGTGGGATGGGGGATTCCAACACTCATGACAATAGCAACTTGCCCACTTTAGTTGCGGGTGGCAGATTTTCTCACGGTCATCACTGGGCCAACGATCGATCGGCAAGCCAGGCGAGAATGCTGGGGGATTTACTGCTGACGCTCATGCAAGGGATGGGCATGGAAATAGACTCCTTTGCCGGAGCGAGTCATAACTTGAATGAGCAATTATCCTAGCTCATGAAATGGCAGGTTTGTTTTTATTGGAGCTTTGTGGCAAGCGGCTTGCTGATTGGGGAATCTCTACCACCCGGCATAAAGCTCTTCTTGCAGCAACATTGCCACCAGTGTCATGCCGGTCGTGATGATGCATTGGAAGGTGGGGTTCGGCTGGACATCAATTCGCTGGATTGGGAATCTGCACACACGCTCGATCTTTGGACGACGATACACGAGGTTGTGGAGTCTGGCGACATGCCACCCGAAGATGCCGATGCCTTTCCAGCGGCAAAGCAACGAAAAAACCTTCTGGAATGGCTTGAGGCAGAGTTAGTCAACCACGCCCCCCCTGGAGGCACCTTGCCTCGGCGTCTCAATCGTGTGGAATATCAAAACACGATCCGCGACTTGTTTGATGATCCCGAATTTGAACTGCCTCCATCCTTTCCCTCTGATGTTTCCAATCTGGGCTTTGATAATGTCGCCTCCGGCCTGGTGATGTCTCCGCCTTTAATGGCTCAATATCTGGAAATTGCCACTGCCATTGCCAATGAATGGATTCCTGAGCCGACCCAATTGCCCCGAGTCCAACCCCGATCCTACAGGGTGACTGCATCTGATTTGAATACGGACGAGGGAGGTGGGGGAAAGGCTGTTGAGGATGCGTTCCGGTTGGTTTCTTCGCGCAATATGGCAAGTGCTGCAGGTTGGACAGGTTCTTTCGAGGCTCCCTACAGCGGTACCTATCAACTGAAGATTGATGCGCGCACTTTTCAAACCGATGACATGTTTTACGAAAAACGAACTCGCCCCTTCCAGCTGCAGGTTTATGCGCGTCAGAACGGCCAAGAAAAATATGCCCGGTTTTCGGATTTGAGATTGGTGGGCGAGGTGTTCATCTCAGCCGTTGGAGCCCCAAGCCTTGGTCACGCCCTTGAAATAGAGATGGATGCAGGCGAAATACTGGGTTTGCGCTGGGCCGATGGTCCTGTTTACTCCGATCCTGGTCGCATTGATTTGTCGCATTCGTTTCTAGAGAATCGTCTTTTGAACGATCGTGCCTTTTATGCCGCAGCTCTTGAGTTGAATGGGGGTAAGCGAGGCTCTTCACAGGTGGAATTCTACGAGGCCATTCGTGAACTGATGGAAGGCCAGACACTCGATTTGAGTGACCCTGCGCTGACCCATCCGCCGGAGGTTTATGGTGGAGGCCTGTTCAATGGACCTCACAATTGGTGCAAGGCCTACGCTCAGGAAGAAATGCATCGACAAGGTCCAGCTCTGGATGTGTTGGGTCTTTCGATTACGGGTCCAAATCGTGTGATGCTAAGCCAAAAGACGCGTGACAAGATAAAGCGTTCTCGTGAGTTTTTAGGGCGCCATTCCAGCGAATTAACGGATGTGGACTTTGCAGAGCGCTTCCTGAGAGGATTTCTTTCCAAAGCCTTTCGGTCCCCTGTGGAAGAAGGCCAACTCTCCCAATACGTGAAGATGGTTCAGACCCATCGGGCTGATTTTCCCAAAAAGCGGATCGAAGATGCGCTGCATCTGGCAGTGAGAAAGGTGCTGATTTCTCCCCAATTTCTATTTCGTGAAATCGGGAATGGGGGGCTCGGTGCCTATGAATTAGCCAGTCGTCTGAGTTATTTCCTGAATGGAAGTGCACCCGATGATTTGCTCATGAGTGCCGCCAACACGGATCGCATTCTGCAGCCTGAGGGGCTGGAAGCAGAGGCGCGTCGTCTGTTGCAAAAACCCGGTAGGAAGCAATTTGTCAAACATTTCACCGGTCAGTGGCTTGCGACGCGCAAACTCAAGGATATCATGCCAGATCCTCGCTTGCTCAAGTTTTACGAACCCGATCGCCAAGCCATGATCGAGGAGGTCGAACTCTTCTTCGATGAAATGTTGCACCATAATCGTCCATTGAAAGACTTCATTGATCCTGGGTTCAGCTTTCGAAATAAAAATCTCAATAAAATCTATGGGGGAACATTGACCGAATCGGCCATGCAGCGGGTGAGCTTTCCCAAAGGTGGCACCCAAGGTGGGCTTCTAGGGATGGCTGCCATCATGATGGCCACGGCCAATGGGGTGGATACCCATCCGGTGCATCGAGGCGTCTGGCTCCTGGAAAATGTATTGGGGCAACCTACCGCGCCGCCTCCGCCTGGTGTGCCAGCCATCGCACCCGATACCTCTGGTGCCCGTAGCATGCGTGAGCAAATGGCCAGGCATGCATCCGATAGTCACTGTGCTCGATGTCATCAAAAAATTGATCCTTTGGGTTTTGTCATGGAGCCATTTGATCCGGTGGGTCGTTGGCGAGAACATTATCCCATTTATACCGAAGATGCCTCCCAAACGCTGAAAGAAGAGTTCTATGCCAACCAAGGACGGGGTACGCGACTTGGGCCACGCATTGATGCATCCGGCACACTAGCTGATGGCACGGTTATTGGAGATGTGAGAGATCTAAAGGCTTACCTTCTCGGGCACATGGATTTATTCACACACTGTCTGATCGAAAAACTCATGGTCTACAGCCTGGGACGGAAATTAAGTTTTGGGGATCGTCGCGTGTTGCAGCAGCTCACTGCTGAGGCCATTCAAAGCCAATATGGTCTTCAGGATGTCATCCTTGCTGTGATTTTGAGCGATTCATTCAAGGCACGCTGATGGAACCATCCCTGTGAGCTGAAGCGATAGGGACGACCCTCCACCGCAAATGGTTGTTGGAGAGGAGTGAGTGGTACCGGTGGTCGGACTCGAACCGACATGAGGTTTAACCCTCGCAAGATTTTAAGTCTTGTGCGTCTGCCAATTTCGCCACACCGGCAAGGTTGGTCGCGTGGAGCAGAATCCCACGAGAAGGGGAACCTAGCAACCCCATGTCTGGCATTCAAGTGCCCAATTTTACCAGCTTATCACCGATCTTCTGCTTAGGCGGCTAGACCTCGAAGGATTTGCCGCAGCCGCAGGAGCGTTTGGCATTGGGGTTGGTGAGTTTGAATCCTCCCTGATTGAGGTCATCAGAATAGTCCACCATCGATCCTGCCAAAACTTCTGCACTGATCGCATCGATCACCAGGTCGATGCCATGTTGTGACCATGACGTGTCACCTTCTCGTACTTCATCGAAAAGCAAACCGTATTGCATGCCTGAACATCCTCCTTTTTCGATATAGATTCTCAGGGGCTTGCCTTGATGCTCTTTCTGATGCTGGAGCATTGATTGAATCTCTTCCGCGGCTGCCGCCGTGATCGTGAGAGGATGTTGTGGAAGTACCTCTGGCATGTCTGTGGTCTGTGATGTGGTGTGGTGTGGTAGCGAATGAATGACGACTCTTTATGGTTTCATCTTGCCCTCTTGAACTCGCAAGGTCAATACGCCACCCGGTTAGAAAGTTCGGTCTACTTCACAAGGATAATCGCCTAAATCCGGTTCAAAACCCAGGCCAAATGGGGATTGATTGAGGGTTTGCATCGAAAGCAGGCCATCGCTGATATGCAAGGTAGGCCACCCATGATCATGGAGGCGATAAAAATCATCATGGTTCTGCATGATGGCCTTCTGGATCCCGGTAGGATGGTCAGCCAATCCGGTGCAGTAGTGGTGTCCATTGCGCTCGACGGAGGCAATGCCCAGGCTGGCAGCGACGCAGCAATCTTGAATGACCGAAATCGGGCCTTGGTTGCAGAGGTCTTCCCCACTGATGAGGAAAGGACGGTTTGGGAACTCTTTTTCCTTTGCCTTGAGCAGGCAGGCGTTGGCGATGCTCTTGAAAATGCCTTTGCAGTTCTTGTGGCTGGTTCCTGCGTAGCCAAGGGAGAGTCCCTTCTCATTACTGTGAATGTCTCCATCAGATTCATCGATGATGATGGGGGGAGTATGGTTCCAGGAGGATAATGTAGCGGCTGTTTCTCCCTCAAGAGCGCTTTGTCGGTGTAAGGGTTGCTCCACAAAAAGAATGCGCTTAAAGAATCGTTTCAAGCGTGGATCACTCTCGAGTCGTTGCCAGTAATCCTTGAAAAGGGCCATGGAATCAAAACGTTCGTTTCCGTCCAGGCTGAACTTCGTGTCCTCGAGAGGCTTGGTTTCAAGCATGCGTTCAATGCGTAAAAGCCGCTCCGCATCCTCCTGCATGTCCCCCGCGATCTTGATTTTCAGGTGTTTGATTCCGTAATGCGCGATACAACGCTCAAGGGATTGTGGAAGACCATCCTCCAGTCGCTCCGATGGTTGGATATCCGAATCTAGTATGGGATCAGAAAGCCCAACGGTATGACGCGCGATGAGGTATTCGAGAGGCTTGGCTGGGATGGTTTCACCCATGCTCGCTAGAGCAAAGGGTTTGCCAAACCAATGCGGATCAAACCCCAGTCCGTGATGGAGCAGGAGCTGGTGGAATGGTTTCCCTTGGTATCGACAATAAGCATCCAAGATGGCTCGTTCGATGAGCGAGGTGCCGAATTGAGCTAACAGGGAGGGAATGTTTCTCTTCGCAGCCCACGTGGCTTGACAGGTATACAGCTTGCGCCATAAATCAAAGGGTTGATCGGCTTGCAACTCCTTGCTGGCGAGGCAAGCATGTTCGATGACTTCCTGCATTTCGATGATCTCAACCATTGGGTCCTTGTCAGCTTCTTTGGTGAACCACTTGGGCGGAAGAATGTCCGAAGACCATCCTCTGATTTTGGTGCCATTGATCTGACATTGGAGCTCGATGAACGCCAGGGGGAAAGTGGTCATGGTTGCGATGCCATACTTGAATGGCATGCGGGTTTTTAGTGATACGGTGCGCAATCGTGCCTGAAGAATGTGCATGGGAGTAGGGTTTTGTTGGTTTCGCTCTCCGAAGAAAAACAAGAGGCGTCTGTGCTTTCCAAGTGACTCTAAGTAGAGGAGCCTTGGAGCCCTGTAAAGGCTCTTTGCGATTGGGTGCCTCGGGATTTATTTACTTGCTACAACCTTCTAATTTCTTAACCATCTTCTTGAAGCCCCATGGCAACCCACAAGCCCACTCAAGAACCCCCTTTGGACGATGCTGAAGAGACCCCTCTTCAGGATGAAGAAGGCGTTTTGGCGGGCGATGACGAAGATCTCAGTCATGCGCTGATGGAGGAAGAAGAGGACGCTTCCGACTTTGAAGAGGCTGACGTGCCTCGTTCCAGTCCCAAGACTGAAGTTGCTGAAGGAGAACCCGCGCGCGAGCGTTACGATGGGGACACCGCCTTCAAATTGTATCTTCGCGAAATAGGCCAGGTGGCACTTCTCACACCTGATGAGGAAATCGCTCTTGCTGTGCGGATTCAAAAAGGTGATGAGGAGGCAAGAGATCAGATGATCAAGGCCAACTTGCGCCTGGTGGTCAAAATTGCACACGATTACGAAGGACTGGGATTGCCTCTTTTGGATCTTATCAACGAGGGCAACATCGGCCTCATGAAGGCCGTGGAGCGCTTTGATCCCACCAAGGGAAGCAAGCTCTCCACTTACAGCGCCTGGTGGATCAAACAGGCCATCAAGCGCAGTCTTGCCAATCAATCCAAAACGATCCGCCTTCCTGTGCATTTGGTGGATAAAATTTCCAAGCTCAAGCGTACTGCCTTGAAGTTGCAGGAGGCTCTGGGTCGCGAACCCACCGACGAGGAATTGGGAGAGGAAATGGAAATGGGCGCACTGAAGGTTGCTCGGCTCAGGCGTGCCGCCATTCGTCCGGCCTCCCTGGATTCTCCCATTGGGGATGACAACAGCACATTTGCCGAAATTGTCAGTGATGAGAAAGCTGAGAATCCCTACAAGCAACTCGAAGACAAGACGGTCAATGACATGCTCTACGACCTGATCAAAACCTTGCCTCACCGGGAAGCCACCATTCTCGAATATCGATTTGGCCTGGATGGAGGTTCGGAACGAACCTTGGAAGAAGTGGGTGAGCATTTCAACGTTACTCGTGAACGTGTCCGGCAAATTCAAAATCTGGCACTCTCCAAGCTACGCAAAATGATTGAAAAAATGGAGTCGGTTCAGAAATGACCGATCAGCCAAGAGAGCGAACCATGTCAGCCGATATTGAGCGTCTCCGGCAGGCCATACGCAATGTTCCAGACTTTCCTCAGCCTGGTATTCAATTCAAGGATATCACTCCGCTGCTTGCTGACCCACAGCTCTTTGAATTATCCGTGGATTTGATGACCGCACCTTATCAGCAAGGTGACATCGATGCGGTGGTGGGGATTGATGCCAGGGGTTTCATATTTGCTGCGGCCGCCGCGAGAAAACTTTCCGCAGGGTTTGTTCCAGTGCGTAAAAAAGGGAAGCTTCCGTACCAGACAATTGAAAAGTCCTACGATCTCGAATACGGCTCCAACACCGTGGCCATGCACGTCGATGCGGTTCCATCAGGAGCACGTGTTCTTCTTCTCGATGACCTTCTGGCCACCGGCGGCACGGCAGCTGCAGCTCTTCAATTGTTGGGAAACCTAGAGGCTGACATCAAGGAAGCGGTCTTTCTGATAGAATTGGATTTTCTCGGAGGGCGCAAAGGCCTAGGGGATGTCTCGGCAAGATCCCTGATTCATTATTAAGGGCCCTTCCGAGGTTTTAGATCATGGAAAGCTTTGATCTACGAGTTCGGGATTTCAATCTCGGGTTGACCTTGAGCTCTGGGCAAGTGTTTCACTGGGCGACATCGGATGGATGCCATTGGCATGGAATGCTGGGCAAACACTTCTATCATTTGCATCAGCCAAAAGCTTCCTTCTTGCGAGTGCATACCACCGCAAGCCCCTCTCTGGGGCGTCAGGACCTCAGTCATTACTTCGGATTGGATCAATCCCTGCAAAGAATCCTCAAAAGCTTCCCTAAAGACCCGCTGATGCGAGAAGCTACTCATGCTTACAAAGGGCTGAGGCTGTTGCGACAAGACCCGTGGGTAACCTTGGTTTCTTTCATCCTCTCATCCACCAAACAGATACTTCAGATTCGACAAACGGTTCAGGAAATCAGTTGTCGATTTGGTTCTCCTCACGCCATACAGACGCATCATTCACCAGCCTGGGCTTTCCCTGATCCTGCGCAGCTGGTTCAAGCGGGTGAATCCCGCTTACGCGCCTGCCGCATGGGATACCGCGCCAAATACTTATACCAGACGGCTTGCCTGATTCAAGAGGGCCAAATCCAACTCGACTCTCTGAGAACATGCTCTCTGGAGGAAGCACGCGAGGTCCTGATGCAATGCCCTGGAGTGGGCCCAAAGATTGCTGAATGCGTCCTTCTTTTCGGGTATGGTTTTCAGGAGGCATTTCCCATGGATGTCTGGATCAGACGCATCCTTGAGGATTATTATCTCCCTGGTCAGAAAAGTTCTGTGGCTCAAGTGCAGGCTTTTGTTGCGGATTACTTCGGTCCTCACTCTGGCTATGCACAGCAATATCTCTTTGATCATGTGAGGAACTTGCCTTCAGAGGTTTGGCAAGCCATGGTCAAAGCATCGCCCTTTGCCCAAGGATCCTGAAAATGATTTCATCATCGACTCCACGGTCCGATAGCCAAACGAAAATCACTGTTGGCGTCTTGGTGCATGCCCCGCCGGAAGATTGCGCTTTCCATCACGCCGTGGCTCATGCTCTGGAGGCCTTGAAAGAGGGTAAGCAAACCTATCTTTATCTTCTCCACCATGCTGTCAGAGGAGCCCACCACTCTGCAATGGCCTCCCTGGAAGAACTGGGTGTCCGATGCTTTGCATGCTCTCTGGCCTTGGAACAGGAAGACATGGAACCACCCGCATGGATCCTTCCAGCGGGTTTGACCCTGTTGTCAGATATTCTTCTCCACTCTGATGAAATCGGTGTTTTCAACCCATCCTGAAACATCCGCTGATCCATCAGTGGATGCATGCGCCCCTCCCAGTCAACCGATTCTGGTTTTGTGGCGCACTCTTTTCAATGACCATACCGGTGCTGAGGAAGGGCTCCGATGGTTACGCTACTTGCTTGGGGATACGCGCTGGTGTGTCTCGGTGGGGATTCTTCTGGAACCTGCAGTGGCGATGGATCGACTCAGAAAGTGGGCTGATCAGGATCCAACCATGCAAGAGGTGCTCTCTCAGCTGCAGGGTAGGGTTTATGCCTGCAGTACGGAGGGTTCAGATGCACAGGTTTCCGGTTCGGTTCAGACCCTGGATCCAGCGGCATGGCTGGAGCTTGGAAGAGCACATCGCATCATTCTTGTGTGCGAAGGGAGTCAAAGACCTGCGAGTCTCGACCCTCTTTGAGAGAAAGCCTGAGGTGAGAGCAGATTCCGAGAATTGAGGTTTTACTTGGAAGCCTCGGCGAGCCAATTCAGGACATAATCCACTGCCTGATCCCTGGGGATCTTGATCAGGTCTCCCTTGCGAGGCTTGATTTCCACCTCACCCTCCTTGAGGGATCGATCTCCAATACCGATACGCATGGGGAAACCAATCAGTTCGGAATCCTTGAATTTTACCCCGGGACGTTCATCACGATCATCGAGAATCACATCCACGCCGGCTTCGCTCAGTTGTTGATAAAACCTTTCGGCGCACTCCATGACCTCGCTTTCAGGTTTGACGATCAGAGGAGTGATGCACACCACACACGGTGCCACTGAGACAGGCCAGTAAATGCCCTGGTCGTCGTGGCACTGTTCAATGATTGCCTGAAGGGTTCGCGTGACGCCAATACCGTAACAACCCATGACACAGGGCTGACTTTTTCCTTGTTCATCCAGGTATTGAGCCTGCAGGGCCTCGCTGTATTTCGTGCCTAGTTTGAAGACATGACCCACCTCGATGGCGGTCTGGATTTGAAGTGGTTTGCCTGTGACCGGACAGGGCTCTCCAGCCTGAACCGTTCGCAGATCTGCGTAGGATTTGACCAGGATGTCTCTGTCCATGCAGACATGCCTGAGGTGGTAGCCGTCCTTGTTGGCGCCGGTCACCAGATCCTGGCCTCCTTCCAGAAATAAATCGGCGTAAATGGGGATCTCCTTCACACCCACTGCACCAAGGCTGCCTGGGTAGGCCCCGAGCCAACCGTTAATTTCCTTGGGCTCAGCAGGGCGGAACTGGGTCGTCCCTAGAATCCCTGCAACCTTGGATTCATTGAGCTGATCACAACCCAGAACCAGGAAAAGAACGGGCTGATCTTCCACAACATAGACCAGGGTTTTGATTTGTCGGTGAGCCTCCACCTCAAAGGGGGCTTTGCTGAGCTGTTCGATGGTCTTGACCCCTGGGGTTTCGAACGATTCGAACGCGGGCAGGGACTCCGTGCCCTCTTTGGGTATGGAAGCCAAGGGGCTTTTCAAGCCGCTGGTTGCCTTTTCGACGTTGGCGGCATACTCACCGGTTTCAACGTAGACCACATCGTTTTCACCCACCTCAGCCGGGACCATGAACTCATGGGAAAATTTGCCTCCGATGACGCCGGTATCGGCCTCTACGGGCAGCGCTCGAAGACCACACCGCTCGAAAATGCGCACGTAGGCATCAAACATCGATTGGTAACTCGCCTGTGCTGCCTCATCGGTGGTATCGAAGCTGTAAGCGTCCTTCATGATGAACTCACGAGCACGCATGAGCCCGAACCTGGGGCGAATCTCGTCGCGAAACTTGGTCTGAATTTGATAAAAGTTTTTAGGTAGCTGTCGGTATGAATTGATTTCACCGGCTGCAAGGGTGGTGACCACCTCCTCATGGGTAGGGCCCAGAACCCATTCCCGTTGGGCCCGATCTTTGGCTTTGAACAGGACATCGCTGGCCGTCTCGTAGCGTCCGCTCTCCTTCCAAATCTCGGGGGGTTGAAGAGCCGGCATGAGGATTTCCAGCGCACCGGATCGATTCATCTCTTCGCGGATGATCTGGCTGATTTTCTGCAAGGTTTTCAGGCCCATGGGCAGGAAAGTATAAAGGCCTCCCGCCAACTTCCGGATCAAGCCGGCTCGCAACAGCAGTTGATGCGAAGCAATTTCAGCCTCGGCAGGTGTTTCTTTCAGGGTGGGGGCAAAGGATTGTGACCAGCGCATAAATCAGGTGGGAAACCTAATACGGACGTAAGCCACGGAACAAGGGGCAAATCCTGATTATTTCACCGAGTTGACCAAGGGGGCCATGCCTTGAATCCGAACCTCCAGCTTGTCTCCCGATTCAATGGGGCCTACACCGCTTGGAGTCCCCGTCAATATGACGTCTCCGGGGAGCAAGGTGATGTTGGTGGAGATGAAGCTGACCAGCTCGAAACAATTGAAAATCAGCTGACCGGTCAGCGAGTTTTGCCTCAACTGACCGTTTTGAAAGAGCTGAATGGTCAATTTGTGGGGGTCGATCTTTGTTTCTACATAGGGCCCCAGGGGCGTGAAGGTGTCAAAGGACTTGGCTCGCGCCCATTGGCTCTCGGAGTGTTGAATGGTCCGATCGCTGATATCCTGGGCTGAGGTGTATCCGAAGATGTATCGAGCAGCTGCATTAGGGGTGACATTGCGGACCCTTCTGCCGATGACGATAGCCAGTTCGGCTTCATAGTCGACGCGATTTTTTTCAAAGGGTATCTCAATCTTACCTCCATCGGGAAGCAATGAGGTGGGTGCCTTCAGCCAAAAAAGAGGCGTTTTGGGCAAGGGCTTTCCAGATTCCCTGGCATGATCGGCATAATTCAGGCCGACGGCGATGACCTTGGAAGGGGCCACTGGGGTCAGGGTTTTGATACCCTTGGGGTTGGTCGGGCGCTTCTGAAACGATGGAGATCCAAAGACGTCTCCTTTGAGCTTGTAAAGCTCGCCATCGACCACCTTTGCGTAAAAGATGTCATCACCTCTTTGGAATCTTCCGATGGCAGCCATTTGAGTCCTTTCCATCGTATGTCAAGCCTATCTGGGCCGCAAGATGAAATTCCCGACACACCAAGTCTCTCCAGAAGTCATGATGTCGGGTCCTGGAAAGCGGATCCAACACGTAACCAACCGGTTTCGAGGATTTTTGCCCTCAGTCCACCATGACCGGTGAGAGCCTTTTCGGCGCCTTCCCCCCAAGCTCGGTTCATCCAGTAGCAGGGGCGGCACTCCTCCGTACCTTCGAAAAGAAGGCCCTGCAGACGAAAACGTTTTCCGATCAATCGATTCAAATCAATTCCGGAGGTGATGATGTTGCGGCGAAAGATCTCGGGACTGCCATGGGACCGAGGCAAGGTCTCCTCAAGGCGCTGGTAGACTTCGAGGGCGAAAAAAGTCACTTGCCCCTTGTAGGCCGACTTGTGTTCAAAAAAACGATCACCAAAGAGCCCTTTGCCGGCGATGCATTCCGCTTCAGAGGCAGCCACCATGGGAAAGGCAGCGGCATCCTTGCCATGGCGCCCAAAGTAACTGTGTCCAGCGGCTAGATAGATGCCTTCAATTCGGCCGCTTGCGGGGATCTTGGTCTCTTGGGACATGAGTGGGCTAGCAGTTGCCAGGTTTTCGATTCAAGGTTGCCTTCAGGGTCGTGTGGATAGGATGGCATGTGCTCAAAGCTCGGTGCTCCAGTCTTGCCTGCCTCTCTTGTCCTAGGAGGCATGACCACAGTGTGAGCATGATGGCATCGTAGAAGGCATCGAGCAAGCGCTGGAAGGCTTTGTGGTCCATGAGTGGACGGTCATCATCGCCATGAGCGCCATTGGAAGCCTGTTCAACGTCCATTAGGATTTAGCTTTGGAGCATGTCATGAATGACGTGGCCATGGACGTTGGTGAGCCGACGCTCCAGACCATTGTGATAAAAGGTCAATCGCTCATGATCCAGGCCCATCAGGTGCAGGAGGGTGGCGTTGAAGTCGTACAGGCTCGTCGGATGTTCTTCGGCTTTGAACCCGAAAGCATCGCTGCGACCGTAACTGTATCCTTTTCGGACGCCTGCCCCAGCCAGAAAACAGGTGAAGGCGTTTGGGTTGTGGTCGCGCCCGGTGCCATTTCCTTGAAGAAAGGGCATGCGCCCAAATTCCGTGCACCATACGACCAGAGTGTCTTCCAGCAGTCCGCGCTGTTTAAGGTCGCGAATCAGGGCAGCCGTAGGCTGGTCCATGATTTCTGCCTGCATGGCGTGGGTTTTTTGAATGTTGGCGTGCGAGTCCCAGTTGGTGATCCCGTTGCCGCCGGAAGGATCACTCCCGTTGAAGAGTTGAACCACACGCACCCCTTTTTCCAGCAGGCGCCTGGCGAGGATGCAGTTTCGGGCGTAGTCCCGTTTGAGATCGCTTCCTTGATCGGTTCCGTAAGCGCGGTGAACGTGGGTGGGCTCATTTTCCAGGCCCATCACTTCCGGTATCGAAGTTTGCATGCGACCGGCAAGCTCGTAGCTGGCGATGCGTGCAGCCAGATCGTGATCGCCAGGATAGTTTTTTTGATCGCCCTCATTCAAGTGCGCCAGCAATTGTCGAGTCAGGTGGTCGTCTTGTTCGGTGTAGCCTGATGGTCGTCCAAGATTCGCTGGCGGGCGTCTGGCGCTGAAGTCGGTTCCTTGAAACGCAGCAGGTAAAAAACCATTGCCAAAGTTGTTTTTCCCTGAGCGCGCCAGTCCTCGAGGATCATTGATGGCCACAAAGGCAGGCAGTTGCTCATTCTCCGAGCCCAGGGCATAGGTCATCCAGGCTCCTGCCGAGGGGAATCCCTCCATGGTCATTCCGGTATGCAGAAAGTTTTCACCTTGAGGGTGAGCACTGGTGGTGGTCTGCAGTGAGTGGATAAAACAGCATTCATCAGCCAGCTCTCCAAGGTGAGGGAGAAGTTCCGAGATCATTTTCCCGCTCTGACCACGGGGTTTGAAGTCCCAAAAGGGTTTGGCAATGTTTCCACTGGGCCCTTCAAAGGTGACTGAAGGAAGGCCTGGTGGTTTTTCTCCGTGGCGTTGGATGAGGTCGGGCTTGTAGTCGAAGGTGTCGACATGACTCACTGCGCCGGGGCAGAAAATGATCAATACGCGGCGGGCAGGCACTGGATGATGAGGCGCACGGGGTGCGTAAGGGGCTTCGCTTTTTTGAGAGGTGCTGGAAGCCAGACAACCTTCCCTGAAGAGCAGTTCGGTCAGGCCCAGAGCCCCCAGGGCTCCGCTGCTCTGGAATAAAAATCCTCTGCGATCCAAAAGACGGCGACCAGAAGGTGTGAGTGATGAAAAAGATTCCATGATCCAAGAGTTCAGGGGGTTGGCTTCAGATAGCCCGCAAGCTCTTGCTGGAGCCTTCGAACGATATCGGGCATCTCGTGTACTAGGTTGAAGCTTTCCTGGGGATCCTTCCCATGGTCATAAAGCTCCGTGAAAAGACCCGGTGCCAAAGGGTTGCGAGTATCCCGCCACGATACGAATCGATAACGATCCGTGCGCAGGCTGAAGCCCATGAGGTGTTGTTCAAACAAGTTTCGATCCCATCCCTCCTTCATCTGTTCCATGATCCCTTTTTCCACCTCTTCGATCAGAGGTCCAAAAAACGTGGCTCGCATGCCTTCGGAAAGAGGGTTGGCCGCCCATTCGCGAAGCGCTGGGTTGGGATACTGGCTCAGGGTGGAGGTTTTCCAGGATTGATGAGGGTTCTTGAGCAAGGGAACAAAGCTGCGTCCTTGACAATGGGTTGGGGTGGGTAGGCCCGCCAACTCGCAGAGGCTGGGATAAAGATCGATGAGTTCCACCAAAGCTTGAGTGGTTTGCCCGCTCCTAGGCATGTCGGGTGCCCAGACCAACAAGGGGACTCGTGTGGCGATTTCATAGTTGGTTGCTTTCCCCCAGATACCCATGTCCCCCAAATGCCAACCATGATCTCCCCATAGAACAATAACGGTACGTCTCCTTGTTTGTGTGTCCTTGAGAGCCTGCATCATCTTGCCGATTTGGGCATCCACGTAGCTGATGCACGCGTAGTAGCCGTGGATCAACTTCCGCTGCAGGGAAGAGTCCAAGGGGCCTTGTTTGGGTATCCCTGCCCGGGTGCGCAGCTCAAACGAAGCATGCAAACCCATGGTAGCACCACCAAGCGGTGGCCGCGCGTCTTCGGCTAGGGGGAGGGACGCCGGATCGTAGAGATCCCAGTAGCGCTTGGGAGCGACAAAGTTCAGATGGGGTTTTTGGAAGCCAAGGGCCAGGAAGAGGGGCTGCTCCGGCTTGGATTCCGTATGTTCCTTGAGCGTGGCAATGGCCAGGTCGGTTTGGAATCCGTCAACGTAAGCGTGATCCGGCACATCGGCCGCCTCATAGGCCGGTCCATTGAACAAGCCGCCGGCTCGGGCCTGTCCGTAGCGCGCCACCATTTGCTCCCGATTGGCTCGCCAAAGTTCTTGATTCTCCTTGAGGGCATAGCCGCCCGGAGTGACCTCCCTTCGGTAGTGAATGCCTTTCCTGGATGGTTTTCGGCTCCAGGACAGGGGCTCGTCGGTCATGCGGCCATGGAAGATTTTTCCACAGTAGACCGTTTCGTAGCCTTGTCGTCTGAAATGCTGAGGTAAGGTGACAAGGTCTGGGTGAAGGTCTCTGAAATAGGTGGTGTTTTCAATCACCCCCAGACGGTGAGGATAAAGCCCGGTCATCAGGCTGGCACGTGAGGGGCTGCAAATGGCCTGCTGACAGTAGGCTCGATTGAATTTCAGGCCGTCGGCAGCAAGTTGATCGATATGGGGACTGTGAACCTTTTCTGCCCCATAGCAACCCAGTTCGGGGCGCAAGTCATCGATGGCAATGAATAAAATGTTGGGTTGTGTTGGGGATGGATCGGCACCTTGCAACTCGCAGCATGCCACACCAAGACTCAGGCTCAAGATCATGAAGATCTTTTGCCACCCGCACCGTTGTTCAGGAGGATTGGCAGTGCTCATCTCAGAAAGGCAAATTCGTTGGCGTTGATCAAGCTTCGGCAGAGCAGGTGAAGAGATTGCCTTTCGGCCAGTTCCATGCCCAGGCTCAGTTCTTGAGCATCTGGTGGTCGAGCGACAAGGCGTTCGAAACAGCGGATCACGGCCGCGTGGTGATCCCTGCCGCCGGTCTCCTTCTGAGCCTGATCGGCAATGGCCCTGGCCTGGTCGACGACGAAGTGGCTGTTCATCAAGTTCAACGCCTGGAGGGGGGTGGTCGAAACAGGTCGCTTCGATCGAATCTGGCCGCAGTCCGGAAAGTCAAAAGCAGTGAATAACTGGTCGTCCACACGCCGCATGCGCTCTTGATAGATCATGCGCCTCCAGGTTTGGGGGCCATGATTGTCGGTCACTTCCCACTGCGCGTAGGTTTTCTTGATGTTGTGAATGCGGTAGCTGGGTCCGCCCAAGCGAGTGTCGAGACGATCGGCCGCCATCAGGATACTGTCGCGGATCACTTCGGCTTCGAGCCGTCTGGGAGCAAATCGCCACAACCAACGATTGTCCGCATCCAGCTCCATGGCCTCCGGTGATGGGGCACTGGAGCGACTGAAAGCATCACTGGTGGCGATCAAGCGAATCAGGGTCTTGATGGACCATGCGTCACTCTCCTCTCTGGGGTGCATGAAATGGTGAGCCAGCCAGTCGAGTAGTGCTGGGTGACTGGGCGGGCTGCCGGCCTTACCAAAATCGCTGGTGGTCGGGACGAGCCCCACACCGAAGAGGTGGTGCCAGACGCGATTGACCATGACGCGGGCCAGCAGGGGGTGGTCGGGGTGTGTCATCCATTGGGCAAAGCGCAAGCGCCGGTCGGGGCCGCTGGTCTCCTGGGTCAGCCCGAGGGAGCCATTGAGTATGGCGGGGGCTGCCGGTGCAACCATCTCCCTTGGGCTCTCCGGACTTCCGCGATAAAGGACGCGGGTGGGGGACGGTTCCATCAAACGCCCCACAAAGGCCACGGGAGGACCTTCCATTTTCAGGGTTTGAATCAGGGTCTGCAAGTCCTGGACCTTGGCCTGCACCTTTTCAGGAGGATGGGTGCCATGTGAAAGGAGTGTTTTGGTGTTCCAGACTTCCTTCCAGGCCCCGTCGGGTTGCTGGGCATCGACAGCGAAGGCGTAGGTCGGGAGGTGTGGAGACTGTTCCAGGTAATCGGTATCGTAAAAGGCTTCGCGGTTGGCACTGAGGTTGATCTGGTGCACCCACTGGCGTTCTTCGAAGTGACATTCAAGCCATGGCAGGTCCTCGAGATCCTTCTGCTTCTTGGTGCGCCATGCCATCGTGCCAAACAGGCCATCCTGAATGACGTCAATGGGGTTGCGGTTGTCCACCCCTTGCGAAGGAAAGCCGGTGACATTGGTGCCGTGGCGCTTCAAAGCCAGATTCACCCCAGGTTGCGAAGGCCCCAGGATTTCCAGTTCATCGATGGTGACATTGGGCTTGAGAAATCGCAGTCGAATGGCCCGGGTCTGAATAGCCGGAAAATGCCAGGCTCGGTAGGCGGTCCAGTCTTCTTCCCAGGCTCCGAGGTCGCGCAAAGGATCACGCGCCTTTTGGAGAGAGTCTTGAAGACCCAGAGCCTTTTGTTGTCGGGCATCCTGTACGGGCCACTCAACCTTGCGGCTTCCAAATTCGATATCCTGGAACACCGCACTCATGGCGTAATAGTCCTTGAGGGTGATGGGATCAAATTTGTG
The DNA here is from genome assembly GCA_002686885.1 of Pedosphaera sp. GTDB lineage: Bacteria > Verrucomicrobiota > Verrucomicrobiia > Limisphaerales > AAA164-E04 > UBA7971. Next base: position 22,020 of record NYYT01000069.1, read on the forward strand.
TGTGTGGCATCGGGCGCAATTCATGGTGATCCCCAGCATGGAAGCCCCGATGGTTTGCATGATTTCATCCATGCGATCTGCCCGTGCCTGACGAATGGCACTGGGCTCTCGTCCCACAGTGGCTGCGGGGACATGCGGGCCGGCCACGAGAAATCCGGTGGCAGCCCCTGCGCCCAGAACATCCCCTGCCATCTGTTCGGTGACGAACTGGTCATAGGGCTTGTCCTGGTTGAAGGCCTCGATCACATAGTCGCGGTACAACCACGCGCCTTTTCGATAGAGATTGGCTTCCGATCCATTGGTTTCCGCCCAGCGGATGACATCGAGCCAATGCTGAGCCCAGCGCTCTCCATAATGCGGTGAGGCAAGTTTTCGGTCGACCCAGTCAGCGACTGTCTTTTTGGCATTCCTTTGGTAGGAGGCTTCAAAAGCCTCGAGCTCCTCGAGGGTGGGAGGCAATCCGGTCAGTAGAATGGAAAGTCGGCGCAGAAGCTGTGAGGGAGCCGCTTGTGGGTTGGGGGTGATGCCTTTTTTTGAAAGGGCTCGGCCAATGAAGTGATCCACTGGATGGGGAGCTCCATCGAGGAGCCCCTCGGCTGTGATCGGCTGAAAAGCCCAGTGCCTTACTTGCGAGGGACCCGATCCGCTCCCCTGACTGGGCCAGATGGCACCCTGAAGGACCCAACGATCCAGCAGATCTTTTTCCTCGCGAGTCAGGGGTTCGCCTTCGGGTGGCATCCGCTCTTCTTCATCCAGTGAATGGATGCGCTGGTTGAGTGGGCTTGAGGCGGGCTTTCCAGGAACAACCGATGGCAAACCGCTATCACCTCCCAATAAAAGCCTTGGGCGCTGATCCAGGCGAAGTCCGCCTTTTTGCTTGTCCGGCCCATGACACTTGTGACAGCGCTTCTCAAGCACGGGTTCAATCTCGCGGATGAAGGAGACCTTGGAAGAAGGTTCTTGTGCGAGGATCAGGGGGCAGAACCAGAATATCAGCCAAGGCAGGCGGTCTCGCCAGGCAGACACCCGAGACAGATGTTGTCGCGAATTCGATAACATGAGGCTTCGAGTTGTTTTATCAAGTTGTAGCCCATGATGCAAACGCGCATCAGGCTCTCAAAGAGCCCATTGACTCCCCGACCCGAACGAACGCAGGTGAGGTTGGCTATCCTCATCTTCCGATCTCCGGGTTTGCCAAATAAGAGGGAAACGTGTAGCTCTTTTTTGCGCGATTTCGCACCAAACGAGGTATCCCAAGTAAAAACATGTCCGATCCGACGATTATTTACACCAAAACCGATGAGGCGCCAGCCCTGGCAACCTACTCTCTGCTTCCCATCATCAAGGCATTTGCCCGCCCCTGCGGTGTCCAGGTGGAAACGCGTGATATCTCATTGGCCGGTCGCATTCTTTCCCAATTTCCTGAATACCTCGAGGCATCGCAGCGTGTCGGAGATGCTCTGGCAGAGCTTGGGGCTCTGGCCAAGCAACCGGAGGCCAACATCATTAAGTTGCCCAACATCAGCGCTTCCATCCCCCAACTCAAGGGAGCCATTGCCGAACTTCAGGGCAAGGGCTACGCACTGCCCGAATATCCGGAGAATCCTCAGAATGATGAGCAGGCAGCAATCAAGGCCAAATATGACAAAGTCAAAGGGAGTGCCGTCAATCCGGTGCTGCGCGAGGGGAATTCCGATCGTCGAGCTCCCCAGGCCGTGAAGGCCTATGCTCGCAACAATCCTCACAGCATGGGGGCCTGGAGTCCTGATTCGAAAACCTGTGTTGCCACCATGGGGGAAGGGGATTTTCGCTCCAACGAAACCTCCATCACATTGACTGCAGCAACCGAGGCTCGCATCGAGTTCGTTGCCTCTGATGGGTCCGCTCAGACCCTCAAGTCAGCCTTTGCCTTGCAGGAGGGTGAAGTCCTGGATGGTACCTACATGAGTCGTCAGGCATTGGAAGGGTTTCTGCAAAAACAAATCCAACGCGCCAAGCAGGAGGGTGTTCTTTTCTCACTGCACATGAAGGCCACCATGATGAAGGTGAGCGATCCGATCATCTTCGGTGCCTGTGTCGAGGTCTTCTTTCAATCACTCATCACCGAGCATCGCGAAGCGCTGAATGCCGCAGGGGTCAACTTTAGCAATGGCCTGGGTGATTTGATCGCGAAGATGGATCAATTGCCTGATGCGACGCGTGAGCAGGTGGAAGTCGCATTGAAACAGGCTTTTGAGGACGGGCCCGATTTGGCCATGGTGAACTCGGATAAAGGGATCACCAATTTGCACGTGCCCAGCGATGTCATCATTGATGCTTCCATGCCCGCCATGATTCGCTCATCCGGGCAGATGTGGAATGCTCAAGGCGAGTTGCAGGACGCCCTGGCAGTGATACCGGACAGCTCCTATGCCGGGGTGTATCAGGCAGCCATTGATCACTGCAAGCAGCATGGAGCCTTTGATCCAAGGACCATGGGGACCGTGCCCAATGTGGGGCTCATGGCTCAGAAGGCTGAGGAATACGGATCTCACGACAAGACTTTCCAAGCACCTGCCGAGGGGGTGATCCGTGTGGTCGCCGCCGAGGGGAAGGTTCTGATCGAGCATGCCGTCCAAAAGGGAGATATCTGGCGTGGATGCCAAACCAAGGATGCCCCCATCAAGGACTGGGTTCAGCTGGCGGTCAGCCGCGCTCGGGCGACAGGATGGCCGGCGATTTTCTGGTTAGATGCTCAGCGTGCGCACGATGCCCAACTCATTCTGAAAGTGGAGGCCTATCTCCAAGAACAGGATACCGACGGCCTTGATATTCGTATTCTGAGTCCCGTGGAGGCTTCGAAGCTGTCATTGGAGCGCCTGGGACAGGGGGAAAACACCATATCGGTCACTGGTAATGTCCTGCGTGACTACCTGACCGACCTGTTTCCCATTCTGGAAGTGGGAACCAGTGCCAAAATGCTTTCCATTGTGCCTTTGATGAACGGTGGAGGCTTGTTTGAAACCGGGGCAGGGGGATCCGCTCCCAAACATGTCCAACAATTTGAAGCAGAAAATTATCTGCGATGGGATTCTCTCGGCGAGTTTCTTGCCCTTGCCGTTTCGTTAGAGCACCTTTCGGCTTTTTGCCAGAATCCCGCTGCAGCGGTGTTGGGAAAGACTTTGGACCTCGCAACCGAAAAACTACTCATCGAAGACAAGTCTCCCACACGTCGTCTGGGGGGGATCGATAATCGAGGAAGCCATTACTACCTGGCCCTGTATTGGGCTGAGGCGCTTGCCGCTCAAGAAGAAGATGCCTCCTTGAAAGAGCACTTTGCTCCCATTGCGGAAAAATTGGCCGGTGACGAAGAGACGATTCTCAAAGAGCTTCTTTCCGTGCAAGGAAGTCAGGNCGATGCGGGNGGNTACTACTTGCCNGATGATGCCAAGGCTTCNNTANCCATGCGNCCGAGTGCCACCTTCAATGGNATCATCGACCNGTCGTAANGAAGAGNGGANTTTAGNANAAGGGNNTNGGCTGCTTATTGNGCTGAGTCTTGGAATCCNATCCACTCNACTTCCAGATCAAAGGGGCCGTCCTTCTTGTCGTAGATCATGAGGCCCATGGAGAGGATGTCCGCCCCTTNNAGTTTGGGGGCACGTCGGCTGAGGTCCATGCCCCGAAAAGAGGGCTTGAAAGCGGACATGGGCAGGACGATCTCCACCCATTTGCCTGCTTGCGTTTCAAAGGGAGCTCGATAGGCGACCTGCATGCCTCGGTAGGTCTCTTTGGTGCGACAACTCAGCAAATAGGTGCGGCCGTCCCCCTTGCAGCGAACACGAAAGGCAGCCACAGCACTCATGTCTCGTCCCAATGGGCGGGAGCGGATGGATGAAAATCCCCCGCCATTGGTGTTGGTGCTGCCACGAAAGACCAGTTTTCCCTCCTTGATCGTAAAATCACCAATGGAACGACCTCCCATCACGTTGTCGTTGACGGTGACCCATTGACGGGATGCATCGGGTTGGTCGAAGCGGATCGGGGTGGGTGTTTGCATGATGCCAGATTCGGTTTCGGATCGACTCAGTAAGGGGAAAGTGACCATGGATAGACACATCCAAGCGACGAGACGCGTGCAGCTGGTAGAAAGATTCATATTTATCTATTGCCACACCTTGAGGCGATTGCAAGGGGTCGGCTCTTTCTTTGGCATCCTCCTTATTTTGGCGGGAAGGAAGCCTCACCACGGAATGCGAGCAATGCCTCAGTGGTTCGAATATAAAGGGTGACCATGTCCATGGCTGGAGTGGCATGAACCGATCCGTTCAAGGATGTTTGATGGGCTACCTGAAAAGGCCCTTTGAGCGGAATGACCGAGAGGATGCCGGATTCCGAGATCGCCAGCAGATGTTGGTCGACTCGGATGGGAGAGGCACTGTATTGACCGGAGGCACCCAGGCGCTCCTGAAAGAGCATCCGCCCGGTAACGGTGTCGACTCCACTGAGCATGCCTCCGGACCTTAACAGATAAAGGCGATCCTCATAAACCACAGGAGAGGGAATTTCCGGGATGCCTCGGTGGAGGCTCCAGGCAATATGGGTTTGGGTGATGTCTCCCCGGCCGCCCGGCGTGATGGCACACAAATGAGGTCGACCGCTTCCAATCATCATTTCGGAAACGAATTCTTCCTTGCTCAAAAACCCGTCCTGATTCTTATCACGCCATCCGAACAAATCTGCCTGACGTTTTCGACGTTGTTCAGGGTCCTTGGGGAGGGGAATGCCGAATCCTGGATGTTCAATCGGTAGTTCCGGGCGGATGGGCAGGGTAAAGAGGTCGGTGATCTCTTCCTTGCTGATACGTCCATCCTGATCCTGATCAAATGTCAGCAGTGAGGACCAAAAAGGCTCCGGATCGATGACCTCATCGCCGGCCCCTCCCTGCCGAGCCGCTGACAGGAAGAGTCGCTCCTCATCCATGATGGGAACGGCGATGGTTTCGCGGGAAAACCCATTGACATACCAAAGTTCCTTTCCTTCCTGAAGGTCGTAGCCGTAGGCCCTCCCGTTACCCAGAACCACCAGTTCCTCCTTGCCTCCATGTGCCCATAGAGCCGGAGTGGACCATCCGCTTTTTTGGTAGGGACGGGGTGTTTCCCAAAGAATTTCCCCGGTCGCTCCATCAAGGGCCATCAGCTTGGATTGCCTGAGTTGGCTTTCGGGTAATTTCAGGTCATTGTCCAGGACCAGAAAAACTTTTCCATTGGAAGTGATGGGAGAGCTGGACATTCCATAGAGTGACTTCGGAGTGGGGATGGGGCGTTTCCATATTTCGTTCCCCTCATGGTCGTAGCAAAGCAATCCAAAGGAGTCGAAATACACATAGACACGCTGTTCGTCCACACATGGGGTGGAGGCTGCCGGGCTGCTCGCCTTGTGATGAGAGGCCAAGGTGACCTTGGGTGCTTGTTGCTTCCACAATAGATGCCCGCTTCTTGTGTCCAGGCAAAGGGTTTGCAAGAGGCCTTCTTCTAGACCGGTCAGGAAAAGGCGCTGCCCCCACAGAACCGGGGATGCATGCCCACTTGGGATGGCCTGGTGCCAGGTAGGGTCTTGACCATCGAAGCGGATGGGGGGGCGAGCTCCTTCCAGCACCCCGGAACCGTTGGGGCCACGGAATTGGTTCCACTCATTGGCTGCCGACTGTTGGAAGCTTGCCGAGGAAACCCAAATCAAAAGAAGGCGGCAAAAGAAATTCATGGCGCATGGTTGAGATGTTGATCGAACCATCGGGCGAGGTCGTTCATATCGAAAAGAATGGTCGCCCACCCATGTCCCTTGCCGGGTTTGGTGATCAATTTTGCCGTCACACCCTGATCTTGGGCTGCCTCAAGAAACCATTGCGATTGTTCCCAGCGCACCACCTCATCGTCATCCCCATGAATCATCAATACCGGACAGAGATCAGGGCTGACGTGCTTCAGTGGGGACAGGTCGGTGGCGAGCACCTTCCAGGCAGCTGTATCTCCTTCGGGAATGCCAAAATATTTCCGGAAGGATTCCGGCGGCCCCCCATCTGCCAGGCGTTCTTCTATTTTCCCGAGTCGATGCATGTCGGTCACTGGGAAAAAGACCGCCGCGGCATGCACCATTGGATCTCCATCAGGGGTCCATTCCTTGCCGCGCGTGGCCATCATCAGAGCGAGATGTCCACCGGCACTCGCACCGGTGACCCCCAGGGACTTGGCTGTAATGCCATAATCGGAGGCATGTTGTCGGATGTGGCGCATGCCTTGAGTTATATCCTCAACGATTTCTGGAATGGTGGCCTTGGGTTGGGATAGATGAGAAAGCGCAAGGAGGGTGTAGCCCCGCTTCAAAAACGCCCGACCGATGTTCGGTGTGAACGAATCAGGGTTGGATTTCCAGCTTCCACTGACCATGACGACCACTCCCAGACCGTTGGAGCGCTTGGGTTGCATGAGCTCATAAGTCAGATCATGGCCCTTACGCTGTCCGTAGCGAATGGTCTCCCTTCGTTCCAGTTTTGGACTCAGGCAACCGGAAGTCACCATGATGAGCCCCAAAAAGCTGATTGCCAGTGTGCTAAAACGTTTGGCCCACCCTTCTTGTCGCTGAAGAGAGCGATCTCGTCGGAAGTGACTTACGAGGTCAAGGAGGCGCTGAATCAAGGGTGTTCTCATGGCAGGGATGGCGTTGAAAAAACCATAAGACCCAAACCTTGACCTATCGACTGCAGGTTGCCAAGCCCCTATCAAGTAACCTTCGCCATCCCGGCGCGGATCGAGTTCAAAAGTTGAGCCAAGATTCCAGGAGTGCCCCAAAAGGCCTGACGGAAGGCTTTTGGATCAAGCTGATGCACAAAAGGCTGGTCTTGCGTGATACTTGTTTCTAGCGTTTGTAAGGTCAGCCCACGGATTCTCCATCATGCCTCCTGAAATGCCATCACAGCCCCTTTCTTTTCTGGATGGCCTGATCGTCCTGCTCTTCATTGGGGGTTCGCTGCTGATTGGTTATTTTCTTTCGCGGCGTGCCCGGCACTCGACCGATGAATACTTCAAGGGGGGCGGCAACATGGGGTGGTTCATGTTAGGGACTTCCATGGTGGCGACAGCCTTTGCTGCGGATACTCCATTAGCCTTGACCGGATGGGTGGTAACCAAGGGCTTGTCTCAAAATTGGTTTTGGTGGTCCATGGTCCCCATCACCATGCTGGGGGTCTTCTTTTATGCCCCGCTCTGGAAGCGGGCCAACCCTCAGACCGACATGGAACTGGTTTACCAGCGCTATTCAGGGCGCTCGGCCAATGCCTTGCGGGTGGGGAAGGCACTTTGGTTGGCCTTCCCATTCGGCTGCGTCAACATGGGATGGGTCAACAAGGCGATGACGGTGATCATCAATTACACCATCCCGGAGTTTCCGCGCTTGCCTTTGGTCGATTCACTCATGCTTTGGCTGGTGGTGGCCACGCCTCTATCCAGTCAGGTGGATCCCCAGTTTCGAGAAGCGATTCAGTCGGGGCAACTCCAACCCATGGAAATCGCTTACGAGCATGGCCTGCTCCGCCAACCGGCTTTCTGGTCAGCGTATCAATCGGGTGCGTATGGAAGCAGTGATCTTTCTGAAAACAATGACCAAGCGCGCCAAAGACGCCAGGAAGGCTGGGAATCGCTCGCATTGGGTGAGCGTCATGCCCTCGATCAGCCTCGGGCCATGCAGGGTGTGCCGCCGGAGGCCGTTGCTGAGGGATGGGATGCCTTCGAACTGACCCATCAGATTTATCTCATCAGCTCTACAGTCAACCAATACAAGGTGCTCTTTCTATTGTTCCTGGTTGTGGTGGCCTACACCGCCATGGGTGGCTTGTGGGGGGTCATGGTGACGGACTTTATTCAATTCTGGGTGGCTATGATCGGTTGTCTGGTGCTCGCCTGGTTGGCAGTGGATCGCGTAGGAGGGCTGGAGTCGCTCTTTTCTCAAATGCATGATCTCTATGGAAGCAATCGTGCAGGGGCCATGATGGCGCTTTTCCCACAGGAGGATGCTGCCAGTTATGGTTTGTTTACTCGCCCCGAATTCTGGCTGTTGATTTTGGTTTTCTGGTGGTCCTACGCCTTTACCGATGGGGGATCCTTCTTTGCACAACGCATGCTCAGTGCGCGGGACGAGCGTCAGGCTGCTCTGGGTTACCTTTGGTATGGGGTGGCGCACTACGCCCTTCGCATGTGGCCGTGGTTGCTGGTGGGTTTTGTGGCTGCGGTCATGTTTCCCCACACCGCGTATCCAGATGGGGGGATGCCCAGCGGCGCCCTGGCCGAGGCAGGTTATGTCCGTGTCATGTTGGAAGTGCTGCCAACGGGTTTGCTGGGCCTGATGGTGGCCGCATTGTTTGCCGCTTACATGTCGACCATTTCTACCTGGGTCAATCTGGGGGCCTCTTATTTGATCAACGATGTGTATCGTCCTTTTCTGGCTCCGATACGGGAGCAACGGATCCGGCAGCAGAAGGGCCAGCAAGACTTTGCCTTTGAGGAATCTCACTATGTCCGATGGGGGATTGTGGCGACTCTCCTGATTGCGCTGGCAGGGATCCTGGTGGCATTGTTCATGAATACCGTCTCGGATGCCTGGTTTTTTCTTGCCGGTTTCAATGGGGGCATCGGGGTCATTTACTTGCTGAGATGGTATTGGTGGCGCATCAATGCCTGGTCCGAATTGTTCTGCCTGCTTTCCCTGCTCGGGCTTTCGCTCATGATGTATGCCTTGAAGGATGCCACGGTGGCTCAGTCTTCGGTGGTGCTTTGGGAAGGGACGGCATTGGCCATACCGGTAGCTTCCTTGTTTGATTTTCCTTACAGCCTGCTGGTCACCGTTCCCTTGAGCGTCCTTTTGGCCCTGATCGCCACCTGGATGACGCCGCCTACCGACTTGAGTGTGTTGAAGGCCTTTCACCGACGGGTGCAAGCCGGAGGTCCTGGATGGCGAACCATTCATCGCCTGGTTCTGCAGGAATCCCCTGGTTTTGTGGCTCACTCCCCCCTGAATGTGAGGAGCCTTCTGCTGTGGATCCTTTCCTCCGCAGGGGTCTGCCTATGGCTCATAGGGTTGGGGAAACTCATCATCGGGGATGCCTTTGTCGCTGAACCCTCTTTTCCCTCCTTTTGGCTTGGAATCCTCCTGCTGGTGATCGGCTCCGCTTGTCTGATCGCTGTGGCTTGCTGGTTTCCCAGGAAGGCTCCCGGTGACAATCCATCTACTTCATGACCGAACCCACCTCTGATATTTCATTGATCCCACTGCCCCAAAAAATGGAACCTAAGACAGGGCGTCTAAGGGTTCCTTCCAATCTGCGAATTCGAGTGGAGGGCGGTTCAACGGAGCAACTGCATCCCACCGTTTCCCTGCTCGGGCAATGGTTGTCTCAGAAAGATGCTTCCATACAGTGGCAAGCCACTCACGAGGAAGCCGAGATTCAATTGGTCCTGCAACCCGGCCCGTCCTCAGAGGCCTATCGACTGGAAATTCGACCCGATGGCGTGATCCTCTCGGGTAGCGAAACAGGATGGGTTCGAGGGGTAGCGGCCTTGACCGTGCTTCTGGAAGAAGGGGGTTGGCCCTGTTGCGTGATTGAGGATGCTCCGCGCTTTTCCTGGCGGGGCATGCATCTGGATGTCTGTCGGCATTTCTATCCCGTCGATCGGATCAAGCGCTTGCTGGATTTGATCGCGCTTCATCGCATGAACACCTTTCACTGGCATCTGACCGACGATCAGGGCTGGCGTCTGGCCTCAAAGGCCTATCCTGCCCTGACCCAAGTTTCGGCCTGGCGGGACCGCGATGGCCAGGCTTACGGTGGGTATTATACCGCGGAGGACGTGGCTGAAGTGTTGCGATACGCGCAGCAAAGGCACATTGAAGTCGTGCCTGAAATTGAGATGCCAGGCCATGCCATGGCAGCCCTGGCTGCCTTTCCTGAGCTCTCCTGCCATGGGGGTCCCTTCGAGGTGGCCAACACTTGTGGTATCTTTGACGACGTTTATTGCGCAGGCAAGCCAGCGACCGTTGAGTTTTTGGAAACCATCCTTGCCGAGGTGGTGGAGCTTTTTCCGGGGCGCTATGTGCACATCGGTGGTGATGAGTGCCCCAAGACGCGTTGGAAGGATTGTCCGGATTGCCAGGCTCAAATGAAGACGCAGAGGCTCCAGGATGAGGATCAATTGCAAAGCTGGTTGGTGAGTCGCATGGGAGGTTTTCTTCAGGCCAAGGGCAAGCGCATGCTGGGCTGGGATGAGATTCTTGAGGGTGGTTTGCCGGACTCTGCCACGGTGATGTCCTGGCGAGGTATTGAGGGAGGGCTCAAGGCCGCCCAGATGGGACATGATGTGGTCATGTCTCCCACCACCCACTGTTATTTTGATTATCGGCAGAGTGAGGAACCGGAGGAACCTGGTAACTTGGGGCGGATTCCCATCGACACGCTTTATGGGTATGAACCGATTCCAGACGCCTTGGATGCGCAGTCAGCGCATCATATTCTCGGCGTGCAAGGCAACATCTGGACCGAGCGCATGCCCACTTGGAAACTGGTGGAATACATGATCCTTCCCCGGATGTGTGCGCTCTCTGAAGTGGCTTGGAGTCCTGCTGATCAGCGGGATTGGAAGCGGTTTGAACAGCGCCTCATGGGTCACTTGAATACCTTGAAGGCCATGGGGTATACCTACCGCCATCCGGAAAGGCTCCACCGTGAATTTCCTCTGTAATGGCTCGAGCCACGGGGGGGGAAGCGTCCATCGTGTGGGTAGCGGTCCACATGTTTTCCCCACCTGTTGGGCAAATCCTTGGCTCGTGCGATGTGGTTGCTGGATCCTTTTGCTGTCCATACTGACAGGCTGCGAGGAGAGGTTGCGTTCGGTTTCGGGAAGTCAATTTGAGGCCGCCTTCCACATGGGGCCTCGCGGTACATGGACTTTTTATACCTATCTTGGAGCCGAGAATGGGCAACACTATCTTCGGCGGTCCTCTAAATCGTTCATCCAGTCACGTGGTTGGAACCACGAGATCTGGGTGACTCACCAGAGTGCGTTGTCTGAGGCTTTTTTGGAAGGCCTCCGACAAGAACACGGTGATCTCAAGCTCCCGCAAAGTCCGCCCTCTGCCCAGCCTGGAGGCTAGTGCAGGTGATATGTGCTCATGGACCCTACCGCGCCGAGGAGCCTTACCACGCCTAGGGATTGGGGTGCAATGGATTGAATAAGGAGAAGGGAACTCCTCGGCGACTCTGGCCATCTGCCAGGTTTCGGGTTTCGGTGTGACCGTCAAGGAAGACAAAGGTGGTTTGCCCTCCGTGCCGATTGTCATCATACCGAATCATTCGCGGGCTGTTGTTGGGTTTGCCCAGGGGTCCGTAAGTGGTGTGGGAGCGATCCCAGACATTCCACCCTCCATACCCAGCTGGTGAGAGCACCCCGTCATCGTTGATCTCACACAGATAGGCGGTGGCCGCATGTGCGGGAATGGCCGTGATTTTTTGGAACGGTGTCGCCTCGTACTGTCCAGAGGATCGGTAGAGGCTGAAGTCGATGGAGTTGATGGTGTAGTGCAGGGCAAAAGGCCGGGTCTGTGATGGCTTGGGTCGTATGCCCGGACAATGGAACAGATCGATTTGCTGGTAAGCCTGATAGAGAATATCGCCTTGCTGGAATTGGGATGGGGCAATGGTCCGATCGATGTAAGGAGCCAGGAGATTGGCAAAGAAGTAACCGCCCCCGAAGGTGTCTCCGGGAACCGAGTCCTCATGGTCCATGGCATAAAGCTGAACACCCATGCCCATCTGTAGAAGATTGTTGAAGCATCGAGTGGTATGGGCCTTGCCTTTGGCACGAGAGAGGGCAGGTAGGAGCATGCCTGCCAGAATGGCGATGATGGCAATGACCACCAGGAGTTCGATCAGGGTGAAGGCCTTGGGCCTCTGGGAGGATGAGGTTGAAGGATGCATGGCGAGGGTGGCTGACGCACATGGACAAACCACCCTCCTGCCAGGCTCATCCTCCAATCAGCTTGCGTAATTGTTGAACGGGGATGCAATGCTTGAAGACCATCTGCAGATTTTTCTGCTGGCCGTCTTCCTCCGAATAGTAGACCGATTCCGTGCTGGTGGCAATCCCAACGACGTGTCCTTTGGTGTTGAGGACGGGTGCCCCGCTGGATCCTCTGCCGAAGTCTGCCGTGATGCTCATCATGGGGACCCGACGGTCGCCTTGTCGGCGGATGAAATAGCGCGAAACCCTTCCTTCACTCAGGGTATAGAAACGTTGTTTGGGATGGCTGATGAGATCCACCTGCGCTCCAATGGGAGCTGCCGCTCCCAGAGAAATGGGCTTGAGTCCTGTGGAGGGGATGCGCAACACCGCGAGATCATTCTCGCGGCTGGCGGCCACCACCTCTTCCACCATGAACAGGCGTCCATCGAAAAGGCGCACCGCCAAGGCCTGATGGGAAGGTTGATTGACGACATGGTAGTTGGTCACCAACAAGTCGTCTGCAATGAGAAAGCCGCTGGCAGGTGCCACATGCCAGCGGGTGCATCGATTGCATTTGTAAACACCGCCGACGACCGCAATCGATTGCTGAACCTCACTCAAAGGGCTTTGGGTGGGTTTGGAAAGCATCACTTTGGCGGTGGGTTCGGTTTTCAGGGTGGCGATCAGTTGGCTCATGCTGGTCGGTGAGGCATCGTCCATGGCTTCGCTTGCCGCCTGGGTCATCTGCCCCATGATCAAGGTGTCGTCCAGGATGGTTGGCGCCCGCTCAGCAGTGGGCATGCGAGTTTCCCGGACACCTGGGCTCTGGCAGGCGGTGAAACACAGAAACAGCGCCAGAAAGACATGTAGCAAGCACGTGTATCTTGAAAGTGATGGATGATGGCGGAAGGGTCGGGTCGTCATGAGATCGATGGAGCGGCTGGGCAGGTGAATGAGGGTTGAGCCCGGGTCAAGCCATGAGTTTTTGGATCGAATGGTGAGGCTCCACGCCTGTGAGACGAAAATCCAAACCCTGAAAGTTGAAACTCAGGCGTGTGTGGTCGATCCCCATTAACTCGAGGATGGTGGCCTGCAGGTCATGCACATGAACCGGGTCTTCGGTGATGTGAAAACCCAGTTCATCGGTTCGACCCAGCGTGATGCCAGGGCGGATGCCTCCACCCGCCAGCCACATGGTGAAGGCCTGAGGATGGTGATCCCGCCCCTTGCTTCTCCCCAAAGCGGCACTGGCTTCTACCATGGGGGTTCGGCCGAATTCGCCGCCCCAGACCACCAGGGTATCCTTGAGCATGTCCCGTTGCTTGAGGTCGGTGATCAGCGCCGCACTGGCTTGATCGACGGTGCGGGCATTGTTTTTGACATTGCCCTCGACATCCGAATGCGCATCCCAGCCACTGTGGTAGAGCTGAACAAAGCGCGTGCCGCGTTCCACAAGACGACGTGCCAGCAGGCAGTGGCTGGCGAAATTAGACCGGCCATCCTCGATACCGTAAAGTTCTTTAGTTGTTTGGCTTTCACTGGAGAAATCCATCAACTCAGGAGCCCTTGCCTGCATGCGATAGGCCATTTCATAGGCTTCGATGCGTGTTTTGATTTCCGGATCTCTCAGTTGCTGGTGAGAAAGCCCATTGAGGTGACTCAAGGCATCCAGGGTCTGCCTCTGGGCCACGCGATCGATGCCTTTGGGGTTCGAGAGATGCAGGATGGGGTCGTTGCCCTCTCGGAAGGGAACCCCCTGGTGTTCGGATGGGAGGAAACCCGACCCCCACATCGAGGCTCCACCGCTGAGGCTTCCCCCGCTCTTGAGAACCACAAAGGCCGGGAGATCATCGGCCTCGTTTCCAAGACCATAGCTCAGCCAGGAGCCCATGCTGGCGCGCCCAGGAATGCCGCTGCCGGTGGTCATGAACAATTGGGCCGGGGCATGGTTGAAGTGATCGGTATGCAACGATTTGACTACGGCGATGTCGTCGACGATCTGACTCAGGTAAGGCAGTCGGTCGGAAAGTTCGGCTCCTGATTGCCCGTGTTGACTGAAAGGGAACTGTGGGCCCAGCACTGCCGCATCGGGTTGAATGAAAGCATACCGCTGCCCTTGAATCACCGAAGGAGGAATGGGCTTGCCTTCCATTTCCTTGAGCTTGGGCTTGTGGTCAAAGAGTTCCAGTTGGCTGGGTGCCCCGGCCATGAAAAGGAAGATAACTCGTTTGGCCTTGATCGGGTGGCGCATGTAGTCGAGCGGGCGGTCTCCAGTGGCTCCCCGCAAGCCCTCTCGGGCCAGGAGAGAGGCCAGGGCCATTTTGCCAATCCCGAGTCCACAATCCTGAAAGAAGTGCCGGCGCGTACGTTCGATGAGAAAGGAAGCATTCATGGTTTGGTGATGGCTTCGTCGAGGTTCATGATCAATCGGGCAAGCAAAACCCTTGCGGCCCTTTCGACAGGGGCCTCTTGGGATGCTGTGAGATCGCTGGCTTGGAGTTCCCCTGCGTGCAGGCGTCCCAACTGCTGCTGGTAGTAACCCATGAGGGTTGCCTGCTCCTCTTTGGTGGGCGGACGGCTGAGGAATTGTCGAAACAGGGTCTCGATGGCACCTTCAGGCTCGGTAGGTGCTTGGATCGCTGCATGGCGAGCCAGCTCGAGAAACATGTCATCATTCAACAGAGAAAGGGCCTGAAGGGGCGTGTTGCTGCGGTCTCGCCTTGCCAGGCAATTTTCTCCCGAGGTGCCGTCGAAGGTCATGTAGCTGGCAAAAGGTGCCGTACGCTTGATGAAGGTATACACTGACCGACGGTAGCGATCTTCACCTGAAGAAACCTTCCAGGCGGTATTGCCAAAGGCATGCGCCGTGACACTCAGGGGTTGCGGGGGATAAACACCTGGGCCCTGCATCTTGTGTGACAGTCGGCCGCTGGCAGCGAGCATGTGATCGCGGATCAATTCCCCGGAAAGACGAAAACGCGGGCCACGCGCCAGGTGCCGGTTTTCGGGATCACGCTGCAGCTGTTCGGGACTGGCTTGCGAGGACTGCTGGTAAATTGCACTGGTGACGATGAGTCGATGCAGCGATTTGAGGTGACGGCCGTTTTCGCGAAACTTCACAGCCAGCCAGTCCAGGAGTTCGGGGTGATCGGGGCTGGGTGCTTGGGTGCCAAAGTTTCCACTGGTACGAATCAATCCGGCGCCAAAAAAAGACCTCCAGGCGCGATTGACNGNCACGCGATCNCCCATGGGGTTGGCGTCACTTGCCAACCAGCGGGCAAAGCTCAGGCGATCTTTGGGCTCAGGAAATGCAGGGTCACGGAACACTTTGGGNAGCCCGGGCNCGATGAGGTTGCGCGGGCTGAGGTATTCTCCGCGATGCCGCAGATAGGTGGGGCGAGGATTGTCGGCGGGTCGCTCCATCATGACCAGGGAATGATCGGGCCGGGGGAGTTGGTTTCGGATTTTCTCCAGAGCTTGTTGCTGAGTCTTCCACCGAGGGTCGGTTTCCAGAAAAACATCCTTGAGGTAGCTGAGGACCGATGGCTCATCGAGCTTGCCTGCGGCCAGAAGTGCCTCTGCCCTTGTGCCATGTGCTTTGGCGATGGGGGTGCCGGTCTCGCTGGTAGCCGAAAGGCGAAAACGCCCCAGGCTCACCACAAAATGCCGCTCAAACAGCATTTCGATGGTAAAGGGGGTCTTNGCAGAAATGGGGTTCTTCAGCGGAAGCACCAGATGGTGTGCCTTGCCATTCTGCTCNGCNGTCGACCATCCTGAGGACCCATCNCCATCCAGNACGTTNNTGGCATCNGCCGATCCTCCTCCAATACTGATCTTGCCGTAGGTGTGGGAGGGCTGGGTGATCGTCATGGGTTCTTNCCCTTTNAAGACTTGGAATTCACTCAAGAAAAAATCCCCTTTTCGCCCTTCATAATAGCATCGGCCAGGTCCTTGTTCTGGCAACCNGGGATCGGGCAACACTTCGAGTCGCAAGGCGGTGATGGGCGTGTCGTTTTCGAATTGAAGGGTGAACACATCACGTTTGGTGACATCCCCTGATGANAAGATCGAGCCGTCCTCNAGGACCTCTAACTTGGGAAGGTTGGTTTTCATCTCCCTCGGAGTCAGGGTNGTCCANTGCGTTGCGGCTTCCTGGGCTNCCTTGAGCCATNCGNTGAAAGCNGATTCAAAGCCTGAAGTGCCTTCCTGCAGNCGAACNCGTTCGGTTTCCAGTGCGNCCTCGATCTGCTTGCGTTGAGCCGCTTGTGATGAGGATTCGAGGATGAGGTCGGGTTCTTCCACATTGTCCAANAGAGCCATCAATCCATAATANTCTTCATGNGTGATGGGGTCGTATTTGTGNGTATGGCATTGCGCGCATCCGGTGGTCAGCCCCATCCAGGCCGTGCCTGTGGTGGCCACGCGATCNACGGCGGCGTAAAAACGAAACTCAAGGGGATCGATGCCACCCTCTTCATTGAGTTGCGTGTTCCGATGGAAGCCGGTTGCAATGCGTTGATCTTGAGTCGCCCCCGGGAGCATGTCCCCGGCGAGTTGTTCGATGGTGAACTGGTCGAAGGGCATGTCAGCGTTGAGACTGCGAATCACCCAGTCGCGGTAGGGCCACATGCTGCGTGGTCTGTCCTTTTCGTAGCCATTGGTGTCGGCGTAGCGGGCAATATCCAGCCACTCGCGNCCCCACTTTTCNCCGTAGGCAGGGGAGGCCAAAAGGCNATCCACGATGCGAACATAGGCTTCTTGGCTGCTTTCCCCGGCAAAGGCTTCCACCTCTTCTGGTGCCGGGGGCAGTCCCGTCAAATCGANGTAAAGGCGGCGAAGCAGCATGTGGGGAGGGGCTGGCTCCGAGGGCTCAAAGCCGTGCTCGTTCATGGACTGCCTGAGGAAGGCGTCGATCGGGTTTTCNCCCCACCGATCGCCATGGCTGGGAATCTTGGGCTTTTGAGGGGAGACGAAGGCCCAGTGCCGGTCGTAGGCGGCGCCGGCTTCGATCCATTGGTCCAGTAAGTCGATTTCATCCGGCCTCAGAGTTTGGTTTGATTCGGGAGGGGGCATCACCTCATCCGGATCCGTGGAATGGATACGGTGGTGGAGTTCGCTGTCCATCAACTTACCCGGTACCAAAACATCTGCCTCGATGACTGCTTCGCGCAGATCCAGTCGAAGCCCTGCCTTGCGCGCTTCCTCGTCAGGGCCATGACAGGCAAAGCATTTGCCGGCCAGAATGGGACGTATCTCCCGGTTGAAATCAATCGCTTCTGCCGAGGACTGGGACCAAAAGATCCCGCATAACAGAGCAAGGGTGCCAGAGCGCTTGAGATTTAAGGTCTTGGATGTTGAATCCCGTTTCATCGAAGGTNCGTCCCTATTCATAACCTTGCCACCCATTTGGATCAAATCCTCATTCTCCACATCTTGGNTTGNTGNGNAGGNNCTGGTGGCAAGANGCGNTGAAGTNTCTCCAANACCCANGCAGATTGNTNCTATACNCTGAATCATTTGGCGCCTTTTGACGTGAAAATGCGTGTCATGNTANGNANCAANCAGTTNTNCNGTCCAGGAACNCCGATCAAAACAATCACATGCCAGATCCTTTTCCTTTCTCTGCCGACGTGCTCCCTGAGCACTTGCTGCAGCTTTTTCTATTCAACCTTCTGCACCTCGTAGTGTGGTTGGTAGCCCTTGTGATCGGCTTTCGCCGTCGTTG
>NYYT01000070.1 GCA_002686885.1 Pedosphaera sp.
TGCTCGTGCCAAAGGCAGAGGTATGGCAGCTTACCCGTGAAAGCGGCCAGGCCACTGGCCGATATACGTATGCGATAGCGGCCGGAATCCGGGAGATGAATGGACCAGCCCTCACCCAGTTGAAGAAGACGACGCTTTTGCTCACCCACCTCCTTACGCTCCAGCTTGGATTCTCTTGGGGTGTCCGGAAACGCTTCTTGGATCACCTGCTCGGCGGCCTCGTAGTAGCGCTGCAAATGCGAAGGCGCCATGGTGAGCATGGATCCCAGTCGGTCGAAACCATGCCATCGAGGATCTTCGTTAAGAGCCCCGGGGGCTTCGGCATCAAAGACCACCCCCAGCAAATCGTAGAGAGTGTGCACATATTCGGAACGACTCAAACGATGATGAGAGATCGGCCCACGCCTGGCTTGGCGGGCAGCCCGCCCCTTGAGGATGGAGAAGGTGATCTCTTCGGTGATCTGCGCAAGGGCCTCAGGGATGGGTTGAGGCTCCTCGGGAGGTGGCATTTCCGCATTGTGCATGCGAAATCGGACTTCCGACCACACCTTGGTGGCTTCGGGATCAGTAAAATCTTGTGAGAGGGTATCCAGACGAAGGTCCCCCTTCTGTTTTTCCTCTCCATGGCAGCCAAAGCAATGGGTTTGTAGAAATGCCACAGTCTTTGGGCTCAAGTCTGCCTTCAGACTCGCGGCCATCAGACAAGAGACAAGGAAGCACATCCATTCTAGAACGGATCCTGAGTTCCGCCACCAGACAAGCTGTAGCTTACTTGAATGTAAGATCCACCAACAATGCTTCATGGGAGTCTCATCCGGGAGGCCTGTTCAAAATCCTCGGGTGCCATCAACCACTCGTCGAAGGGCAACAGCACATACGTCCAATGGCCCTTGAGTCGAACCACCTGGCCCGGACGAAAGCCATCGAGCATCTGGGGCAAAGTCACCTTGAGTTCGATGCCACTGCTTCCCA
This sequence comes from Pedosphaera sp., assembly GCA_002686885.1. Lineage (GTDB taxonomy): Bacteria > Verrucomicrobiota > Verrucomicrobiia > Limisphaerales > AAA164-E04 > UBA7971. The sequence goes on from NYYT01000070.1 coordinate 973, forward strand.
GAGGCGGGTCTTCGTTCTCCTGCCAATGGGTCCGCTGCGAAGGCACGGCAAATTCCTGGTGATACCGCCAAGTGCGCAAGGTCACGTGGGCATCGGATATCTTCGGGTTTTCGGCCTGTTTGATTTCCTTGTAGAGCAAGGGATCCATGCCACCGAAGAGCGTCAGGGACATCTCGCCTCCGCCCGTGTCGTGGTTGGTCACTTCGTTGACCCAGCCGGGTAAAAAGCGCGAACGAATCAGACGCAGGTGACGCTGCCGCTGGATCTCCCTGAAAGCCTCCAAGCTTTCTGGGTCCAGCCAGATGTCCGTGGTTGCCAGACTTTCAAAAGGGCCCCAGGTCAGATTGACCTGTACCTCCAGACCGGCTTGGATCTCATCCATCCCCACCAACTGGCGGTTTTTCCAGATGCGGGTGGCCTCGTCGATATCGAAGAGGGCCGCCTTGTTGATCCCTCCTTCCACCGGCGGCCCCACCGGCTCCACCGAAAGTTTCAGTCGAGGGGCGGGCCCCCCTCCCTGCTCGGTGCCAAGAATTTTCCAGCTCCGTCCGTGGCGCTGGTAGAAGCTCACATCATCCTCGAGCAGGATGGCATGGTTGTAGGCTCCCTGGGGATGGCGCTTGAGCTGATCTTCCGCGGGCTTGGGAATGGTCTCCTCCTCCCCCTGAAGAGGTAGCAGGAAGCGCCCATGCATGTGGGTACCGATGGGGATGTCCCGGAGATCAGCTGGTGCCCCATGATAGTGGACCATGCCATAGGGAAGCATGGCGAAGTAGTGCCTCGGGGGCTGTGTGGTGCCATCTCCCTTTCGAAGGCCTCCGCGACGGTTCATCGGATCGATGACCATCAGGTCCCCATGGAAGTGGATCCCAGCACCCTCCGGGGGAAAGACTCCCAGAACCGGAACATGATCCCGAATCGGATCTTCTTCAGGCCACGCGTCTGGAGACTGTGCCGGGCAGGACCACCCGCTTGCCATGACGCACAGCGTCATCCAATTCAGGCACCGTCGTAGCGATCCTTTCATCATGCAGGAATTAGGAAAGCAACACTTCAGAAACCACTCCATTGGAATCGGCAAAGGACTCCGCCTCAAGGCCCATACGCTGGCCCATGGTCAGAAGCAGATTGCTGAAGTGGGCCTTGTCATTGACGGGTTTGTGGTAGTGACGAATCCCGTCCTGGTAGCCTTCAAAGGAATCGATCCTTCGGTTGAAGTCAATGTGGCTGCCATGTTTGAGTCCCAGGCCCTTCCCTCCAGCCAACAGCAGCGGCAGGCTGGTGGTTCCGTGGCTGTTGCCATAGGAAAGCCCACTACCATAGAGGGTCATGGTCGAGTCTATGAGCGGCGCCTCACCGTCCATACTCTGAGAAAGCCGGTCCAGAAAATAGGCCAGCTGGGTGATGTTGAAGGTATCACTGCGGGTCAATTCCTGCAAAAGATCCCGATCCCCATTGTGGTGCGATAGGGAGTGACGATCACGGCGGATGCCGATTTCAGGAATGGAAGGCCCTGTGCCTTCATTGCCTGTATTGAAGGTGACCACTCGGGTGACATCGGTTTCAAATGCCAAGGCAATGATGTCATACATGGTGCGCAAGTATTCTCCCAAGCGCTCGAGCTGAATATCCCGATCCAACCTGGCCGCCAGGTCTTGGGGCACTTCAGGTCGCGGCGTGTCCAACCATGCTTCAGCACGCTCGGTGCGCAGCTCCACTTCCCGCACAGAGGTCAGGTATTGATCGAGTCGATCGCGGTCCGTGCCATCCAGGGCGCGGGAGAGAGACTTGGCATCGTCCCAGACCAGATCCATGACGCTTTGCTTGCGTTGAAGATCGCGACGTTGCCTTTCCACCCCACCCGACGGTTCGGCAAACAGATCCTTGAACACCACCGAAGGACTGGCCTGGGCTGGAAGAGCAATACCATCGGCACTAACAGCAATGGGTTGCCCCTGGTTACTGATCTCCAGGGAAGGAAAGCGCGTCGATGGACCCGTGAGCTGGGCCATCCATTGATCCACCGAAATGGAATTCTTATCCGAAGGGCCGTGCTTGGCCCCGGTCAACCAGGTACGCGTCGCATCGTGTGCGACTCCGAAGGCATTGGGGTGATAGAGCCCGCTGATGGGAGAGAATTGGGAGCGATGGGGTTCCAGCGGTGCGAGAATGGTGGAGAGTGTGTAATCCGGCCCCTCTTCTTCCAACTGATAATCATAGGTGTTGACCCCATTGGGAAGGTAGATGAACACACTGCGCCTGGGTTGCGCGGGCGCCTCAGCGGCTCGCAGCGGTCGCATGCACTCCAGCATGGGGAGGGCCATGGAGACGCCGAGTCCCTTGAGAAAATGCCGCCGATTCAGCAACCATTTTTGAGAGAGAACATGTGCCATGGTTCAAGCTAAGCCATTCAAGTGAGATCGATGCTACGACGCCTTTCGCGATGCGCTTGTCGGTGCTCACATAATTTTAGGACTTGTGAAACCATAACATCCAGTCCGTCATAGACGCAATCCTTGATCCCATTCTTTGACGTATGGATGGATGTCCCAAAAGTTCCAACCCCCTCAACAGCTAAAGGAAAACAAACCATTGGCCATCAATAACTTTAATATATTTGACCTTCGGAGAAAGGTTTCAGCATGAGGATCCCATATGGCACGTGAACGAAGAGTGTTGTGTATGCCCATGACTCTGGATGAGGATGATGGCACGAGGGTCTCCATGGGATGCCGTACTACATACCCAGCAGTCAATGTATCTGAAAAGAGAGAGAAAAGTGGGAGTGGTGCCCGCGAGATGATTCGAACATCCACGTCCTTTCGGACACTAGAACCTGAATCTAGCGCGTCTGCCAATTCCGCCACGCGGGCAACCGGGTCTTGTTTATGGATGATCCACGGGCTCCGCAAGCACTAAATTGAGACTCCATGCCCATGGATGCCTTATTTGTTTGCAAAATCGAGCCACTCCCCTGAGAACGAGGGACATGGCAAAGGGTTATTGGTTGGTCAAGCAGGAGCCTGAGGCCTATCCATGGTCACAGCTGGTGCAAGATGGTTTAGCTGACTGGAGTGGGGTGCGAAACTATCAGGCTCGAAATTATCTCAGGCAGATGCGGCAAGGGGACGAGGTGTTGTACTATCACAGCGTGTCCGACAAATGCGTGATGGGCATTGCCAAGGTCCTCAGAGAACACTACCCCGACCCCACCGATGGCACAGGCAAGTGGTCCGCCGTCGACATCGTCCCTCTGCGAGCCTTGAAGNCACCTGTNGGCCTGNAGACNCTCAAGGCAGACCCAGCGCTGGCCGATANNCCCCTGCTNAAGCAATCCAGNNTATCGGTGATGCCCCTCGAGAAAGAGGNTTTTGAGCGCATCCNGGTGNTCGGAAAATCAAGAAAACCCNAACACTCCTGAGACACGCATGCCCTCAGCTTTGAAACATATAACCGCAAAAGGCATCATCTTTGACATGGATGGTGTGATCGTCGACAGCGAACCTAGACATCAAAGGGCCTTCATGGAGGTTTTNCAAGACCTCGGCTATGGCGCCAACCACGGCATTGAATTCGATGATTATCTGGGGAAGTCCGACCAGGCCGTGTGGGATGATTTTGTCGCCATGCATCACCCTCCTCACAGCATGGAATCCTTACTGGAGCTCAAACAAAGTCGACTCATTGAGCTCATCCAGAACGAGCGGCCCCTTTTTGAACCCATTCCCAAGCTGGTTTCAAACCTGGCTGCATCCTATCGGCTGTCGGTCGCCTCGGGCTCCNTGCACGCGGTCATTGATGTGGTCCTGGAACTCGAAGGGCTTCGCTCTTTCTTCCCAACAGTCGTGAGTGTAGAGGATGTTCAACGAGGCAAACCAGCCCCTGATTCGTTCTTGAGGGCCGCCGAGCTCATGCAACTNGAGCCCAAGGATCTTTGTGTGATTGAAGACTCCGCTGCCGGAGTCCGCGCAGGAAAAACGGCGGGAATGCAGGTCATCGCCATTACCAACAGTCTGGCAGCAACCGAACTACATGAGGCAGACTGGATCGTCGATGACTACGCTTCCATTCAGCGCTTGCTTCTGCCTCAGCAAGGCTCATGAGTGCATCCATCTTNTGGCTTAAGGCCCACTGAATGATGCGCAAATCAGAAAAAAACCAAAATCTGTTGACCTGCCAGTCAGCAACCTAATACTGNTCACGCGTTATGGATCACGGTGAAGCCATCATTCCCAATCCTTGGATGATGCTGCCCTTTGGGCTGCTGCTGGCAATGATTGCCCTNGGACCCTTGTTCTTCCTGCATTGGTGGGAAAAACATTATCCNAAGGTAGCCTATGTGCTGGGAGCGATCACTCTTGGCTACTACCTGTTCGGTCTTCACGCCTATCACACGGTCTCCCATACGGCCATTGAGTATGTGAGCTTNATCGCTCTGGTGGGCTCCCTCTACGTGGTCTCTGGAGGGATCCATATCACTGTCAAAGGCGAAGCCACTCCATTCAACAACGTTGTCTTCCTGCTGGTTGGGGCCATTCTCGCCAATATCCTGGGAACAACCGGGGCTTCCATGCTGATGATCCGACCCTGGATCCGCATGAACAAGTATCGTATCACCGCACACCACATCGTCTTTTTCATTTTCATTGTTTCCAATGTCGGNGGCTGCTTGACCCCCATCGGGGATCCNCCCCTGTTTCTTGGATTCCTCAAGGGCATCCCTTTNTGGTGGGTGCTGGAAAAATGCTGGCCCATGTGGCTGGCAGGGATTGGTATCCTGCTGACCATGTTTTATGTGGTCGACAAGATCAATTACCGGAAGGCACCCAAGGAAGTGCGTGAGGAAATTGCCGAACCCCCCGATATCTGGAGGTTTGAAGGACTCATCAATCTGGTGTTTCTCGGTGTCATCCTGGTGGCTGTGTTTATTTCCACACCTCTNTTCTTACGCGANGCCCTCATGCTGGCCGCAGCAGTNGCTTCTTACAAGATCACCAAGGAGCACATCCATCGTGCCAACCAATTCAATTTCCACCCCATTCANGAAGTGGCCATTCTCTTTATCGGGATCTTCTGCACCATGATGCCTGCGCTGGACTGGCTCAAGAGCAATGCCAGCGCGATGCAGGAAACCTCACCATCCATTTTTTACTGGGGAACTGGGCTGCTTTCCGGTGTTCTGGANAACGCCCCCACCTACTTGAGTTTCCTCAGTGCCATCATGGGCAAGTTTGCCAATCCTGAGGTCGTGGCAGGAGCCCTGAATNTGGATGCAGCAGGTCTCACCGAAGCNCANCAAATCAACTTTCTGCTCCANGACCCTTCGCTGGCCCAATACATAGTNGCCATCAGTGTGGCGGCGGTTTTCTTTGGAGCNAACACCTACATCGGAAATGGCCCCAACTTCATGGTCAAATCCATTGCGGATCAGCAGAAAGTGAACGCACCCACCTTTTTGGGTTACGTGTTCAAATTCACCATTCCCTACATGATTCCGATGGTGTTGATTATCTGGTTCCTCTTTTTCCGTTGATGGCACCCGCATACCGTCCGCGACATGAAGTTCGTGCCGGAACAAAGGCATGAGAGATCCCAAAACTGAGAAGGAGCTGACGAACCCTGCAGGCACTCCGGCATGGGTTCAGTGGGGTTATCGAGGCTTGTTCAACCTGGGCCTTGGGTTGAGTGCTCCCTATTACGCTCGAAGAATGGCAAGGCGAGGGGGCTGGAAAGACCGCCTGGGGCAGCGCTTCGGGCGCTACGACAACTCTTTTATTCAACGCTGCCACGGCCAGACCAACCTATGGTTTCATGCGGTCAGCGTGGGCGAAGTTCTCCTCTCGGTTCCCCTGGTCAAGCGTCTGGAAAATAANCTGCCATCGGTTCAATGGATTCTTTCAGCCACCACNACCACCGGCATGGCTCAGTGGCACCAACAGATGCCNGNTCCACCGGCCACATGCTTNTACCCGATCGATCGTCGCCCATGGGTTCGGCAATCCATGGAAGTCATTCGNCCNAAAGCCATCATTCTNTCTGAGGCCGAGATATGGCCCAACTTTCTCTGGGAGGCATTCGACCGCCGCATTCCAGTGTTTTTGATCAATGCGCGTATTTCAGAGAAATCCTATCTTCGCTATCATCGATTCCGATCGATTTTTGCCCCCTTGTTCGGATCCCTCAGTGGAGTGGGCACACAAAATGATTCTGATGCGCAAAGACTCATGGCTCTGGGCTGTNATNCCTCCAAGNTCTTTGTCACCGGAAACATNAAATTCGATGCCGCNCTGGGAAGCCAGAGTCGACCCTCGACATTGGATATTCCCGCCCTGTTAAGGGCTCACGACATGCATGAAAAGACCCTCTTGCTGGGCANCAGTACCCATGCNGGAGAGGAAGCCATGCTGGCCGATCTGTATCTCAAGCTCCGGCAGAGCCATCCGCAGTTGAGGCTGGTCATCGCGCCTCGCCATTTTGAGCGAGGCTCGCAGATCGCGACGGCCTTAAGGTCCAAGGAGCTTTCGGTGGCCTGCCGATCCGAATGGTCCGACGCATCGGAAGACAGCCGGGAAAAACCAAGCGACGTCCTCATTCTCGATTCGACCGGTGAGCTGGCATCGCTTTATCCACATGTCGACTTGGTTTTTATTGGCAAGAGCATGCTCGCTCGTGGAGGACAAAGCCCTCTGGAAGCCGCTTCGGCGGGAAAACCCATTCTGATGGGCCCTCACATGCAAAATTTTCGAGCCATCACACGCACGTTTCTGGAGAAGCAGGCTGCCAGGCAAGTGAGCGATGTGGCTTCACTGCAAACGACCCTGACAGAACTGCTGGAGCATCCACAGGAGCGGGATCGCCTGGGCAAAGCTGCCCGTGATGTCGTGGATGCCAACCTNGGTGCTGTGGAACGGACCCTTGAGATGCTCTGCCAGCATCCCTCGATAGCTGAGCACCTCACACCTTAGAGGCAACGACAAACAGCAGGGAATGAATCGAGCGTTTCCCAATAAAAAAAAACCACTCACACGAGGTCAAACGCGTGAGTGGTTTCCTACTGGGGGGAAATTCCTTCAGAGGATGGGAAGACTACAATTGCTCCTCATAGAGTTTGAATAAAGCTTGGGTACCATCGTCCTCGCATCCTTTAGAAGCCAGCTGGTCATAAAGCTTTTTGGCCAACTGCAGCCCGGGAAGATCGAGCCCCATGGCCTGAGCCGACTCAATCGCAATCTTCATGTCCTTGATGAAGTGCTTCACAAAAAAGCCCGGTGCATAATCTCCCTTGAGAACTCTTGGGGCCAGATTGGTCAGCGACCAACTTCCCGCAGCACCGCTNTCGATACTCTTGAGGACCGTCTCGGGTTGAAGCCCCGATTTTTTGGCATAGGCNATGGCTTCACTGATCGCCATCATGCCGGAGGCGATGGCAATCTGGTTGCACATCTTGGTGTGCTGTCCGGAACCAGCAGGCCCCTGGTGGACGATATTTTTACCCATGATCTCAAAGAGGGGCAAAGCACGCTCAAACCCCGATACGCTGCCTCCCACCATGATGGACAGGCGAGCTTCGCGAGCCCCAATGTCTCCCCCGGAAACGGGAGCATCCAAAACTTCGATCCCCTTGGCCGCGGCCTCCTGGGCGATGCGTGAGGCCAGGTTGGGACAGGAAGTGGTCATGTCGATCGCCAAGCTTCCGGATCGTGCCTGTGCAAGAACCCCGTCTTCTCCCAAATAAACGGACTCCACATCGACAGGAAATCCCACAATGGTAATGATCACATCAGCAGCTGCGGCCACCTTGCCCGGAGAGGACTGCCATTGGGCCCCACGATCCACCAAATCCTTTGCTTTGGCCTGTGTCCGATTGTAAACGTGGACAGAGTAGCCGGCATCGAGCAGGTGCCCCGCCATGCTACGCCCCATTACCCCAATCCCTATAAAGCCTACGGTTGGTTTCTGTTCCGTCATAAATTCAATGCAAGTTTTGCTCTACGTGGATGCCTGAGGTCATTCGACCAGACACTTCAGGGCATCTCGAACCTCAGCGGCTCGCTCGTAGTCTTCCTTGGCTACAGCCTCATCGAGTTCCTGCTCGAGTTTCTCNCGCTCGGTCATCGGTCTCGATTCCTTGACCTCCTGCAGCCATTGACGAAGTGCCTGAAGTTCTCCGTTCTGTTCGGCCGACTCGGGACTGCCATCTTCACTGAGAAAAGTCGTCAATGCTTCGATACCCTCTTCCACATCAGCGATGGATTGCGTGTAGTTTTTCTCATTCAATGACAGAGCCGAAACAGCACGGGTCCGCATCAAAAGGAGTTGAGGGGTGAGCTGACGCAAGGTCCAGACCATTTGGTCTTCCGGACCATATTGTTCCACCAGCTCAATCGCATCGAGATTGCGATCGGCATCCTGAATGACTTTTTCGAAGTCCTCGAGCTGAAAAAAGCAGATGTAGCGATGATGAAACTGTATCGCTTCCTGCTGGAGAGCCAGACACTCTTCACTGGTCAGGGAAAACCCTTCATCCTCACCATCGTGTTCGGCAAGGTGGTCTTCCAGACGCTGAACCTGGTAATCAAGCAAACTGTCGGCGTCATGAGGACGCTGGCCATCGGGTCGTCCGGCAGTGTACATTTGGAGAAGCCCCAGATCGATCCGCATCTGAATCAGTTCTCGCCCATCTTTCCCTTCAACCTTTCGAACCATCGCCTTGCCGGGCTCATAAGGCCAGCCATCCAGCACATGCGATATGTCCAATTGCTTCATGAGGGAAGTTTGACACGTTCCCATAGGGGCGTCAATGAACGCTTGGAACCCCTCTCCAGGCTCAAGAAAGGGTCGATTTCAGCATCAGACTGGCTGCACCCAGCATGCCGGCCTGGTTTCCCAGTCTTGCCGGCACGACCTCGATGAGGTTCNTGGCAATCAGACTGGCTTGGTCAAGGGCTTGCTGCATACGCTGCTGAAAGGCGGGGAAATGATGATCCATCAACCCTCCTCCCAAAATGATGCACTCAGGGCAAAAGGTATGGGCATAGACCCATGCGGACCGCCCCACCGCCTCCAAGGCCTCGTCAACGATTCTGGAAGCTTCCGGATGCCCATCTTGGGCCGCCTCAAAGACGGCTCGGGCATGGGACCAGCCAAGGGGTTCTCCTCTTTGCGCCATACCAGAACCTGAAGCAAGCGATTCCAGGGAGCCATCGACCCCTGAATAATCCTTGGGCATGCCTGTATGGACGGGAATCAATCCCATTTCAGGATGTTCACCGCGTGCTCCACGATAGACACGCCCATCGGTGAAGAGGGCACCCCCCACACCTGTTCCAAAGGTCAGCATCAGAACGGGATTCTTTCCCTGACCTGCACCCATCCAGCATTCCCCCAGCAAGGCAGCATCCGCATCATTTTCAAGCCGAACCCGAAGTCCGGTCGTGGACTCAATGGCCTGAGTAAGGGAGCCTTGCTCCCACCCGGGCAAGGTATAAGGATTGAGCACTTCTCCCGTCTCCAGATTTAGGGGGCCCGGACATCCCANACCCATACCACTAACCTGATTCTTCTCGAGNCTGGCGCGCTGAAGAAGGNTTTCCAATCCCCGATTGAGACGAAGGGCCATGTCCTGGATCCCTCTTCGAGAGCGNGTCTCAAAGGAAAGATGTTCCAGCAGCGCTCCTTGAGGGGAAACCAATCCCATCGCAGTCTTAGTGCCTCCAATATCCACCCCGAGACTGAAACGTGGATCCNACGAACTGGATGNAGCATGCATGGACATACACCCCTGAGGATCAATAAAGAAGTACCGAAGCTCGCCGCTGACGAAAGGCCTCCAAGTCAGCTTGCCAGCTCTGGAAGATCTCCTCAAGAGGAGCTCCCTGTTCGATTCCATCGCGCGTGGGCGNATGGCGNAGCAGACGATTCAAACCCTNGGTGTCCCATTGATCNGGATAAAGCCTNTTGAGGGTATGTGCGATCTGGACCCCCAGTGCCACCGGCCGCANCACCGATCGNTCGGTGATGGAAATATAGANACCCTGGCAGNGTTGTTCCTTGAACACGCTGGCATTGGGAGTGAAGGCAATCGGTGAAAACGCCACCCCTGGCANATGCAATCGGTTGAGCNCNGCGNCNAACACAAGATCATCGATGTAGGGGGCCCCCAGTAGTTCAAAGGGAGTGTCCGTACCTCGTCCCACTGACANATTGGTCGTTTCCAGAATCCCGATTCCCGGATACAGNAACGCTTCCTTCACATTGCGCATGTTNGGTGAAGGAGAAGTCCAGGGTTGTCCTGTGGTTTCGAAGGCATCGCCCCNACTCCAATGCCTGACCGGAACAATCTGTAAATCCAGAGCCAGGTTCTTTTCTTTCTGGAAGAGGAGAGCCAGCTCTCCGACGGTCATCCCGTGCCGAATNGGAATGGGATGAAAACCCACAAAATCTTCCTCTCCCATGAGAACAGGNCCTTCCACTTCCACACCGCCAATGGGGTTGATGCGGTCGAGCACCACAAAGGCAATGCCAGCCTCGGCCGCCGCTTCCATGGCCAGGCCCATGGTGGAAATATAGGTGTAATAGCGCGAGCCGATGTCCTGAATATCGAACACGAGGGCATCGAGGCCTTCAAGCTGCTCGGGCAACGGCTGCCGATGGTCCCCATACAGGCTGTGAATGNTCAATCCGGTTTGAGTGTCCACACCGTCCGCGACCTTTTCGTCGAGTTCACCCCGAATGCCATGCTCAGGGCTGAAGAGGGATACCAGGCTCACTCGATCACTGCGATGCATCCAATCAATGGTGGAGGTGCGATCGCGGGTGTGGCCCGTGTGATTGGTAATCAGGCCTACTTTCATGCCTCGAAGGCGTCCCCACCGCTCTTCCAACAGCTGATCGATGCCCTGGAGCACCTTACCTGCTGTGGAAGCATGATTTTCAGCCGGGATCGACTCAGCGGCAATGGTCGCCAAGGTGCGGCGCAAGGCAACCACACTTCCCTCTTCAGTGGGATGGTTGCGATTGGACAAAAAGATCAGGAAGGCTTCGCTTTGCGGCNCGATCCAGATGGAGGTGCCTGTCCATCCGGTATGGCCATAAGAGCCCAGCGGGAAATGGTATCCTCGAGGACTGGAATAAGCCGTATCCACATCCCATCCAAGTGCCCGTTTGTCCTTCATTTCGGCAGGCGTGTGAATGGCCGTCATGAGAGCCACGGTNTCTGGTTTGAAGATCTGCGTCCCATCCAGGCTCCCTTTGGCCAGCATCATGCGTGCGAAGCGGGCCAGATCGGCCGTGCAGGTAAAGAGCCCGGCATGCCCGGCAACGCCTCCCATGCGGCGAGAGGTCGGATCATGCACCACCCCCCTCAGGAAAGCTCCATCCACTTCNGTGGTGGGAGCCGTGCGAGGGTGCCAGGAGGAAGGTGGAAGGAAGCAGGTATGCTCCATGCCCAAGGGGTCGAAGAGGTGTTCCTTGGCAAACTGATCCAGAGACTTCCCGCTGACCCGCTGAACCAGAACTCCCAGGACAATGTAATTGATGTCACTATACTTGAAGGCGGTATCAGGAGCGCTTTGCAGGGACTCGGCGCAGGCCTGTTGGATGGCTCCTTCCACCCCGGACCACGGTNCCTTGAGTGAAAGACCCGGGCGAAGCCCCGAGGTATGCGTCATCAGCTGCCGCACGGTAACCGTCTCCTTTCCGTTGGATGCAAACTCAGGCAGGTATTGCGAGACAGGTGCCTCCAGAGACAAATCGCCCGATTGCACCAATTTCATGATGGACGGTGCGGTCGCAATCACCTTGGTCAGACTGGCAGCATCAAAAAGCGTCTCCTCCGTCATGACCTCCNTCTTCGGTTGGACGGAGCGGTGACCATAGACCTGGCGNTAGACGCGTTGCCCCTGCTGAAACCACAGGACCCCACCAGGCAATTTTTTTTGATCGATCGCCTTTTCAACTGCCTGGTCCAGTCGGATCAGATGCCCAGGCAGAAAAGTATCTGAAGAGCTCGGCTCGCTCTTTCCGACGACTGCGGCTTGCGCCTCAGAAGGTTCACTTGTGACCGATGGGACTTGGCAGCCTGCACCGCAAAGCAGGAACACCATCAGACCATGCCAAAAACAGAGGGGATATTTCATAACGGTTGACGAGTGTTTGGTAACACCAACCCTCCCGAAGTCCAATTCAATTCGTATGGCAAAGACAAGGNATTGAATNCCTAAACTCAGGGGGTGGACCAGGGCCAATAGCGGTCTCCAATCAGCGCCACCTCCAGACTGTATGATAAAGCTTCGCCACCTACGAAACCCAATCCTTGTTTCGAGGAACACACATTCATGGAGACTTGAGGCAAGCCTTTGAATCCGTCATAAAGACCCCATGCTACNACCAAAAACCATGGTGCTGGTGCTCATAGGCTCCTTTTTGTGGGGACGGACTTGCACCACGCTCCAGGCAGATACTCTCAGCGTTCCAGCGGACACGGCCTATCTTCAACCCCATGATGGAGGTGCCAGAATCCAACGCCGAGACCATTGCCTGATCTGGCGAGATGGCCATACTTCCCTCCACTGGTATGGGCAGATCAAGCAAGCCNCATCGCTTGAAATTCAGCTGGACTGCCAAAGCACAGGGGATGGGCCTATCGATCTGGAGCTGCGCGTTGGCTCACAGAGGCTTGCGCGTACTATCGACCTTCAGGCGGGTCAAAAGACTTCTATCGATTTTGGGAGCGTATCCATACCAAAGGCCGGATACCATCACTTCGNACTTTCCTCCAAAGGCGATTTTCAACATCCCCTGACCGTCAGGTCCCTCCATNTTTCGGGGCTTCCGGAAGATGGNTANNATTTCAATATGGAGCCCCGTCGCAACGCCGCATCCGTNCACCTCTTCTATCCNGTTGCCANGGAAACCAAAGTCAAAGCCTTCTACACCGAACTCACGGCCGTGGAGGATCCCATCCACACCTACTACATGGCCTGTGGCTGGCACAGGGGTTACTTCGGCATGCAGGTCAACAGCCCTGAAGAACGGCGGATCATCTTCAGCGTCTGGGATCGAGGAGAAGAACCAACCGACCCCAACCGCGTCGCTGAAGTCGATCGCGTGCGCCTGGTGAACAAGGGAGACGGCGTGTTCACCGGTCGCTTTGGCAATGAGGGCACCGGAGGACACAGTCATCTGAAATATCCATGGAAAACAGGATCCAACCAGAAGTTTCTAGTCACTGCCGAACCCACCGATGCCACCCACACCCGTTTCTCGGGTTTTTATTTTCACCCCGATAGCCAGAAGTGGATGCTGATCTCCAGCTGGGATACGCCCGGAGAGGGTGGATATCTCAAAGGGCTCTACAGCTTCAGCGAAAACTTCGGGGGGAGTACGGGACATTTCCTGCGCAAGGCCCTTTATGGCAATCAGTGGATCCTTCGGGACGAGGACACCTGGGAGGCATTGACTGTGGCGACCTTCAGCCACGACCCCACCGGGCGCNAACATCGTCTCGATCGCTTCATGGGCGTGGAACAAGGTCAGTTTTTNCTGAGTCACGGAGGCTTTGNGGAGGGATTCACCCCTTACGGAACGCGGTTTGAGCGACCTGGTGGCGGCAAACCACCCGCATGGCCCTGAGGCCCATCCATGGAGTCTATCCAGAACCTGCTATGGAGGCGGTGCGGTTGACGCACCCGCCACCCTCAGTCTAACCTGACTTGCATGAACCCCGAGCAAGCACTGCTTTCCACGCTGGACTATGCCATCTTTTTTGGATCACTCATTTTGGTGATGATCATTGGCCTGTGGGCAGGTCGCAAGGAGGACACCGCAGAGGACTTTTATCTGGCAGGAAAAGGAGCCCGCTGGTGGGGCGTGGCAGGNTCCATCTTCGGTTCCAACGTGTCAGCCAACCACATCGTAGGCATGATGGGGGTGGGTTTCAGCCTGGGCTTTGTCGANAGTCACTTTGAGATCACGGCCATCGCGGGTCTGCTNCTGCTATGTTATTTTTTCCTGCCCGTTTACCGAAAACTCAATATTTACACCCTGAGCGACTATCTCAGCCGACGCTACGATGACCGCTCAAGGGTGGCCTATGCCCTCATCATGATCACCATCATCGTGGTCGTCATGATGGTCCCNGCGTTCTATATCGGGTCCAAGGCCCTGAACATTCTACTGGTCGATCAGGCACAGGTGCAGCAGGCACTGGAGAGCGCTGCAGCAGGACAGCCCACTGGCATTCAGATTGAGCAGAGCACGTATGTTTTGGGTATTTTGATCATGGCCATTGTAGCAGGCTCCTACACCATCCTGGGTGGGCTCAAGGCCGTCATNATCACCGATGTCATTCAATCGGTCTTCATGCTGGTGGGAGCCGCTATCGTGGCTTGGCTGACTTTTGGGCAGGCGGAGATCGGAGGCTGGGATGGCATGCGCGCACTGGACGCCAAGGGCAAGGATCTGATGCATCTCTACCTCCCGATGAACCACCCCGCCCGACCATGGACAGGCATGCTCAGCGGCCTGCTCATTCTTCACTTTTACTACTGGAGTGCGAACCAGTTCATCGTCCAGCGCGCCCTGGCAGCACGTTCCGATCGTGAAGCCCGACTGGGCATCGTCACGGCAGGGTTTTTCAAGCTGCTTATCCCCTTCATGTCCATCGGCACGGGCGTGGCCGCATTTTATTACTTCCAGGCCACCATGCCGGGTGTCCCGGTCGACGGTGATACTGCCTTTCCACTCCTGATGCGCGAGGTCGTCGCTCCGGTAGGTTTTGGGTTGGCAGGCCTGGTGGCGGCCGGGCTGATCGGCGCCATTCTTTCCAGTGTCGATTCCATGCTCAATTCGGCTGCCACCTTGATCACCTTCGACATCTACAAGCGCTTNATCAACCCTCAAGCCAATGAGAAGCAACTGATCCGCATAGGGCGCTTTTGCATCGCCGGCTTTGTGATCGGCTCCGCACTGCTCGCCATCTTCATCTTTGATCCTAACAGCAAGGAACCCTTCTTCACCTATGTCGCCCGTCACCAGAGTCGACTCATTGCGGGCNTGGTAGTGGCCTTTGGGCTTGGGATGCTGTGGAGAGGTGCCACCGCTGCAGGCGGGTTTGCGGCCATCTTGACAGGGGTGGTGGTTTCCTACGGCCTGTTACCCCTTTATGCCAAAACGCTCGGGCAGTCAGAAACGGTGGCCGCCTGGCTGGGGACAGAGCTCAATTTCTTTCATGCAGTGTTTGTTGCTGCCATCTGTGCGACCATCGTGCACATCCTCGTCAGCAAGAGGACCCAACCCGATCCTGCCAAGGCCGAGCTCACCTGGCACGGACTGGGACTGATCAGCAAGGAGCGACTGACCGCCTACGCCCGGCGTCTGGTGATGACCGTCGTTGTTTTTGCCATCCTGGGCGCATGCATGGCAAGGGGCGTCCTGAAGCCCTCGGTAGCTGCCATGCTNGGTGCGGGGTGGACTTTGGGAATCTTGCTTTTTGCCATTGGGAAAGCTCCCCGACCCAAAGGAGAAAAGGGACTGGATGACCGCCTNCTGGCAAGTNTGCTGGCCTCTTGCGCCGTCTTCGTGCTGTTTTATTTTTACTGANNTGATGGNCCATACCCNTCCTCCAGCAAGGGCATGGGCGCATGGGGATACTCCACGGGCTGGTAGGCAANCTGCANTTCAGGGGTGAGCAACTTCCGACCATCTTGGTGACGTGAGGTCAATACCCGATCCAACACCCCCGATGTGAGCAAGGTCCTCTCGACGGGATAGCTGGGCCTGCCGGTCCATACCATGGTTTCAATGGCCTTGAGCAGATAGGCAAAATGCGGGTAATGCGGTTCCCGACGTTCCTCGATTCCCACCGAGCGAATGGAGGCATCTCCTCCCATGCGCGCGGCAAAGCCACACCCGGNCAGGTAACCGGGTAGCATGAAGACGGCACCTTGAAATCCATCAACGTATTCAAAGAGGAACAAGCCCACCCCATCTCCTTCCAGATCCCGCACTGAGCCTGGAGTGCCCCCCGCCTTTGGGGTGGCATCCAAAGCTGCCTGCAGCACCTTGGCATCGACCGTTCCATCCTCTACCNTCTGCCACATTTCCACGGCTCCAAACCATTGAACCGACCTGACTCCCGTCTCGCCCCCCAAACGACGTTCCACCATGGCCTGGTAGACTTCCAGGGTGTGGGTCCCATANATATCCAGGCCGGAATANCCCACGCCCACGGCGGCCATCATAGAGCTTCCCATGGGAGGGGCCCAATCAGGTTGACGAAAACTCACCGGCAGTGAAGAACCAGCCATGAAGGGAATATTCAGGGCCTGGGCCTGATCATACATCCACTTGGCATCCTCCCAGACNGGGCCCANATGCTTGTCGCTGAAGACCGGAACCACCCGGCCCAATTGACGAAAGGCTCGGGTGATTCCCTCGAAAAACCGTTTTCTGGGATAAAGCTTCTGTCCCTTGNTGTTGGTCGGATAATCCCCGTGCTCCCCAATGCTCAATACGCCGTCCACNGCNAGAGCATCGGACTGCAAGCTCAGGGCGTCCTCGATGGAATTAAAAATGGGGAAGCCATGTTTCTCTGACAAGGCCCGCGCCATGTCGTCCTCGGGAAATTGATCCACATAAAGGGAGGCCAGCTCCAGCCGAGGCCCCACACCTCCATCATAACGCCAGCCTTCGAGGATCTTGNCGATCAACACATCGGNATGCGAACCCNGCTTGTACCAGGTGAGAATCCCCGCCACCTTNCGCACGGGCTCANGAGAGGNCGCNGNCAGNGANGANANNATCTGCGTNCCNGCCAGAGCNGATCCNGCCATNAGNGCATACTTAGAGAGAAAATCACGTCTGGAGCAGGGAAGCTTGGAATNGCCAGAAAAAAGAAAGGNGGNCATCGCTTGGAAGAGAGCCTAATCCCTTGGATCCTNTNGGAGCAAACCCTAAAGGGTTGCTCTGACTTTGACCTGAATCTGAATACGCCAATAAAAAGCACCCTCTGGTTGCCCAGAGGGTGCCTGCGAGTAATGGAAATGTNACTCCAGCGCTTACTCAGCAATATAGAACTGCTGCGCCTGGTCAGGNGTCACCGAGTAAGCCGGACCGGATGCTCCGGTGACAGCCTGATATGGGCCCGTGACCTGACTGGAAGATTTCAAAGTTCCCGTGTANTTAATCACGATACCTGCATCGGAAACTTNAATGCTNCTAATAGCACCTGGCTCGGGCTCGGGCTCTTCTGATTCAGGGATGACCGTNACNGCACCAGGAGCATGAGGNTCGGTGTCATTGAACCCTCCACGGCTGATGTAGAAGTCATCCACCATAAATTGGCCAGGAACCAANGANCCATTNTGAGAGCTCACAAACAAGGTATCNAGATCAGGGCCTGGCAANCCCAANTCTNCACTACCAGCNGGGTTGCGATCGGAAGTGTAGTCCTTGAAGGCCTCCACTCGCTCACNGCCAACCTGTTGAATGAAGACGGTGAATTTGTCGCCATCTTCCACAGAACGGTTATCAACGTGCATCCAAACATTGTAGACTTCATCATAGTCCACGGTTGTACCCGACCATTCGGCAGCGCCCTGGAATCCATCGATGGCGTAGATATCGAGTCCAAAACCTTCGATATCACTCATCTGGACAAAGGGGCCTACTTCGTTATCAAAGTCACCAATGAAACGAATCGGCTTTTCTGACAGACCCACATTGGCTTGAATACCTAGCTCATCTGCTTCAGTGCCATACATGCGGAAGAAAAGGGTTGCTTTTTCACCTTCCAAGATCGTTTTAGATCCAAGAAGAATAGCGCTGAGGGCTTGGCCTTCCAAAGTCAAAGCCTGACCAAAGGCAGCGTTACCAGTGTCTATGACCGCTGTCGAGCCCACAGGATTTTTCCAACGCAGCTGTCCATTGACGCTGGACTCCTCCATGGTTTCGAAGTTCTGAATCAACGACCAACCATCAGCCACTCCATCGTAGGCTGTCACATGAACGCTGGCAGTCACCTGCTCATTACCTCTGGAGGCGGTCAGAGTAAAGGTGGTGGATTCTTCCACTGCAACCTCGACACTACCGACTCCAAATTGTGAGGCGGCTGTGACATCACCCACACCACGGTTAATGCTCAGAGAAGCATCGGCCGAGGCATCCCAGGTCAAGACGACTGAATCTCCCTTGGCGGCTCCGGTGAACTCAGCTCCA
>NYYT01000071.1 GCA_002686885.1 Pedosphaera sp.
TTCGGTATGGAAAATCTCACCTACATTCGGCATCTGGAACATTCCAAAAAACTCAACGACTTGAAAACCCCCGCCATCATCATCAGTTCCTCGGGTATGTGTGAGGCAGGGCGGATTCGCCATCATCTACGAAACCATATTGGGGATTCGAGGAATCTCATCTTGTTTGTTGGCTATTGTGCAGCCAACACCTTGGGCTCCAAAATCATGTCGGGGCAAAACCCGGTCAATATTTTCGGAGAACCTGTAGAAGTTAAAGCCAAGGTGGCCCGCGTGGATGCCTTTTCCGGACACGCTGATCGCGAGGAACTTAGTCAATATGTGCAACGCTTGAGCGGAAGATTGTCCAAGGTGAGTGTGGTTCATGGAGAGGAAGATCAATCGGTCGCATTTGCCGAAACCTTGCGATCCATCCTGCCGGGTTCGGATGTGACGGTGCCGCATCAGGGGGATACTCTTTCTTTTTAAAAGACTTGTGATGAAACGCTCCTTACGCCAGCTGGTATGGTTTTCTTTGATTGGCTTTCTTCTGGTCAAGTTGCCGGGTGCTGAACCACTTGTTTTACCCGTTTGGCCAGGCGTGCCTCCGGAGGAAACCTCGGATCTGGGATCCGAGCACGATACAACCACGGAGTCTTCGGAAAAAGTGGCTGGTCAACGGGTCATCCGACTGACCGATGTCCATCAACCCACCTTGACGGTTTACTCACCTGAGGCATCTGTGGACACAGGCGCGTCGGTGTTGATTTGCCCTGGTGGCGGCCATCAAATCCTGGCCATGGACCTGGAAGGTACTGAGGTTGCCCAATGGCTGAACCGCATAGGAGTAACGGGTATCCTGCTCAAATATCGTGTGCCTGCCAGGCACAAGGACCCGTTATGGAAATCGGCCGTGCAGGACGCTCAGCGGTCCATGCGCTTGGTGCGAGCTCATGCGGCCCAATGGCGACTGGACCCTGATCGCATGGGGATTCTTGGGTTCTCAGCTGGCGGTCAGACTGCTGTGATCAGTGCTCTATCGCATCAAAAGGTTGCATACGAGCCTTTGGATGCCATCGATGATCTATCTGCTAGACCCGATTTTGGAATCCTTGTCTATCCGGCTTGGCTGGTGGATGCTACGGAAACTTTTCTCAAGCCTGAGGTTCAGGTAGATGCTTCAGCGCCTCCCATGTTTTTCGCCCATGCCAATGATGATCCGATAAGCCCTCAGAACAGCATGCTGATGTTTCAAGCATTGCAAAAAGCCGGCGTCAGTGCCGAACTGCATCTCTATGACGGTGGGGGGCATGGATTTGGTCTCAGGGCCTCGCGTTTTCCGGCCTCTACGTGGCCAGAATCGGCAGAGCGCTGGATGCGGCTTAAAGGAATCCTGCCTTAATCAACCTATCTGGCGCCGCAGTGTTCTGCCAGACAGATAGGTTTCTCCCGCCAGCAATAAAAGGACGGCGCACAAGGCCCACTTCCAGTATTGCTGCTGCCCCTCAATCTCTCTTGCCTTAAGAAGACGGGTGGAGGCTTCACGGGATGCCTCTTCTTCAACCCTATCTGCAGAGCCTTGCTCAGGGCGTTTGGTAAGGATCCCAAGCCCCTCAAAAGTTTCAACCGGCAATGGCTGGGTGCGTCCCTCCCGTGAGGACATGTTGACCGCAAAAGTCCATTCAAATGAACCGTTGGCTTTGACCGTGTAGAGGCCTGGTTCGTGGGTTTGGCCATACCCTTGTCCTTCCGGGACGGTGTCGGTCACTCCATCAGGCCGTGTGATGCTCAGGGGTTCCAAATCCTTCCAGGCGTTTGAATCGATCTTGTCCCCAACGGTGTATTGGGTTTCCAGTCCTCGCGTGGTGTTGCCTTCCTCCAAAATGGTGTGGAGCAGGGGAACAAATTTGGTGGAAAGGGCCAGTTGACTGTCCTTTGGGGCCCATGAACTGGTCAGGACGAACATTTTCCCACGGCCTTGGGTCTTGACGATCCACGCTGGCTGTCGGTTGTCAAAGAGCGCCGGCACGCTGTGTGCCGGATCTTCCCAGTCAGGCCCGATAACCAGATGGTGTTTCCAAAAATGAATCTTGCTGAAGTCATTGTAACGAGGGTCTGCGAATGGGGCAAAGAGGGGATGTTGAAAATCAATACTCGCCAGCAAGGCGTAGTCTTGAAGGGTTGCCTCGGACAGGGTAAGCGAGGGGTCTGGCCAAAGCCTTTGAAGCGTGGATTGCATTTCTGTTCCCATGATGGGAATGAGCAATCTTTCCCCTTTTTGGCAGCGCTCGAGGCATTGATCGGCGACTTTTTCGGAAAGAGGTGTGTGTATGAGCCAAAGGTCGGTGGGGGGTGCTTGTTCCATCCGCGATGCTTCATCGGGACCGTATATTTGAAGGGTGATTTCATGACCGGGAATGGACTGAAAGGCACCTTGGGCGTAAAGATCCAGACCTTCCTGAGGTCGGTTGAGATCTTTTTGTGTGATGATCCCGATCTCACTGCGCCTGGGTTTGAAAGGAGCCAACCAAGCAACATTGTCGAACGAATCCTTGTCTCCTGAAAGCAAGAGGCGATGGCTTTGGATGGATGAGTTCATGGATGGCCCATCCACTATGCGAGCCTTGCCTGGCGGAAGATAGATAGGGAGGGAAGTTGAAGGATCTGTTCCTGCATCCGCTGAAACACTCCAAGAGAGTTCATACTGATCTTGCTCAGCATCGCCGGAGGTTGCCAGTCTCAAACGAGGAGAGAAGGATTCTCCATCGGCATTGAGATGCCAGGGAGATTGGAGGACCTGAAGGGATGCATTACCGATATATTGAGGGGAGATGGGCTCAAAAACGACGTAAGCATGCTTTGGCCAGTCCTGTCCGCGAAGACCTTCGTAGCTGGCACCTACCTGTAGGTCCGAGATCACCACCAATTCCCATGAAGCTTGCTGGGTTTCCTGATCTTGCTCGCGTGAAGCCTCTTCCATTTGATGGATGGCCTCCAATAAGGCGGTATCAATGGCCGTTGTGCGCCAGCTGGGTGACTGGGAACGAATGAGATTCAGGCTCGTGGCGATTCGGTTTTCGGGGCTGAGAGGGGCCCACTGATCGGCCCGGATGCCATCCACGAGGGATTCATCAAAGAAAAAGACATGAACGATCGATTGATCTTTCCACTGGTTCAGCCATTTTTCAGAAGTCGTCAGGACTTGTTCCCAAGCACCTTCACGCCGCATGCTCGCGCTCATGTCCACCAAAAGGCAATGGTGCACCTGCTCATCGGCATCCAATTCCATTTGCTGGTCATTGGCAAAGTAAGGACGTGCGAAAGCCATGGCCAAAAGAATCAAGGCAAGGCAGCGCAGCAAGAGAAGGAGGATGTGCTCCAACCGACTCTTGCGAGTGAGCCGGGGAGGCGTAGGCTGCAGGAACATCAGTGAGCTGAAAGGGACCTTTTCCCTGGTGACCCTTCGGATCAAGTGAAAGACGATGGGCCCCAGAATGGCTGCTGCGCCCAGCAAAAAGAGAGGAGAAAGAAAACTCATGACCCCTTAAATTGTGGTTGATGTCGTCTAAGGACCCGCTTGCCCTGGTGTGAGCGGAATTTGAGAAAATTCAGGAGCCCCTTTTCCAGCGGTGTGTGAGTCGTGAGCAGATGATAACCCGCTCCTGCCTGATGGGCATAGGTTTCCAATTGTTTGAGGTGTTTTTCCAGGGCTTCNAGGTAGGGTGCCNTCGCCTTGGCTGGATCGATGAACATCTCCTTCCCGGTCTCCTGATCTTCGAACTGAATGGCACCCTCAAAAGTGAAGTAGCGTTCCACGGGGTCCAGAATGTGGAAAATCTGGCATTCATGCCCATAAGCTCGGAGAGTGGCCAGTTGTTCGCCAAAAGATTCGATGGGAGCTAGAAAATCTGAAATGAAGACGATCAGGCCACGTTTCTTCATCAGCGACATCATGCGTGTCAGGGGGTCTTCCAGAGTGGTCGATGCTCCCTGGCCAGGTTTCTCCATGGCCTGGATGAGTTGCCTGAGGTGGCCGGGACGGTTTCGTGNNGGAACGTAGGATTGGATCTGGGAGTCGAAGGAAAGCACGCCGACGGCGTCTCCTTGTTTCTCCAGGAAAGTGGCCAAGGTTGCGGCCAGGGTGTTTGCGTAGTCTTCCTTGATGATGCCGGACTGGCCGAACAACATGGATTTGCTCCTATCCAGGCAAATCATGCAGCGCAGATTGGTTTCATCCTCATATTTCTTGATGTGATAACGATCGCTCCTTGCCAACAGCTTCCAGTCCAGGTAGCGGAGGTCATCACCGGGTGAATAGGATCGGTATTCGCTGAATTCGACTGAAAACCCGTGGTAAGGACTTCGGTGAAGACCACTCCAGAAACCCTCGACGACAACATTCGCACGCCACTCGAGATGCTGGATGGACATCAATGCCTTGGGATCAATGAACTTATGGTTTCTGCCATAAGTGCTTTGAGAGCTGGGGCTGGATTCGGCGGCGGGCATGCGGGTCAGGCCGAGGCGACGTGTTGCAGCAAGCGCTCGATGATGGATTCCACGGTAATGGATTCAGCCTCGGCCCGGTAGTTGGTCAGAATACGGTGCCGGAGGGTGGGGATGGCCATTGCCTTGACGTCTTCGATCAGGACATGTGATCGGTCCTCCAACAGAGCTCGCACCTTGGCACCGAGCACCATGAACTGAGCGGCTCGAAGACCTGCGCCCCAACTCACGTAGTTGTTAATAAATTCCGGGCTGTTGGCTTGTTGTGGGCGTGAGGCGGCAGCCATTTTGACTGCGTGCCGGATGATGTCATCGGCTATGGGCACAGCGCGCACGGTTTGATGAAATTGAATGATATCCTCTGCTGTGAAGATGGGAGAGATGGATTCAGAGGTATCCGCTGTGGTCTGCCGGACGACAGCCACCTCATCATCCTCAGGCAAGTAGTCGATCACCACGTTGAACATGAATCGGTCCAACTGGGCTTCGGGAAGAGGATAGGTGCCTTCCATTTCGATGGGGTTTTGTGTTGCAAGGACAAAAAACGGTTGAGGGAGGTCTCTCCGGGTTCCCGCCGTCGTGATCTGGTGCTCCTGCATGGCCTCCAAGAGGGCTGCCTGGGTTTTGGGGGGTGTGCGATTGATCTCGTCCGCCAAAATCATGTTCGCAAAGATGGGTCCCGGGACAAACGTCAGTTTTCGGCCTTCTTCGGAATCCTGAAGGATCTCCGTGCCCGTAATGTCCGCCGGCATCAAATCCGGGGTAAACTGGATGCGCTGAAAGCGAAGATCAAAAACCTGTGCGATGGATTTCACCAGTAGGGTTTTTGCGAGCCCTGGTGCACCTGTGATCAAGCAATTGCCTCCAGCAAGAAGCGCGATGAGGATCTCTTCAATGGGCGCCTTCTGCCCGATGATGACCTTCTGAAGTTCTCCCTCAATGCGTCGACGGCTTTCCTTTAATTGGGTAACAACTTTTTGCTGAATATCGGCATGGGTGGGTTCTGGGCTATGGGTTGGCTCCATGATGTGTCTCTGTGGTCAATAAGGTTGTGTCTAGTGGGTCAGCGCATACATAACGATGTTGATACCCAGTGGATATGCTTTTTTCTCTGAAAACTCCCGGAAGTAGTAGGCGTTGGCTCCTTCCCATTCCCATCCATCTCCCAGATCCGTGTTGTGACAAATGATCATCATCAATCTGCCATCGTCGTCAAACATTCCTTTATAGTAGGGTGTTTGAGCATCCCATTGTTCATAGGTGATGCCATCATACTGACTTTCAGTTCCACGACCCACGTTGGGAATCTGGGGCTTCTCTACCAAGGGAAAGACAAAGTGAAAGATCGGATGTTCGATGGGAAGTTCCTGCGGCGAACGATCTGGAAAGACTTCTTTCAGTGTTGATTCGAGGTGGGCGTATTCCTGATTTCCCCAGAAGTCATCGATCATCATGAACCCCCCTCCGAGTAAATACTTTCTTAGTTGAGCTTGCTCCTCCTGGTCCAGAATCATTTCCCCCGGCTCAATGAGGTAAACGAAGGGATAATCAAAAAGAGTCGGGTCGGTCAGTGAAACCACGGTTCCATCAGGGTCGACCTTGAGGGAGGTCAGCTCTTCAAGCCGGTAGGAGAAATTCAAATCGCTTTCAGGCCAGTCGATCATGCATTTCTTGCGCCAGCGGCTGTAACCGTCACTCCACGACCGATATTGAATGCGAGCAAAGGTGAACAAATCGCTACGATGAGAAGGATCGATTTCCCAAGTGGGTACGCCACTGCGGTCATCGTTGGGCTGCTGGAACCGCCGATTTCCTTGAGCCCGTGGAGAATCGCAAAGGAANTGGGTTGTGAGGATGGTAAGGACCCACCAGAAGCTTTCCTGTCTGCCAAAAATACTCCTCTTTTTTCTCGCGATACCTTTCAGTGGAGAGGGCATAATGGGCAACCGACGAGGTTATTGAGCTTGCGGTGAGGACGTCTCTGAAGCGGCTTCCTGCCTCGGCGCGATGGGTTGTGTGAGCTGGTGAATGGACAAGAGCAGGTTTTGAGCCTCCCTGTAACGTGGCGCTTCTTCCAGCGCAAGCAGCACATGGGTGCGCGCCTCTTCTAGATCAGCAGGTTGAAGAAGGCGTGCCAGTTGGTAGTGCGCCTTGGCGGGATCCAGTGGGTTGAGTTTCACCACGTTTTTGCNGGCCTCGATGGCAGCTTCGTTGTNATGGAGTCCCTCGTTGGCCATCAGAAGCATTTCGTATGCCCGACCCAGCAGGGGATTGACCGCCAGGTAACACTCTGCAGCCCATCGACACACTTCCCAGTCCTGCTTTTCCATGGCCATCTCCATGAGGCGAAGATAGGCGTCGGCGACGTCGCCATCAATGCGAGTTAGATGCTTCAGATGTTCATAAGCTTGGTCCGCATTGCCTAGCGCGGATTCAATGACAGCTGCCTGGTAAAGTGCTCCATCCAAGCCCCTTTGATCTGGGTAGGCCTCAAGAAGGAACTTCGCGACATCCTGAGCTTTTTGCCAATCCTCCTCAGCTACATGTTGCGCCAAAGCCTCGGTAAGGTGGTAATAATTATTAGGCATAGCAGCCAGAAGATCCTCGATGGGGCGTCCTTGAATGATGGCTGGATCCGGTTCGTCCCAATTCAGGGTCTCCCCCAGACGCGAGGCTCTTTCCTTAGCCCAGTTCACAAACAGGCGATCCAGCTCTTCCACTTCGGTGGTGTGTGTTGAAAGCGCCTTGTTGATGGGGATGCCTTTGCCCAGATCCCGCAGAGTGGCTTTCAAGGCATCTAAACCATAGGCTTCAACGACATAAGCCACGACCAATGATGACTGGAAGTAGGCAAATTGCATGTCCTGACTTGTGGAGGCATTGAGAAATGCCGCACTGAGGGAGGCAATGGGGGTCATGGTATCTCTTAGAATCCTCTGTCGGTAGTCCGGGGTCATGTGTTGCCCCCATGAGGGATCCTTTTCCAATTCTTCAAAAACCGAAATGCCTTCGCTTAGCCAGCGAGGCATTTTGTTTTGGGTTATGTGCAGTGTGATCACATGGCAAAATTCATGCCAGATTACCGCTTTCCAATTGGAATCGTGACCGATGGCCGAGGAAGGGCTGTTGGCGGTGATCACATTCCCAAAGCAAACGCCAAGAAAACCTGGGTTGTGTGGCATGCCAAAAGTGCGGACCCCAAAATCACTCTGATTGGGAAACATTTCGACGACAATGGGGTGATTCAATTCAAAGTCGTATTTATCGCAGAGGGTTGCCTTTGCCTCAGTGAGCAATGACATGACCTGATTTCCAAAAATGTCCGCTTCATGAGGTTCCATGCGCAGGATAAAATCGAGGGATCTAAGGGTTGTAAACCCATCGATCACCGTTTTGAGCTGCATGAGATTGAAGGCGGTAACATTGTAACCATCTTTTTCATGGATGGAATCTGCCATCTCCCACCCTTCCGATTCCTTTCCAAGGCGAAGGAAATCCTGAGCCAGTTGCATCTGAGCGGGTTTGTAGGTTTCAGAAAGTTTTAGCGATGCCTCCTGATAGAGGGCACCTTCCTTGAATCGATATTTTTGGGATAGCTTCTTTCCGATGATGTGGTCGACCTTTGGGTTGTCGGTGTAATGCTTAAGTGCTATTTGCCGGTATTCCTGCTCACCGTTGAGATCGTTTTCCAGATGTGCCATCACAGCCTTGTATGCCCAGGCTTCCGGCTGATGTGGGTTGATGCTGAAAATGCGCTGAACAATCTCATCAGCCTGCTGGTAATCCTCAGCATCAATGGAGTGGTCGACCAGTGAGAGTAGCGAGTCGATGTGGTTGGGGTTGGCTTCCAGCGCCTGATTCAATACCTGACCCATTTGGTCAT
>NYYT01000072.1 GCA_002686885.1 Pedosphaera sp.
ATGCTGGAAAAGCCGATGCCGACTTGAGCCTCCCAAAGCTTCTTGGGGCCTTCTTTGGGCCATTGTTTGGCCCATTGGGTTTCCTTGGAAATTCCGTTGTGATCCGGACCGCGGAACATTGGCCAATCCAGGGCATGGGTGTGATGGACATACTGGGTTACCAGGGCCAGAACGACGATCATGAAGGAGGGTTTCGTTGTCATATCTATCGGAAGCTAAGGGGCTATACTGAACTTAAATCACGAGGCATACAAGCGGACAATCATGCAGCCAGATGCCTCTGGTAGGCTTTTCCAAGCGATGGTCGAAGGGGGGGGAATGAGATTGATTTGCTCTTGGCTTTGCAGGATGATCTTTTTTCCGTCCCTTGCAACTGTAACCAGGTGAGAAAGAACCCTCGATGAACCCTGCTTGGAGTGCTCTCCTTTCCCTCTGTCCCATAGGCGTCGTGATCCTTCTTCTGGTAGGCTTCCGATGGCCTGCCAGCCGAGCCATGCCTTTTTCCTATGTCACCGTCGTATGGCTGGCGCTGGGAGTATGGAAGATCCCGGGCTTGCAGGTTGTGGCAGCGAGTCTCAAGGGTCTGGTCGTCGCGGCCAGCCTTCTTTACATTATTTTTGGGGCTATTTTGCTGTTGCATACGCTTCAGGAGAGCGGTGCTATCAGGGTGATCCGCGAGGGGTTTACCGGGCTTTCTCCTGACCCCCGCATTCAGGTGATTCTCGTTGCCTGGTTGTTTGGCTCGTTCATCGAAGGGTCCGCTGGTTTTGGAACCCCTGCGGCGGTTGCCGTTCCTCTTCTGGTGGGCTTGGGGTTTCCAGCCATGGCCGCGGTCGTCTCCGGCATGATCATTCAATGCACACCTGTTTCCTTTGGTGCTCTGGGTACGCCGATTTTGGTAGGAGTCTCCACCGGTCTTTCAGGGGATGAGTCGGTGGCCTCTTGGGCAGTGGGAGCGGGTTTCGTGACAGCGGAGGGCCAACCTGACATGCCGTTGATCCTTAAAGAGGTGGGGTGGCGAGTGGCCGTCCTTCATGCTGTGGTTGGAACCGTGATCCCCCTTTTTCTAACGGCGACCATGACTCGTCTGTTCGGACCCCGTCGTTCCTTTGGTGAAGGGCTTGCCTGTTGGCCATTTGCCCTGGTGGCATCTCTTTCCATGACCTTGCCATATACGCTGGTCGCCTATGTGCTAGGGCCGGAATTTCCCTCGCTACTGGGTTCCCTGGCAGGTCTTTCCTTCATGGTCTGGTGTGTGCGGCGTGGTTGGTTCATGCCTCCTGGGTCTTCGGTATGGACCTTTGGCCCTCCCGCCCATTGGGATTCCGACTGGCTCGGAGAGAAGGGTGGGATCCTTGAATCGGCGCCCACTTCCCGGCCCATGTCCCTCTGGCGCGCCTGGTTTCCTTACCTTCTGGTGGCGGGCCTTTTGGTGTTAACCCGCCTGAAGTTTCTGCCACTGGTGAGCTGGCTTCGCTCGGTCAAGCTGGAGTGGCAGTACATTCTGGGCTCCGAGCTGGGGGTTGCCATTGAGCCTCTTTACCTCCCAGGCACTCTGTTTATCGTGACCTCAGTTGCCACCTTCTGGCTCCATCGCATGTCCGCCATGAATTATCTGCGGGCCGTGAAAACCTCTGCCAGCACCATGGGCAAGGCTTCGGTGGCCCTGGTCTTTACCGTGCCCATGGTACAGGTGTTTTTGAATACGGCTGACGGGGCTGCGGGTTTACTCAAGATGCCCAATGCCCTGGCCCTGGGAGTGGCCTCATCGGTAGGATCTGCATGGCCCTTGTTTGCACCACTCATTGGAGGCTTTGGTGCGTTCGTTGCCGGTAGCAATACCGTCAGCAACATGACCTTCAGCTTGTTTCAATTTGGGGTTGGAGAGCAAATTGGCTTGGATCCCTTATGGGTGGTGGCTTTGCAGGCCGTGGGGGGGGCGGCAGGGAACATTATTTGCGTGCACAATGTTGTGGCTGCTTCAGCCGTGGTGGGGTGTTTGGGCAAGGAGGGGCAGGTCATTCGCCGCACCGCCGTAATATTCCTTTACTACGCCTTGTTTGCAGGGGCCTTGGGGTATGCCTTGCTTTGGCTGCCTCAGCGCGGAGTGCTGAATCTGGGAGCCTGGATCGTGCTTGGGATGGGCACCGCTATCGTGCTGTGGGTGCGGCATCATCTGGGGCGTCGCTGAAGCTTTCCTGGGTCCATGGAGCCACNCGATGGAGGCTGCTTCGACCCGATGCCACATCCGCATGAGCCCTCACAATCTTCCGNTGTCANGGCCCTCTTAGCCGCCTTCCACGTGCGTTGGATCCACANCACCAGGGCCANTANAACGCAGATCAGGGTGATCCAACTTTGAAGTTCCGGATTCATCGCGTGCTCATGCAAAGCCAAGCCATCCGCCGACCTGATAAACCAACAGAGAGGCCACAGCGGCCGTCAAGGTCATGTAGGCAAACTGGAACAGCGGCCACTTCCACCCATTGGTTTCTCGTTTGACCACAGCCACCGTACTGAGGCATTGCATGGCAAAAACATAAAATACCATCAAGCTCAGGCACACTCGAGGTGTGTAAACCGGTGTTCCATCAGGTCGTTTTTCTGAGCGCAGACGATTTCTCAGTGGTTTGATGTCTTCAGAGTCTTCTACGGAGTAAATGATCGACATGGTGCTCACGAATACTTCCCTGGCTGCAAAAGAGGCCACCAGACCAATGCCGATCTTCCAGTCAAAACCCATGGGCTCAATCGCAGGCTCCATCCAGTGTCCGATTTTTCCAGCCAGGCTTTTTTCCATGGCGATCGCTGGATCGGCATCGCCAGACTTGGGGTAGGTGACAGCTGCCCAAAGCAGGATCGAGATGGTCAGGATAACCGTTCCAGCTCTCCTGAGAAACAGTCGAGTGCGTTCCCACATGTGCCAGAGAATGGCGGTNCAGGCGGGCCACTTGTAGGCNGGCAACTCGAGAATCATGGGTGCACCTTCTCCCTTGAGGAGGGAGCGGTTGAAAAGCCAGGCGAAGAAAAAGGCGCCGCCAATGCCCAGGGCATACATGCCAAGGAGAAAACCGACCTGAGTCATCCATGGAATGTNCTCTGTNGGGACCANGGTGGCGATCATCAGCAGATAAACCGGCAGACGGGCCGAGCACCCAGCCAGTGGAGACACCANGATGGTGATCAGTCGGTCTTTGGGGTCATCAATGGTGCGTGTGGCCATGACGCCGGGTACCGCGCATGCATGAGAGCTCAGCAAAGGCAAAAAGGACTTTCCATTGAGCCCGACNCGNCTCATCAATCGATCCATCATGAAGGCGACNCGGGCCATGTATCCCGTGTCTTCCATGAAACCGATGAAGAAAAAGAGAATCAGTATTTGAGGGAGAAAAACGACGACCCCACCCACACCGGCGATCACGCCATCGGTGATCAGTGCCCGCAAGTCACCTTCCGACATGTTGGATGCTACCTGAAGAGCGGCCCATTCAAAGAAGGTTTCAATCCATCCCANGGGGCCATCAGCCACTTTGAAAATCAGGGTGAAAAGCAACCCGAGAATGCCCAGAAGGACGGCCCATCCCCAGATGGGATGCAGCAGGTACTGATCGAGCCTGTCACTCAGGGAAACCCCTTCCTCTTCGTGTCGTTGGACCGATCGTTGAACGATCTGGTGAATCAGATCATACCTGGAGGCAACCAATTGGTCTTCCCAGCCNGGATGACTGGCGTTGAGTGACTGGCGTTCCGCCTGGATGGCATTGTATTGGTGATCNGAAAGGCCGCCATGCAGGGGATCTCGATCGGAGAGGAGATAAAGGGGTTCCAGTAGGTTTTTTTCACCCTTCAGGATCTCGGTCTTACGGAGCTTTTNCCAGCTTTTCTCAAGGCTNTCCCGCAAGTTGTNTTCAAGAGACACGCCACTGGTCGGAATTTTTGGGGCATGCTNGGCCATGGCATGCTTGAGCTCGACGAGTCCTTCCCGNCGGGAGGCACTCATGGGAATCACCGGGATCCCNCCAAACGCNTCGGCAAGGAGGGTGNTGTCCACTGAGGTCTGGCGATCCCGAACCATGTCCATCATGTTCAGAACCAAAATACATGGAAGCTGCAGTTCCATGATCTGGGTGGCAAGNTAGAGGTGCCTTTCGAGATTGGTTGCGTCCAGGACAATGANCACGCCTTGGGGGCGAGGCGTGTCCTTGCGCCTGCCGAGCAGGACATCCCTCAGGACGGACTCATCGGGAGAACGGGCATGAAGACTGTAGGATCCTGGAAGATCCAGAATNCGTATTTTNTCCCCNTGGTTGAGAAAACATTCCCCTTCCTTTTTTTCAACCGTGACTCCTGGGTAATTTCCCACTTTTTGCTTCAGGCCCGTCAGGGCATTAAACAGAGTGGTCTTCCCGCAATTTGGATTGCCAACCAAGGCAAAATAAGAAATGGATCCAGCACTGCAGCCAGTTGCGGAAGCGTCGGGTGGCAAGGCGTCCTTCATGGGAGTTCANCAGGCCTCATTTCAATCAGNTTGGCTTCGTTAGCTCGCAATGAAATCAGGCTGCCGCGCACGGATATTTCGATGGGATCTCCCAGCGGTGCCCGTCGGATGATCTTGATGGTCGTTCCCGGAAGAAGTCCTAGTTCTCTCAAACGAGTCATGGAGGTGTCCCCAGAAGGGATCGACGCAATCACAGCNCTNGTTCCTTGTTCCAGGTCACTCAGGCGTTGGATCTCATCCATGAAAGAAACTAGNNGGAAGAGGGACTGACCAGAATGGAGTCCGCCACTTGACGGCTGAGACAAACTTTGGCCCCGCAAACCTGACAGAGCATCGCACCGTTGTTGTTCAGGATTTGGACTTCGGAGAGCTCACAAAAACCCATCTCCCTGAGGCGATTACAGAAAGATTCCTGGCCTTGGAGGTGACGCACCCTGACTTTTTCTCCTCGANTGAAATGATTGAGTTTCGACCAGTTGGAGGCGTCGGTTGGTTGATCTAGGGTAGCTTGCATGTCGTCCTGACTGATCACACCTTATTGAGATTGTGTCTCATTTGCAATAAAAAATCGGGCATGGATGGAAGCTTTTGACTCCTGACCGGCTTACAGGTTTTTTCAAAGCTCTTGAAGGTTGGCTTAGTGCTTGATCAGCGCCTCTTTTTTTCTATATTTCCCCGATGTCCACTTCGACTCAGCCCAAGAAGGATCATGGTTTTACCTTGATTGAATTGCTGGTTGTCATCGCCATCATCGCCATCTTGGCTGGCATGCTTCTTCCGGCTCTCTCCAAGGCCAAGACCAAGGCTCAGGGGATCAAATGCATGAGCAATAACAAGCAGTTGGTTCTGGGGTGGATCCTTTACTCAGTCGACTACGAGGATCGTTGCGCCAATAATTTCACCATTCCNGGTACTGAGCAGGCCATCACTTCGGGAATGTTCAATAACTGGGTGAACAACATCATGACGTGGGGAGCAGGCGGCTCGGTGGGTGACCGCAGTGTGACCAATCGCCTTTGGGTTAGGAATGGGGTGCTGGGGCAATACACCGATGGTGCTGTTGGCATCTACAAATGCCCAGCCGATCACTTCCTGAGTCAGGCACAGAAAAAGGCTGGTTTTCAGGAGCGATTGAGAAGCAACTCCATGAATGCGCTCTTTGGTCGATCAAACAATGACAAGAATGACAACACCGTGCGCGGTAAAAGTTGGGCTTTCGGTGGGCGCTACCGTCAATTCATCAAGACCACGGACGTCGTCCAACCTAGCATGACTTATCTGACTCTGGATGAGCATCCGGATTCGATCAATGATGCCTTCTTTATCACGGATCCCAACGCCAACAACTGGCAGGATCGACCCGCATCTTATCACAACGGCGCTGCTGGATTCTCCTTTGCCGACGGGCATGCCGAGGTGCACAAATGGCTCAGCGATTCCTCCAAATATCCTGTTCAATTCACCTATGGCAGTGCCAAGCCTTTTGATGCCGCAGGCAAGCGTGACATTGCCTGGTATGGTGAGCGCATTCAGCTCATTCCTTACCGCTGAGCACTGAACCCTTCCCTTGGGTGGAGTCAGCTCCGGGGTAACCAATGGGCACATACTGGTTGATACCCAATCCTCCAAGCGTCTCTTGCGTGCCGTCAGGCCATCGAATCGTGGCTTGATCCACCCTTTGGGCTTCCCCCAAGCCAAAGTGGATGACTGAAGGATGCTGCGTGCGATACGAGTCTCCTGAGCTGATGGTGGCTACCCGATTCATCCCTCCTGCTTCCACCTGAATCTGAAGACCCAGGCTGGAGGGAATCCCAGCCCCTCTTTCCGGCTGGAAGCCAATCCAATTCCCTTTTCGAGGGATGCGGTTCAAATACACCCGGAGGGCTTGTCTGGCATCCGGCCACGTTTCAAAATGGGTGAACACCAAATCCTGGCGTCCGTCCTGATCAAAATCAGCGCTCCCGACGTTGCGGGCATCCCATTGGGGGCCGACGTGCCACAGAGGAGCGACATCCAACTCGGTTCCATCGAGGGTTCCTAGAAAAAGCCGATTGCTTTCATAGCCCCCATAAGACATCCCTTGACCTCGCGTGCGTTCAAACTTCTGCTTGAAATACAGGTAGGCATCGGAGTCCTTTTCCGAATCAGCGAGAAATGCGTCGTGAAGCCAATACTCCGATTCGTAGTCACGGACGCTCTGGCGACTCTCCAGTCCATTGGCGACGTAAACATCAATCCTTCCGTCCAGATCAAAGTCCGCACTGGTGCATCCCCATGCCCATCCGGCCAGGATCACGCCTTTCTGCTGCTGGCGTTGGGCCCACGCGCCTTCCCCTTTCGAAAGGAACAAGCGATTGCCGAATGTCATGCTCTTGCGCAGGCCTGGGTCGGTTCCCAACCCTTCCCGGTGGATCCCCAGATGATCCAAGCGACGGACGGTGGGAGAGGTCATGCCAATCATGAGGAGATCCAGACGGCCATCGCGGTTGAAATCGCTGAAGCTATGGGCCATGCCAAATCCATGCGTCTCCTCTTCAAGCTCCTGGTTGGACCATTCCCACTGGCCATTTCCCTGATTTAGATAAAGATCCACACCGGCAAAATCACTGACCACTACTACATCCAACCCATTGCGGTGATCCAGGTCGACCAGGGAGGCGCTGTAGACACGCCGATGACGTCGCGACGTCAAACCGCTGGATGAGGTGATATCCTCAAATGTAAAATCACCCTTGTTTTCCAATAAGTAGAAGGGGTAGCCATCGTTGGCATCGTGAAACGGTGTCGGCAAGGCCCCCCCTTCATAGGGAATGCGGTATTGCCCCATGAACAAATCAAGATCGCCGTCCTGGTCGATATCCCCCGCGCTCAGCACCATGGGATAATGGATGGACTCGTCACTCTTGCGAATCGGGATCTCGTATTGATCAAAGACACCTTCCTGGCTTCCGGGGGAGACAAACAAACCTTCGTGTTTGTGATAGATGAAATCCAGCCCTCCGTCACCGTTGATGTCTGCTAGCAAAGCTGTTGAGAGCAGACCAGGTGAGAAGGCGCACAGAGGTGAAGAGTGGAAGGTCTCATTCTGAAATCGGAATACCAGGTTTTTATTGGCCAGAATGATTTCTGGAGTTCCATCTCCCTCCAAATCGGCGATCAGTAATGGATCGATAGAATCAGCGTTGGTGGGCGGTTGAATGTATCGGGACAGTGCTGGGAGCCACGGACTTGCGCCCTGCCATCTCAATGCTTTCAATCCGCTGGCATCGATCCGTTGGATGCGGTTGGCACCCTCTTCAGAAAAAGCCTTTTTCTGCCAATCAACCCACACGGGCCCGGTGATCCACATGCGATCGTTGGCTTGCTTTCGATCCAGACTGACTTGTAAGTGAAAAAGGCTTTTGGCAGGTTCGGATGCATGGCTGGGAGTGAATTGTTGGTGGCGTATTTCGATGGTTTCAAGCTGCCATCCATCATCGATCCATTGATCCAGCCAGGCAGGCCATTCATGGGGCTGAATGGTGGTTGTCTTGGAGCCAGGTAAATATTGAGTAAAAGAGGAAGCCAGGGGAGCTGGGCTCGCTTCCCAGTTGGGGCAAGCCGTTAGAGAGGGGTGCCATGCTTTCAAGTCGTTCCATCGATCCGAGCTCAGGCGAAGGGTGTCCCAGAGGTCTTCCATGGTTTTTCCAAGCTCTTGAGCCCTTTGCTCCTGAGCCCACAGGGTTCGATTCATCGCCTCTTCCTGTTCTTCCATGAACTGGAGATTTCCTAACGAAATCTCATTGATCATGGGGCGAGCTTGATTCGAGAGTCCCGAATCCGGTGTTGGCTTCTCAGGATGGCAGCCAACCATCAGCCACAAGATCCCTGGCAGGAGGACCCAGCGGTGAAGGAAATGTGGGATGCTCCGCATGAATAAGCTCATCATGAACCCATTTGTTGTGAGAACAAGGATCCATTGGGGAACGCCTGCGGTGCAGGGTTGACCTTGGCAGATTGCTGCTCGCTTCATCCGTTCATGTGGTCTTATCAGACAATCGACCTTGTGGCTTTATGGGGGGAGCTTTTCCCGCTAGTCTGCGCGGCGACGATGAGGCCAACGAACCCACAAGCCACTCACAATTGGATTGGTTTATTCATGAATTGGGTAATGCTCTGGTGCTGCATGGCATGTGCTTCAAGCTGTGTTCATCAGACGGCAAATCTGGAGCACGAACGCCATGTGGTGAAAGGGCTCGAGACTCCCTTGAATCGAAAGATCTCAAAGGAATGGCTCTCTCAGTGGGTTTCTTTTGGTGAAGGTTTGACCTCGGGGGGGACGCCGCCGGGAGAACCGTCGTTTGCCTTCCTGGCAAGAGAGGGCTATCGAACCATTGTCAGCGTGGATGGTGCCCGACCGGATCTCGAGTCGGCGCATCGGCATGGGCTGAGCTATGTTCATTTGCCCATGAGCTATGACGGAGTGGACCCATCGGTGGCGCTGGGTTTGTTTCGTGTCATGCAGCAATCGGATTCCCCGGTTTTCATTCACTGCCACCAAGGCCATCATCGAGGACCCACAGCTGCAGCGATCGCTTCCATGGCCAAGGGACTTTGCAGCCAAGAGGAGGCATTGACACGCATGGAGCTCGCGGGGACTTCGCCGGCTTATTCAGGTTTGTGGCGATCGGTCAGGTCCTATCAGCTACCGGAAAAGGGAACCCCAATGCCGATCCTTAGAGAAGCCGTAGCGGGAAATTTGCTCATCGAAGCTATGGTGACCCTGGATCGGGTGTGTGAATGGCTGGATGAAAGAGCCTCCTTTTCGGATGGCGCTGGATTTCAATCTCATGAGGCCGCATGCATGGAGCGCTTTGTGCTCATCAGGGAGGGGTTCATGGAAGCTTCGCGAGAGCCCGATGCCGTTCTGCCCTCAAGCCAAGCCGATTGGGAGGAAAGATTCCATCGAGCTCAAGATACGGTTGAGGACATTCTTCAGAGCATGAGGGATCGTCAGTGGGAGGGGGCGCTCTCAGGCTATCAAGAGCTCAAGCGTCAATGCAGTCACTGCCACCAAACATATCGAGATAGGTAAACCTGCCAAGATTCTTGCCAGCTGGTGAGGATCTCACGTGCGTCACTCCAAGGCGGCGGGTTCGAAGTCGCTGGGATGGACCCATCCGGTACGGGGCCGTTCACCCGACATGTAGCGTTCGTAAAAATGAACGTTGCCTTCATTGACAAACGGGTAGGAGTCAAAAACGTCGCCCTTTCCCAACATCCGGGGATCCTGGTGTTGAAGGAGATCTCTTTGCATGAGGTCCTTGAGTCGGGTGCTTGTTTCTTGATGTTCCGTGGACTCAGCGAGATTGTTCATGCAGTCTTCATCCATCGCGACATGGTAAAGTTCTTCTTCCGGGCGTTTTCCAAAGGAAAGTTCCCAAGAGGCAGTGGAGAGGCCCTTGCGCCGTGCTTCCAGGATTTGGGTCTTCAAGGGACTTCCGTCGCAGTTGAGGTAGCCTGTCTCTGGATTGCCTGCGGGCCAGCGAGCGGGTTCAAAATTGTGCAGGTAGAGCCAATCTGAGGTGAGAATTCCTCGGATGGGGTAGCCCCAGTCATTGGGCCGTCCGATGTCATGTCGCTCCTTGCCGACAAGGACCCGGTTGCGCTTTGGGTTGATCTGCCCGGATCCTGAGGCCTTGAAAATATCGAACAGACTGTGACCGCTTATGGCTTGCATGATGGGACCCGGGGACTGGATGCCGGCTGCTTCCAGAAAGGTAGGGGCCAAATCCGTGAAATTCACGAAATCAGCGATGCGCCGACCGGATCCCTGGATGCCACCAGGCCAGCGTATGGCCAATGGAACGTGGTTGGAGTGCAGGTAGGCCTGTCCTTTGACTCTGGGNAAGGGCATGCCGTGATCGGAGGTGGCGACCACCAGGGTCTGATCCAAAAGTCCGCGCTCCTCGAGCAGGCTTAAAATGCGTTCCAGATGATGGTCATAATGTTCGACCTCAATGGCGTAGTCCAACATGTCATTNCGGGTGNTGTCATTATCTGGCCAGTAGGCAGGCACTCGATCGATCTGGTTCAGCTTCTTGCCAAGCCGAACCCCNGAACCATATTCATAACCGCGATGCGGTTCGGTGGTGCCATACCAGAAGGCCCAGGGCTGCCCGGGCTTTTGCTCGTTGAGAAAGGTTTCAAAATTGCTCGCGTAGTCATTGTGACTGATCCCCGAGGCTTTTGGGCGGCGCTTGGCGCCTTGATAAGCCTTTCCGGTGATGAGGCGAGGCTTCCCAGACACGTCCTTGGCAGTGCCGGGCCCCCAGCCCTTGCCCGTATATCCGGTTTGGTAGCCACCGGCCGAAAGTCTTTCCATGAAACCACCAAACTTGGGAGGAAATGGGCACACGTGGTTGGCAGCTTCCTCCAATTGCCAGGAATAGCGACCTGTGAGAATGGTTGCTCTGGATGGTGCACACTTGGCATTGGGTGTGTAGGCATGGTCAAAAAGCAATCCTTCCCTTGCCAGACGATCAAAGGCAGGTGTTTCCACCCATGAGCAGCCATAGGCACTGGCGTGGCCATAGGACCAGTCATCGGCAATGGCAAAGAGGATATGAGGCCGAGTGTTTTGTGCTGCTGCCGAGAGTATGGTTCCACGGTTTTCAGTGAATAAGACAAGGCATGCAAGGGTTAGAATCCAATGTTTCATGATCATGGAGCTTGGTAAGGGGTGGTGAAAACTCAGGTCAGGACTTGTTGGACGACATGTCCCTGCACGTCGGTGAGACGTCGGTCCAGGCCATTGTGGTAAACGGTCAATCTTTCGTGATCAAAGCCCAACAGGTGAAGGGCCGTGGCGTAAAAGTCCCAGACGGTGGTTGTATCCACTTCTGCCCTCCGTCCGAAAGCATCGCTGGCCCCGTGGCTCACACCCCCGCGGATGCCTGCCCCCGCCATCCAGCAGGTGAAGGCGTCTGGGTTGTGGTCACGGCCTGAAGTGCCATGCTGATGCGTGGGCATTCGCCCAAATTCCGTGGTCCATAACACGAGGGTATCTTCCAGCAATCCCCGTTGCTCGAGGTCGGTGAGCAATGCGGCTGCCGGTTGATCCAGAATGGGGCAGTGGCGCTCATAGTCTGATTTGAGCGTCTTGTGCGCATCCCAATTCAGAAGGCCATCGACGCCGCTGGCCCGAGAGGCGCAGTAGAGGTTCACATAGCGCACGCCTCGTTCGAGTAAGCGCCTGGCCAAGACGCAATTGCGTGCGAAACCCGCCTTGAGAGGATTGGGATCATCCATGCCATAGAGCTTTCGAACTGAGAGGGATTCACGGTTCAAGTCCGTGACCTCCGGGGCAGANAGTTGCATTTTTGCTGCCAGTTCATAGGCGGCCATTCGAGCCTGCAGGGCGGAATCCCCGGGATGGCTTTTGGCATGCACTTGATTGATCTCTTCGAGCAATGCATGGCTGCGCTTGTCGTCCTCCAAGCTGATGGCAGGGGGGCGCTGCAAATTGCGAATGGGTTGCTGAGCGCTCATCATGATACCCTGGTGTCTGGCTGGCAAAAACCCGTGACTCCAATTGGCCTTGCCATTGGGGGGTTCGCCTCGCACATCGGGTATGGCGACATAGGCCGGCAGGTTTTCATTGGCTGAGCCCAGCGCATAGCTCATCCATGCTCCGGCGCTGGGGAAACCCTCGGTCGCATGACCGGTATTCATGAAGACGCANCCCGGGCCATGGGTGTTGGTCTTCGAGTGCATGCCATGAAAAAACGCGATTTTATCGGCATGACTTCCGAGATGGGGAAGCATGGAACTGATCAGCTTGCCAGATTGGCCTTGAGGCGTGAACGCCCAGGGACTGCGCATGAGATTTCCATTGCGCCCCTGGAACGAAAGAAAATCCTCCTCTCCTGGCAGAGGTGTTCCGTGATGCTTTTCGAGAGCAGGTTTGTGTTCCCACAAATCGATGTGGGAGGCTGCACCCGGGCAAAAAATTTGAAGCACTCTCTGGGCCCTGGCCTTGTGGTGGGTTTGCCCATTGCCTGGCTGCCAGGGTCGAACTCCCTGAGCGTGGCTGTCCTTGGCCATGAGGGAAAGGAGGCCCATGCCGGCAGTGGCGCGATAGATGTCTCCCAAGAAGGCGCGTCGATGGCAAAGCGCTTGCCAGGAAGCTTCAANCGAGTTGTTGGGCGGGGATGGCATGGTCAGTCCAAGTGAATNAAGGCGTTGGCGTTGAAGAGGGTTCGGCAAAGCAATGCCCCCCCCCATGGACTCCTTGAAGGGTTTCATGGCGGCCGTCTCCTCCTGGGTCGGAAGGCGTCCAAAGCATTGCAGGCAGGCTTCGCGTATCCATGCTTCGTCGTCTTTACCGGCCATGGCATCGAGCCTTGAGGCCATGGCTTGGGCCATGTCCTGGGTGAAGGAGTGATTCATCAATGTCAGTGCCTGGAGTGGCGTGGTGGTGACTGAGCGTTTCGGGCTGGCGAAGGCGGGGTCGGGACAATCAAACTCACTCATCAGGTCAATCACCGAGGCTCGTGCATGGTGATGATANACGGCNCTNCGCCACGTCTCGCTGCCATGCTGGTCGAGTGGCACATAGGTGGCGACATTGTCCTGCAGATAGCGATACAGTCGAAATCCCGGTCCCCCCATGCGACGGTTCAAGACCCCAGCCGCGGCGAGCATGGAGTCTCGGATTTCCTCGGCAGANAGCCTTCGCGGTGAGAAGCGCCAAAGGAAACGATTTTCTGCGTCGATCTTGCCTCCCTCGGCATGGTAGGCCGATCCTTGACGGTAGGCCTCCGAGAGNAGNATCATCCGATGNAAGGGTTTCAATTGCCATCCACNGGCCATGAGGCGGCGCGCCAACCAATCGAGCANTTCGGGGTGGGACGGGGCCTGCCCCATCAACCCAAAATCGCTTGGGGTGCCTACCAGACCTTGGCCAAAATGGTATTGCCAGATTCGGTTGGCCCATACCCGGGCAGGCAGTGGGTTGTTCGCTGAAGTCAGCCACTTTGCGAGCGCAAGGCGACGTTGAGCCTCAGGGGCCTCCTCGGCGAGGCTGTAAGTGGGAACAGTTGCGTTGAAGGCTGACAGGCTGGCGGGTGATGTGACTTGTGCCTTTCGTTGCGGGTCGCCNCCCAGGAAGACATGGGTGGGCTCNTGGATCTCATGAAAAGTTCCTGCCCACCATCGGGGAAGTTCCGGTAATGCGTTGATTCGAGCTTTGACCTCCTGCAGCTGGTCTTTCCATTCCCGCAATTGCTCACGCTCAGAATCGGTGGTCTCCTTTTGCAGCCATCGATGCTCTCGGTGCGCCTGGTTCATCGGCTCTCGATCATGGGAATCGGCAATCGACCGCCAGGTAGTGCCATCCAGTGAGGCTTCCAGACGGTATTCACAAATGAAATTGGCAACGCCATGATCTCCTGCATCGCCTCCTCGGTCACTGGAGAAAAGAACCCGATCGATGGTGGTTGGTTTAACGAGAGTCAGAGTCAAGGTGGGGCCTTGAGCCATCCATCGAGCTCCCCATTTTCCATCAATGGTCAGATTGGCGCTGTAGGCATCACTGAAATCTTCGGCGACTCGGCTTTTGCCGACGGCCCGAGTGCCTTCCGAGAGCAGGGCAACATTCCGGGATGGTTTTTCGGTGTTCCAGATTTCAAATTCATCAATGCCATATCCACTTTGTCGCCCAGGTTGATTTTCAGCCCCTTCAACGACCAATCGTACGTATTGAGCTTCAATGGGGTCAAAGGTTTCTTCAACGCCGGTTCGTTGGATGGGGCCACGCTTCCATGGCATGGGCATGGAGGAATCCTTCTTCTGGGCTCGCTTGAGAATACTTTCCTGCAGTTCCTGGATCCGGGTTTCCAGCTGCTGGGTTTCCTCTTGCAGTGGTTTCAGTGCTTTTTGGCGAAGTTCTTTTTCTTCGGAGGAACTCATTTCCCTGGAACCGTGGCGAACCCCCCGAAAAGTGGCATACCATCGGTAGTAATCCTCCTGGGAAATGGGATCAAACTTGTGGTCGTGGCATCGGCTGCATCCCACCGTCAAGCCCAGGAAGGCCTCGGAGGTGGCCCGGATGATTTCATCGATGGTGTTGGCTCGTATTTGGGCTGCCTGCGCAGGATCCTGGTTGCCAACATCATCATAGGGGCCGCATACCAGGAAAGTTGTGCCGACGGAAACACTTGGGTCGTTGGGTGCGAGTTGATCCCCTGCCAAATGCTCCAGAATCAGTTGATCCAAGGGCTTGTCTGCGTTGAAGGAGTCGATGACGTAGTCCCGAAACGGCCAGGCATTGAGGATGATTTCATTGCGCTCGAATCCACGACTTTCACCAAAGCGAATCACATCCAGCCAGTGGCGTCCCCAGCGTTCTCCGTAGGCAGGGGAGTGCAGTAGACGGTCTACCAGTTTTTCGTAGGCCTGTGGGTCCGTATCTTGCGTGAATGCGAGAATTTCTGCCGAACTGGGCGGTAGCCCGGTGAGGTCGTAATAAAGACGTCGGACCAGAGTTCCTCGATCCGCTGGCGGGCTCAGGCTCAATCCCTTCTCCTCAAGTGAATGGATGACGAAGCGATCGATGGGGTGATCGGCCATTGCGGAAGCGGGAGGCTCTCCTTCGAAGAGGGGCTGGAAAGCCCAACCCTGTTGCCCTTGATCGGGTGATGGCAAAAGCACATGTTCTTGGGGCCAGGGTGCCCCTCGGCTTACCCATTCGATGAGAGTTTNTTGCTCCTGCGATGAGAGCGGTGGGCCTTTCTTGGGCATNTCCGGAGCTTTTCCATCGGATGACTGNATCACCCTCAGNAAGACCGAGGGNTCCTCCAACAAGCCCTGCTTCGTNAAATCCTCCTTGGTAGCAAGAGAAAGATCGCCNTTGTCGTTGTCTGGGTGGTGACAGTTCAGGCAGTTCNGTTCCAGGATGGGGCCCACCTGTNCCGTGAAAAATNGTTCTGANGGCTGTGTCGGCTGAGCAATGGTTGCAGGATGGGGCAGCATGCCCAAGACTCCGACCAGGATCACCCCGAACCAGCGGCAGCAAAAGCGAGTTGGATGCGGGTCAGCATTCATGGGAACAAGCACTAAGCTAAAGAGGTCTCATGAAGGGCTCAAGCCTGAAACAGGTTGCCTCGTCTCATGGGCGCATGATGGAGAACTNAAGGCACCTTCCACAATGGATGGTCGGTATGTGCNGCATCCATCAGTCGACGCAGACCCGCGACTCTTGTCAGNTGATCCTTGGCGACATTGCGTTCCTCCNCNAGATCATTCCCGAGNTGATAGAGCTCAAAGGTACGATCACGCCGTTGAATGCCTTTCCAGTCACCCTGCCGAATGGCGGCAAAATGCTGNCCGCCACCATGGAATTCCCAATAAAGGTAAGGGTGTTGAGGTTGGGGTTTTCCCAAAAGNGTGGGCAGGAAACTTAAGGAATCCGGGTAACGATGTGGTAAAGGTTCATCCATCAANTCCGCCATGGTGGCCATGACATCGCCAAAATAACCCACATGGTCGGACNGGGTGCCAGCCTCAATATGACCGGTCCAGCGAGCGATCATGGGTACTCGGATNCCTCCCTCATAGAGGTCGCGCTTGATCCCTNTCAAGGGGCCGTTGGAATCATGGAAAAAGGGGTCATTACCCCCTTCACGATGGGGGCCGTTATCGGATGTGAACAATACGAGCGTATCGTCTCCCCAACCTTTTTGATCAATGGCCGAAAGGATGCGCCCCACATCCGCATCCATGCGGCTGATCATGGCCGCATGTCCACGCTGTGCCGTCGGCCAATCCTTGTCGGCATAGTCTCCCAGGTCCGGGACTTCCATCCCACGGGNGCCTCCTTCATTGTTGGCATGGGGTATGGTCAGAGAGAGGAAAAGGAAAAAGGGCTTCGAGGCATTTTGCTGATCGATGAACTGGAGGGCTTCGGTGGCACAAAGGTCGTGCGAGTAGAGAGCACGTCCGGTCGCATAGCCCGCACCGTCTCCCCGCTCATTGTTCACGATGTTCCCCTCCAGCGGAACAAGCTGGTCGTTTCGAAAGAGGAATTCCGGATAATAATTGTGTGCATGCCGCTGGCAGAGGTAGCCGAAAAAGTAGTCAAAGCCCTGTCGATTNGGATGCCCGGTCGATCCGGGGCCGCCCAGCCCCCACTTGCCGATCAAGGCTGTCTCATAGCCTGCCCGCTTGAAGCACTCGGCTACCGTCAGCGTCTCATCGGCCAGAGGCCATTGGCCCATGGGTTGAATTTCTCGGTTACCACGGATCTCTGTGTGACCGGTATGCATGCCGGTCATCAGGACACACCGGGAGGGCGCGCAGACGGTGGATCCAGCATAAAATTGGGTAAACCGAAGACCCTCCCTGGCCATTCGATCCAGCTCAGGGGTTTGAATTTGCTTCTGGCCGTAACACCCCAGATCGCCGAAACCCAAGTCGTCGGTCATGATCAACAGAACATTCGGTCCTTGTTCGGCTGCACGAAGGGCTCCTGCCCAAGCGGTCAACAAACTCCATGAGAGGATCGATGTGAGAAGTAAATGGACTCTTTTTTTCATGAGGTGACGGGTTGAAAGTTGAAAGTAGACGAAAATGGCTCATCTGCCAATCTCACACCCGATCTTCTGTTTCTGATGGCCCAAATAAAGATATTTGTGATTTTTGACGGTTGGTCTCTTGCCAGAAAACCCTCATCCCATCAAGATGTATTGGTATGAGTCAGGAGACACATTGGGTTGAGGATGGCTCGGAAAAAGTGGCTGATCAATGGCACGCGCTTCATGAGACATGCGGATTGTATGATGCTTCCAGCCGAAGTCGTCTTTGTTTGTTAGGTAATGATCGAGCCAGTTTTCTTCACGGGCAGGTGACCCAGGAAATCCAAAAGCTCGACTCAGGAGAAGGAATCTATGCGGCTTTGGCAGACCTCAAGGGTCGTTTTGTCAGTGATCTCAACGTTTACTGTCTACCCGATGAAATCCTGCTCGATTTTGAACCGAATCATTTCGACAAGGTGAGGGAGCGACTTGAGACATACATCGTGTCCGAAGACGTTTGCCTTGTGGACCCATCAGAGCATTACACCATGCTCAGCCTTCAGGGGCCGCTCTCTGAAAAGGGATTGAGTCACTGCTTTGACCTGCCCGCGCCTCCAACCCGACCAGGTCAATTGGTTTCTTTCACTCACTCTGAAATCGAAGGAGAGATTTATGTCAGTTGTCGTCCTCGCTGCCCAGGGCATGGGTTTGATTTGTTTGTTCCTCGGCCCCATCACCAGCATGTTTGGGAAAGCCTGCTCCAAGCGACCGAGTCCATACAGGGTATGGTGGTAGGCGAGGTCGCAATGGAAATGGTTCGAATTGAAGCGGGTATTCCCCGCAGTGGCTTCGAGCTAACAAACGCCATCCTGGTACAAGAGTCCGGGCTGGAGGATCAAATGATCAGTTTTCACAAGGGCTGCTATATTGGCCAGGAGGTTATTTCGCGCATCAAAAGTGTGGGTAAGCTCAATCGCCAGCTTTGCCGCTTTCGTCTCGCCGGTAAACCGGATCCTACACCGGATCAGCCTGTGGCGCTCATGGCTGGGGATCAAGCCTGTGGCTGGTTGACCAGCCTCGCTGTGCTACCTTCTCCAGACACGTCGATCTTGGCCATGGGCTACGTCCAGACCTCCATCCTGAATCAATCCTTGCCCATCCATGTCAGCGGTGCGGATGGATCTTCCCTGGTGGCAGATCTGGATGGATCGGTGAATGC
Source organism: Pedosphaera sp. (assembly GCA_002686885.1). Classification (GTDB taxonomy): domain Bacteria; phylum Verrucomicrobiota; class Verrucomicrobiia; order Limisphaerales; family AAA164-E04; genus UBA7971. Next base: position 18,272 of record NYYT01000072.1, read on the forward strand.
CTATGGACCATGAAAGAATAAAGTTACTCTATCATGCCCAGACAGATGCTCGATGGAATGTGGGCTCAGTTTTTCCCGCAGCTCTTTGCGCGGGTTTGTCCATGTGTTTGCTCACCGTTGTCAGGGCGGAGAAGTCCGTGGCCAGAATATGGAACGAAGAGAACCTCAAGGCGATTCGTCTGTCTTTTCCCGATCCACCCGTGCATGCGCGCAATTTGTTCCATGTTTCCGTCGCCATGTGGGATGCTTGGTGTGCCTTCGATGAAAAATCCTTGGGATATATTCATCGAGAGCGTGGCGTGATTCCTGAGGGTAGTAGCTTGCAGGCAGCACGACACCAGGCCCTCAGTTATGCTGCCTATCGCACATTGACCCACCGCTACAGCACGGTGAAGCACCCCCAGACTTCGATTATAAATGCGAGGGTAGCTCAGAGAGGTTTTGTGGCTCGCATGCGAGAGTTCGGTTATCCTATAGAGTGGATGCAGGTAGATGAGGGAGATTCTTCTCCGGCAGCTCTGGGTAACCGCATTGCTCTCAGCGTGAGGACCTTTTTTCAGCAGGATGGCTCTAATGAAATTGATGAATATACGGATGTCTCGTATCAGCCAGTTAACGCCCCACTTGTCATTGCTCAGGGAGGCAACCTCATGGACCACCTGACACGGTGGCAACCTTTGCAATTTGAGGACGCATTTTCCCAGACCGGACAGCCACTTGATTTCAACACTCAAATTTTCATTGGATCTCACTGGGGATCAGTTTGGCCTTTTGCGATCGAATTGCCCATCAGTGAGTCCGAATATCAGAACATCCATCTTTCAGCTTTCATTTCCGGAGAGGTAGACAAAGCCTTCAAAGACGCCTTTGTTGAGGTGATTGCCATGGGCGCTCAACTGGATCCAGATGATGCTCCCATGTTGGATATGGCTCCTTCGAATCAGGGGAATCATTCTTTGGGTGCTCAGGATGGGAAGGGATACGACATCAACCCTTCGACCAGCGAACCCTACCTTCCACAATGGATTAACCATGCCGACTATGCCCGTGTGATAGCTGAATATTGGGCTGATGGACCTGATTCGGAAACGCCCCCAGGTCATTGGAATGTCCTTGCCAACGAGGTGGTGGATCATCCTGAGTTTGAGCGAAAATTCATGGGTAAGGGAGAGTCTCTAAGCCCTTTGGAATGGGATGTCAGGATGTATTTTCTCCTCAATGGAGCAGTGCATGATGCAGCTGTAGCGGCCTGGGGTTTGAAACGTCAATTTGACACTAGCCGACCCGTGAGCGTGATTCGACATATGGGACAGCTCGGGCAGTGTTCTGATCCATCGCTTGGCTCCTATCATCCTCTGGGGTTACCGCTAGTTGAGGGATTGATCATGCTTGTGACTGAAGAAACGGTCGTTGCGGGTGGCGCCCATGCTCATTTGGGTGCTTCCTCTATCGGGCAAGTGGCAGTGAGGGCGTGGAGGGCCCAGGCCATGGAGAAGGACTCCAAACCTTCTGGGGTAGACTGGATCCTTGCTCAAAACTGGATGCCCTATCAACAGCCTACCTTTGTCACACCTGCTTTTGCAGGTTTTGTTTCAGGCCACAGCGCCTTCAGTCGAGCTGCGGCCGAAATACTGACTCGTATAACCGGCAGTGAATTTTTTCCCGGAGGCTTGATAGAACATCCGATCGAGCCCGGATGGCTTGAATTTGAACAGGGTCCTTCACAGCCTATGGTGCTTCAATGGGCCACCTATTTTGATGCCGCTGACGAGGCAGGAAGATCGAGACTCTATGGCGGAATTCATATCCCTGCCGACGATTTCGCAGGGAGAAAAGTGGGTGCTTATTGCGGCCAAGCCGTGTGGGATCTGGGCTTGAATTACGTGGATGGCAGTCTTACCTCAAACCGGTTGCCCATAAAATTGGTCACGAAGGGGGATAACCTGTTCGAAGTCCACTGGCCTCAGCGCCGTGGCCTTTTTTATGGTGTTGGCAGATCATCATCCTTGAAAACCAGCGATTCGATGGCTTCTTTGGTAAACTTCTACAGGGCAAAAGATAAGCAAGGATTCTGGACTTTTCGTGTTGAGCCTGAGGTTGAGGAAAAGGGCTTTTTGTATGTCATTGAAGCTTTAAATGATGGACTTTTTCCAAAGTTTGACTAAGGTTTTCACAAGGCTAGGATAAGGCCGTAGGTATACAATTTATCCGTTTCAGATCCCATCCATATCGTGAAAAAAGCTGAAATATAATCAGCCATCTCGCCAAGTTAATAAGCAATAAAACCGAATATAAAATGATAAACCTAAAAAATCTATTAAGTGGGAACGGATTCTTTATAGCCTTCGTTTGTTCACTGCTTTCATCACCGATTCATGCCGGCACTATAACAGTCAATAGTTCAGCTAACACCAACGAAGCGGACAGTCAACTGACCCTTGTTGAAGCTATTCTGCTAGCGAATGGGGAGTTAACGCGCAATCTTACCTCCTCAGAACAGCAACAGGTGATGGGAATGCTTAAAACAGCCACCATCGTCTTTGACATTCCGACTGAAATCACCCCGCAGGTGATCGAAGTGCCTCAGGGTGGGCTACCTCCGATTGTAGCCTCCAGTGTCACCATTGATGGATATACCCAGCCGGGGGCTGTTGCGAACTCGGCATCCATACTGGAGCCTAACAACGCGGTCATCGGAATTGTGATTGATGCCCGAAATGGCAATCACACCGGGCAGGCAAGCGGGTCTGGTGAAGGTGATATCTTGACGATTTTAGGTGACGATGTGCTTATCCAGGGGTTGTCCTTCCTGAACACCTTTGAAACAGCTGAAGGTGGTAGCAATTATGGGATCAACTGGCGCGATGGCGCCTCTGGGGGGCGTATCAGCGGTTGTTGGGTTGGGCTTCATCCCGATGGCAAGACAGTGGCGGGTGGTGAAATTGCTGTCGGTGCTTGCGCTACTGCTGGGAGGCACATCATAGGCACCAATGGTGACGGTGAGAATGATGTAGCTGAATTCAACATTATTCTGGGGCACAATGTGAATACTATTTTTGAGGAGGCAGCCGATTGCCGTATCAGTGGAAACTTCATCGGCGTCCTGCCGGATGGCTTGTCAACCATTTCAGCATCGGATGCCGAAAAAGTAGGTGAAGGTGACGCAGTCGAAGGTGGAGGTCTTGGTGGTCTGATCATTGGTACCAATGGTGATGGTGTTTCTGATGCTTTGGAGCGGAACATCATTGGTGGCATGGCCGATGATGTGATTCAAACATGGGGTGGAACAAATCAAGGTGTTATTATTGCAGGCAACTATATAGGCGTTGGCATTGATGGGAAGACCCCACTGCCCAACGGTAAGTTTCTTCGCATGAATGCCACCCTAGCGGTTATCGGTACAAATCTGGATGGGGTCAGCGATGCCCTTGAATCCAACATCATCGCCAACCATAGCGGAACGCTTATTCGCTATCCTTCACCCAACCTGGTCTTCTCATTTCGTGGGAATCATCTTTTCAATAACGCAGAATACGTCTTCGAGCGTATGGAGGAGTCTTTCTACGCCGATGAAGTGGGAGATGACTCGATTCCTCTTTACCCTACCCTCCAGGCGCCAACCGACTCCAGCCGTCTGGTTGGGGAGGTGCTGATCAGCGCAGGCTCCGGATTGGCGCCCGCCGAAGTGGATCTTTATTTGGCTGACCCTTCCACGTTGGGTATTTCCCCTCAGGGGGCGCATTATCTTGGAACATTTGTGGACAATGGGCCGCTGGATGCCGATGATCGGGTTCGTTATTTTGACTTTGACCTTTCCGCGTTAAGTTACCCTCAGTCCGGAGAAGCCCACTTTGTGGTGCTTTCCTACATCGCCGTGGAAAATGACGACACCTTATATGGCATGAGCGACTACTCNGAGCCATATGCGGTGCTTCTTGAATCGACNCAGGGCCGTATCGACGCCATCTCCCTGATGGATGGGAGNGTGGTCATTGANTTTGTCGGTCAGCTCAAGCGCTCGTCGACGGTCAATGGGTCTTTTGAGCCAGTGCCTAATGCGACTTCTCCCTACACGATGAAGCCAGATGCTCCTGCAGCTTTTTTCCTGGCGCAATGAGTCAAGTCCCCAAGACCCACCAACGGCTAAAGTATTTGAAAAACTCGATCTGCAGTGCCCTTGTCTGGGCTTGTGGTGTTTTAATGAAGCGTGAATCTTATGGTTCGGGCTTTCGGATGACCTATCCAAGATCGATCTTCTCCCTTTGGCTCCTCTCGCAGGCCCTTGCTTTCCATGCTCTCAATGCGGTCGAGCCACTCCAGGTCAATGGTAGGAACATTATGACCGCCAACGGCCAGGTCATGTCCATGCGGGGCATGAATTTTGGAGGATGGTTGATGATGGAGACCTGGATCCCCAGCCTCGAGATGGAGTGGCACGACCATTTGCCCCGCCTGGCGCAAGAAGCCGGACTGCTTGACGCATACATGAGTGCTTTGGAGGCGGTTGGCGAATTCATGCCGGATGAGGATGATCAGGGTCGGTTTACCCCAATGGCCTACACCCATCTGGAATATATTAACAAGGTGCATGCCAAGTTGAAATCCATGGCGTCCGCAGNGGACTATGAGCGATACATGGCTCTCTATGAAAAGGAGCCGTCGGTGTTCGCTGCCCGGGACATGGTAGAGCTCCTNACCCAACGCTTTGGAGAGGGCGGCAATGCGCGGTTCTGGAACGCTTTTCACGATCAATGGATCACCGAGCGCGATTTTCAGCTCGCAAAGGCTCATGGATTCAATTTCGTGCGAATCCCGTTCTGGTATCATTGGTTTGAGTCGGATGATCGTCCCTACCATTACCATGATTATGGCTTCTCCTACCTCGACAAAGCCATTGCATGGGCTGAGCGCCACGATCTTTACGTGATGCTTGATTTTCATGGGGCACCCGGAGGTCAGAGTCCATGGGATCATACCGGAGCATTGAGTGAAATTGGCTTCTTCACGTCTCCTGAAAACCAGCGACGCACAGCCTCCTTGTGGAAAGCGATTGCTCAAAGGTATCGTGACCAGCCCGTTGTCTGGGCCTATGATCTACTCAATGAACCATTCAGTGCGCGCAATACGCAAGAGTGGGCTCGGGCCCACGACACCCTTTACGATGCCATTCGAGAAGTGGACCCTGAAACCATCATTGTCATGGAAGATGGCTATAAGCTTGAGTTCGAACCTTGGTCTCAGGATGGGTTTTTCCCCCAACCCAAGGTCATGCAATGGGAGCAAATAGTCTATTCATTGCATTTTTACTCTGGTGCAGATCCTCTTTTTTCTGATGAAANAGGCCTTGCCGATCATCTCAAGAGGTCCAAAGAGGTGCTTCGACTGGCTGAAATGGTTCAAGAGCGCCATCAGGTTCCTGTTTATTTTGGCGAGTTCAGCACCATGGGCAATCATGCCAATGACATTGAAGGCATGAGACACTTCCTGACCTTATTCAACCAAAAGGGCTATCACTGGTCCCCCTGGACCTGGAAGTATGTCGATGATGACCAAGAGGGGACCATCTGGGGTCTGTATCAATTCAATCAGCCCTGGCCCCGCACTCCCAATATTCACCGGGATTCTCTGGAGAGTTTGTTGGAACTGGTGTCCCTTCTGCATATGGATCACTTTTCCGTTCAGANACCCTACGCCAAGGTNCTTCAGGANTGCCTTGCACAGCCGATTCAGGCTGCCAGGTAAGGGAGGCTCNAGTGTTTNAGAGGNACATCTTGATTGGAGTCGTGGATGAAAGCGGTGGCCTCCCAATGAAGCCACCGCCCCGACCCATCGCGGCGGGTCTTCCCCTCAACATAACNGTCATTATCTTAGCACAGGGTGGAACAAATTGCCAACGCGGCTTCCCCTCAACTTGCACCCAACCCGGTGATGGCTCTTGAAAACTTTAAGGTGAAAAGGGGTGGTCCACTTTCAGTCAAAGCAATCCTTGATCATGACTTCGCTACCTGATTNCAAAGANCGNTGGCAGGCTTCAAGGGCGGCAATCAGTTCGACCTCNTCTTCGATGGGGTAGGGTTCCTTGCCNGTTCTGACATAGTCCACCCATGTTTCCAGAAGGTAGGTATAGAGGTGACTTAAATCAGGAGTAAGCGATTTCCATCGCTTGCTTCCATAAAGCTGAATCTGATACCCGGATCGCATTTTGTGGGGCTCACCTACCATGAGAACCACATCCAAGTCGTTCTTGAATCGGATGCGGGCGATGTGCGCATCGTCCCTCCCAACATGCATGGCACTGATGGCGCCTGCCCCCAATACTGCGTAGNTCATGGAGAGTGCGTGAATGCCGTAATAAATGAGGTCATTGCCACACACGACCTGAGCCAGGTGGACCTTTCCCAGATCAGGGAGGTCCTGACGCAGCTGCAGAATATCTGGAACAAAACGCAAACTACTCGAGGACATGAAGGGTACCTTCAACGATCTTGCCAGCACGGCAATCTCTCTTGCTTCGCGACCGGTCATGGCCAGAGGTTTGTCACAAAAGACGGGAATGCCTGATTGGAGAGGGCGCTTCGCCCATTTCCACTGCTCTCCGCTTCCATCATCTACCAGAATCACCGCGTCCACTCCCTNGCAACATGCTTCGGGTGTGGGCGCGACCGACTCCACCTCACAGGCATGGGCAAGTTTCATGGCTGCCTTATGATCGGGATCCCACAGTTTGGTCACCCGCGCTCCAGGAATCCTTCGTTCGGATTTCACAAAGCTCCCTTCGATCCCTTCGAGTTTGTTTTCCCTCCATCCATTGAACGCTGTCAGAAAGGCCGTCCCATGATGAGAACCCGGTCGGCGCGGTTGCTGGCCATGGCCATAACTGGCTGCAGAAACCAAGCCGATTCTCAGTGTCTGAGGTGCCTGCGCGCGTAACGGACGGCTCGGCCAGGTCTGTGCCATCGTCATGAGGCTGGCTGCCTTGACAAAGGTTCGGCGCTGGATACTTGAAGCATGGAGCCATTTGCGGGGGTGGGAGTNCATCATGGNTATCATGCTGCCCCGATGAGCAGGTGTCGAGCAATGCTGGACCAAGGACCTGCGACTTGTTTCTTCANGGGCCNTTACCCATGATGTTGTCCATGAGCGTTCCCAGGCATTGCTTCCAGTCGTGCCCCTTGAGCCATCCGGTTTCCTGCCTGATTGTCGCCCTTTCTCTCTCTATTGGGTGGGGGATTCGAGGCAACTTCGGCCATGAAGCAGGCGCCATGGTCGCCGGGGTCTTGTCGTCCATTGCTGTGGCCGTTCTCTCCGGGCGGCAGGANTGGCGGGAAAGGGTCCTGACTTTTGCCTTTCTCGGGGCACTTGGGTGGGGCTTTGGGGGATCGATTGCCTACATGTATCCCATTTCCTTCACCGAGTCGGGACATGCCTCGAGCACTTACTTTGGCTTTTTTGCCCTTTTCCTCGAAGGGGGGCTCTGGTGTGGGATGGGCGTCGCCGGTCTTGCCATGGCCGCGGTGATGCCCTCCCGACGCCTCAATGCCTTCTTCAAGCCGCTTTGCTTCGTGCTCGCTGCCTTGTGGCTGCGTCATTTTCTGGAGGTACCTCTGGAAGCCTTTCTGGCTCCCGGGGGACAGGATACAGGGGACGATACCTGGCAGCGTCACAAGAGCCCACTTTATTGGTTTGATGCCGATTGGCTGCAGGCCCTGATGGCATTGATTGGGATCTGTATCTATGACCTTTGGGATCGCCGAAGTGATCGCCAACGTGCCGAAGGGCAACGGTTGGTTCAGCACCCACTGATGCTCCTGCCCTTCCTTGGGTTCGGTGGGGTGGTGGGGTACACCCTTCAGCTTGGGTTGCGGTATGCTGGCTGGGAGTCGGCTCTTGCCGATGCCTTGGTGGTATCGTTAGGAGATCCCAGTTATGTGCATCCGACTACGGGGCTTTCTCTGGATCCACGTCAGTTGTTGACCAACTGGCCTCAGTTTTTCAGCGATTTCCCCCAGCACGTGGGCTGGGGGAGCGGTTTGTTGCTGGGTGGCGGGTTTTATTTTTACCGCAACGGTCTCTTTCGTCGGGATGCCTCGCTCCTTCTCCATCTTTCCTTAGGATGGCTGGTTTCTTTTCTTCTACTGCCAACCTTAGGGAGCATTTTTCTCATGAGTCATGGTGGTCTGAGGGTGATGCCTCCTCGCAGCGATGATTGGGCCGGTATCCTCGGGGTGTTTGTGGCGGCTATTTTCTGGTTTCGGCGAAATCGAATGAAGGCTGTCGCAAAAGCCATGTCCGTCGCCTTCATCCTGGGGGGGATTTCATTTGCGACCATGCCAATGATTCGTTATCTGATGCGCTACCCGGGGCATCCATGGAGGTTTCCTGAGGGAGTGCCCGCCTCCTGGTCGCATTATCAATCGGCCAACTGGCACAGTATTCTGGAGCAGATGCATGGGTTTGGTTTTGGGTGTGTCGTCGTGATTTCCATGGTTTACCTCTGGAAGCACCAGCCCCGACTGAATGACATCGAAGAGGAGGGGCAGAAGCGATGGACACGAGTCTTCGCGGCCTGGTTTGTCATCTTTGGAGTGGGGTTTCTCAATTTGCATAAATTGGTCGACTCTTGGCTGCACCACCAGGCCATTCCGGAAGTGCTCAAGGCTCCATTGCTGGGAGGGATCGAGGCCACTCCTGGCGGGTGGTTCAATTTGGTATGGTGGTCTGCCTCCTTCCTGGGAGCTGCACTGCTCCTGCGACATCTCAAGAGACCCCTTGAAGTGATTCCATCGTCCCCAATCGGCAAGGGTCAGATGATCTACCTGCTTTTTCTCTGGATGATGATTCTCGGCAACTTGATGCGGGCCATTCCAGGTTTCAACGACGGACGCATGGTGACCGAATGGGTTCTCTTCATGAACGGAGTCGTGGTCACAGGGCTCCTGCTGACATGGCCAGCCTCCCAGGAGGTGGCGCCTTTACATGCCAAGTGGGTTGAAGGTTCTGCGCTCGGAAGTATTTGGTTGCGCGGTTTGGTCTCCGCTGCCTGCATGATATGGATCTATGGAATGCTGGTGCTGACTCTTTATCAAGAGCATCTGGAGGGAAAACCTTGGGCCAATCACAAGCGATTCGGGCCGGAGGCCACGTGGCGTATCCGTCCCATTCTCAAGCACGGTGATCATCCTTGAAGCCGGGAGACGGCTAGGAGTTAAGCTTCACTGAACCACTCATAGAACCCAATGAGCAGTAGGGCAGCTGCTAAGATGGTCAAACAAAACATCATAACCACTGCAGGTGGCACCTGCGTTCGTTTCGGCCTGTTTTGTTGGCAAGATTGATGCCAAAACGGAGCGGCAGATCGCGCTTCCTGACCAAGGCCCCCTCGCCAACAATGCAGCCAAGGGGCTGTGTTTTCACTTATTGGAACTCACACGACGCGTGGGCTTGAGGGGGGAGAAAACCTAACAAAAACCACCCCTATTACAGCAACGCACGCTTTTTGATCAACGGCGGTTGACTCTCACATCAACCACAACTCAAGGTGGCACGTTAGTGGAACTAATCAACATGAATTAGAAATTATTATTGCAGCTAATAAGCTGATTCCGCTCGCTGATAAGAGGCCTCCGCAGGTTTGGGGAAGGATGCTTGGAATCCGCTCAAACTGGGGGCAACGATCGTCGCTCCCTTTGGATAGACTCGGTGGATCGCGCTGGAGTTGTGGCCTAGAGCGACCATCGCCAAGCGCTCTGGCATTCCTAGTGAGAAAGCGCNCTCTGCCCAAGCGTAGCGGTAGCTGTGCAGTGTGACCCCTTCAGTTCGAGTGNGTATNCAGAGGCGTCGAAAGATGGCTGCTCTATCCTTACTTCCCATCTGTTGAATGACTGGCTGGAAGTATCCTCTTCTTCGTCCTGCTGTGAGAGAGCTGAGTGTTTTGCTCAGCTCCTCTGAGATGTGTTGAGCTGCGCGCTGGCCTGTTTTGCACCGGTAGTAACTCATGGTGTTGTTTTTGCAGGACTCGATTTTGAGGGAGGCGGCATCGGCTTGTGCTGCGCCGGTTTCCCAGAGGATTTGGAGGAAGGCCCTCCAGCGGTAGCTGCGCAGGCTTGAGTGCAGCCTGCGATGCTCTTCTAGCGTGATCGCACGCTTGGAATTTTGGTGCGTTTTGGGAAGAGTCGCTTGGGTAAAATGGGGTGGGGGAGAATGCCCGTATCGACGGCCAAAGATTGTAGGGCTGCTAGATAGATGTTGGTCTGGGTTCCACCTAGGTTGAGCAACTCAAGCAAGTCTGTTGAGTCGGTTTGATGCAGTGGACGCTGCTTGATGAGCCGCCAGCGCTTTTGCTTAAATTCACGGAACGTACGTTCACGAGTGGTGGGTCCGCCGCTGGTGNANAAGGTGGAAATGAGGNGGTCCCAAGTAACGGTATTGATTGTNTTTTTCNTAGTNTTTACCGCCTGANTTTTGCTTGCACCCGCGTATGCAGGTTCGTTAGCCTCCTCGTTCCTCTTTCGAGGATTCTNATTGAGTTTGGGATGCCAGAGTAGCTCAGTGGTAGAGCAGAGGACTCATAAGCCTTTGGTCGCAGGTTCAAATCCCGCCTCTGGCACCATCTCCACTCCTTGATGCGCTCGATGCGACTTCCGAATTTACTTTTCCTCCCTAAGAGGGTGATTATCGTTTTGTTTCATGAATGTTCTGGTGACAGGGTCTAGCGGGTTGATCGGTTCAGAAGCTGTAAGATTGCTGGATCAAAAGGGGCACGCTGTCACCGGAGTTGACAACAACATGAGACGAGAGTTTTTTGGGCCTGGTGGTGACACAACCTGGGTATTGGAGCGCCTCAAAAAAAATTGCCGAGCCTTTCANCATCANTCACTGGATATTCGTCATCGCGAGGGAGTTCTTCAGCTTTTCCGTGAAAATCGTTTCGATTTGATCATCCATTGCGCGGCTCAGCCTTCGCATGACAAAGCTCGCGACATTCCTTTTATTGATTTCGACGTTAATGCAGTGGGCACGCTCAATTTGCTGGAAGCAACCCGGCAGACTCAGCCCGAAGCGGTCTTCATATTCATGTCTACCAATAAGGTCTATGGAGATGCTCCCAATGAAATGCCACTCAAGGAAGAGGCCACCCGCTGGGACTACGCCCGCCCTGAAGATTTCAATGGCGTAAGCGAGTCCTGTCGCATTGATCGAACCATGCACAGCCTGTTTGGTGCCAGCAAGACGGCTGCGGACGTCATGGCTCAGGAATACGGTCGNTANTTTGGGATGAATGTGGGGGTGTTTCGAGGAGGATGCCTGACCGGAGAGCATCACAGTGGTGTGCAGCTGCACGGGTTTTTATCCTATCTGGTCAAAGTGGCGAAGGCTGGCGAAACCTACCATATCTTCGGATACAAGGGGAAGCAGGTGCGGGATCAAATTCACAGTGAGGATGTGATTGCTGCTTTTCTNGCTTTTGCCGAAAACCCCAGGCCNGGTGAGGTCTACAACCTCGGGGGCGGCCGGTCCAACAGTGCTTCGATCCTGGAGTGCATCCAGAAGTTGGAACACCTGCTCGACCGCTCGGTATCCCACANTTACGTGGAGGACCACCGAAAAGGCGACCACATCTGCTACATCAGTGACCTGACCAAATTTCGCTCTCACTTTCCCAAGTGGCAGCTTGAGTGGTCTCTGGATCGTATCCTCGGGCGGATGATGGCACAGGTGGCACCCTAACCATGAAGGAACCTGCCTCTTACGACGTTCTCGGGACGGCACTGCGTGCCACGACCTATGAAGACTTGACCGATTATTGTCAGCAAAGGGTGCTGGAGGAAGGGGTGATCTCTGTTGATTTCACCAACACTCAGATCGTTACCATGCGGCAGCTGGACCCCACTTTTCTTGAGCAGACATCGCAGGTAGACTTCTTTATTCCAGACGGCATGCCGTTGATATGGTGCCTCAATCAGCAGGGTGCCGAGCTCAAGGATCGCGTTTATGGCCCTACTTTCATGCGCTACTGCCTGACCCATTGCCAGCCTACAAGCACGCATTTTTTTCTCGGTGGAAGCTCCGAATGCCTCCAAAAGCTGAGGGAAAACGCCCTTGGCTGGAATCCAAAGTTGCGTATCGTTGGCGAGCATCATGGCTACTTTGGTCCAGAGGAGGACGATGGCATTATTGAAAGCATCAACGACTGCTCACCCGACTTTATTTGGGTCGGTCTTGGNACACCCAAGCAGCAAGCTTGGATTCACCGGCACAAGCATCGGTTCACGCGAGGGGCNCTTCTGGCGGTTGGGNTTGCCTTTGATGTGAATGCTGGAACCAAACCCGATGCGCCTCTCTGGATGCAGCACTGCGGTATGGGCTGGGTTTTTCGCCTGTGCAGTGAGCCACGTCGGCTGTTNGGCCGCTACGCCTATTACAACACCATGTTTCTATGGCTTTTGCTTAAAAATGGGTGGAAGGGNATGCTTTGGGGTGCCTCNAAGCAAGGCTAGNCGNTGTCGGTTGAATTTTATTTTCCTTTGAGCAAAAAAAACATAAAAAGGTCCAAGANTTNGTCCCATTATGGCTAACAACNCACCGAACTTGTTGTCTCANATGAANGAGNAAANGCNNCTCATNATGCGTGACTTNTNTCAACTGTGGAGGGTATTGCCGCACAAGAGTGTCTTCCTGGTTGGTTCCTTAGGCTTGGTGGCTCTTTTTCATCTTTTGGGGAACTCCACGTTTGGCTATGTCGACACCCATTCGGTTTTTTCGTGGATGATCAACGCTTACAATGCTCCCTTGTCGGAAGATGGTCACGGTAACCTTATCCCGTTTGCTGTTCTGGCTTTGTTGGTTTGGAAACGGAAGGAATTGCTTGATACGCCATCCTATGGTGCCTGGTGGCCTGGCTTTCTGATTCTTGCCCTAGGCCTTCTGTTGCACCTTGTTGGCTATGTGGCTCAGCAAACCCGTATTTCGGTTCTTGGCCTGTTTCTTGGGTTCTACGGCCTCATGGGCTTTTGTTGGGGGAAAAGCTGGATGAAGGTGACCTTTTTTCCTTACGTACTGTTTTTGTTTTGTGTTCCTGTGGGCTCTTTGGCTCAACCGGTAACCTTTCCTCTTCGACTGCTGGTTTCTTCAGTAGCTGCATTTCTTGCCGACAATGTTCTGCAGATAGAGGTGGTGCGACAGGGGACTTTATTGATGGATGCGGGTGAGACATTCACCTATGACGTCGCTGCCGCATGCAGCGGTATTCGCAGCCTCATGACGTTAGTGCCGCTCACCCTGGCCTTTGCTTTTATCAACTATCGAGCCTGGTGGCGGCGACTTTTCCTGATGCTGCTTTCGGTTCCATTTGCTGTTGCTGGAAATACGCTCAGAATTCTCATAGTCATCTGGATAGGCAATCGCTTCGGCCAGGAAGTGGGGCTCGACTGGGAACAAAAATTGGGGCTTATCACATTTCCTATCGCCTTAGGAGGGATCTTTCTGGTCGATATCTGGTTGAGAGAACCCAGCTCCATGCCAGACAAGAAACGCGCTCACGCTGGGGAGGTGGGGGCATGAATCGGCAATCCTTTCTGATGTTGGCATGCGTCGTTCTGGTGGTTTCCGGTTCAGGCTTCTTTCTCCGCTACTGGCAATCAAACCAGGTCATGGGTTCTCCCGGAGTGATCCTTGACGAGGATTCTTCCATGGACAAGCCACCGGTTCGATTGCCAGACTGGGTGCTGAATTATGTAGGGGAGGACCTCGAAGTATCAGAGGTCGAACTGGAAGCCTTGCCCGAGGATACCACCATTACCCGCAGGCGTTACAAGCACCCTAACGGCTTTTTTATTGATTTGACGGTGGTGCTGATGGGGTTGGATCGAACTAGCATTCACAAGCCTCAGTTCTGTTTGACGGGTGCTGGCTTTCACATCGAGGAAACGACACCGACAACCATCCAAATGCATCAGCCGGTGGCTCAGGCACTACCTGCCATGCGCCTCAAGACGCTGCGTCGTTTTCAAGGGCAGGAGTATTCAGGGCTTCTCTACTACTGGTTCGTGGACGATCAACATGTCACGTCGAGTCATTCGGAACGTATGTGGCTTATGGTGAAAGATTTGTTCACAAAAGGACGTCTTCAGCGGTGGGCCTCGATATCGGTCTCTTCCATTGTGATTCCCGGCCAGGAAGAGAATGCCTACCGCCACATGGAGGCTTTTATTCGAGCCGCCGCACCGGTGTTTCAAAGCACGACTGCCCTGGGTTCTTCGGGTGGGGATCCCTCCCAATCCCAGTGATTTCAAGGTTGTCTTTCATTTCAACTCTCAAAGATGCTTAGAAGGCAACAACAGGTTCAGATTCAAATGCAAAGGCTGGTAGATACCTGCCTCTTCACCTTGAGCTTTTGGCTGGCTTATCAGCTGAGAACCAGCGACTGGCTGCTTGGCGACTTTGGTTTGGGTTTTTTAGGTCTCTTTGGGGGCACCAAAGAAATTGAACCTTTTGCCGACTTTTATCCCTTTTTAATTCTCACGGTTCCGCTTTCCCTGGTTCTTTTGGAGTCACAGGGTTTCTACAGGAGGCCTGTCCTTGTCTCCCGAATGGTAACGGCCTGGCAGTTGGTCAAAGCATGTGCCCTTACCACGATGGGGCTCATTCTTGTGGCCTTTCTTCTCAAGACAAGCCTCGCAAGAGCGGTTTTCATTTTGTTCGGTCTGACCAGCTTTTTATCTGTATTTCTCAAGGAGGAGCTTCTCAGGCGCTACCTCTTGTACGCCATGGGGGAAGCGGGTTACCGAAGGCGTATCATTGTGGTGGGAACTTCTGAGGACGTGGAGCAGGCCAAAAAGGAATGCGGCTTGGATCATGCGGATGATCTGGAGGTGGTTGCGGAGGTGGATATCAACCAAGAGGCCGTGGCCTCCTTTGTAGATATCCTTCATAGGCACTCTGCCAATGGGGTGCTGCTTGCAACCAAGCATTCCTTTTTTGGAAGCATTGAAAAAGTGATCCAGGCCTGTGAAACAGAAGGCATTGAAGTTTGGATGCTGGCTAATTTCTTCAATACGCAAATCTCTCGAACCACCCTTGATGAGCTTTACGGAAAGCCTGTAGTGGTCTTTCGCTCCACCCCTGATTTCAACTGGCAGATCTATGGCAAGCAGGCGATCGATCTCATGGGGGCGCTGCTTGCCATTCTCCTTTTCAGTCCGATTCTGATCGGCTGTACGATTGCGATTCGTCTCAGCTCGGAGGGTCCTGTTTTTTTCAGGCAAAAGCGCAGCGGCCTCAATGGAAAACCTTTTACCATGTATAAATTTCGTACCATGGTCACCGATGCCGAGCAGCGCAAGGATGAGTTGATGGCCTACAATGAAATGGCGGGTCCTGTTTTCAAGGTGACGGATGACCCTCGCATCACTGGTGTAGGTAAGTTTTTGAGAAGAAGGAGTTTTGATGAGTTACCTCAGCTTTTCAATGTTCTCAAAGGAGAGATGAGTCTGGTGGGCCCCCGTCCGCTGCCGGTCGATGAAACCATGCAGTTTGATGAGCTTGCTCATCGCAGGCGTTTAAGTGTCAAGCCAGGCCTCACATGTCTCTGGCAAATCAGCGGTCGCAATCAGGTCACCGACTTCAAGGAATGGGTCCGTTTGGATCTTGAGTACATCGACAGCTGGTCTTTGTGGTTGGATGTTAAAATTTTGATCAAAACAGTCCCTGTTGTCATTGGCGGTGAAGGGGCCAAATGAGACGAAAATCTATCGACAAAAACCTCTCCAGAATGGAACGAATATTGCTGTCATAAGGCCAACCCGTGGTTATGGAAACTCCCATCTGTTCGGCCGGCTCCAGTCGGCATAGAATCTATGAGAACTCTGAGTTTTCTGTTGACCCCATTATGAAATTCTCATATCACCACCTCGTCCTTTTTAATACTTGTGATAAAAGGCGTTAGTCTTTTGCGTCCATTATTGTCTTGAAACGAGGAAAAATTTAACAGATGGCAAATTCCAATTCCTTTTTATGCATCGACTTAGGGGCTGGCAGCGTCAAGATTGCCGCCTTCGAGCCCAATGATGCTGGAGGATTGATCCTCAAAGCATTTGCCCAGCAACCTCTTGGCTTGCCTGGAGCCCAAGATGCTGTTCGCGAGGGGGCTCTCAAAAAAGCTCTGGCGACTTTGCTTTCCGACCCGGCATTTGCGTCGAAAAAAATCAACCTCTGTCCCCCTGGCTATCAGGTCTTTTCCAAATTCAGTAAGCTTCCTCCGGTTGAGGCCAAAAAAATTGCCGAAATTATTCAACTGGACGCCCAGAACAACATTCCTTTCCCGATTGAAGAAGTTGTCTGGGATCACCAAGTCATTGGGGCCTCCTCTGACAGCGAGTTGGAAATTCTTCTGGTAGCCATCAAATCCGAGCTCGTTGACCGTGTCTTCAACACCGTCGGGGCTCTTGGGAAGTCGGTGGACTTGGTGGATACCCCTCAAACGGCCCTTTGCAACGCCTTTCGTCACAATTACAGTGAACTTGGAGGTTGTTCAATGGTCCTGGACATTGGCGCCAAATCCAGCAACGTGCTGTTTTTCGAGGATGGTAAGATTTTCAGTCGTAGTATCAACATTGGTGCCAATGCCATTACCCAGGAGTTTGCCACTGAACAAAAGATGCGATTCCCTGAGGCCGAGCAGTTCAAGCTGGAACAGGGCTTTGTGGCGCTTGGGGGGGCTTACCAAGATCCTGATAATCCTCAGCAAGCGGCCATTTCCAAAATTGCCCGTCAGGTCATGACGCGCCTGCACATTCAGGTCAATCAGACGATTCAGAGCTACAAAACTCAGCGCAAAGGCGGGGCGCCAGAACGGATGTTTTTGGCCGGTGGTGCTTCCATATTACCTTACACGGCTCAATTTTTTGCGGAAAAATTGAACGTCGAGGTGGATTACTTCAATCCCTTCCAATCGGTCTCCATTGATCCTTCACTAGACCTGGAGGAACTAGGGCGAGTCGCGCCTGCTTTTGGAACCGTCGTTGGCATGGGGCTGAGGAGCGTCTTTCAGTGTCCCGTTGAGCTCAACCTGATGCCTAAAAGCCTGCTTGATAAGCAGGAATTCGAGCGCAAGAAACCGTTTTTGGCTGCCGCAGTGGTTGTTTTGGTTTTGTTAATGTTCCTAGTCGGTTTCTTCTTCCAGCAGGTGGCTTCGACGAAAAGGGAACTTCTCTCCGAGCTCAACGCCCAGGCGGCTCCGCTGACAGCGCTTCAGAGTTCTCTCCAACCAGAGGAATCGACTCTTGCTACCCGCATCGATCACGCCACCCGATTTGGTGAAATGATCCAAGACCGGTTTTTCTGGAAAGATGTGTTGACCATTATCAGGCAATCATTGATTGAAACCGAAAGGGATGCTCAGAGGCAGTATGCTGTGGATTCAGGTCTTTGGATCGAATCCCTTCGCCCGGACAGTCCAGGCGTC
>NYYT01000073.1 GCA_002686885.1 Pedosphaera sp.
CTCCTCGCGATATTGACACGTACCCGACTAGGCCGAAGGATGAGAGCCGTAGCAGATAACCCGGAACTCGCTGCGAGCAGTGGAATAAACGTCGAGAGAGTCCACATGACAAGCGCATTCCTGTCCGCAGGAATATCCGGGGTGGGCGGAGGGATTTTCGGCATCACCCTGCTGTTCAAACCAATTACGGCATTTTCCCTTCTACTGCCCTCTTTTGCAGTCATAGTCCTCGGAACAATCGGATCCCTTCCCGGTGCCATCGTAGCAGCACTGATCATCGGTTTCGTTCGCGCAGTTTCCGGGCCAGTACTAATCGGGATCGGCAATCCAATCGGCCGATCCGGATACAGTGCCCTCGCGGAAGTAATGCCCTATGCGATAATAATCGCTATCTTGCTCATCATTCCAAAGGGCATAGGGGATGCATACGACCGATGGAAGATAGAGCGTCTTCGTGAACGAGCGAGATCTTCCAAAATCCCCAATCACCGCCATTCAGCCGCTTTGGGTTTGCTGTTGGGCCCCCTCGGAGCACATCACTTCCACCAACGCAGGAGCGGCCGAGCCATCAGCACACTACTTGTCACGAGCTCTGCATTCTTCATAGGGAAAGCAACTTCATTCATACGCACCAATTCCTATCCATCCGGCCCCGTCATCGTACCTGAGGGGGTTGATCCCGACATCGCTTCCAATTGGGTTTCTCTAATCGAATCCGAGCAGGCTTTCATATCCCTTATCGGCACAATCGGCGACGTACTATGGCCATGGATACCTCTATTGGTTTGGATATTCTGTATATACGAATCATACTTGATTTTCAATGACCGATACAAAGATCCAATTCACCCATTCAAGTTAAAGTACCATTCAATCCTATCAAGAATCTCAACGCCTTCAGACAAGCACTCAGAGCGAACGACCTCAAGGAACATGAAAGACAGAGTCGAATCACTCCGGGCTAATGCCGACTCTTGGCTGACCGCCCGAACAGCATCCCTCTTTGGGACATTGGGAAAGCAGGGCGACACCATTCTTCAGAAAGCCGGAATAGGCGAGGGCCGAAGAACAGAATCCGGCTCGAAAGCCGCCTTCAGACTTCTTTTGGCATTGCTGCTGCTCTTCGTGGTTTGGCTCCCTGTCGACCCATCCTCAAACTTCATGTTCGCCAAGACCCTTCAAGTGTCGAACCTCGTCACATTCCTCTCAATATATCTCATAATGTCCCTCTCTCTGAATCTCTCAACCGGTTACACGGGCCTCTTGAACTTCGGAGTGATTTTCTTTGTATCGATAGGGGCCATCGGTGTCGGCGTACTGACTGCTCCTAGTGACGTCGCCGGATATGGGTGGCCCATCATACCCGCACTTATTTTCAGCATGCTAGTAGCCGCTATTTCCGGCTGGNTGCTCGCTTATCCAACCGCACGCCTAAGAGGCGATTATTTCGCTGTGATAACAATCTCACTCGGAGAGGTAGTCAGGATCNTGCTNTCGGGAGAACCACTCCTCAAGACNGGTACGACACAGGGAGCGATAGGCGTCCAAAGATANCCNCAGCCNCTCGAGGTCTGGTGGTTCTGCGGGAGGGGNAAACAACTCGANGAAAANGGNGTAGAACTATCCCCATTTGAATGCAAGAACAACGAAGCCATTGACAGCATTGCGAGAACAATCGGAGAAACACTCAGTTTCGGCCAGCCCGCTCCGTACTACCTGCTCCTGGCCATAATCGGGCTCATTTGCGTTATGATCGTATGGCGAGCACTCTCAATGCTGTACTCGTCACCATGGGGCAGAATCCTCCGTTCAATAAGGGAGGATGAAGACGTCGCGCAGCACCANGGACACGACGTCATGACTCACAAGGCCGCTGCTCTTGCCGTTTCNGCAGCTATCGCAGCCTTTGCAGGTGCGTTGTTTGCCTGGTATCTNGGCTCGCTCCAGCCATCATTCATGCAACCCTCAAGGACAACGTTCCTGGTCTGGGCTGCATTCGTCATAGGCGGNGCTGGAAACAACAGAGGCATGCTGATAGGCGCGATGATAATCACTCTGAATGAGTTCGTTATCAATAGGCTAGTCGCCGCTCAATCAAGCGCGAGCCAACCGCTTCACGAATTGGCCGTGGCCATTGACACGGTCTTCGCATGGCTCGTAACCGAACCGATGCAAGCAGCACTTCTGATGATCGCAATCATGGCTCTTGCATACCTCTTCAGGCGGAAGGCAATNGCTGAATCAGCGGGATGGATNGCATCCGTATTCTTGTTGATGGTGTGGNTACTCCACCAGCGATCAATCGATGAAGTATTCAGAACCGATATACAGGTAAANCTCGCCTATGTCAAGGTTCTAATCATCGGCCTAATCATCGTAATCTCCCTGAAGTACAACGAGAAGGGACTGCTGCCTGAAGTGCCATATCGTCCAGAGCGATCAGAGGGGGGCGNTTCTCAATGAAGGCACCCGCACTTCGCGTNGATGGNCTCAGGAAGGAGTTCGGGGGNCTTGTTGCTGTCAATGAAGTNTCATTCGAGGTCCAAGAGGGCGAGTTCATCGGTTTGATCGGTCCCAATGGGTGNGGTAAATCAACGACGTTCAACTGCATNAGCGGGCTNCTGCAACAAACTGCTGGCACCGTGGAGATTTTCGGGACCGATGTCTCGACCATGCGACCGGACCAGATCCAAAATCTTGGGATGACNAGGACNTTCCAGCATACGAGGCTNTGGCGTGAAATGACCGTCATCGAGAATCTCCTGGTGCCNCCTAGAAACCAGTTTTCCCCCAGCTTCTTCGANGTCGTGCGTTCCGGCCGCTCTCACCCATCAGAGATCCAGAGACTGGACAGAGCATATGAGGTGCTAGATCAACTCGAAGTCCCGCATATGGCGCATAACCTTGCAAGCGAACTATCAGGCGGTCAAAGCAAGCTTGTTGATATCGGGCGCTCCATGATGGGCGACCCGCAACTCCTCCTGCTTGACGAACCAGTGGCCGGCGTTGCGGGGCCACTGGCGATGAAGATATTCTCCAACCTTCGAAACATCGTCTCCGAGACGGGCATATCCGTACTCATAATCGAGCATAACATGGACTTCATCTTGAGACAGGGCGTGGACAGGATAGTCGTCATGAACGAGGGNGAGATCCTAATGACGGGGACTCCCGATGAAGTGCGCTCGAATCGAGACGTCATCGAGGCATATCTCGGCTCCGATGGCCACGGCGGAGGNGAAGACAAATGACACGAGTTCTCGATGTGAACGGACTTACGGGAGGGTACGGGTCCGTACAGATATTGTACGGCATAGACCTGCATATCGANGAAGGAGAGTTCGTCACAATAATCGGTCCAAACGGATGTGGNAAATCNACGTTCATCAAGGCTATATTCGGAATAGCCGANTATTATGCCGGGCAGGTNAACTACAGGGGCAAGAGCGTTTCAGGGATGCGAACAGACNAACTCGTGAATATGGGGATCGCCTACGTTCCCCAAGTGAACAACGTATTCCCCTCCCTCTCAGTCGAGGAAAACCTCCAGATGGGCGGAAACTCCCTCTCAGCAAACATCCTCAGCCAGAGAATCGAGAGAGCACTNGACATGTTCCCCGATCTCCGTTCCCGTGAGCATGATCTGGCAGCATCACTATCAGGAGGAGAACGTCAAATGCTCGCAATCTCAAGAGCCCTGATATCGNATCCGAACTTCCTNCTCCTNGATGAGCCCACAGCCGCTCTTTCACCCCTNTACCAGCAGCAAATCATCGAGAGGATCGACGCCCTCAGGGAGCAAGGAATCACCGTNNTGATAGTCGAGCAGAATGCAAGACTAAGCCTCTCAAGATCNGACAGAGGATACATCATGTCAAATGGCAAGGTAGTCCATACGGGAGATGCAGACCATATTCTGACAGATCCTGAAATCGGCCAGTATTTCCTAGGCACCCATGACGATTGATNAGGATAGGACCATGGAAACNAGATCCGGCAGCATGTCCAGACTCTCTGCAAGNCTATGACCGTCGTCCACTTCCACCAAGTCGGTCGTCCCCGACTCCCTGCTAGCTTTGTACGAGTTTTCCACAGGCACTACATCATCCCCCCTCCCGTGAAGAATGACCGTTCTATGTTGAAGCACAGGCCATCCGCACGCCAATGCGTCTTCCATGAATGACCATGAGAGTAGCACTTCCTCCTCCCAATCTGGCGGGATGAATGACCTAACCCCATCCTCCCTCCACATTTCCATTGCTTGATCTCCGATTTGTGAAGCCAGGGTGTCGTACACCCCAAAAGCCGGTGCTAAGAGAGCAAGACGTGAATCGCCTTCATACCCCTCGATCGCATTGGCAATCGCAAGCGCTCCGAAGGATGAACCGATCAGAATATCGAAAGACTCGGAAGATTCCAACTCCTGACGAACAGTAAGAGCTTGAGAAGAGACGCTCCAACCATTCCTGCGCATATCCGGACAGACAACATCCCAACCCAGGACTTCTTTCATGTAGGTGGGTTTCGAACCACCAGGAGCACTCCAAAGGCCATGAGCAAATAGGACTCTCATAACCATCAGCTCACTGTATTTTTCTATTCAAACTCCAGACCCAATAACTCAAAGTCAGCAAGAGGACAACGAGTCATCATCGCATGTTCCATGATTCTGATATGAATTTCCGCCACAACATGGACTGTTGCTTGAAACAGATGGCCAGCATGAACATTATTTTCGTCATCTGACCAACAGCAGTGAATATGGGTGAATGGCTCTCCCTCCTGAGTACGAGCAATATTGCCCGAAAGACTCACCAATTCAGAGGGAGGATCCAAAGGCCGTCTTTGGTAAACGCCTTCTTCATTCATGTAACCATATTGATTGTCCCTGGTCCGACCAATGCCACTTGTAATAGCAGCGGCATCAAACCCAAGGTCATTCGCCAGTTGCTTTAGAGCAGCGTGAATCTCTTCTCCCGGGTCAAGTCGAACGAGAATATCACTCCCTGATCGCGTGTGTTCCATGGCACTTCTTGGTACAATAGGTCCCTCAAGGTTACCACGTCGGAGATTGCACAAAATTTCTGCAATAGAAGGGATTAGACCGATGAAAGATGACAGTTTTCTCCACTGGAAGAAAGGGGGTGTACGAAACCCTCCGGTTTCTTGATAGGCCCTCTCTCAGGACCACGGTAGACCGACTGAGGAAATGCCATGACGATGCTCGCTCCAGATGCAAGACCGCGATGGAGATCATTTCTCGAAGAGGCAATGGCTGACGAAGTTCAGCGGATAGTTTCGGGGCAAATCGACAAGATGGAGGTCTCATTCCATCAAATTCAGACTTTCGACCCTGATTTTGCAGACATGCTCCTCGATCATCCGACGCACATTTTGAGAGAGGGCACTGCCGCTCTCAAGATGTATTGCATCGAGATGGGAGCTCAGGACATTGAACCATTCATCAGAATCGATCGACTACCTCTCGATAGCCGGAGAGATTTGAGGAGAGTCGGTCACGTTGATGTGCAGAAGCTCATAAGCTCAGAAGTTTCAGTGACTAAGGTGAGTGAAATCAAACCTCGGATCCATCGTTCTGTCTTCCAATGTTCGTGTGATTACGAGACTGAGATTATACAGCATGATCACACAGAACTCGAGGAGCCGTTACAATGCGAAGGATGCGGAGAGCGCAAGGGACGAGTAAAATTCACTCTGATGAAGGAGAAATGCTCCCTCGTGGATAATCAGAAGATTGAGATTCAGGAGATTCCAGAACGCGTTCCGAGCGGCGCGCAACCGAGTACGGGCATGGTAATTCTCGAGGGCGATTTGGTGAACACCGTTCTCCCTGGAACCCGAATCATAGCGAACATGATCCCGCAGATGCATTCAGAGAGGAAGGGATCTAGGAAGACACCGCTCTTCGAGATATTTTACTCAATGGTGAGCGTGGAGGCTGAGACGACACCTTTCACGGAGATAATCATCGATGAAGAAGAAGAAGAGGAAATCAAGAAACTAGTCAAGGAATATGGAGATAGCAACGGCCTAATCGACCTCCTTGTAGATTCAATCGCACCATCCATATTCTCCACACCGGTTCTTAGATGGGTAAAGCGAACCCTAGCACTGCAACTTTTCGGGGGAGTGGCGCGAGTCTCGAGTGATGGAACCAGATCAAGGGGCGATATCCATATTCTTCTGATGGGCGATCCAGGGGTTGCAAAATCACAATTGCTCACGTACATGTCAAACCTCTCGCCAAGAGGTAAATTCACATCTGGAGGATCAGTATCTGCCGCCGGCCTAACTGCAGCGGCTGTGAAGGACGGCTTTTCTGATGGCAGATTCGCTCTTGAGGCAGGTGTACTTCCCCTATCCGATCGAGGCCTCGCCGCTATTGATGAGTTCGATAAGATAAGCAAGCAGGACACAAGTGCAATACATCCAGCCATGGAGCAGCAGAAAATTAGAGTCGCCAAAGGCGGCATCACAGCCACGCTCAACTCACGATGCGCAGTGCTCGCAGCGGCCAATCCGATATCCGGAAGATTCGCTCCTCTATCAGCAAATGCGAGTATCATGCAGTCTTTCAAAGAAACCGGTCTGGAAACACCTCTGGCCTCGAGATTCGATTTGATATGGCTCCTTCAAGACACCCCAGAACCGGGGTTGGATGAGAAGATAGCCCATCATATCCTGCAAAATAGAACCTCGGGAGTCAGCGAACTTCAGATTGAAGACAAGATGGGCAGTGAGCCTATTCCCGACTCAGAAGAAATAATGGATATAGGACATGATCAGAAACAACATCTGACGACAAACTTCCTCAGAAAATATGTGGCTTATGCAAAGCGAAATATCCATCCGTCTCTTGACGATGAAGCAAAGGGAACTCTGATCAAATATTACATCAAAACAAGGAATTCCTTCAATCAGCGTCAAAATAATCCCAGGAGCGCTGATTATGGTATTAGCCAATCCGATAAAAATCAGATAACAGAGATACCAGTTACTGCGAGAGCCCTCGAAGCCCTAATGCGCCTGACAGAAGCCCATGCAAGGATACACCTCCGCCAGATTGCAACGGTAGCCGATGCTGAAGTTGCCAAGGCCATATTCATGCACTGGAGGAACGAATCTAACATTAGGGACGAATCAGAATTTCAAACTGGAATGAGCCAACAAAAGCAGAGCAGCACAGTCAGGATAATCATGCAGGAAATATCAGATGCAAACGAAGGACTCATGAAAATGAGCCAGATCATAGATGCGGCTTTAGCGGAAGGAATATCAGAAACCATAGTTAGAAATGCGATTAGTAACTTACACAGAGGCGGTACAATATACGAATCACAAACAGGAACGTATCAATGGACATGATTGATTCCGCTGAGCCTATGAGCAATCGTTGCTTGGACACCATCATGCCGGAGGGTGAGCCCGTTGGCGATATCCGTGATCCGGACTCTCTAGACCCCATTTCGCTGGGTTTCATGTGCGGTATTGAGATACATCAGCAACTCTCTTCCGGAAAACTACATTCTCGTCAACCTAGTGCCTTGTATGACGGATCCGAAGACCATATTCGGAACTCTTCCCGACCAATCGCTAAGAGACGCCTCCGTGCAGCCCGAGGAGAGTCCGGTAAGATAGATGTCGCCGCCCGTTTTGAACAGATGAGGAATAGGACATTCGCATATCAACAGACACCCAATTCAGGACTCATCGAACTCGACGAGGCTCCCCCCCTACAGCTCGATTCCGAAGCCCTCGACACAACTTTGCAGATTTCAGCGATGTTCAACGCCGCGCCCGCCAGAAAAATCCAGACAATGCGAAAGACCGTTGTAGACGGCTCCAATACTAGCGGTTTCCAGAGAACCAGTCTAATTGCCACAGAAGGAAGGCTCGAGGTCGATGGTATCGAAATAGGAATTTCAGTAATCTGTCTCGAGGAGGACTCCGCAAGAAGGTTGGGAGAAGAAACCACAGATACGGGAACGGAAGTAACTTACTCCTTGGACCGTCTCGGAATGCCGCTGGTCGAGATAGCAACGGAGCCAGACATAATATCTCCTGAACACGCAAAATCGGTTTCCTCGTTCTTGGGCAGACGACTTCGTGATACACGCAGTGTACGCAGGGGTTTGGGAAGCATCAGACAAGATCTGAATGTCAGTATCGCCTGTGGCGACAGAGTCGAGATCAAGGGTTGCCAGGATCTCGATTGGATACCTAGGATAATAAGGTCGGAAATGGCCCGTCAGATTCACTTCTATCGACTCTCAAATACCCTCAGAACCAAGCACAGCTTCCCCCCTCTAGGCAGCGATAGAAGGACGGATGATCCTTCCTTGGAGACGTCAATTAGAGAGGACACCCATCAAATCATCCAAGGAAAAATCGAAGATATCTCCGAGATCATGACTGAGGTCGAATCAGAAATGATGTCCTCTGCATTGTCCGCCGGATCAAGCGTAATGGTGCTGGCACTACCGGGCCTCGCAGGCCATCTCGGAAGCAAGGAAAAAGATGCGAACGGCGCACAACTCCCGCGTCTTGGGAGAGAGCTATCGGGAGCCGCGAAAAGGGCCGGTGTACAAGGCATCATACATTCTGACGAACTTCCAGCTTATGGCCTCAAATTAGACGATGCCGACTCGATACGAACCAGACTATCATTGGAGGAATCAGACGCATTTGCAATTTGCATCGCCCCTCAATGGCAGGCAGAATTGGCATTGGACGCTGTCGCAGAACGTGCAAGAATGGCCTTTCTAAGAATCCCCCAGGAGGTTAGGAACGTCGTAATCAGAAAAGGCCAACCAGATGATGGGACTACGATGCCTATGCGCCCTCTTCCAGGTGGTGCGAGAATGTACCCGGAAACAGATGTCCCTTTGACAGATATCGACTTGTCAAGATGGAGAAGAGCCGTTGATAGCATTCCCATGACATCCAAAGAGAGGCTATCCAGGCTCGTTGAAACTGGTTTATCAGAAACTCAGGCAGAGGCAATATTGGGTGCAGAACTTGATGATCTTTTGATCGAAGCGGCGATCGAAGGATACTCAGACATTCCTCCCATTTCACCAAAGTCTATCGCAACCGCACTTCTCGATCAAACCCTCAATGAGGCATCACGTGCTGCGAACATCGAGAGAGCCGCATTTCCCATGAAAGCCCTGCTTAACATAATTCTAGCACGTGACGAGGGAGCCATAACAAGGGACGGGGTCATTCCCATTTCCGCTCTCATGGCGTCTGATCAGAAATTGCTCGATGCATCATACCATGAACGAATGTCCTGGATCAAAGTACAAGGCGAGGCCCTTGGATTCATACCAGCCGATCACACGGTAATTGAATCTGCAGTCGATGAAGCGCTTTCAGAGCATTCAGATTTAATCGAAGCCAAAGGTCTAGCCTCCATCGGCCCTCTTATGGGTCTAGTAATGGGCAAACTAGGAGGGGCAGCCGACGGAAAGGTGGTGAGCGAGATTCTGAGGCAGAAAATTAGTGAAATTTCTGAAAACTAATATCTCTCAATTACAGAATTATCAACTAACTTATTAGACCTAATTGAGCGACTAAAAATTCCATGTTTAGTAAGAAGAGAACAACGTTGACTATCACTATCCTAATTCTAACCGCATCCGCTCTATCCGGATGTACGTCTGATACTGAACCACTTGCCGAGGACGAAATAGGTGATTTGAGCGTAGTTGTAACCTTGGACTTTGTAGATCAAGGTAATCAGACAGCGAACTTAGCAGACAGGCTCAATGATGGAAGTATTACATTTGATCCGGTACACGTGGCACCCAATGTCACAGCATACAGGGTCATGGAGGCTCTGCAACTCAGGGAGAACTTCACTATCGATGTAACATACTATGTTGGAATGGGCGCGTTTGTTCACACTATCGATGGCGTTTCAGGGGCCGATGACTGGTCTACTTACTGGGGCTTTTATCACGAAGGGGAGATGGCCGACGTTGGTGCATCAAGCTTCGAGATAACCTCGGATACGAATCTAAGTTGGATCATTACTCCAGCTTGATTCTTCGATCTTCTAGTTCCTGTTCCCTAAGAATGACTATGAAGCAACTACCAGAGGCGAAGGTATGTACGACTTTCACAACTTTGCATTGACACCCATGCAAGATTTGATCGTCAACATTGTGATTCTGTCTTTGCTGGTCTTCGCAATCCTGAAAGGAGAGAGGAAAATGGAGAACTCTAGCCCATTTACAATTCTGGCAATACTCACAATATTTTGCGTAGCAGGAAGAATCCTACTAGAGCCAATTCCCAATGTCCAACCGGTAACAGTCACCATAATTTTGGTTGGTGTGTTCTACGGCGCACCCTGGGCAATAGCCGTCTCGGGCATTGCCGCACTCAGCACTAATATGATCTTCATGGGGCACGGGCCTTGGACACTCTTCCAGGTTATTGGGTGGGGGGCCGTCGGAGTAGCCGGTTCGATATTCGCTGACAAATTAATCCTAGAAGGCCGAGTAGCTGTTGGCAGATTAATGATATTAGCAGTAGTTTCCGCCTTTGCATTTGACTGGATAGTATCCACGAGTATACTTCTAAACCACGATTTCTCGACTTTATTGTCATATTTGGCTGATGGGCTCATGTTTGACATGTATCATGCCGCGGGCAATGTAGCATTCGTTGCTTGGCTTGCAAACCCCTTCTCTCACCTCATGTTACGCCATAGGATAGCGCCCAGCGAACGAGCGGTGAGTGAAATTGTCACGAACTGATGAAATCACAATGGTCATAGTGACTCGGAAAGACCTTCAACTTTCCAAGGGCAAACTCGCAGCACAGGTCGGCCACGCTGTTATGGAATGCGCACTCAAAGCTGATCGAGTTATTCCAAAGATCCTTGACAGATACAGGAAGGAAGGCGCTAGAAAGATAGTAGTAGCCGTAAAAGATCTTGATGAGATGAAGCGACTGTATGGGGCAATCTCATCCGTCGGTATCGTATGCCATTTGGTCAGGGATGCAGGACATACCGAGATACCCCCTGGAACAATAACGGTCATGGGAGTCGGCCCCGCCCCAAGGGAAAGCATAGACGCCTTCACAAGCGACTTGCAGTTGGTTTGAAACATAAGAACGGTAACATATAGTTGCATAAGGCGAGTAATATGGTCCGGCAGATTCAGATTGATGCGGACCAGCAGACAACACTGCTCAGCAGATGCCGAGGCCTCAGAAACATCATCAAATGGCTCGACTCGATCGATAGAAGGCCGGGCCTGAGCGAACTCGAATCGCAATTATCCTCCCAAGAATTCGAAATTAATGCCTTGAAGACTTGCATAGGGTCAACCGACGACGGATATCAGAGGAACGTCATCAAGCGAACACAGCATTACGAAATCGTCGCAATCTGCTGGAAACCTGGCCAGCTAACTCCTATTCACGACCACAAGGGCAGTGATTGCGCATTTTTGATACTCGAAGGAATATCCACAGAGCGCATATTCGAGATCGACCAATCCGGAAAGGCCGTACACACGTCCACAAGACTTTACTCACCGGGCGAAATATGTGCTGCAGAGGAGCCTGACATCCATCAAGTCGTAAATGAGCAGGAGACTGAGCTAGTCAATCTCCACATATACACGCCCCCACTTAGTGAATTCACGATTTATGCATCTGCAGAGTGACCGGATTCCGCTTTGTATCCATCATACACTTCTCTGAAGAGTGCGATGTCCGACTCAAATGAATCCGGCGGCAACGGCCCGAAGGAGAATCTGAAGAATCGAGAATACGGGCTTTCGTAACCCGGATCCTTTGAGTGAGGCCTGTCCATATCGCAATCGCTGGCGCAGAGAATTGCCGCACCGTGCTTGAAAAGTCGTTTATTCAACTCACCACTTGTCATGCCCTCAGGTAACTCAAGCCAATGGTAAAACCCACCATCTCCCGTGTATACGCCCAATCCCATGTCTTCGAATGCCCTACCATAACGTTCCCGTTGCCAGTTGTAGTGCTGCTCTACAGCCTTGCGTGCCTTATGCACTCTCTTCGGCTCAAGGAGCTTGACAGCATAGTGCTGCGAAGGATGACTGACGCCACCCATTCCAAAACTCGAATAATTCGCCATAGTCTCTATATTCGTTTTACTTGCGATAATCCAGCCCACACGAATTCCAGGTGATTGAAGCCCCTTCGTACAAGCCCCTGCGAGGAATATGTTGCTCGAGTCCAGATCCTTAACAAACTCAATCCCGCTCACTGACGGGGAGTGGAACATTTCGTATGCTTCGTCAAGTAAAAGTCCGTTACCAGGTTTTTCAGCCAATTCTATCAGATCCCTCAACTCATCCCCCCAACGAGTTTGACCAGATGGGTTTTGTGGGTTTGAGATGACCGGCATCAAACCCACCTCATCAGGAATCCCTGAACGATCAAAATAATCTGAATTGCGAGGGTGGAAATTGTTCTCTTTGGTGTATGCGACGGTCTCGTAAGCAGTATTCGTCTGAGTTAGTATGTCCAGATAAGCTGGCCATTCTATACTTCCAATCCTTACTTTGACATGCTCTTTGAGGAATGCCATGACCGTGTAAATACCAGGTCTACCACCTGCAAAGACCATCACGTTATCAGGAGTGATCGAAGAGCCGTATTGTGAATTGTAGTATTCCACAATCGATTCGCGCAACATTGGGTGCCCCCAGGCTTTGGGGTAGAATCGATCTTCCCAAGTCACTTCGACGCTATCAGGAAGCGACGGACCGTCAAATTTCTCAAGCGCTCTAGTTAGCGGAAAGCCCTGTGACCAGGGATGCGTTCCCTCATCGCCCATGAACTTCCCAAAACTGTCTTTGAAAGCGTAGAGGGTCTCGTATATTCCCATGGGGGGGCAGTTGTCCGAAAGGAAGAAATGAGTTCCCACTGAAGATTTACCACTAACCGCCATGACTTCGCGAGGAGATCAAGATAAATCATCATGCCCCCCTCATAGAAATTATTTGGTCGAGTCAATCCGCTAAGTGCGTGAGATACGCTGCCAGTGATCGAGTCGACCTCAGAAGCGACACCGTCACGCAACCAACCCCTGGTATGAGAAGGGCAATGGCTGAAGCCGATGTTGGTGATGATGTATTGGGTGACGATCCTACTGTGATCGAACTCCAGAATAGGTTAGCGAGCCTTACAGGCAAGGATGCTGCGCTCTTTGTTCCTTCTGGCACGATGTCAAATGCGATTTCGATTAGGGCACAGACGAACCCAGGCGACGAGATAGTAGCTGAAAGACACAGCCACATCTACATCTACGAGGGCGGAGGATACGCAGCATTGTCCGGGTGCTCGATAGCACTCGTTCCGGGCACCAGGGGAATAATGCGTCCAGAGGATGTGAAGAGCGCCATTCG
>NYYT01000007.1 GCA_002686885.1 Pedosphaera sp.
TACAATGGCCCTTTTGTATTGCACCCGGAAGAAATCGAGTCCGGTGAGTGGTTTAAGACCGATGAGGTGAACCGCTGGCTGGACAGAGCACCCAAGGATTTTGCCAGCGCCTTCCGCCTGGTGTGGCAAGAGACCCTTACATGGTTGGAGAAACATCATCCTGACACTGGCGACACGGGCTCATGAAACCCATCACTCTGGGATGGGATCTGGGGGGCACACAGGTCAAGCACATCCTCATGGATCAGGGTGGCCGAGTCCTCGGTCAAGGTATCGATCCCTTTCAATCCATCGATTCTGAACTCTCATGGAAAGCCACCATCCAGGGGGTTGCCACCAAGATCGCACACCAATGGGGAGATTTGCCCGAGAACATGGGTTTGGCCGCCCCAGGACTGGTCTCCCAGGATGGATGTTCCATCGCACACATGCCAGGGAGGCTGCAAGGGCTGGAGGGCCTTCAGTGGCAAGAGGTCTTGGGCCACAGGCGACCCATACCAGTCATCAATGACGCCCATGCCGCCTTACTGGGAGAATCGCGCCATGGAGCCGCCAGAGGCATGGAGCAGGTCATCATGATCACTCTTGGCACCGGAGTGGGCGGAGCGGTGATGGTGGATGGCCATCTTCTCAAAGGATATCTTGGGAGAGCAGGCCATCTTGGGCATCTGTCACTGGATGTGGATGGGCCCCCAGACATCTGCCGCACGCCGGGAAGCCTGGAGTGGGCCATCGGCAATGCCACCATCGTTGAGCGATCGCAGGGACGTTTTCGTTCCACGCTGGCACTGATTCAAGCCTTCGAGGCAGGTGACACGCTGGCTCGTCAGATTTGGCTGCGATCCATCCATTGCCTGGCCGCCGNCATCACCTCCATGATCAACCTNCTGGATCCGGAAGCCATCATTCTTGGGGGTGGCATTGCGGCCGCCGGTTCATCCCTCTTTCAACCCCTGCAAGAGAAACTCAACACCATGGAATGGCAGGTCGGCAGCCATCGGGTTCGCATCCTGCCTGCTCNGTTGGGGGAATATGCAGGTGCCATGGGCGCTGCCTGCATGGCCATGGAGAGTAGCTNAGGGATAAGGATCAGCAGCTGCGAGGGAATCCATNCCTCTCCCTAAAGTGCTTCAAGCATGCCCAGGGCCAGGGGGTGCTCAGGATAACGATGCAGGATCGCCTCAAGCGCGTCACGTGCCTCCTCCTTCTTCCCCAGNGCCATGGCCTGCTGGGCCATCATGAATTGTGGCAAACTGGCGTGAGGCATTCGATCTCGGGCACGCGTGGCCCACTCAAGAGCCAGCGCATGGTTTTGAAGTCGATCCGCCATGCGCGAAGCCAGCAGTGGCAGGTGCCAGTCGTCAGGGAAACGCTCACTGGCTTCGGCAATCCATTGGAGGGCNCCNTGAACATGAGGCTTTCCATAGATCGAAAACCGTNGCTGCCAGCGTGCCTTGCGTTCCTCGAGACGCTCCTCATGCATCCACTGATCCAGNAAGGGAGGGGCTGAAAGAAGATCGATNATGGATCGCTCCATCATGGCTTCTGAAATCGGCGTGTAGCCCAGGTCNCGAGCCACCTCACTCATCTGACGGATTTGACCACCTTCCTGGACCACATCTTCCATGGGAAGTTTCAAGGTTTGCTGAACATGGGGGTAAAAGTAGGCCGCCAGGCGATAATCCCCTTCAAAGCGAAAATGGACATGTTCGTGAAACCAGGCATCTCCCAGCGCTTTGACCTCCTCCTCCCCCCGGAGGGCATAGGTTTCCAAATCAACCCACTCCACGCCCCCCATGGTTTCAGCAAGCTNCTTCAACGTATGGTTGATTCGGGTTGTAGCACGAAAAGGTAGATGATCGGCATCTCTGGCAGCCTGGTAATGCACCTTCGCCGCGAAGAAGTCCCCCAGTGTTTCCTGGGCTCTCGCCACCAGGTAGTGAGCCCTGGCATCCTGGGGGTTGTTTTGTAAATACTGCTCTAAAACCGGCAGCTGTTCTTCCAGCCATTCCCTGTCACCGCCCTCACATGCCTGCCACCAGGGCAAAGCGAAGAGAGGATCGTTCAGCGGGGTTGCCTCGGATGAGGATGGAAATCCCAGGGGTGGAAAATCCCTTTCATTGACCAGCACCGACCCAACCAACACGGGAACTCTNTGAACCACAAAAACCTCAAGGGCCTCACTCATGTTGCCAGCAAAACGAGACAAAACTTCCTCCCGGCGCGGGTCCTTGGCACTCAGATGATGCTTTCTGAAAAACGCCATGTCCTGCTCCTGGTTCCACTCGTCCNTGAANGGGCGAATCCGCTGCCAAAGCCATTGCCCCAGTCGCGTGCTCANCAATGCCTGTTGGGNGCGAATCATTTTCAGTGGCCGAAGGGGAGCCTGATCGGGTTCTGGGGCTTGCCAGCCGACCAACTCGTTGTTTCCAGCATAAACAATGACCAGATCCGGCTCGTAAACTGCCGCTTCCATCGCGATGCGTCGGATCATGTGCGAATTGATACCTCTCATGGCGAGGTTAATCACCTCAAAGGCCTGATCAGGGTAACGATGGTGCAGCAGCCTTTCCAAAATACGGCTAAAACCGAAAGCAGGCTCGGGCGTACCCATCGCAGCCGATTCTCCCAAAACGAAAATACGTAAGGTGTCCTCTGGCTTGGGATGAGAAAACTTGAATGGGTGTGGTTTGAGAGGACTTTCAGAACCGTGGTAAGACCAGATGAAGGCCTCATTCTCCACCACCTCACCCGAGGCAAGATGGGAGAAGAAGGACGCCGAGTGACCGATACCGATCAGCCTGAAGCCCCATTCGAAACTGCCTGACAAAAGACCCAACAGCAGCAGGGAAAAACCTCCNCCCAGCAAGGCACGTTTCCAGAGAGGCCATTGCCCAAACCTCGATTCTCGAGAGGGTAAGGAGCTGGTTTCAAACTGCCCTTCGGTAGGGGTCATCCACCCAACCTAATTGCGGGAATGGATTCGTCAAAACCAAAGGCTNCNNCCANGGAGGACAGGACACACCNGTCATCGGAGATTACTGATGACGGATATCCTCCGCTTCGCACAAGAAGACAACCTGCTCNGCAATGTTGCTCGCATGATCTCCGATCCGTTCCATGCTCTTGGCAATGGTCATGAGATGCAGGGAGCGGACAATATGATCGGGATGCTTCAACATGGTTTCGGTCATCTGAGCCTGAATGGCTTTGTTGAGCTGGTCGACTTGCTTGTCACGAAGAACGATTTCGCGCGCCAGATCAGGCTTGCGATAGACAAAGGTGTCTAGCGCCTCCCTCAACATATCAGTGACCATCTGAGCCATGGATTCGATCGGNATATCCAACCGAAGCGGCTCGTGCTTCATGAGTTCCANACTACGCCGAGAAATCGTGGTGGCCTCATCCCCGACTCGTTCCANCTCATTGGAAATNCGCATGGCCATCGTGATGAATCTCAGGTCNTCCGGCTTGGTAGCTTCACCCAGCATGGAAATAGCTAGTTGATCGACTTCTATCTCCAATTGATCAATGACATCATCCTGAGCTTTCATTGTCCTTGCAAGAGACTCCTTTCTTTGCATCAAGGACAGGGTGGCATTTTTCACGCACTCCTCGGCATTGCTGGCCATGAGGAGGAGTTTTTGTTTGAGCTTTTGATCCTGTTGCACCGAGAAATGTCGATGGAGCCATACCAGCCCCAGCGACTGCACGGAATGATGCAACCATTTTCGGCATTTGTCACGCCTTGGGAGCGGCACCACACCAATGGCCTTCAAAGGTTCGGAGATGAGCGGGTTAAGAATTCCGATAGGAGCAAAGTGAGTTGAGATTTACTGGACGTTGTTGGCGTGGATCCAAACGGACAAAGGAAAAGCTCCATTGTGCTTGATATGGCATTTTTCACCAGGGCAGACCCGATCGTGACTCACACGGGTGATAAGGGTGTGCCCGGCAAAGCACCGGGCACACCCAAGCTTCNGAATNTCGTANAAAATTNNACGGANACCTCTGTCACAAAAACCTGATTTTAGAAGTAGGTCCGCACTGCCAGCTGCCAGCTTCCCGTGTTAATATCTGTGTCCGTCCCCAAAAGTTCGCCCCAGGCATACTCATGTCCAGCCATGAGCTTGAGGTTCTCTCCACTGAGGAAGTACTGAAATCCAGCGTAAACCGAATGATAGTTCTGAACATTGAGACGTGCGTTTCTGTCCCCATCACCATCATGCCCATATCGCTGGGTGCGNTGTTCNCGTCCCGAGTCCATGTATTGGTAGCGAAAGACACCTTCAAGCTTGTCGGTGATTTTATAGGAAGGCAGTACATAGAAACCCCATGTATCATGTCCGGCCGGAATCGCTGCAGACCCCTTACTTGCTGAAACTCCCTCACGGTTGGCTCCGAAGATGACATCAGANATGACTTTAAAGGGACCTTTTTCGTAATCGAAACCCAAGGCAAATGCGTGCTCATAAGCAGANCCGAAAGTACCCACANCAGCATCACCCCGCGCCCGTTCACGACCACCTTCGTTGTTCACATAGTTCCAGTCGAAGTGGAAGGAGAGGTCCTCTTTTACCGGGTAAGTAAGNTTNTAGGATGCTCCTTTATTGGCGCGAAAATCAACCCATTCTGGACCATCTTCATGGGCACCATAAACCCANGCACCCAACCGGTGCTCAATACCTTTGGTGAAGAATCCNACCTGGGCTCCCCAAGGACGTTGTTGACCGATTTCATTCACAATAGGGGCACGCTCGACCGTTTTGATGTACCTAGACGATTGAATATCTTCACGGGTGATGTCC
The DNA here is from genome assembly GCA_002686885.1 of Pedosphaera sp. Classification (GTDB taxonomy): domain Bacteria; phylum Verrucomicrobiota; class Verrucomicrobiia; order Limisphaerales; family AAA164-E04; genus UBA7971. The sequence goes on from NYYT01000007.1 coordinate 4,809, forward strand.
TGCTTATCTTTACCGATAATGAAATAATAATCATCACTGGGTTTCCATTGGAGGTTGAACGTNTGGAAATTGTTGATGAAAGAACCCTCGTCGCTCAGAGCTGTTCTGGAACCATGGCCATCCGAAATGTTTGCATCGAAACCGAAGGAAAGATTGTGAGCAAAATCNAAGTCCATTTGAATACGCGCCCGGCGGTGGTGGTAAACATCGTATTCATTGTCTTTGACACCATCGATATCCTCGTCCTGGCTGATGTATTGACCATGATATCGACCTTTCAACTTAACATCTCTGACGAAGCCGCTTTCGCTCTTATACAGAGTGTTTTTTTTGAAGATATTCCACCCATNGGCAGGTTTCGCAGCCGGACTCTCATCAACGACTTCCACCGTGTCTTCCCCTGCATTCGCAAGGCATGCGCTGAATAGACCCGCGCAAAGGAGTGCCCTGATACTTCGATTGGTTGTTAATTGGATCATTTTCTGTTTGNTTGATTTTGTTTTAAAGGTTGTCGATTNGTTTCCCCTTAACCCGCGATGCATTTGAAGATTGGATTGAGAGACGTTAATCTGATCAGACATCCCATTTTTTAACTCAAAAAGTCACCATCATGTTGCAGCCATGTTACGAAGGTGTGACGTTCACTTTGAGGGTCTTAGACTCAAACGTTGGAGCCGCATAACTGGGCTTGCACTGCGAGACAAAAAAAACTCCGAGTGCTGCACTCGGAGTCTTGAAATGACCAGCCAGACTTTAACGAAACCTACAGAGCTTCCTCATCTTCATCCGAAGCAAATTGATCATTCCGTCCGGAAGCTTCAGCCAACTTCTGTTTGCGGATGATGGCCTGCTCCTTCATGGAAACCTCGTGCTCGTCGGCGCGCTTGCGCATCACGTAACGTATGATCATGTTGACAATTAATCCAAGGGCCAACCCACCCAGCCCCCAGAGCGCAATGGCTTTGGCTGCCAANCCAGCCACAGCTGCCGCAATGAANGCTGAGAAAAACCAGCAGAAAACAACCCAAATCGTTCGACCCATTTTTAGAGCGGCATCCCCACGCACAAAAATCTTGTCAGCCCACCCAGTCGCTACCACTGCAGAGAAGGCTACATAGGTGGTCGATACCGGAAGCCCCAAACCCGATGCCACAGCAATGACACTACCGGTCACTGAGGTGATNACTGCTGCGCGNAGAGCGTCATAATGCTGTAATTTGGCAGCNTCCTGAACACTTGTCTTGGGGGCAAGTGCCTGGTCGGTTCCAGGTTTGGGAACCAAAACCCTGGCAACAGCCACGCACCATTTCGGTGCATAAAGACGAACCAAATCGCCCTGACTTCCCGTGTTAACCTCAGCTCGAGTCACGCGTTGGGCTGTCCTGGTCGTCATGCCCATCAGCAGCAGCACACCACAGCCAAACAAGGCAAACAATGGAACAGCCACCTTGCCAGCTAGCTCACCTTTGGAAAGGATCATCCATATTGCCAGACCAGGAGAAGCGCAATTGGCCAGATCATTCTGACCAAAGGCGATCCCAGTACAGATCATGCCGAGTATGGCCATGCTTCCAAAAAGCCTGGTGGCAAAACGTTGACCAAGAAACTTGAGGGCCAGGAAGGTGAGAAAAGAGAGTGAGGCCCAAATCAACAGTAAGGCGATTGGGACACCAACGACATCCAAAGTACTCGCCTTGATAGCCTTGACGAAAGNGANATTCTTCATGCCTTTCATCAACATGAAGTAAACCAAGCCNGTCATGAGGGCACCAGCCATCCAGGGACCATGGAGAGAAATGGTCTTGGGATCTTCACATTGATCACGCACCACCCCACGAAAAACCCTTTGAATCAAGAAGCCAGCGATCCCGCTTACAATGATGGAGCAGATGATACCGAGGATGACCGTTTGACTCTTGTCCCAGTTGATGGCGTCCACCCCACCAATGGCAAGGCCGCTTCCCAATAAGGCGAATACCAGGCAGGCAGTGGTTGAAACGGGCATGCCGTAAGCTGAGAAGGAATAAAGCATTACGGTATTGGTCAAATAGACNCCCATGTAAACCGCTATCGCAGCATCGATCCCCGGCAGGGTCGTGGGGTCAAAAATACCCTTGCGAGCGGTTTCCATCACCGGAGAGCTAGCCATGGCTCCCACCACAACGGCAATACCCGCGAGCCAAACGGCCTTCCTTCGAGTCATCACCCTCGCGCCAAACACCGCGTTCACAATGTTTGCGGCATCATTGCGGCCAACCTCGACGGTATTCCAAATGAGCATAATGAGCGCCAAGGCCCCAATAACGTAATGAAAAAGTGTGAGTTCCATATCCTTAAGCTGTTTCAGATTCACACTTGCTTGGTCCCGTCACGTTTGTGTGGCTGGATTGTTACAATTCAGTAACAGAGGGCTCCAGAAGGGGTTTTGAAAACAGCCGTACGCATGAACCCTGCTGAGCCCCAGAAAAGTCAACGCGTGGATTCAGAAGGGACCTCCTCGGCACCGATGAGCCTTGTTATTTTTTCCGCCAACTCCTCGCCCTTCCACTGATTGCCAATGAGGATTTCACGAATGATTCCCTCCTGGTCTATCAGGATGGTTCGCAAGTTGTGATCCCAGTCCAGCAGGGAATCTTCGGAACGATAAAAGACCAGACCAAATTGCTCGGTCAGGGCATCGATCTCGATCAGTTCTCCAGTGGCAAAACTCCACTGCTTTGGATCATGTTGATAGGCATTGGCATAAAATTGAAGACGCTCAGGCGTATCGTGCACCGGGTCAAAGCTCACCGAAAGAAAATGATAGGACGCCGNTTCTNCGGANGCCTCCTTGAGTGCGCGCTGGGCAGCCATGAACTGCTGATTCATGCGCGGGCAGAAATCAGGGAGCGGGCAACGGGTGTAGATAAAGGTCAGCGCCAGCANCTTGCCTCGAAACTGNTGGGTTGAGATNGCCTGGGAAAGNTGGTTGGTCAGCGGNTAATCGGGCAGCTCATCGCCTACNTGAAGAAACTCGACCTCNCGCACCGGCCGCCANGGAGCCGTCTTGGAAAGCTCNTCCAGNGNCGGCACCTCTTCAGGNGTTTTTTCCACTCCATCNATCCANCTNCGCTCNTCGGTCACNTGCAGCAGAAAAGAGATGGNATCNCCNGNCTGNANNGANGNCCACTCNTCGGCATCACCGATGGCAAAGGGCATGGTCATGGCCTGCATGTAGCCAGGAATTTCCTCGTGTTCGATGCGCGCCGATGAGAGATCCTCCTCGATGGATTTCACGACTCCCTTGACCGTGAACAGGGAACGAATTTCTGCAGCGGGAGCCGTCGTTTCAACCGATTCAACTACTTCATCAGTCAGCAAGGCCACCGCCTCCGGCTCGCTTCCCTCTTCCAAACTCGGCTGATCCGATGNCGCTGGATCGTAAAAAAGGGCCACCAGTGCCACTGAGCACCCCGCAAGCAGGACTAACTTCCACACGTTCATACACATGTTCATGACACTGTTACGCCCCATTTTCAACTTTTTGTCGGAACGGATCGAGGTGCAGGCAGGCCATGGCCTTTTTGAAAAGGAATCCCGCATGACCACCCGACAAGCGGCTTTGACCTGCATAGCCCTATGCTCTAAGGTCCTCGGCCATGAAAGTCGTCAAAGTGCCCTTGCAGGAACGCTCCTATCGCATCTTGGTAGGCCGCTCNTTGCTCTCTCAGCTCGGAGCCCAGTGCCGGCGCCTGAAATTGGGTCAGCGAGGCGTCATCGTGACAGACNACCGGGTCGGCCCNCGCTATGCCAAAACCGTGCGGGATGCCTTGATGGCCTATGGATTCAAGGTCGAGACAGTCACCCTACCTCACGGAGAAACCTCCAAGCAGTGGAGAGTGGTGCAGGATTGCTACAATCAGTTGGCAGCCGCCCGAATCGAGCGCGGTTCCTTTGTCGTGGCCNTGGGAGGTGGGGTGGTCGGTGACCTGGCGGGCTTTGTCGCCGCNACTTATCTGCGCGGGGTTGATTTNGTGCAAATCCCCACCACCCTGCTCGCTCAGGTGGATAGCTCGGTCGGTGGCAAGGTCGGCATCAACCTCAAAGCAGGCAAAAACCTGGTCGGGGCCTTTTATCAACCCAAACTGGTGCTGTGCGATCTGGACACCCTGCAGTCACTGCCCAAGCGCGAGTTTCGTGCAGGCATGGCCGAGGTCATCAAATACGGCATCATCTGGGATGCTCGACTCTTCAGCACTCTGGAAGCCCAGATCGGCAGCCTCCTCAAACTGGATGCCACGCTACTGGAAAAGGTCGTGGCGCGCTGTTGCCAGATCAAAGCGGCAGTGGTCGGCCAGGATGAAAAGGAGGGAGGTTTGAGGGCCATCCTGAATTACGGACACACCATTGGCCACGCCATTGAAGCCATCACCCGTTATGGGACCTACCTGCACGGGGAAGCCATCAGCATCGGACAAGTCGCCGCAGGGCATCTTTCCCAATCATTGACCGGCCTCAAGGCCAAGGATGCGCAGCGCATCGAGGCGCTTTTCAAGGCGACCGGTCTGCCCACTCGCATTTCACTGAATGCTGGCCAGCGCAAGCGCCTCTTGGAAGCGATGCAACTCGACAAGAAAGTGAGCCAGGGGCAAGTGAAGTTTGTCCTGGCAGCCAGGCTGGGCAAAGTGTCTCCCGGGCACTCGGTGGAGACAGACGCCATTCATGCCGCGTTGGATAGCGTTCAGAAAAACTGAGTACGGACACCCTTCAGGGAATGCTCCCCCGATACCTGCCCCCCCAGATAGGGTATCGACCTTCGTGGCAGACTCAGGCCTGCTCAGGCCTGATCGGCACGCGTTACCTGCCGTTGCGTCCCGAGGCCCTCCACCGAAAGCTCCATGGTCTGACCCGGTTTCAGGTAGATCGGCGGTTTCTGCCCCAGCCCAACCCCGGGAGGGGTGCCGGTGGAGATCACATCTCCCGGCTGAAGGGTCATGAAGCGACTGAGGTAGCTCACCAGATGCGCCACACCAAAGACCATTTTCTGCGTCGAACCCTTCTGGTAGCGATGACCATCGACTTCCAGCCACAGCGAGAGGTTGCCTGGATCCGGCACTTCATCAGGGGTTACCAGCCAGGGTCCCATGGGAGCGAAGGTGTCGTAGCTTTTACCCTTCACCCACTGACCACATCGCTCCAGCTGATAAGCGCGTTCGGAAAGATCGTTGATGACGCAATAACCAGCCACATGAGCCAAGGCGTCAGACTCGGCAACGTGGCGCGCAGTATTACCGATCACCACTCCGAGCTCCACTTCCCAGTCGGTCTTTTCTGAACCTGGGGGAATCAAGACCTCATCGAAAGGGCCGCAGATGGCGGTGGTTGCCTTCATGAAAAGAACCGGTTCAGCCGGCACCTCCATCCCCGATTCTTCCGCGTGATCACTGTAGTTGAGCCCAATACAGAGAAACTTTCCCACCCCGGACACACAGGGGCCTATACGTGGCGTTCCCTCCACCAAGGGCAGGGATTCCGGATCCACGGACCTGAGAGACTGCATGCCATCGGAGGTCAAGGTATGACCGCCAATATCGGGAACGACTCCCTCAAGGGAACGTAGGTTTCCTGAGGCATCCAACATGCCTGGCTTTTCCTGCCCTGTGGGCCCAAATCTCAATAGCTTCATATGCGGTCAGTGAGTTGTGTTTGGTGTTTGGAAGACTCCAACAAAGGCACGCACCATTGCATCAACCAGCGGCAGGGTCAAAGCTGAAATCAGAGGCATGCCCCAGCATGGGAGCCGTTCGGACATGACTCCGTGTCAATGGAGACTTGTGCCCTTGCCTCCCCGNTCCATCAAGGGCATTTTGAANCCATGACGACTCNATGGCTTCCCCTGCTCCCCTATGGCTTGCCNTGGGTNGCCCTGGGCACCTGCCTNCTGGTANTGGCGGGTTGGCTGCTCTCCATTCTCNTGGCNCGGCACCAGCAAAGGAAGTGGTTCTGGCTCTTTTTCCCCCTCACCCACCCTTTGGCACTGCTCAACGATTTGGTTCGGTGGCGCAGGAAGGCGTGGCTCCCTCCCGCTTGCTACATCCTGGCCTGGATCCTCTGGGGCTGGGGTGGCTTCCGCGCGCACCAGCATGAATTTGAGCGGATGCATCGAATCCTGGCCCAGCTCAAGTATGAGGCTCAACCCATCCGAGCTACCGATTTGGCTCGAGTGAGCGTGGATCCCGAACGCAACCGCTGGGATCACCCCTACCTTCGACCTCTTGCAGAGGCGGCAAACCCCGGCGAAGACGGACCCAAAACCCAGGAGGCCATTGATCGCTCCTACGCGGCCTACCAGCGCCCCCGATCTCGAGTGATACTCAATGAGGAGGCATACGAAAGTTCAGAGAGACCTTTGTCCACCTATCAACCCTTCAGCAAATACGCCCTGCTGGCTGCCGATCTCAAACTTGCAAAAGAGACAGCAGAGGCTTTGGCAACGGCGGCTCTGCCAAGGGATCTGGACCACTGCATCTCACTGGTGCAGCCCTGGGTCGATGGCATCGAAAAGGGCATGCCATCCCTTCAAGAGGCCCTGGAACGTCCTGAAAACCATTATCCTTATGCGTGGGAGGAGGGTTTTGCCATGCTGCTCCCCCAGCTCAGCACCTTACGAAACATGGCCACGGCGCAATCCCTTAAAACCACGCATCACGCCCTGCTTGGAGAAGCCGAAGCAGCTTANCGAAGCACTCTNCTGGGNATGGAACTCTGTGCGACCCAATCGATGGATTTGATCATCTCGCGACTGGTTCAGGCGGCCATGCTCCAGGTGACTCTGGAAGGCATTCATGCNGCCCAGCAGCANCATCTATGGGATGCCAATGCCTGGGAGGCCATCGATAGNCAAGTTGGAGTCGTTTGATTTTCTCAGTCATGCCGCGGCATGCATCCGTACCGAGCGCGCCTTTGGGCAGACATCCATCGAGCCGATCCTGAACAGTGTNTTTTCCAAAGGGGCTCAAACCTTTGCCCAACTGACCGGACCTCTNCCCAACCCTCCAGATCAAGCATGGGCTCGGGTCATCACCGATGGTATCTTCACCCAGTATGTTCAGGCCTTNTTCTGCAAGCAGTGGAGGCTGTGCCTGGAGGCCTATGAGAGCATGATTGNGGATCTTGAAGGNTCTGCCGACCATNCCTCTTCTCTACCATGGGTGAAGTGTCGGGTGNACTGGCAGGAGGAGGCCTATCGCGACAAGGGCGTCTTCGCAAACTTGCTCTTGCCCGCCCTGCATTTGTTTCACGACAACTTACTCAAGACTCAGACNCAGATCCGTCTGATGCGCACCTGCATCCTTTTGGAGCGCCATTATCTCGAGCAGGGTNCCTATCCCTCCGATCTGATGGCACTCATNNCTCATGACCTGACGGACCCCATGCTGGACCCGATGACACACGAGCCCCTTCATTANCAGGTTCTGGGGGNGGGCGCTGGTTTTGAGCTCTACAGCGTNGGGCTTAATGGGAAGNATGATCAAGGCATGGGGCAAAAAAANCAGNCCAAGCAANAAAGTGATGCGAGCGATGACATGCTGATCCGTCTCTCCCCTGAGGAGCCTTTGTTGCCGCCACTGAGCNTNCTNCCCTAGCNCCAAGCTTTTCGCGTTGAATNTGATCCAGATAAATGNACAATGNGNNTTGNCATGCCAAGCCTTGTNCATCAGTTCCTCAACCTGATCCCTGAAGGGGGCGCCTGGATTCTTATCGCCACACTCGGCCTTCTAGTGGTGGGCTGGATCAGCACCATTGTGCTCACGGCTAGAACCAAATGGTTGGCACTACTGGCTTTTTTCCCNCCGACCCATCCGCTNGCCCTGATCGCCATGGTNNTCAANCAGGGATCTGCGTCATTGGTTCCTCTGGGANCCTANGCTTTGGCTGCGGTGACCTGGTTTTCAGGTTCTCAAAGGATCTACCAGGAACAGCTCCAGCAACTGGAGCAATACGAACAGGCCCTCAAGGCNGATGGNGAGCCTTTGGGAATCGAGGGCNTCAAGCAANGGGTGGACCNGCCGGAGGAAAACATCTGGGATCACCCCTTCCTGAAACCTCTGGCCACTGCAGGAANCAAGGGTGAGAGCGGAGAGCAGGCACGAAAGGAAATGGGCGATCGCTATGCCTCACTGGAGTTGCCTCGGACACGCTTGCGAATTCAATTGGAGAAGGATGCAAATCCAGAGAGGNCAGGGCTGCGCAATAACCAGGAAATGATCCTCTCCAGTGCCATCCACTCCATCCATCCTGANGACGCACTGGAGCCCGTCGAAGGCATCAGCTACCCCACAGATCGAGAGGCCGTCCTCAAGGCCCTGGAACCCACCATCCGAGCGATGGAAGAGGACTTGCGTCAGCTTTCNGAAGCCTTGAGTCGGCCTCAGCAAATCTACCCTCACCAATGGGAAGAAGGCTTCAACATGCTCCTNCCCCAACTGGCCAAACTGAAGNCATTCAGCCAGGCAACGACCCTTTCGACCCTCTACCACACCTGGAAAGCAGAACCTGAAAAAGCCTTCCAAACGGCCAAACTAGGGTTGCGCACTGCGGAAGTACGGGATTCAGCGCTATTGATTTCATGCCTGGTCCAAATAGCACAGGTCCGCATCGCCATGAATGCCATTGACGAAGCCCGATGCCACCACCTGTGGGGCGAGGAGGAGTGGGTCTCCATTCAAGANCAACTGGAAGCATTTCGAATGATCGANCTCATGGATGATAGCCTCCGCATGGAACGGGCCATAGGGCACGCTACCATGCGCCCCATGGTCGATCGCCCCCCCACCGAAGTCATGCGCCTGATCCAAGGCATGGGCCAGGATTTTTCGGGAACGCCTTCCGATGAGCCTGCCCTTTGGGAAAAGGTCTCCAGCCTGTTTCTGGGCCGCTTTTGGCAAGCATGTTATGCGCGTCAGTGGCGACTCTGCCTCAAAGGTTATCAGGAAATGATTTCTGATCTGAATGCCGCCGAGGAGGCATCGCAAACCAAGCCGTGGAAGGATATTCTGGTGTCCTGGGATCCGCTTCATTTCAAGACCGACTTTGGAATTCTAGCCGGCATGCTTCTTCCGGCGCTGGACAAAGCCCAGAGCAAGGCGGTTCGCTCACAAGTGGAGATCACACTCACCCAAACAAGCATCGACTTGGAACGCTATTATCTTCGCCAAGGCCATTACCCAGAGAGACTGGAAAATCTCGTGCCTGGCTGGCGTGATTCCGTGCCCGTGGATCCCATGACCCAGGAGCCTCTCTTTTACAAGTCGCTCTCACAAGGCATGGGATTCGAGCTCTACAGCGTCGGACTCAATGGAGAAGACGACGGGGGACGCTACCAGACAAAAACCCCCAGGGATGGCTCTCGTCAAGCCGATGACCTTCTCCTCATCCACCTTCCGATCAGCCAAAGCTTGCCCAAATACCAACTTGGCAACCGCAAGGGATAGCCTGCCTTGTGCATGATAAAAGCCTGTTCAACAGGTGAGGAAGGTATTATTGCTGTTCCTTACACATTCGCATCATGGGACTGGTTTACGACGAAGCGCAACTACGGGATATTTCCACCCGTTTTCATATCTATGGTCAGATTCTGCATGCTGAGCCATGTAAAATTGGTCACATCAACGAGACCTACACGGCGACCTATGAGCAGGGGGGCAACGAAGTGCGCTACGTCCATCAGAAGATCAATGGCAAGGTCTTCACCAAGCCCCTGGAGGTGATGGACAATGTAGATCGGGTGACGCGACATATCCGCCAAAAACTCGTGGCTGCCGAGGAAACGGACATCACGCGCAAGGTGCTCATCCTGATTCCTTCCAGAGATGGCAACTGCTTCTACCAGGACGATGAGGGCCACTACTGGCGTACCTACGTCTATGTGGAAAACATTCGTACCTATGAGTCGGTGGAATCCACCAGACAGGCCCTGGAAGCAGGAAAGGCCTTTGGCCTTTTTGTGCAGCAGCTCTCCGATCTCCCCTCCCCCGCGTTGCATGAAACGATTGTCGACTTTCACAATGTGCGCAAACGCTTCGACGCCTTTGTAAGGGCACTGGAGAAGGACCGCATCAATCGAGCCAAGCATATCCCGCGGGAAATCCAATTTTTCCTGAAGCATGAGCCCATCATTCGTAAGCTCGAAAAGGCCCTGGCCTCTGGAAGGCTCCCGGTGAGGACCACGCACAATGACACCAAGTTCAACAACGTGCTCCTGGACGCGCACACACAAAAACAATGCTGTGTGGTGGACCTGGACACCGTCATGCCCGGCACGCTGCTCTATGATTTTGGCGACATGGTCCGGACCACGACCAGCCCCACGATGGAAGATGAGCGCGACCTAAGCAAAGTGCGGATGCGGATGCCCATGTTCAAGGCTCTTGCCCGGGGCTATCTCGAAGCCACTACCGACATGATGACGCGCACCGAAAAAAAGTTGATCGCCTATTCCGGTAAACTCATGACTTACACCATCGGACTGCGCTTTCTCACGGACTTTCTCCAGGGAGACACCTACTTCAGAGTGCATCGACCACTTCATAACCTCGACCGCAGCCGCACCCAGATCAAACTGGCTCAATCGATCGAACGACAGGAAGAAAAGATGCAGGCTTACGTAGAATCTCTTGGCTGAGGTTCTTTGGTCTCCATGCTAACCAGACTGAGGGTAGAACCCGCAAAGGCCTTTCGTTAACATGTGATTTTTCATTTGTTTGCAACTGCCCGCCAACTTGGTAGCGAAGATCCCAAAAAGGGCTTACACCTCTTTGTCGATTCCTTTAATGGCTGGTGATTGAGCATCCTGCGTGCTACGGTTCGATCGATGTAAACGATTACCAGCCGTAGGATATGAGGATCTTATCCCAAATGAGACTTTGCTTTGCCCACCCGTGGAAAAGTTGGGCACCACTGTTAGTATTCGGAGGTTTGTCGATATCCAACGCACAAGATCTTTTGGAGCTGGATACCGATGGCGACGGACTGATCGATCACATCGAGCTGACGGTCACTTTGACCGATCCGAACAGAGCCGACACGGATGGAGACGGGGTCTCCGACTTGGAGGAAGTTGAAAACGAAAACCTCGACCCCCATGATGCGTCCATCACTATTCCAAGAAGGTTGCTCTACCTTGATTTTGAGATACCCCAGCCCTTGGGTCCCGGTGCTCCTCCCCACTTAGGGGAAGACCTACCCACCTTGACAGAAGGTTGGATCCATCGAGGATGGCAATCCCTCCGCAGTCAACAATCACAACTCCATCTGCCATGGCTCGGCAATGACGGACTCCCTCTGGTCACCATGCAGCAGGGCACGATCCGCTTCTGGTATCGTCCTGAGTGGTCCAGCAAAAACATTGGAGGGGCTGGTCCAGAAAATTTTGGCCGCTTTTTGGAACTCGGAGGATCCTCTTCAAACACATCACTGGGTTGGTGGACGTTTTATTTGAATCCAAACAGCGATAAGATTCAATTCCTCAGCAAGGATACTTCCACTCAATCCTTGTCCATGGATGCTCCCGTTTCGCTGGAAAAGGGCCAGTGGTATCAGATCGTCCTTACTTATCACGCCAACCAAACATTTCTCTATATCAACGGTGAACCCATCGCCGAGGGGCCAGGAATCCGCGCAACTCCTTCGCTTGATGCGTTGCTAGCATCAGGACTGTGGATTGGCTCTTCAATCGAACCTTCCAATCAGGTCAATGGAACCATGGATGAGCTTGAAACGTTCAACTACCCCATGCCATCCGCAGCGGTGCATGACGATTATGTGATGACACAAAAGGACAGTGATAGGGATGGGTTGTCCGATTATCAGGAAATGCTGGTTCATCAGACCGATCCTGACGAACCTGATACAGATCGTGATGGTGTGAACGATGGTCTCGAGATCCGCAAGGGAAGCTCTCCATTGGATCCACAATCATTCCCACCTCTCAGACTCGCCTATTTCCCTTTTGACGACGGAAGACTGGCCACCGAGGCTGGGAACCACCCCAAACTCAACAAGCAGGTTCGATGGATAAGAAGTTGGGATGGGTCTGCCGCAGAGTTCCAAGGGGAAGAGCGATCAGAATTGGTATACGCCCACCTAGAGCAGGATTTGTCCAGGAATATTCATCTAGCTGCTGGTAGCATTCGCTTCTGGATTTCCCCGCAATGGGGTAAAAACCAAGACACCCCCTCCATCCATCGCCTGCTGGAGGTCGGCAGGTGGAGTCCGGATGGCAGCTTGGGGTGGTGGGCGATCCAATTCAGCGCCCAGGGGGATCAACTGCAGTTTATCAGCCAGGGAGACCATCAAAGTGTCTATCACCTCAACCAACCCATTGCCTGGCAAAATAATCAATGGTACCAAGTAACCATTACCTACGATAGCTTCACCTCCCAGCTTTATATCAATGGCGAGGCGACCGCGAGTGGGCCTGGAATCACCGCCTATCCCCGTGATGATCTGGCCACTTTGACGGGGATACGGATTGGCAGTGGATTGGCAGGCAGTTTCAGTTTGGACGCCATCATTGATAATCTGGAAACCTTCAACTACCCCCTGGATGAGACCGAAATTCAGGAGAACTATCTAGCAGTCAGTCCTGATCATGATGGCGATGGTATCATTTCCTTCGAAGAGGAGTTCCTGCATCTGGATCCGCTTAACCCGGATACGGACTATGACGGCGTCTCCGACGGACAGGAGCTGGAGGAGGGCACAAAGCCTTTTTTGTCTTTTGATGGCCTGCCCCGAAGGCTGGCGAGCTTTCCTTTTGAGGACGGAACCTTAACGGGTAATCGCAGACAGCTTCCTCGGCTGATCGGCGAGCCAAAACAGCCCATGGGATGGAAAGGCTATGGATTCCATTTTTCAGAAAACCGGGTCGAGGCATTCTCCTACCTGGATACCGAGAAGGATGGACTGGCCAACATCAACCTCAGGCGCGGAACGATCGAGTGCTGGTTCAAGCCCGACTGGCAGAGCGGTGAGGGACCGGTTGAAGAGGTACCCCTGGTTGCCATGGGGTTCCAATCGTCTTTGACCCCCTCTTCATGGTGGAGTTTGCATTTTCATCAGGGAGGTTCCCGCATACGTCTCCAATTCGAGGATAGCGGCAGGGCCTTTACATCATTCGATGTTCCCCTGAATTGGGAGGCAGATACCTGGCATCACCTGGCTTTGGCCTATGATGTGCAGGGCACGAAATTGTGGATTGACGGTCAAACCGCCGCAACGGGGAGAGGCATTTTGGCTTACCCGAGTCTTGATGCCAGGAGGGAATCCGGAATCATGATAGGCACTTATCCTGAGATCAACGCAACCATTGAAGGTGTGATCGATGAGCTTGCCTTTTACAATTATAAGTGGACTGAAGCTGAGCTGATAGGCTCCTATGACCCACAACCACCTGACTCGGACCAGGATGGACTCAGTGACCAGGATGAAATGCTTGTATGGCAAACCAACTATCTAGATCCAGATACAGATTTCGATGGCATGCCTGATGGCGCAGAAATCGCCAATGGAACCAACCCGTTGGATGCAACGGTTTTTAATCCCAGTCAATTATCCAGAATATCATTTGACGATGAAACCTTACAAACCGATCAGGGCAAGACACCCTACCTAAGCCGCGACATTGAGCTCAGACCATCCTTTAGTGCACGCAATGGTTATTTTGCCAAGGACCAATCGTTGCTCATCTATCGCGTCAGGGAAGAGGACGGTAGCCTGAACATCAACTTGCGGGAAGGCTCCATCAAATTCTGGATCAAACCCAATTGGTCCAGCGGCACAAAAGGACATCCTTTTGGTTCTCGGCTCATTGAAGTCGGTGAAATCAATACACGTGATTCCTCAGGAAAAGGCTGGTGGAGCCTGTTTCTAAATCAGGACCGCACATCCATGACCCTTGGCTCTCAGGGTCCGAACACAACTCGATGGGTGAAACACTTGCAGGCAGATCGTTTGGAATTCGAGAAGGATCAATGGTATGAAATCGAACTGAGTTATGCCCCCAGGACAACCTATGCGTATAACGTCGTCAGTCCAAACACTGTACAGGAATTCCTGAATTGTCACCTCTACATCGATGGCAGAAGAGTGGCCTCCGGCCCGGGTATCGCGCCCACTGATCTTCCTGCACGAGAGGCTCAACTTGGCGGCTTTGCGATTGGTTCGACGCTCAAGGGTTCCTTGGCCTGCGAAGCACTCATGGATGATTTCCAAGCCAACAATTTTGCCAGGAATATCTGGAGCACTTACACCCTTCACGACAATGCGTGGGCGGCCAAATTCAGATTGGATCGAAACATGGTATTTTTGATGCGGCGACGAGAAATGGGTCCGGATGGGATGCACCCAGTTGAAATAGAGAGACGGTTTTTGGGGGAAACCCAATGGACAACATTGGCTTCGGAATTTACAGGCGACCGCTTTGTAGACAAAGACGTCGCTGCAGGACTCATTTACGAATACCAGTTTAGAAGCAGTCTGAAGGATACCCTGGAAATCTACCAGAATCGCATCACTGTTGCTGCCCAGCTACCTCCCATACATAACAGGGGAAATCTCATCCTGATTCGAGAAGAGGGAATCATCGACTTACTGGGAGATGATTACCTTCAATTCAAGCGTGATTTGGAAGGCGATGGATGGTCCATCTCAGATATTCAAGCGGCGCGACATGCGGAAGATAACTGGGANGCTAACCGATGGGAAATTGATCGGATCAAAAAACGCATTCAATCAATCGTCAAGCGGTTTCCTGACGGGTATCCCCATGTGATCCTCAACCTTGGCCACGTTCCCATACCAAGATCAGGACTGTCGGCCTTTGATGGACACTTCTTCCCGACAGGAGGCACGGGTGATCATCGAGGGGCGTGGGCTTGCGATAGCTATTATGGAAGCCTGGATGAGGATTATTGGAAGGACGATGCCCTTTATTTTCACAAAGCTTACTCAGCACTGCAAAATGTACCGCATGATGGAAAGTGGGATGCGGACACACTGCCACGCTCCATGGAAATCCCTGTGGGTCGGATTGATTTTTGGGGATTGGACTCTTTTTTCCAGGCGGATTTCACCCAGATTGAAGATCAAGACCCAAAGAGTCTTGAGAGCTTNTTATTGCGTCAATACCTGCAGAAGAATCATCGTTATCGTCACGGCTTGCTTGAGGCAAAAGAACAATTCACCTACCTCAACGGTCTTAGCTTCATGCCCCAGCGATCCGGTATTTTCAGAGCACTTAATTTATCGGCCAGCTTCTTTGGTATTGAGGAGGGAAAAGCGGTTGCCGGACGTCCCTTATACTCAAAGGTCCCCATTCAGTTTGGCTACCATGAAATGAGAGCGTTCCCTGCGGGGATTCAGCTGGGATGGAAATACAACCAGTCGANCTTGACCTACAGCCACACCACCTTTGATTTACTGAAATTGGAAAACGAACCCAAGGTACTTTTCCATNTGATGTTTGGTTCCTGGTTTGGTGATTGGAATTTGACCCGTGAAAANTGGTTACGAGCTCTGCTAGCTACCCCTAATTACGGTCTCATTTCCCTTTATTTTCCCAAATTCTGGGATCTTGAGAAAATGGGGCTTGGGGCACCTTTCGCCGTTGCAATGCTCGAAATGGGTGANCTGACAGACACCTACAGGGATGCCCCCAGGATGCTCAGCATCATGGGAGATCCTACCCTGAGGCTCAACACCCTCAAGCCCGTTAGTGGATTAAGCATTAGCCGATCTGNACAGGAAAACCGGTTGAGCTGGANTCCTCATTCAGATCCGGATGTCANATTCTATGTTTACCGNAAAGACGACTCTGGCGANTGGAATGTTCTANACNCATCATCCATCTCGCANACCAGCTACACCGACCTGACCAGNAGCCCACAAAACGACTACATGGTCAAAACAACGAAACTCCAGGTTACAGGCAGCGGNAGTTANCACAACCTCAGTCAGGGCATTGCAATCCAAATCANCGAATAGACCGCAAAGCCACTTCATGATTGCGATCATCCCGGCATTCTTCGACTAACTTGCGGTAGGTCTGACGGGCGTGTTCATAGGCAGTGAGGGCATCCTCCATTTCTTCCTTGGCAATGAATCGCTCCTTGTTTTTCCAGCACTGGTCCACGCTTGCGAGGCACCATTCCGCGCTGCGCCGGCTTGCCCTGATGGGCTTGTCGTCGACAGTNACAAAAATCGGNTTGGTATGCGAACTGGGTANAATNCGTATGGCAAACCAACTGCTGTAGGCNANNGGCACATCAAATGTCACCTCCCTGACCTTCCCGTCGGCTTCGATCATTTGATGTGCTACGGGAACCCCATTCATGATCAATTCGACGGGCACCTCACGGGTGTCACCCTCCCGGGCGCGCTCAATATGCCAGTAGGGCTTTTGCTGGTAAGGGCGATCGCGCAAAGATGGGTTGGGTGTCTCATCTAATAGCGCCGCCACTCTGGCGGTAGCCCGAACTGTTTTGTTTTGATCGAGTTTCAATTCACTCCCCGCATCCCCCATGCTACGCTGCTCCACCTTGAAATCCATCAAGTGACTGTAACCATCACTCACGTAGTTTTTACCCGCACGGATGCCTTCACACCATGCTTCGTAATCAAGTTTGGCTCCCAGACGCACGTAGCTGCGCCCCAAACCAACGCGTTCACCATAAATGCATGGAAAATCCGTCTCACCACTGATCCGGGTGCGGTATCCCACGTTGAGAGTATGATACCAGATATTCAGTTCCCAAGCATANGGNGTATCGACCGTGGAAATNAAATCGACCGCAGGNACCAGATCCCCATCCGGNCCGGGCACCTGGTGAGTGACATCCACAATGTATTCGTTGGCTCCNATCCCNTTGAATGGAGGAATCTCGTAGTTGGGAAGCTCNGCACTCTGCATCTCAAGCCCCCATCCCGAGTGAGCGGGCCCTACCAGNGCCCCCTGTGCCTTGGCCCANCGAAGGGTGTTCAAACATAAAGTGGGCCAATGGTGCTTGGAATCGCCCCCGGGATACATCTGCTCCTTGAGTCTCAGCAGGCAGAGATGNCCACTCTGATGCGANCCGAAACCNGAAACTTCAACATCATAGCGCAAGAGGTAAGGATAGACGGAAACCTTGTCATTCTTGCCGGTAAAAAACTGTTTCTGNTAATCGAAGCAAGGACCCCAGGTAAGGTTCGCTCCGACCTTGAGATCCTCTCCTTGAATATGTCGAAGCATGTCGGGGGCATGCACCCCTTCAGTGGGATCCGTATAATGAGCACAGCCTGCGGCATGAATGTGATGATCGCCGCTCCAATAACCAAAAAGAGAAGGGTCAATCCACCGCTGAACTTCAAAATGCCAACTCTGTGTCTGACCGTCGACTACCAACTGTCGCTTCTGAGGAATNGACTCTGGACCGCGGGCGAACGTCACATCATAGCGGCCTTCGGGTAATGGAATGGACTCGCCATCGGCNCGATAAATCTGGGGGTGAAAAGAAAAATCNGGTGCCANGCGCTTGGCTTGCGANGGATAAACCCTTNCCCAAGCATCACGAATCTCAAACATGCCAGTGGTAGGCTTGCCATCCTCGTCCCGGACCGTCAGTCGGATATCGACCGCAGACCGACACTGAAACAGGGTATCCACTTCATTACGAAAGCCAATATCTTGCGTACCTTGCCCCACATTGAAGCCCACCCGCGCTTCTCGTCGGCCGGCATCCCGACTGTAGAGCTGAAGGATACGGTATTCGAGTTCGAGCCCACTAAGAGTCTGAGTCAAAGGCTGGGCATCGTAGGTTTGGAGCGACAACCAACGATCCTCGATTTGATCGGCTGCCGTGTTATGCAACATGCCCCCATTGGGACTTGTCGCTTTGAGTGCAGCAGTCACCCCTGCCTGGTTGTGCACCTTCACCAGGAATTGTGTCCAACCATTCTGCACCAACTCAGCTTTGGCCGGACCCGGAGCGACCTTGACGCGCATTTCAGGGTTGATGTGGACACCATAAAGACATCGCTGATCCAAAACCTCCTGAAGCTGCATCAGCCCCTTGTCATGGTCTGGATCCGCCATGGCCCGCTCAAGGGCTTTTTTCTCGTCAGCAGAAAGGGGAAACCCCAGATATTCGGTAGCCTCCATCAGGCGCCGCACCTGTGCCGCAGCCGGCTGCCAGGCGACGTCGGTGATTTTGGAGAGTGCGGCAGCACGCACAAGCAGTCCCTCAGATAAGGTCATGAAAACGATGGGGATCCAGAGAGAACCCCGGCGGCAAAGTAAGGATAAGATGTTCATGTTGACCAAATGGATTGGCCTCATTTGTAGCAGAAGAGAGGACTTTTCATAGTTTTTTTCCGAAGGCCTGTCGGTCCAGGCAAGCAAGGAAAACCGTTGCCAGAGTGAAGAGCGCCGTCCAAAACCTTGCTTCACCTTAAACTCAGGACAACCCTTGAATTCGAATGGCAGGCAGGTTAGAGAAAGGACAGCATGCAGGGCCCGCTTCATCAAACGACGCTTCTTCTTGCCGCTCATGGCTCCACGGAGGACGACCGCCCCAGAAAAGCCGGGGAATGGCTGACCCATGCCCTGAGGCAAAAAGCACTTTTTGGTGAAGTCAGATGTTGCTTTTACAAACACGACCCCCCGATGCATGAAGCCTTGGAAAGTTGCCAGAGCAAACAGATTGTTATCCTGCCCTTGCTCATGAGTGCAGGCTTTTTTGCTGAAAAGGTATTCCCAAAGGCGCTGGGATTGGGTGAAGCTCCCTTGGAAAACCTGCCCGCCTCCTTCCATCTTGAGCAAAGAGAGATTCTCTATGCCCAACCCCTTGGATTGCATGCGGGCATGACCCGCCTGGTCATCCAAAGCGCCCGTCAATGCCTGAAAGAGTATCCTTTCCCCCGTCGCGTCGACCTGAAGGACGCATGCATCGCACTGGTCGGGCACGGCACGACTCGCCATTCCAAATCCAGACAATCAGCTGAANANGTGGTTGANGCNCTTCTGAAGCAGAAAAACGCATGTCACGATGCCAAGGCTTTTTTTATCGAGGAACCCCCGTTGGTCANCGAGATTTTGGATTGGAAAACGACTTCTGATCATCTCGTTGTGGTTCCATTCATGATGGCAGATGGGCCACATGCCATTGAGGACATTCCTCTTGCCTTNGGTGAACCCACCCAGCGGGTCAAACANTGCATGANACANCAACGACCGACGTGGCGAAACCCAACCCAGAGAAGTGGCAAGCATATTTGGGTCGCACCGCCCATCGGGCGATGCCAGCAGCTCCCATCGGTGGTGATCGACCATGTCCAACAACTGGTCTCCTCCCCGATGCCTTAGGCATTTGGCCNTATCCATGAGGGGTCTCTCATGGATTGATTCCACCCGTGAAGCTGTGTAACGTCCCTAACAGCTCTTGGGGATACTCCAAAAAGGCTCCTCCATCTCACCGAAGGGAGCCTCACCCCATAGGAGCAAAGCAACTGAATGCATGGGAATACGGTCAGTTTAATTGGTTTGGGACTCCTGGGAGGCTCCCTGGGAAAAGCCATGTTGCAAGGTGGCCTCGCAAAAAGGGTCCTTGGGTTGGTGCGCCGAGAAGAGAGTATTCAGCAAGCGCAAGAGGCCGGTATCGTGCACCAGGCTTATCTGGAACCTCAGGAAGCCGTTCAAGAAGCGGATCTGATCATTCTCTGCACCCCGGTGCTGCAGATCCCAGCCTTGATGGAAAAGATGCTTCCCCACCTCCGCCCCGGCACCCTGGTCACCGATGTGGGGAGCGTCAAACGCGAGCTGGTGGATCATCTCGAACCTTTATTGACTTCAGCCGGATGCNTCTACATCGGTTCCCACCCCATGGCAGGCAGTGAACGCCACGGACTTGAGCATGCGGATCCCAATCTTTTTCTGGGTGCCACTTGTGTCATCACACCCACCGCAACCAGTCCTGATGCGTCNGTNCAAACCATCATGCAATTCTGGGAATCTGTCGGCGGTCANCCCTTGATCATGGAGGCAGCGCAACACGATCAGTGGGTCGCCCATGCCAGTCACTTGCCTCACGCAGTGGCTGCCATGCTCGCGTGGCGGACACTGGACCCGGCACAAGGCGCTCTTCAGGCTGAACTTTGTAGCACAGGGTTTCGTGACACCACTCGGGTGGCATCTGGTTCCCCTGAAATGTGGGCTGATATCCTCATTTCNAACCGATCGGCCATCGGACAATCTCTCCAAAGCCACCAGGAACAATGCACCGAGCTCAAGCAATGGCTTGAGAACAATGATCGAGCTTCCATCCTTGAGTGGCTTGCAGAAAGCAAAATGAGGCGAGATCAATGGTTGGAGTCTTACAGCAAGCGTCAACCGACAATGAAGGGGCCCCGGCCACCCGCCCGAAAGTAAGTTCAAATCCATGCTCCCTGACGCCATTGAATTGCATCCTCTGACCCTGAAAAGCCCAACGATGGTGGGTATTCCTGGATCCAAGAGCATCACCAATCGGGCCCTGATTCTGGCGGCTCTTTCCANGGAAACGACCAAAATTCAGGGTGCTCTATGGAGTGAGGATACCCAGGTGATGATCGATTGCCTCAAGTCCCTTGGTTTCAAAATCTCGATTGAGGCAGATCCTCTCGAGCCATCCAACCGAACCCTCACCATTCAAGGAGAAGGAGGCAACATTCCACGGGGAGGCAACCCATCCTCTCCTTTGGAGCTTTACGTGGGCAATGCAGGCACCGCGGCACGATTCCTGATGGCCATGCTCTGCTTGGGAGAGGGCGTTTACCGGCTGAGCGGGGTGAATCGCATGCATGAACGACCCCAGGCCGAATTGGTGCAATCCCTCAGAGAATTGGGTTACCGCATCGACACACCCAATGATCGCCTCCCTCTAGTCATTCACGGTCAAGGCCCACAGCCTGGGAACGCATGNAAGGCGTCGGTCAGGGAAAGTTCGCAATTTGCCTCGGCGCTGCTGTTATGCGCTTCGGTTGGACAATGGCAAGTCCGGATGCCTCAGGGTGCTCTCAAAGAAGCGCCCTACGTCGGCATGACACAGCACATGGCTCGACAGTTTGAGGGGCGAACAAAGGCCACCTATCAGGTGGAACCCGACAGTTCCAGTGGAAGCTATTTCTGGGCCATGGATCATCTGGTTCATAGTGTGCAAGCCGGTCAGGCAAACCACATTCAGGTTGCCAGCTGGCCCAGCTCGGAATGGCANATTGACACGCGCTTTCCAAAAGTATTACCGCTTCCTTCCACACTTTCGCGTGAGCGGGATCTCGGAGACAGNATCCTCACGGCCATGGTGGTGGCTCCTTGGGCCGANCAGCCTGTGAGATTNGAGGATCTGGGGCGCTTGAGAGTGCAGGAATGCGAGCGCGTTTTCGCCATGAAGACCGAGCTTCACAAATGCGGAGTGAAGGTGGAAGAAGANAAGGATACCTTGATCATCTATCCCGGCCCTGTGCACGGAGCGGTCATCGACACCTACGAGGATCACCGAATCGCCATGTGTTTTTCCGTTCTGGGCACTGTGGTTCCAGGGATCATTATTCGCCACCCGGGCTGCGTGAAAAAAACTTTTCCAAACTTCTATCAGAAGTTAGCCTCCCCTCCCCCTTACGGGTTGGGGATGACCCTTACCCTGCCAGGGAAAACCCTTTCACTTTCCAGTGAAACCTTGATTGCCTGAATGATTGGATGAAAGAATCAAACGCCATCGTCATCGCCATTGACGGCACNAGCGCCAGCGGCAAGAGCACCAACGCCAAGCGAGTCGCCCGCCGGCTCGGCTTCACCTATGTCGACACCGGTGCCATGTATCGCACGCTTGCCTGGTATTGCCTCAAGTCTCGGGTGGATNTTCAGGATGCAAAAGCNGTGGCGCANCTGTGCAAAAAATGGAAAACCAAATGCCTCTGCATTGACGGCCATGTTCGGCTGATGGTGGATGGCTACTACCCGGANAAGGAAATTCGAACNGCCGAAACCAGCGCCGCCGTTCCCCATGTGGCGGCCGTNCCCAAAGTGCGCGACTGGATGAAACAACTTCAGCGGGATTGTGTTCAGTTCGGCCATCTGGTGATGGAGGGACGAGATATCGGAACAAACATTTTCCCTGAGACGGATCATAAATTCTACCTGGATGCCAATNTTGAAGAGCGCTCNAAACGCAGGGAAGCAGACGGCATCGANGAAGATCTGGCCAAGCGAGATCAGCGCGACAGTCAGCGGGCCACCGCCCCCCTGATGGTTCCTTTGGGTGCGACCATCGTCAANACCTCAGGCCTGAGCCCTGAAGAATCCAGCCAGCAAATCATCGANGGCATCTTGGAAANAGACCCNAATGTGGAAACCATGATATCTCATTAGAGCAGCCCATGGCCCAAGGAAGACATTGAAAGGAGTGTGAAACCCGATGCGCTTAGGTTACTACCTGCTTTGGCATTTCTTCCGAATCCTTTTTCGCATCGGTTTCGCTCGACGCATCTACCACGTCGAGCGAGTTCCATCACAGGGACCGGTATTGATTGCCGCCAATCATGCCAGTTTCATGGACCCTCCGTTGATCGGTTCAAGCCTGCCGAGAGAAATCACCTATCTTGCCAGGGACACGCTGTTCCGCTTCCCCATCTTTGCTTCGTTTCTCCAATACATCAACGTGATCCCAGTTGACCGGGGTGGCAAAAGCCCCAGAGGCCTGAAAGTCATTGCCTCCAGATTGAAAGCAGGCCACCCGGTCATTCTTTTCCCGGAAGGCACTCGAAGCTCTGACGGAAAATTACGACAGGCCAAATCAGGGATTGGACTCCTNGCCATCAAATCGGATGCCCCCATTCTTCCTGTCAGGGTCTTCGGCACTTTCGAGGCCTATGGCCGACACATGAAATGGCCACGGCTTCATCCTGTTGACATTAAGTTCGGCCGCGTATTGGACTTGAAACATCTGAGGGCAGAAGCCAAAACCGCCAGCAAGGATCGGCTCAAGGCCATCTACCAGGAGGCGGCTGATGCCATCATGCAGGCCATCGCAGACCTGGAACCCCATCAGGAGTGCGANACNTTTGCTGGAAACTAATTTCCATTAGTTTCCATTAGTGCCCATGAGCTGAAGGCTCGGTTGGGTCCTCGCCGCTTGATCCAGCACTGGCAACCTTTTCAGCCTCTTCAGCCTCTTCAATCTCTTCTATCACCGCTTGAGCCTTGAGTTCCTGAATCACTTTCTTAAGGGACTCATCTCGCGCCTCTTGCCACCAATCTTTACTGACTTCCTCCCGCACCTCCTCAAAAGGCCGAACCACGGAAGCTTCGATCTCTTCGACTTTGGCAATGTGAAAGCCATGGTAGGAAGAAAAGACAGGGCT
Source organism: Pedosphaera sp. (assembly GCA_002686885.1). Taxonomy (GTDB): domain Bacteria; phylum Verrucomicrobiota; class Verrucomicrobiia; order Limisphaerales; family AAA164-E04; genus UBA7971. Next base: position 28,221 of record NYYT01000007.1, read on the forward strand.
GATTTCCCCTTTTTGCATGGAGAAGGCAACATACTCAAATTCATCCATCAGATCGCCACGCTTGAAAAAACCCAAGTCAATTTCCTCAGCCGGTTTGTCCGAAAAAGATTGAGCCACCTCGGTAAAATCCTCTCCTTGAACCAATCGATCTCTTACCCGACAACATTCCTTGAAGAGCCCTTCCCGATCCTCGGCTTGCCGCATGGACTTGAAGATATGCAGCGCCCGGACCCGACCTTCCTTGGTATAGGCCCGTGCGTGATCCTGGTGGAAGGAGCGCAGGGTTTCCTCAGCGGGATCTTCGATGTCTTGGTAGGATAGATTCAATAGTTGATCCAACTTAAGATTCCCAACCATCTGAGCCCGCAGCAATGCTTCTTGTCCCTCTNCCATGCCGACCGAAGCACGAAACGCCTCTTCGCCCCCGTAATCCTGGTGGAGCTTGGCAATCGCCTCGGTCACAGCTTCCTGAGTAGGCTCCCAGTCCAGCTTCTCAGCAGCCTGCTGAAGCAGTAACCGACCAATCACATTTTGCCTGGCCTGCTCTCGAAATTCTTCATCCCGCTCGCAACAACTGACCTGACTCTGCTGTTCATGCCATGACTTGATTTGACTGAATTCTTCCTCGACCCAGGTACCTTCAAGAAGCTCTCCATTGACCACCGTTTGCATGGACTTGAGCTTAGGTGATGCCGCCTAAAGGTCAAATCCCCACCCAAAGACTCCTGATCACACCACCAACAGATTCCAACACGCACAAAAAGCGGCCCCCTCCACCTGAAGGGGACCGCTCGAATCCATGCATTTTGCTGAGTCAACCCATCGGCTAGACGATGATGGAGGGCACCTCAAAGGGCCTGCGATACACTCGAGTCAGCATTTCGTTGGCTCGATCGTTGTCGACAAATGCCGTGCGCGTTTCATCCATCTGCAAGGGCACCCCCATCGTCAGGGGTGTTTGNTTGAGATCCACATCGTTGACTTGAAGATGTTCCACCATTCGCCCCAGTGATTCAGCTGCCAAGGCATCTCCCTGCATGGATTCCATGACCTGNCCNGGAGAGGCATGGGCACCNAGGTAANAGGAAATGTTCGCCGTATGACAAAGCGCACTGGAAACGTGGCCTTCCCAAATATCCGCATTGAGGTCCTCTTTTTTNCGACTGNGNACGGCCTGAATCATATTNGCAAAATGATCTCCTCCTCCGGAAAACTGACGAATGACCTTCCCACTGTGGCTGTAGGCGGTTGCATTGCTGTAGGATGGAATGACCATGTAACCTTCCTCACAATCAATCACCAGGCCCACCTCGACCCCCATGTATTTGGGCCGTTGATTGTTCTGGGCATAGGATCCGAGCCCACGCACCTCGAAGATCAACGGAGCTTTGGCATAATCATGAAAGACAATCTGCGAGTTGGCAGTGTTCCCATCATCCTCATAACCCAGTCGACCTCCGACACTGATCACCCGAGGGGAAAGTTGGTTTTCGCCCAGGATCCATCGAGCAATATCCATTTGATGAATCCCCTGGTTGCCCAGGTCTCCATTGCCTGTGTCGCGTACCCAGTGCCAATCGTAGTGGAGTTTCTCCCGCATCAAAGGTTTCAGGGGTGCGGGACCTGTCCAAAGATCAAAGTCCACATGCCTGGGAACTGCTTGGGGGCCGTTGACTTTACCGATGGATGGACGTCGCTTGTAACAAAGGCCTCTGGCCACGCGAACTTGCCCCAGTCCTCCTTTTTGAATGAAGGCAACCGCCTCCTGCATGCCGGGATTCGAACGACATTGGGTGCCGGTTTGAACCATCTTGCCATACTTCCTGGCCGCGTTGACTATCTGCTGCCCCTCCCATGGATTGTGTGAAACAGGCTTTTCCACATAGACATCCTTGCCGGCCTGAATCGCGGCCACACTGATCAGGGCATGCGTGTGATTGGGGGTTGCGATGGAGATCAAATCAATATCCTTGTCCTCCAGCATGCGCCGGTAATCGGAGTAGGCCTTGAGTTTCTGACCTGGCTGACTGTATTTTTCCACGCCTTGCTCCAGCACTTCCAGATCCACATCACACAGGGCTGTCAAGCGAACGCCCGGGAGGTTTCCAAAGCCAGTGATGTGACTCTTCCCCCGACTCCTGAAACCGACCACTCCCACGCGGATATCATCATTGGCACCCAGGATACGGTCCCATGGCTGCGTCATGGCCAGGGAAACACCCAGTGCGGATCCCGATCGAATAAACTGACGCCGATGCATTGTTTTTTTCATCAATGTTGAGATAAGAGTTTGAATCAACCGCAGGATGCTCAGGACTCACTTGAATACAGGTCATACCGATGGCTGACCTGGCCTTCTTCGGTATTGCCGCGATGAAAATAAAATCGGTATTGCCAGGTAAGGGAATCCCCTGACTTGATGGTGAGGTTGCCGGTCCCTTTTTCCTTTCGCTCAAAGTGGTGGACTCCGAAGGGGTTGGCAGCAAAGAGGCCATAATCCCGCACATGCCACCAGGTGGGATGGCGCGGATTGGAAGGATGATCAAAAATGGCCACTCCCACTTGCTTGCCCTGAACGGGGCCCCAATAATCAACCCACTTGGCGCGCTTGCCCCAGGTTTGACCATCCTCAACTCCTTCACTGTTTACGATGTGTCCCTTGGCCACTTTTCCCTTGAGGCGCATGGTTGGAGCGAGACGCAAGGCCATGCTCCCTTCCTTGGTGTCGCCCATGACCAGCTCACCATGAGAAGCTTGAACCTCGATATCAAAGTCAATGATTCGCTCGGCCTCCGGCCGATGGTGAATGGTCATGGTGCGAATATCGCTTCCGACGATGGTGCCGTCCTTTGCCACGAGGTGGTTGAGTGTCTTGATGACGCCTCTTTTTGCTCCCGAGCTGATGCGCAAGAAGGCCACATGCCTTGTGGTGCCTGCCTGACTGCTTTCTGACCAGAAGTCATGACCATTGATTTCACCGTGAGCATACCAGAAGGACTTGTGATGAGGGTGGTCATGCTCCTCGCCTTCCCCTTGCGCCATGGGCCAGTTGCGGGTCATGGGCAATCCATCCGGCCCCATCACCGGGTAGAAAAAGGGGCGAGACACTTCCTGATAATGATACTCGCTAAAAAATTGGCCNTTGATNTCGACGCGTAATTTGCCGTCTTTGGGTTGAATCAAGACCCCTTTGAAGGAATCTTCGGCCCCATGNCCGAGCAGCGAGAAATAGGTCAAACCNACCANGACCAACCAACGTAAGGTAGCTGAAATNTGGGATTGCATCGCACNNCTTATCCCTGATGGTCAGGGGTTTTGCAANAAAAAGGTCTNCCCACCCATGGCGTGTTGGAACCTAAGGGTAAAGAGNGCCTTTTGGAGAGCCCATCCAAAGTNNNATGCCTTGCTGACTGATGTCTCCTTCAAAGTGAGGGAGCNACCTCAAAAATCAGCCAATATCCAACGGCCATGAGACATAGATCGACGATCATGTGAGCGATCCAGGAACCCACAATGGATCGATGCCGGGTCATCATCCAGGACCATACGGCGCCTGCAATACCCACACTGAATCCCGCGAACCATCCCAAGAAGCCCGGAAAAAAGGTCGTTGTGATGACCACATGATGCGCAGCAAAGCCACAAGCCCCCAAGAGATGCGCAGCCCTTGCCGAAGACATGCAACGATGGAGGTTCCCGAAGGCAAACCACCTCCAGTAGTATTCCTCCAGCAAACTGTGAAAAAATGAAATGAAAACAGCAAAAAGCGGAAAGAATTGCAGAATCCCCATGTCGAGGGCCTTTTGCCTCACCATGCCTGCCTGCTCCTTGACTGTCTCACCCCACGGTGTGGTAAGGGTCAGGAGAAGGATGGATGCCATCCCCAGGCCGCAGACCAACCCCTCCATCATCATGCGCCGATTCCATACCAGCATGGATCGCCATTCCGAAAAAGGCACTTTCACGATCCATTGCATGGCAACCATGGGCCACAAAAGGGTGAAAACCTTGATGGAGGTGTAGATGGCTTGAACGATTCCAGCCTGCCCGTCCAGATTAAAGTAGATGAGGGCACCGCATAGAGGAAGTATGAGCGCTGGAAGGGTGACCCACCACAACCTTTGCTGGATGGAGGACTTCATGAGAAATTTCAAATGACTTTTGCGGTATGGGCTCGGAAATTTAAATGTCTCATCAAAGCCCTGGCATGGATGGTTGGCCTGGCTTAGAAGAACCGATTCTCGACTTTTTCGCCCTAGCAACTCTCGTTTATTGTTTTTTCACTTTGACAGACTGGTGCAGAAGTGATTTATTTTAAATGGATTTACTAATTTCCGAGCCGGTAAGAGTGATCTTGCCAGCTCTTCGGCTTTTTGGCGAAGGGAAATCATTTTAGTATGAAGTCCTAACGTCGGAATCCTACATAATCCTACTATTGAATACTGGTTCTGGAAATTCCCCGGGCCCTTAGCCATCCTCTGGTGATAGGGCCCGGTTTTGTTTTACTAGGCCTTTAGCCATCCTCTGGTGCTAAGCCCAGTTTTGTTTTCCAGGGCCCTTCTCCGATTGAGCGCTAACCCTCACAGACCACCATGGATGCCATCCCATGCACCATCCATCGACCTGATAAGGTGCCCGACCCCAGGAAGCCAATCGACCGGAGGCCTCCTCAGGAAAGGGTCTTTTGACCTTGAACCACCCATGACGATTTCACAAGATCCGCCCATGACCATGCCCATTGTCAAATATGGACACCCTGTTCTCAGACAACGGGGAAAGACCATTGACGCCTTTGATGCATCCCTTCATCGCTTGGTCGATGAAATGCTTGAAACCATGTATCAAGCCGATGGCGTGGGATTGGCTGCACAGCAAATAGGCAAGGCCCTCCAGTTGACGGTGGTGGATGTATCTCAATCAGAGGATCGTCCATCATCCATGACTATCGGAGGAAAGGAAGTGGTTTTGGAAGAACACATGCCGCTGGTGCTCGTGAATCCATCGGTTGAAAAGTTAACGGCACCCATCAGTGGGCCGGAAGGATGCTTGAGCTTNCCTGAAATCTATGCGGACATCGAACGTCCCGAGCGCGTGGCAGTAACGGCGCAGGATCCGGAAGGCCATTCCATGAAGTTTGAATGTGACGGGCTACTTGCCAAGGCCATTCAACATGAGGTCGATCACCTCAATGGCATTCTTTTCATCGACCGCATGCCTGCCAAGGAAAAGGAGCACTGGCGGCCCAAGTTGGAGAGCATGCGGATGGAAACCCAGCAAGCGCTGCAGAAGGATGAAAACACCTCATCCTGAGAGATGCCTAGTCGTATTGTTTTCTCAAGTGCGAGGGTAAGATATTAAGTTCCCCTCGGTATTTGGCAACGGTTCGTCGGGCGATCTTGATGTCCTTGGACATGAGCTGCTTCACAATTTGATCGTCAGACAATGGCTTGAGTGGATTCTCTTCCCGCACCATTTCAAGAATCAAATCCTTGACTGAAGCATTGGAGATATCCTCACCGGTTGCGGTCTGGATACCCGATGTGAAAAAGAACTTCAGCTCGAAGAGCCCTTGAGGACATTCGAGATATTTCCCCGAAACAGCCCGACTCACGGTTGTTTCATGCACACCCACAACTTCAGCCACTTGCATCATCGTCATGGGTTTCAGGTGGGTGATGCCATGGTCGAAAAAGTCTTTTTGCCTCCTTAATATTTCATGAGCAATCTTGGTAATGGTCTGCTGCCTCTGATCGATACTCTTGATGAGAAACTTACCGGAGCGAATTTTCTCTCGAATGTATTCCTTGAGATCAGCTCCACTGGATGCCACTGACAAAAGGTCTTTGTACGTGTTGCTGATACGGATACGCGGGATATGGTCGTTATTGATGTTGACCACATACTCCCCTTCATCGGTTCGGGTAATGAAAACTTCGGGCGTCACATAGTGCTCACCTTCCGCGCGATAAGCACCGCCAGGTCGAGGGTTCAGGTGACTGATCCGTTTGGTGGCCTGCACGACCTGCTCCAGATTGCATCCCAATTCACGGGCAATATCAGGAAACTTTCTTTTGCCCAAAAGCTCGAAACATCGATCGAGTATGCGGTATTCGAGCGAGTGTTGTTTACTGATCCTTTCNAGCTGGAGCATCAGGCACTCCCTCAAATCCCTGGCAGCAACACCCGGTGGATCAAAACTTTGAATCAACTCAATGACCTCCTCAATCGTCTCTTTAGCAGCATTGGTTGAGAAGATCAGCTCGTTAATGGATGCTTTCAGGAAGCCGGATTCATCAATATTGCCAATCAGCAGATCCGCCGTCTCGTAGAGTGATTCATCCAAATCAGAAAGACGCACTTGATCCCGTAGCTCTTCCTGAAGGGAGGTGGAAGTCGTGAGGCTGTCGAACATGTGCTGCCGACGCTCATCGTCTTCTTTGGAATGTCTGACCGAGGGAAGAGCTGTTTCGCTAAAGTAATCCTTCCACTCCTGGTCGAGCTGAGAAAGTCGCTCGATTTGGGATTCCCATTCCTCATTCCCGTCTTCTGCCGATGAAACCTCCTGGTCCGATGCATCTCCACCCTTATCAGGAGCATCCAGTTGAGGGTTTTCTTCGAGCACCGGGTTTTGCTCCAATTCCTGATTGACCAAAGCCTGAAGCTCCATCAAGGGGGCCTGCAAAAGCGCCAGCGACTGCTGAAGCTGAGGCGCCAGCATTTGCTGCAACGCCATCTTTTGCGATAAATACAGGCCCTGTGCCATAAGGTCCTTAATATGCCTTCTAAANCGCTATTTTTCAAGCGCTTCCGGCATGAAGCTTGCTACAGATTGTAACCCTAACCCCAAGTGNNTTTTACGACAGGACCCNCACCATTCAAAGGCCCCTTGNATGCTTAAATAATNGCCTATTTCAGATGGATTNAGAGNGGGCCACCACTTTCGCTTCTTCTTGAATCTTTGCGAAGTTACCGTTTTCGCAGCAGTGCACGAACGTTTCTGTAACGGTCTTGAGTTTTTCCCACCGTTTACGAATTCGAGCCGCTTCGGCTTCATTCACATGATTGTCGGTCGCGGCGCAGGCCACCACGGAAAGAAGATCAGCAAATTCCTGAACAATCAAGTTGGTGGCTGGCATCAGATTCTGAGAAATCACTTTCTCCTTTTCTGGGCTTGCGACAAAGAAGCCATTTTTTTTGCGGCAGAGCCACTGAATCAAGCGAAGATCCTCCGTGCTCTCAATCAAGGAAGCCATGCGATCCAGAGGATTGGTGGTGCCACTACTGTCCTCGCCGGGTGCTTGGGACCATTTGTAAATCAGGGAAAGGGAGAGTCCCATATCCTCGGCGATCTGCTTGGGACTTGTTTCCTTGAAGACTTCCCGNAGGAGATNATGAGATTCCATGGCNTGATNNTAGNAATCNGNCAGCCGAATTAGCAAGCAGAACTANGGCATGACCCACTTATCAAGGCGGTAGAAACGAGGTGAAGCAGCATCCATTTCAAGCGCCTGAGGGTCTTCAAATCGAAATTGCGAATTCTCAGAGCGTATCTCCGCCTCAAGCTCCATCCAGGGCCCCAGGAGGGAGGTCGCATAAGAAAGGCGGAAAACATCCGAAGGATCCCCCGTCCATGTGATCACAACCGAATCCCCCTCAAGCAGCACTTGTCCAATCGCAGCGGAGTCATAATCTACTGGGGTTGGGTCGATCGTGGAATTGCCTCCTTGATCGACTTCTTCAAGCACCGCAATACGGTAAAAGAAGAATTCAGCCGGCAGCTCAATACAGTAGAGAGCCTCTTCCATGGAAGGGTCGATCCGTTCGATGAGGGTCCATTGCTCCTGGAAATCCAAACTTGCGACACCTTCTATGTGATAGAAGACCCCCTCCATAGCTTCCCACCTCAAGCACACTTGCCCATCCATCATGCTGATGGACGGATCAAGGTATTGGGTAATTTCAAGGACAGGTTCCTCCGAATCCACCTCAGAGAGAAGTGCTACCCGGAAGAATCGATAGGGGGTTGTGAGAGGCAGACAGGTCTGGCCTACTTCGCCCTCCAGCCGAGTTTCGCCGATCAACTCCCAGGCTGCCCCTCCCAGCACCTCTGAACCTTCAATACGGTAATCGCGCCCATCGAGTCCGCTCCATTCCAGACAAACCTGATCTTCATTGATCATCACCTTTGCCTCTACGAATGAAACGACTTCCTGTTCAGGAGATGGCGGATCCACATTCTCGTCCAGTCGAATACGGAAAAAGCGATAGGGCGTAGCTTCCGGCAAACAGAAAGAAGACTCCTGGCTTTGAGCAACCAGAGATTGCCAATCGATCCACGGCTCGCTCAGGCCTTCTCTGGCTTCAATGGTGTAACCTTGTCCCTCAGTGGAGGACCATTGCAAACAAACATTGCCCTGATCCAGGCTAAGGACGGCATCGATATAAGTTGCCACCGATGGAGGCTCAGTGACAAGGTCTCCGATACGCACCCGGATAAATTGCCAGGGAGAAGGCAATACCATGCAGAAGGATTCCTCTGCCGATGCTGCCACAATGGAATCGATGATCTGCCAGGGTGCCAGCAAATCCCTTCGACCCTCGATGAAGTATTGACGCTGAGACTCAGCATTCCATTGAAGACACAATTGATCTCCTTCGAAGTTGAGGTCTATCTCAGCAAACTCATCAAGAGGTCGCGGCTCTTCCTGCTCCGATTCGAGAATACGAAAGAACGAGAAATCGACAGGTTGATCCAGGCAGTAGGTCACCAGCTCACCGTTGCCGGGCAGCGTAGCGAGTTCACTCCAATCCAAATCTGTCAGCGCCATCTTGGCTTGAACGACATACTGGCGGTCAGTCTGTGTTTCCCACTCAAGACAAATCGCTTCACCTGCCCATGTTAGTTTCGGATCAATGACGGGCAAGGCACTCGGGCGTTCGATGCGCATCACGACCCGCAAAGCCTGATACGGTGTCGTGGCGGGCAGGCAGTGTTGAGTCTCAATGGTTTCTGCGACAATGGGTCCTGCCAATTCGTCCCAGTTTGGATCGGATTCGAGCCTTTTGCCTTCCACCCAGTAGGAAACCCCCGGGTCAGATGTCCAGACGATACAAAGCCCCTCCGGTCCAAATTCCAAGGTGGAAGGCACTTCAACAACGATGGGCCCATCGTCAATGTCTTCCAAAACCTGAATCCTGTAATCGACCTCCAAGTTGGATCGATTGAGGACCGTCAGATACCAGCGACCAGACTGCAGGGGAGGATTGGTTTCAGATGAAAGCAGTATGACTTCATCCACGATGCCCGGATTGTTGCTGGCCGCATCGAAATCACTGAAGGAAGGTATCGACTCATGCTTCAGGAGCAAATCCACATTGCCTTGAACTCCATCCGGTAAGTTGGAAAGAGTGAAGGTAACCTCGTTGGCATCCGGATGAACATCAAAGGAGTAAACTTCTATGGGAGCCGGCATGCCCGTGACCACACCACTCAAGGTGTTGGTAAACCAAACCCCCGAATCCAGTGGAGTCACAGGAAGATCCAGCTGTTGGGAGCCTTTGATGCGGTACGTCACCTGCTCAGAATCGGTCGGCGCGCGGTTGACAACAGCCAAATAGTAATCTCCTGCTTCCAGTGCGGGATCCGAAGAAGCATTGAAGAGAACACGCTCTGTGTCGGTATCCAGATTGAGACTCAGCCCGTCGGCATCGGTCAAGGTCGGCAGGGATCCGCGCTTGACCCAAAGATCCAAATTGAGTGTTTCGTCACTCATGAGGTTGTCCAACACAAAAGAAACCTCGGTCGAATCAGGATCCACAGCAAATCGATAGTAATCGACTTCCTGGTCAAAACCCTCCTGATTGATCGCGACGGAATTGGTTGTCCAGAGATTGTCGGTGAGAACCATTACCGGTGGCTGATTGGTCTCCAGGCTGGCACGGAGAGTAAAGGAGAGTTCATTGGTTTGCTGATTCAACAGCGCGAGAAACCACCGCCCTGCCAGCACGGGTGATACGTCATTGGTATGCACAAGCAGTTTACCCGTCCCGGGTCGATCGCCAAAAACAGGCGAGAGCCGATCGTTTTCATCAAAAGAGGGCAGTGCCTCTCGGCTCATGACCAAGGCCCCGTCTCCATCGGAATCCAGCACTTCAAATCGCACCGTACTGGCGTTGGTGCTTGCCACGTCAAACATGAAGTAATTGGTGATGGAAGCATCATCCGACACATAATTGTCGCCCACGGTAAAATCGATCGCTTCTCCGTCTTCCAGACGAATCACGTTGTAAGGCACCGTGGTCTCCGTGACCTGAACAGAATAATTCACATCACCCTGTGAAGGCTCCACATTGAAAACACCAATAAAGTAGCTACCTGGTTCCAAAGTCGCGGGAGGTGTATTGGTGATTTGAATACTGTCGAGGACGGGACCTGGTTCATCAGCCCGATAGTCAAACAACCTTAGAGTGGGAAGCGGCAGATCCTTCTTCACCACCATATTCACATCGCCATCCAAAGGAGTCAGCTCGATATCAAGATTCACCACATTGGAAGCGACGCGATAGCGGTAATACTGCAGATCCAAATCATCCGTGAAGGGGATGGTGTTTTCGTAGGGTATCTGATTTTCAAGATCGATGATGGGGATATCATCCGCATCGAAACGAAGGCAAAGTTCGTAGGATTGTTCCTGATCTGCATCGGTGTTGGCCACGGCAAGGTAGTAGCGCTGACCTGGCAGCATGACCGGTGAAGCGGCTGCATCCACCAGATTGGTTTCCATATCAAAAAACAACGCTCCATCGAGGGTAAGAACCATGGCCTCACCGCCATCCACCCCATGATAGTCGATGGGAGGAATAATATCGGGAGGCGATTCCCCCGTGGGAACGCCGGCCACATCGAACCACATTTTGAGATCCCCCGTTCCTGTGAGCCAATTGGTTGCCATAGTGGCGATTCTCGGAACATCCACCACGAAATACTTTACCTCTTCCGGTTCAAGAGAGCCGGCGAAACACTGGCCATTCCGTAAGGTCGTTGCCGGCACATTGGTATTGGCCAGACTCAGGAGTAGCTGCCAGTTCTGGAGGATGGGCTCTGGCGCCTCTGCTCCACCAGATCGAGTATCATTGATTTCAAGGGTCCAGTCTCCAAGAGCTGATTCACCCTTGAAGTGTTCGAGGGGTTCCTCGGGGAAATAATACTTCACCGCTGCCGCGTCCCTTAGCTCAATCTGATCCAGTGACATCGCAGGTCGCCCCCGCACATAACTGAATTCGAGGAGTGTTTCGGGCTTGCTCGTCTCAAAACGAATGGGCGTGTTGCGCCTCCATCGAATGGAACCATCCACCACCTGCGCCCTGCGTCCATCCATGTAGATGTATCCAACGGGGGATCCACGCCCGGCTGAGGAGCGGGTGGAGTATATCAGGTCAAATTTCCTGCCCGGCGGCGTCGGAATCGTGGTGGCAATCCGGGAACTGAGGATGTGCATGAATTTCCGTCCGTAAGGCGCGCGCTGACCCATGAGGCGGGCTCGACCATAGATGACCTCCCACTCCCGATCCTCCACATCGGTTGGAAATGTATCCCCCAACGAATAAATCTGTGCCCTTGCCTGTTCAAAGCCACTGATGGGATAAACGTTGACCACTGCATTGGTCGTAAAGGGACCCTCAGCAAATTTGATCAGGGTATCGGCATCCTCTTCGTTGTCGCTGAATCCGGCAAAGATAGGCGCTTGCGAATCACCCGAGCCCAGAGCCGTTTCAGTGCCCCCTCCCCGATTTTCCATCAACATCACCCGGGTGCCCTCAGGACTGACGAGATTGAGGCTCAAATCTGAAAGACGTGGATGATCCAGACGGATACCTATCTTTGCTTCTGCTATGGGCCGGGTATCCGGCACATAAATCTGGGCATGGGTCAGCCCGTCATCGAGGATGGGTACTTCAAGATCATCGGTGAAAAACGGTTGCTCCGCATCCACAACCAAATTTCGCTCCACATCATAATTAAGTCGAAAATCAACGGGTTCGGTATTGGGATTATAGACCCCGATGAAATATCGACCAGCGTTCAGGGGCGGAATGTCCCGAGGAGTCATGGTAACACTGACCATGGCATCTCCGTCCAAGCCCAAGGTACGCTTGTCATAAAGGGTCTGCGTGGGCAATTCCTCATGTCGCAGATACAAGTCCAACGGTAAGGCGAACTCGGTGAGTTGAACATTGAGAGCGCTGGCATCGGGCGGCACCTCGACAAAATAATAGGCAAAACTTTCGGCCTGAACGGTGCTGGTCAAACCATCCTCTCCAAGTAGTTGATTGGGTGTGGCAATGACATTGAAGGAGGTCAAGTTACCCGTTTGACCCAAAGCGTTATCCACCATAGTCATCAACCAGACTCCCACACCATTTTGTCCGATGAAATTAATCAGATTACCGGGCCCGTCAGAAGCCATGCTTCCGGGATAAAGCCCGAAATCATCAAACGTCGCGGCAAGGAAGGTCGAGTCACCGGACGGATCATACAGCATGTGATTGTTGAGCACGGCTGAAACTCCATCGTGCGAGATGCTACCCAGCAAATCTCCAATATCCTGGTGAAAGAGAAGGGTCTCCACCATGACACTTTGAACCTGTAAACCATTGAGCGGATTGCCAATGGCAATCCCAAGGGCCGCACCCGGGCTCGATGGGGTACCATCGGGAATGATCCCCTGATTGAGCGGAATCCCTCGAAACACCCGGTTCCCATTGGCATCGGTGAAGTCAAAAGGATCCGGTGATGAGAGCCCTACCATGGCGTATTGGGCGCCTTGATGATCCTCGGATTTGACGCCCACATAATAAATCACATCCTCGCCAAGTGGCTGATTTTCAAAGACGACCACCTCGGTGCCCCCCTGGTTGGTGGATTTGCTCGCTCCAGCAATCACACCGGGGTTCAGTGAAAGCAGCCCTGGATCGCGGGACACATACAAATCAACATCTGCATCACTGGCGCGAGGTTGACCCAGTTGTGGAGGGAGGAAGGTCGCAAACGCCACGTAGGGACCATTGGTGAAACCGACGTCATTGGTGGATGGCAAGGAATTGGTGAAGGCGTAGAATTGCCATTGTGGCGTCAGGCCGTTGGTCGTTCCCAGAAGCGGGGCATTGGCGCCCACACGATCCTCCAGTCGAGGTATCCCATTGGTGATGGCATAGACAGGCGGTGTGAAATCTGGCAAGGCAGGATCCAGATCTTCCAGCTTGAAAGGCTCCTCCAATTCAATGTCATCGCCGCTGCTGATGACCAGAGCAAAATCCTGCACCACACCCTCAGGATGCGCGTGCACTGCGTTGACATTGACTCGTCGCCCAATGACCGAAACCACGTAGTTGGTCGAAAGAGGGCCATTGATGAACACATTTTCCACATTATTGACCACATCACTCTCGGAAACCTGATTGGTGGAGGACATCTGGGTGAAGCGGGCACCCTCAGGAAAATCATTCCCCAGAAACACCTCACCTGAAACAGTGTTGGAGACCACCAAATCCAGATCGTTGACCAGTTTGATGCCGGCCGCAGGATTTCCGGGAGGATCGGTCCAGACCAGTGAGACACGGAGTGGGAAAGCTCGAGCACCGTTGGTGGAGACGTTTAGATCCCAGGACATGGACTCCCCTGTAGCCAAAGCCCGATCAGGATCCTGATCGAAAAATTGAAGTGAGGATGAACGATTGTCGGCGGTTTGAAGCAAATTGGTCGGCAAACTATGGTTCAAGTTGGGCACCCCCCAACCTTGAAAGTTGATCAATGGATCTATCTGGAAATCATAGAGGGTTCCAGAAGACCTGGCGCCGTTGATCAGCAGCGCTTTTAGAAGGGCAGGCGATGGGTTGATTTCCTTTTCAACCAGAAATTCCTGCATCAAGGCCAGCATGCCGGAAACCACTGGAGCCGCCATACTCGTTCCCGACTCCATACGGTAGTGCGGAGCCAGTCCATCATTCATCTCTCCCAGCTGCTTGAAATAATCCTCTTTTTCTTCTTCGGTGACGATCTCGGTTTCCAAATCGAACACCGCTGTGGAGGAAGAGTCATTCCCCACGCTGATGAAGTAGATATTTCCCGGATAAAGCTTGAGAGGCTCCTCCGATTCAGGGTCCAGGATGACCTCATTGCTACCTGCCAAGTCCTCAGCAGTCGGGAAGCGGCCCAAAGCCACATAGATGGGTAAGTCCGGCAAAGCAAGGGGAGCGTCTGCGTTGGGGCGGATGCGAACACGCATCTCGACAGCTTCCATGGGGACGAAGAAGGCATTGGGAATCAATTCTCCCGGATTGACCGAAAGCCCCTCTCTTCTGGCAAAGGTCACTTCCTGGTCATTTTCCGGGTTTTCCCAGTGCTTGCTGCGCGTGGAAACAATGAAGGTACCGGGTGCGACCACATCTGGCTTGAATCGGCCCCCTTCGCCCTCCACACCCACGCCCACGTTACCTCTGGAAGAAAAGGCAGCGACCTCGGTAGAAGAATCGGTTTCAGGAAGAAAAGCTTTTTCAAGGATGGGAATCTGATTGGTTTCAGCCACTCCAACATCATTGGTGGTCACCTGATCCATGTAGCCTGTGATCACCTCATTGGTGAGGTATCGCAGGCTTTCTATGGCTCCCACGGTGATGACATTCTTCGCGGTCGCGGGTGCCAGAATGCTCCCAGAAGCTCCTCCGCGCCCGTTGAATTGTCCATTACCATCATTGCCAGCCGAGAACACGTAGACCATGGGTTGATCCCCCTCTTCAAACGGAAGGGCATCACGTACCGCTGCATCGAAACTGGCGGCGGAAAGTCCATATTCCTGTGAATCCGGATAATTCCAGCTGTTGTTGGAAATCATCGCATTGGTACGACCACGCGTGATGTAATTGAAGGTAGCAGCATCACTTTGAATGACTTCATCTGACTCAAGGGGGCCGGCGAGAGGGTCAATGGCCAGAGAATAGATTCTCGCTTTGGGAGCCATGCCATGGAAATTGGCGTTGGTCGCTGAGTTGATGACATTGGTCACCGTGGGAGAATTCTCTCCAGAACTAGCGATGATACCTGCCACGTGGGTTCCGTGCCCCAGAAGATCCCGATGGGCAGATAAGACTGTCCGTGAATCGGACCCACGATCTTCGTTCTCCAGCGATGAGAAGCTATCCGGAAAAAATCGAGAAAAGTCATCGGAGTAAACCCGAGTACCAAGATCGGGATGACTGGAATCAATGCCTGTGTCATTGACATTCACCCACATGCCTTCCCCGCTGAGCCCATGGTGGTTTTGATTGGTTTCATTGGTGGTCTCCAGATCGACGCCCACCAAAACTCGGGTCAGGTCATTGGCGAAGACTCGATGTTCAAACGGTTCGACCCACTGAACGAGATCGAGTTGAGCCAGGGGCACCAGCCCTTGAGGTGGAACGCCCACCACAAATTGCTCTCCAAAAGGTGATGTGGATTGATGCAATACGTCCACACCCATGGATACCAGAGCGGAGCGAGTTTGGGTCCCCTCCCCTGGATAAGAAGTCAAACGCAGCATCGTTCCCCGATCCAGGTCGAGTTGGTCGGCAGCCTGTTCGAGCAGAGCTTCGCTGATTTTGAAATAGGGTGCGTAGGGGATCACAGCTCTCACACCCGCAAGATTCCTCAACTGTGGCAGCTGATCTGGATGCAGACGCACCAGCCAGGTCTGATTGGGAATGTAAGAGACTTTAACCAGACCAAACGTCTCCATGATCTCGGCCGTGATCACCCGATCGAAGTCGGTTTCTGTCTGAACAAGGAAAGCGTGCGTGCGAGCTGGCGCCTGCAGGTGCTCAGGGATGCCCAGCTTGCGTTTGGACCGGGTATCGAGCAAGGCNTTGTTNAGCANGATCGCCTCATCCAGACGGCTGAGAACGTTNAGACGTGTGGANGTATTCCGTAAACGGTGAGGNTGATCCGNATCCTCAGGCAAGNTCTCAAGAAAAGGAGCTACAACNTCGGNATGGCTTTCGGTNGCGTGNCGNCTCACTTCATCCAACCGAGTCAAAAGGGTNGAGGGTTGNTGGGTCAAACTTCTCAACGAGGANGCAGCCTGGGCATCTTCCTGCGATGGAACCGTCACCGAGGGACGGGTGCCATGCCAATACCATAGCCCAAGCCCAAGGATGACCATCCCCAACCCTGCCCTCAGTCTGCCACTCAATCGCATCATTTCCTTAATTTGTTCGTTCCGACCTTTTACTTTTTGTTGTTCCCTTTGTGCCAGAACTCAATCAATCAAAGGGCAGAACGCTCTCACTTTCCACGGTTGCCTGTAAGTTGGTCATGGCACCATTGAAGCCAACCACCCTGCGGAAAAGATATTCCCCGACCACCTGATAATTGGTGCAGATATTGAACAGCCGGGGAGGATTCGGCTCGGACCGCAAGGACTGTGCCGCAGGCCTCAGGGCCTGTCCGTAGGCATACACCGTGACCCGAGGCTCGTCGGCTTTCACCAGGGATAGAATTTGTTGAGGGATCCGCTCATAAGCCATGTCATCAATGCCGCTCTGGTAGGAAACGCTTTCATCCCAGGCAAGATAAGGCGACTGGATACTCAGTGCCGGGGCCGCTAGCAATTCACCAAGATGACGGAACTTGCCATTAGGCAGAAAACGGCGCACGCCGTTGATCCCATAGGGGCCATTGACCATGGAAGCCATGGCACTGAGTTCGGTGCCTGCTTGCGGCAAAGCAGCCAGACCTCCAGGCTGAATGGTGATCGCTTGATAAGCAGGAGATTGCAGCCTCTCTAGATCTCGATTCAAAATGTCATCTGAGGAAAGATTGGTTTGCGCTACCACCCCTGAAAGGACTGCAGACCAGGCCGCCATACCGGTTTGATTGACTGAAAGCAAACCGCGCGAGGCATTCTCATCCAATGCCGTGGTGAATTGTTCGAGCATTTTCCAGTCGTTGGTCGGATGGGTTCCCAGACTTCCTGNCCAGCGGAGCCAGTTACGTTGTGAGATCGCCATGACATTGGCNCGNGAGCCATCCATNCCGNCATNNTCTGCCAGAGCGTCCTGAAATCCATCCACNGGATTTCCATACAGTGTCTGGAATGGGTAGCCTTCAGTCACCGGTGAGCTGATTTCAGGCAGNTCGGTCATNTGGTANATGCGACCTTGNCCATCGGTTCCGATCGCCGATTTCAGATACACCGTCTGCCACGGCGTACCACGATGCACACGGCCCAACCAGCCCACNTTGGGGTAACGGTTGGTTGGAAACTGCCAATCATCCGATCGCCGAATCATCGGATCCTTGAAGGCGATGTTGTACTCGGAGACATCCGNCCCATTGCCNGNGGGCCAGGGTCGATAACGGGTATTGATCTTACCGATGTTGTGAACCCGATCGTCTATGGGACGATCCGGTGGGTCGATCAGTTGGCTTCGGTTGGCCCGCTGTTCAAGGTCGGTCAAATCNGTCGCTGTATAATGCACCAGCGGATCATTGGCTTGCCAGGTGTTGTAGATCACCTTTTTGAGTGATGGCGTGAAAGGCACCTGCCTCACATAACTCTTGCGCGGATCCCTCAAGCGTTGATAGCCCAACGCGAGGGCTTGTCCACTGAGGTATCGGGGAGGGAACCCTACAAAGGTGCGGAACAGATCCACCGCTTCTTCTCGATCTCGGCCNGTGCCACGGCCCAGAAAACTGGACCAGAGCTGCTGAGAAACGGGGATTTCNTCCANCGAGGTNAAAATCTGGTTGATCACACCCTCGGTCGGAATGGTGAGTTGTGTCCCTCCTCCAAGCCGGTTGGTCGACCAGAACATGCGAGAGTCACCCGAACCCACACCACCCACGGCAGCCCCCAGGAGTTCCTGAGTCAGATCCATGCGCGTGACCAGATTGTCCAAGTTGACGTAATCAATGACTCGTTGCGTCTGCTCATCAATCATGACGCACTGAACGCGATTGGTCATCGCCAGGCCGATTTCAGGAGTCGGGAAGATGTTGCGATCGGGGAACANATAAGGTGAAAGAAANGCCGCTTCGATCAACTGACCCGTCAAGTGACTGTAGACGCTGTTGGTCAGAGTGACGACGGTTTGCTGCATCGGGATTTCAAAGGCCTGACCAGCCCATTCGGATGGACCGATGAGTTGATCCTGAGACGGGGTAAACCAATTGGAGCGAAGCAGCATTCCCCGCCGGTTGGTGACCACCATGGAGCTCTGAACCGTTGCCTGCAATCGCACACCGCGGGGATAGTCCGTCTGGTAAGAGTTCCAGGCCTCCATGCCGAACATGTTGGAAATACCGATGACCATCATCTGATTGGTCTGCCAAAGGTTCATCGGAGCCGCCGGNGCTGTCTTGTTGATCTCCAACTTACGGGTCATTTCCAGAGTGGTCATCACACCGTATTCNTTGAAATTCGGCAGNCCCTTTTTNGCCGCAATCACCCATGGAATGCCAAAGACGTTGTCGTTNGGAGTCANTGCNGCGCGCTGGGCTGCAAATCTCAAATCACGGAAGGGACGACTCAACTGGGCTGNAGCGTCGTTGGTGACTTCAACGTAGTTGGTAATGACCACTGAACCGTTTTCTCTCACACCAAATTGAGGCCGAAAGACAAGCGGCAGACGGTCAAAAGTGTTGGCTGCAAGCTGGGCAAAAGGTCGATTGGTGGTGACGGGCTCGGTCAAGTTGGCCGCCAGCTGGAGCAGCTGGTGCACATTGGCAGTGTATTCATGAATTCCCGGCGCCTTCTCCGGCCACACCTGNATGTTNGTGAGTGAAAAGTCCCGATTCACATAGGTATCGCCTATCANATGAAAATTCGTGCCNGGCACCGAGACTTGCTGTCCTTGGGCATTGAGGACATTGAAAGGTGGAGGATTGGTCATCCGATTGGCCATCAACATGCGCTGGGCTGAGAGCATGAACAGGGTGCNNGGGTTCCAATCAACGAAATTGGTCTGATGATTGGAAAANTTGTCGTAGTTGAGGTGAATCTTATTGGTCTGCACCTCCCTCANGGTGGGNANTGCATCCTCGATGGCCAGTCGGTAACTACGCACCTGTGTCGAAGGAACCGATTCAGTGCCTAACTGCGAAATCAGACGGTAGTAGGTGTATCGNTCGAACGTGGCATTATTGGTCAACCCGGGGACGGTCAGCAATCGCTCGCTGAGGGACTTGGGTCCCGGTCCCGTTTCACTCGCAGCAGCCACATTNACGACCTTGTTGGGATCCAACAACTCCTGCACATCGTAAAAAGCCCTCCAAGTGTCACTTCCCCACCAAGCCTGCCCTGTCGGAGTGTCTGCCACATCCGCTGAGAGCCATGAGTTGGCCATGAGGTAGGGACCATTGGCAAAGAGATCTACGAAATCGGTCTGAAGCTGCAGCGGTGAGGGATTGGCAACCATGCCAAGGGTACCCATGGGCTGACTGGCACGTCGGTAACTCAAAATGGAAAGTGCGTCGTTGAAAGCCCGCCCCGTATTATGGGCNCCTCCNATGATGGGATCCTGATAACGATAGTTGGGCCAGATACGTGGATTGAGGTCGTTNAAAAACGCACCAAGATTCAATTCCCAAGGGCCCACCCCCTGATTGCGGACAAAATAATCCTGATTGGCGCTCGTTTGCCGAATCTGGTTGTGGATGGTGTTCAGATCNAGNGTNCGCCCCTCGGGGATGATGATGTAGGCATAACGGCCAATGAAACGGTTGGTNGCCGAGTGGGGTTGATTGGGNTGTTCCAGAATGCCAATCCACTGGGGATCCCCAATGTTCCGGGTCCATACGCCAAGACCTTGANGGTTTTGCAGGATGGTGTTGTTTTCGTCGAGTGCCGGNAACAGNCCTGTGGGATCAAAGCGCCCGTTACGATTGAAATCAAGGTAGTGGCGGGATTCTACTTGTCGCTCNAACTGACGGCTACGCNCNTTGTAGNAGATGTTGTCCACATAAACCGGCGCTCTGGGATCGTANTATTGATTGCCNGCATTNACGGCNATCANGAAGCCATTGGAAATCTCACGNCCGTTNGGCAGTCGGTCGCTGGCGTTGAGCGCATTGAACGAGGTGTCCGTCACATCAAACCCNGNAGGNTTGACGAAATTGGTCGANACGGCGTAATCNAAATGAAATCGATTGGAAGAACCCAACATGCGACCAATCACTTCGGATTGCGCACGGGCCATACCCGCTTCAGCGGCCATTTTAGCCGTCAGGTGATCGGTCGTTACATTGACGGTACCCCGTTCNCGCCGNCTGACGCCCAGAAAGACAATCGCCATGAGCGTTACCACTGAAAGCATGATCAGGGTAATCACCAGCACAACACCTTGCTCTTTGGTTTTCAGCTTCATGGGGTCATCAACTCAATAGGGTTGGCAGTGTTCAGTGGAATCATGCGGCGGAAGAGATGAACCGCTTCAGGCTTGTCACGCAGAAACGCCCGAGCAGCATCGAGATTGGGCATGGAACGTACCCGAACCAGAACCTCGGGATCCAACACACCGAGTTCCAGNTCCATNAANGCGGGCAACGCATCTCCGTAGAAGCGATACCGTGTTTGCCCCGCAAGCACACCGAGCGAGGTTTCTTCTCGTTCAAGAATGGTGTTCCGATATCCAAGATTGATGGTCTCACCCATCGCATTGAAGTTGGTGTAGTAGAGCATCGGTCGACCCTCACTGTCGATGGGCTGCAACTTGAAGTGAACCACACCCTCGATCAAGGGAGAGACGACGGCATTGAAGACAGGATTGGTGGACTGGNTGGGGCTCAGACTCTGGATCTGATTGAATTGNTCCCAGAGATTCCCCAGCAGCCCATGATTGAGTCGTCTTTTAGGGAAGAAGCGTAAGGCTGGGTTGGCCACCGTCAGGTCGGCATTGGGAGCAGAAAAACGGAACAACGTTCCAAACCCANGACTGACCGTGTCGGCCGGGGCCACCATATTGGTCGTCGGGGAGAAAAAGAATCCCTTGGCAACCCAGTTCTGATTGGACCGGGTAAGAAAAAAGACATTCTGAAGCAGATTGGTTCTTATCGAGGGCACCCCTGGCCCAAAGTCAATCAGTTGCTGTAACATGGGCTGATAAGCATAGCGTCGCTCAACGGTTCCCAGCATGTGGGGAAGCTCGACGGTCGTCGGCGACAATGTGGACAGCAAAGGAAGCGCTGGAGACTCAGCCTGTTGGATATCTTCCACCAACAGGTCAATGGCCACCCGGCCCGAACCCATCACATCGACCTGCTTGGAGGTTGAGATCAAGGCTTTCTGAGTTTGGTTGAACATGGAGAACAACCCATAGACAATCACCGACATGATCGAGACAGCCAGAAGCACTTCGATGAGTGAAAACCCTGTCATCAGAGCCTGACCACGGGTTCGGTTCGGCTTAAACCCTGATCTTGCTTTTCTNNTGGCGCTGAAGTCCGAAATCATAAAGCCGGTGGGGCATAGGANTGATTGTCAAAATAGTAGAGTGGGAGACTGTTTCTCCGATCCGACAGTGGCAGGAACGGATAGCCATTGGTCTTGAGCAGTCGACCACTGATCAAGGTGCGAAAGATTTTTTCATTTTTCCCNACACGGTATTGTATTTCGGGTTNATTGCGTGNNCCCTGGACTTGAACCTTTGTCACCGGCCAACGAAAAGTGAGTTGGAGGTCATACAGGTTGCTGGAGATGTTGGCAGCCGTGGCAAACCGATTGGTAGAAATAGCCAAACCGGAGTTGGATCCGAAAGANTTGGTGGGAGAGGNCTGGTGAGACACGATGCGTGTGCTCAGCAAGTAGGAAAAAGCATTCTCCNTGTATTGCGGGTCCAGAAACCGCTCTCCGGCATTACCACTGATGGACCGCATCATNGCCGNCACCTCGTTGGTNATGAAAAAGGGACTNCCTGTTTGGCGGTCACGCCCCAGAAGTTCCANNTGAGGNGTGGACAGCATCCCGACAATGAAATGCCCGTTGACCAGAGGAATGGCCGAGCCACTGGCATTCACATTTTCCGAGACGCCCATGCTGCGAAGCGTACCTCGGTTGTTGGTGATCACGATCGAGTCGACGAAATTGGTCAGGGCATCCAACCCAAGAGCTCCACTTCGAATGGTTTCCATGAGGTAGGCCCCATCTTGGTTGATGATGGTCTCTTCCCGATTCAGACGCTGGGCTTCAAACCCCGTGGGCATGATCCCGATAATGGCCACCATGGCGAAGGCCACGATCGCAATCGAAAGAGCAATCTCCACCATGGTGAATCCATCCTGACCAACCCTGGTGGGACCTGCAGCGCGAGTTGCGCTCTGTGAAGTTGTTCGCATGGGCTCTGTGACCTTCATCAATCCAGTTGCGGCACCATGGCCTTGGCTCGGCCGGTCAGCCAGTTGACATGAACGTGGTGCACATCCCCTCCTGATTTATCCACCAGATCGATGGGACCGACTTGAGGGTTTCCATTGGCATCCCGAGGCACGAAAATGCTGCCTTCGCGAAAACTGATCACTTCATCACGGCCAGTGATGAGTTGCCCTTGAGCGTTGAAGCCCAGGACTGGCAAGGGCACTTGTGGATTTTCGGTGATGAAAAACTTTTCCACCGTGGTGTAGGGCAANGATCGCTGAACCGGGTCAGCCAAGTTCATGCGCTGGGGGTTGAANTTTTCAGGGTCAAAGAAAACCCCGTCGGGAAGAAACTTCCAATCAGTGGCAAAGCTGGGGTTTTCACGACCCGGCTGATCTCCTGCCTTCCGGGTGGTATACAAAGCATAGGCAGTCANTTGGCCCGGGATGAGTTCGGCAATNCGCTCCAACTCGGTGGGNGGGAGATTCCCCAACAAACCCGCATCCGAAATCACCGGGGTCAGAAAAACCACGTAGACCGTGCTTCGGTTGTTGATCGCCATGGTCCTTGCCAAGGTCAAATCATCGACCAGCTGNCGATGGGTTGTTTTGAGCACATTGGACTTGTTGAGACCTTTGAGGGAAGGGAGCGTCACGGCCGAGAGCAATCCGATAATGGCCACCACCACCAACAACTCGATCAGCGAGAAAGCGCCAGGGGCACCCGCACGATCAGATGTGTCGGGCCTGCAGCCCCTCAGAGAGGAGGCAATGCGGGCAGGTGTTGGGTGGATGAGGCTCATGAAATCACTCCCAGCTAAGCACGTTATCCTTGTTGAAACCAACAGTTGCCGACTCGGCCGAGTTGACTTGCATATCTGGCCCGGCGGACCAGATCATCACATCTCCATTGTATTCCAAGGGGTTTCCAGGCTGTCCCCCAACGGGCACCAGGCCTCCAAAGCCTGCCAGAGAATCTGGTTTTCCAGAAACGGCCGGGTTACTGTAAAAACCATCCCGGCACTTGCCATCGTAGTTCAAGTCGAGCGTGATAATGTAAGGGGTTCCCCATGGATCGCGAAACACACCATCCGGGTCAATCCCACCGGCATTGCGGTTTTCGGTGGTCTTGACGCCATCCAGAAACCCTATTTTCTGAGGATTCTGAACATGGTTCGGGTTCTGAGTCGGAACACCGTTCGGGTAGGCCGGCCAATCCATCAGAATGGCCAACAAGTCTGCATTGCTGGCTTGAAGGGCAATCCCGCGATTACCAACCCCCCCTCCAGAGGCATCCACATTGGCTCCAAGCTTATTCCCCAACACCTGACCTTGGGTGGTTTCATACGCATTGGCGGTTCCATAGGTGAAATCAGGATTGGTCTGATTGTTGAGACTGGCACGGACTCCCTTGGAAGAAGGTAGCCGACTGTAGGTCGCATTGTATTGACCAATGGCTCCTTCAAGGGCCTTGATGTCATTACGCGCAACGGCCACTTTGGCTTTCTCCTTGGCTTTGGAAAGAGTCGGCAAGAGCATGCCTGCCAGAATTCCGATGATGGCAATCACGACAAGAAGCTCGATCAGCGTAAAGGCCGAGCGAGCGGCTCCTGGGCGGGTTGGGTTTAAATTCCTCATATCCTTCTTTAAATGACCTTCTGTAGTTTGACGCGTTGAGGCTGCCTCATGGTTGAGGGAGCGCTTCAAAGACTTTGGGCTGCTGACTCCAATTGTTGATACGGTAGACTTTCGTTCCAACCGGTAAATCCAGCCAAAGATCGTATGATTGTTGATTGAACCGATCCAAACCACTGGATCGATAGTGCCAGGGGTTCAGACGCCTGAGATTGGGATCGGCACTTTGAATCGGCCGCAGCGAAGCCATGGAAATGTTCTGGCCCAAAACGTTCTGGTAAACCGCATCGCTGGGAAAATCCTTCAGCGGCCATGGAATGGGAGCCGTCAGCAGCCTTATCTCAGGGTCGACCGAAAGGAGACCGATCTGGGAATCACTCAAAGTCAGGTAGCCCTTGGATTCTGCTTGGTTCATGGCGACATTCTGCAGGCCTTTGACGCCAAAATGACGCCTTAGCTCCTGACCACGAATGGGTTGCCCACCACCTTGCGGCAAGTAAGTCCCATCGGCTTGAGCCACCGAACCGGTCAGCTCGTAAAACAGCTGATTGGTCGCCGTATTGGACAAGCCGTTGGAAAAACGAGCATCCGGCGGGTAAGAACCAAAATCCGCATGATAGGTGTCAATGGCGGTTCCCACCTTGTTCAGAAGCGCTTGAACTTGACTGACACGAGCTTTGGAAGTCGCCACTCCCGAAACGCCGACAATCAAGGAAGCAAGGATGCCGATCACGGAAATAACCACCAAAAGCTCAATGAGTGTAAACCCATTCCACGCTCCCCGTGGCTGCGCCGCGGGTGGTTGGATGCTCATGGTGAACTTTACTTTCATGGTCAATCTGACATTTCAGAGGAGAGACTCAACCCTGCCCGACAACGGTTTCAGGAGTCCTTTTTTCGGCCATCTCCTGGTCGATACGCTCTCCCAACCATTGTTTGATCATGCTTTGATAATTCAAATATCTGGAACGCGCCAGGCGCTTGATCCTTGATAGCATTTTCGGGTCCATTCTCAGAGTGATGGTCACCGATTCAGAGGATTCGCTGCCAGCGACCACCGAATCCTGCATGAGACGGATATCGACGCTGTGAGCAGCCCAGAAGGCAGCTTCAGAAGCTTCCCCCTCAAAAACAGGCACTTCTTCCCAGCTGGTGATGGCATGCATGGCGGTTGCGGTTCCCATTATTCCAAGTTTAGCGAATCATCTGTGTCAATCGTCGCTGATAAAAATACACTTCATCTTCTGTCAACTCTCGAGAGAGAATGACCCGAAACTGCTTGCCGTTTGTTCGGTAAACACTGAACAAGCCAACCCCCGCGGCAGACCTTCCCAAGTTGAAATAACGAGCCTGAGCAGAGAATCGCTCTGAATCGGGCAATAGCCGCAGTGCAAAAGGATCTTCAAAGGATTCTTCAATATCACGCGTCTCAAAAGAACAGTTCTCTGAAATTGCGGAGGTGTCTTCCCAATCAAATTCCATGCAACGGCCGTTTTCAACGGGTTCTAATTACCGAGTGTCAATACAATGTATTTACACGGCGGGGGCGCTGGGTGTCAATGCCAATATTGGATACAACAGGCCTCCTGCATCTCCCTGCAGGAGTGGCAGATGGAAGGCTGTGAGCGACGAAGCTCCAGACGGATGGTTCAGCCCGCACCGCCCAACTGATCAATGAGTGCGATCAGGGGTAGGAAGAGAGCGATCACAATACTTCCAACGATGATGGCCAGAAAGACAATCATGATCGGCTCCAAAAGCGAGGTGAGCGCTGCCACGGCGTTGTCCACTTCTTCGTCGTAGTTGTCAGCAATGCGCATGAGCATCTCCGGTAAAGCACCGGTCTGCTCACCCACGTCGATCATACTGATCACCATGGGTGGAAACACCCTGGATTGCTCAAGGGGAACGGTGATGGTTTCACCCTCCTTGACACTTTCGTGCACAGCCGAAACCGCACGACTGACGACTTGGTTTCCAGCCGTCTCGCGCACAATGGTCAAAGACTGCAAAATGGGAACACCGCTACTGACCAAGGTTCCCAAGGTTCGCGTGAAACGGGAGATGGCCACTTTGCTCACCAACGGACCAATCACAGGCGCTTTTAATTTTGCAAAGTCAAGCCAGTAACTACCGTATTTGGTTCGGGCAATAATTTTGAGACAAATAACAAAAGCGATGGGATACCAAACAGCAGGGCCAGGAAAGAACCATCCTCCCGCCCACTCGGGGAAAATGATGGTTTTATCTTTGATGTAATCACTGATACCCATCACGAATTGGGTAAATCCGGGCAAAGGTTTGCCTTCCAGCATGTCTGCAAAGATTTGCTTGAATTTGGGGACGACCACAATCATGAGCAACAGCAGAATGGCGCCGGCAACCACCATGACCGCAGCAGG
>NYYT01000008.1 GCA_002686885.1 Pedosphaera sp.
AATTCAAAGAGAAAAACCAGCAGACGCGTGCGCCTATACCGATCCAAAGAGATTCATCGATGCCAGCAACCCATTGAACCTCATGATGGGTCCATCAAAGAAGGTTGGAGTCAACTCTGTCCGCTGCTGCCGCAACCCTTGAAGTATTTTTTTGAAGTTGAAAGATCCGCAGGCCCTGAGGCTCCTCCGATCGCCCCNGCTGCTCGCTGAGCCANAGAGGCTTTTTGCTTGCCNTGCAAAAGGAGATTCNACCCCTCTCGAATGNTCGCAGAGCACGATGTCTTTCGTTGAACGGAAAGAGCCTTGAGACGTCGGTAATCTCGANCGTTTAATCTGAAAGTCANCCTGGGCATCGGTTGAATGTGGATCATGAATCGCTCGTGAAAGCCGTATTAGACATGCCTGGTCACAGCCTCATCCATNATGGAAATTCTTAGGCTACCAACTGATACCAGTTGTTGCGCTGGCGGGGTTCGTAGCCGAGGTCCTNGATCAGGCGGTGCATGTCTTCCACCGTCATCTGAAAGGTCGTGCCTGCCTTGCTGACCACATTCTCCTCGATCATGATACTTCCCAGATCATTGGCTCCATACGTCAGAGCCACCTGCCCGACTTCCAGGCCCTGCGTGACCCAGGAACTTTGAATGTTGGGAATGTTGTCCAGGTAGATGCGGCTCAGGGCCTGCATGCGCAGGTACTCATGAGCGCCAACGGTCTTGGCCTTGAGACGGGTGTTTTCGGGTTGAAAGGTCCAGGCAATGAAGGCGGTGAAGCCCCCGGTGGCATCCTGCTGTGCCCGCACCCGCTCGAGGTGCTCAATCCGATCTTCAAGCGTCTCGACATGACCAAACATCATCGTCGCCGAGGAGTTCAGACCCATCCGATGCGCTACGTCCATCACCCCCAGCCATTCATCACTCATGGCCTTGAGCGGTGCGATGCGCTGACGCACGCGGTCCACCAGGATTTCTCCNCCGCCGCCGGGGATGGATCCCAGACCTGCTTCCTTGAATTGTCGCAGCAGATCCTCCATGGGCAGATCAAACACCTTCTGAAAATGAATGAACTCGCTCGGGCTGAAGGCATGGATGTTGACCTGCGGGAACTCTTTTTTGATGTGAGAGAGCATGTCCAGATACCAGTCCAGGGTCAAAGAAGGGTGGTGTCCACCCTGCATCAGGATCTGGTTTCCCCCNAGGGCAACGGTTTCCTNGATCTTCTGATCCAGCTCTTCTTTGGTGATGACGTAGGCATCTTCGTCCTTGGCGGTGCGATAGAAAGCGCAGAACTTGCAGTAGACGTTGCAGACGTTGGTGTAGTTGATNTTGCGATCAACATTGTAGGTGATGATCTCGTTGCCGCGCCCGTCATAGGCCTCCGCCTTGGCCAATTCGCGGCGACGATGNGCCAGAGAACCCAGCACTTCNAGGGGAAGCTGGTAGAGTTGTGCGGTCTCAGCAGCNTTCATCCGCTGGCCTTCCCACACTTTTTCCATCACTGCATCCATGGAGGCATCAACCTTCATGAGGCTAATGTAATCGCATCCGAGGTGGATTCAATGGTGAATCAATGGACCCTGGATCCTGGATCCTTCAAGGCTTGCATGGGTTTCAGGCTCTCAAGGAAAGGGCAGGTAGCAAAAGTCCAGAAGCCTGTCAGGATCACGGTCGCGATCCCCNTCGTCATCGTCTCTGGGTGCGGTTCGGTTGCCTTCGGCATGGGTGCGCAAAAGGGCTGCCANNCCTCCNTGNNGNCGGTCCATGGGNANNGAGACTTCCCAATGGCCTTCACGCAAGGATGGATTCAGCGATGCCATGGGGATCTGACGGGTGATTTCACCGGTTCGCAAGCCAAGGGCAAGGGAATCCNGCCCNGGGTTCAAGCCCTTNNCTTGTTTCCAGCGAAGTCTTGCGGCATTGGCTTCCCAACCCGTAAAGGTCAGTAAGGGTTGTGGATTCGTTTCCCGGGCTTCCTCGATCTGCTCAAGCAGACGTTTCCCGTGTTCCTGCACCCAAGTCTTCATCCTTTCTCCCGATGTGAGAAAAGGGTCTTCACCCCGAAATGGATGCCGGTAGGGATCCCTGGGAAAGTCCGCNTGCAACTGTGCCGTATTTTGCGCGATGTGATCGGCCAATCGACCCTGCATGACCCAGGTGGACACCAGACCCTCAAGGCGACGAAGATAGGANGCTCGCAGGATCGGATCACGAAAGATTCGCGAGTGAAGGACGTAGCTGTANGATACTTTCCACCCTGCGGAGAGCACGGTCTGGGGAAAGATGGAGATATGNGGTTCNTGCAATCGGTTCTGGTAGGCAAGCACGGCAAAGTTGCCGTTGTTGTGATCCCAGGGGATGAACGACCACTGACCTGTTTCTGGATCCTGATAAAAAAAATAATCGTTGGATTCGATTTCGCTGCGATGACACAGGGTCTGCAAGGCCAGGTAATCGCAGACTCTGGGCCAATCCATATGTTGGTGAATCCAATCCGCAAAGGAAGCGTCCGGTTCGTTCCACGCGCCCCGCAAAAACCCCTCGAGTGCTTCCAGGGCTTCCTCATCGCGTGAACCTCGCGGATCCCCCAGCCCAGGCTGTCCCGGATCCCCAAAAGTGGCCGCACGGATCAGGTGGCCGCGCGGATCCAATCCGGCCCGAGCCTTGAACGGCGTGCGGATGGGTTCGACCTGAAGATAGACNCCCTGATACACCCCGTTGAGCGTCAGGTTCACATACTGCACTTGAGAACACGGGTGGCCTTCGGCCTGAAAGACATCATGGGAGAGTTTCTCCTGCTGCAGCGTGTGATCCATCGGCTCGGCCTTGAAGTAAACCACNGAGTCCGCCATNGGGCTGGTTTCNNGAAAGGACACNCGNAAACTTTTTTTCAGCGCATGGCGCGTGCTGGCCCCGCGCAACCGCAGCTTCATCGGCCAGTGACTGCCTTGCCAGAGAAAGGTTCCGGAAGCCTCGNTGTCACGGGTGGGTTCGTCCAGCATGCGNGNCCAAGCGGTGGCGTCCAATTCGAGGTGGTAGGTGGGTAGAGAGGCCTCCTGCAGCTCCGATGCGGTTGCCTGCAAGATCCTCTGGCTCATCCATGAACCATCGGCTTGCTGACAACGAAGACGATAAACAGTGGCCTCGCCCGGCAGCACGTCGGGATCCATCCAAACCCCTTTCTCCAAGGATAAAAAGCCGAGATCTTGCCACGTATCTCCCTGCTGTCGCTCCACATGAACTTGAAAAGGAACCTTCCTTTCGATGGCAGACCAGCGCAGAGCGACTAGATCGTAGCTGCCGATGATGCGGGCCTCTTCCAGCCATTTAGCAGGGTCCACCCGTGCCATCGAAACCCCGTCGGTTCGCTCCAGGTTTTCCAACAACTGAAGAATTTCATCTTGCTCGGGCTCATTGCCCGCGGCACGCGCCAGTTCCAGTGCTTCCAGCAAGGCNTGGCGTCGATCCGCGAGGTCTTCCTCTTTGGTTGGTTCCTGTGGTTCCGATCGTTGGTTCGGACCCCGTTCCAGAATCCTTCCTTCTGGGCTGAGCGTCACGAAAGCGATCCTGCGATCTTCACAAAACCATTCCACCATCCAACAGTTCCAAGGATCCAGAAAGCGTACTCGAGCATCCAAGGTAGGACAGCTCTCGAGACGGTCGCGNGTCGGCTCATCCTGCAGTGCCAGCCTCATTGCCTCCGCCGATCCGATCTCGGCTGCNTGCAACNGCAGCTGACTCAAGAGGAGCAGACACNTCAACCCGTNGATCCAATGCTTCATCGGGATTCCTTGGGTGCAACCTCCGCTCTNTGGGCTGCTTGATAGACAGCCATGAGAGCCTGATGCAGNCCTTCCCAATCAGTGGGGNTGGTTTCCCAGCCNGCGCTGAATCGCACNACACGCCCTGCCTCATTGGGCGTGAGCCCCATGGCCTCCATCACATGCGAGGGCTTCTCCTGTCCGCTGGAACAGGCCGANCCGGTGGACACGGCAAATCCCTGCCGATCCAGTTTGACCACCCACCGCATGCGGCAGTCCATTTCCGGCATCAGNAGGGTCGAGGTATTCCACAGGCGCTTNGCACATNCTCCCAGAACACGACTGCCCGGGAGGGTGCGANGNACCTTGTTTTCAAAGTCATTGCGCCACTGCGCACGTTCCTCCAGCGTGTCCGAGGTCATGCTGCTCTCACGGTCCTTGAGCGCGGCCACCATTGACAGAATACNCGCGACATTTTCGGTGCCTGCGCGGCGATTCATTTCCTGAGGGCCACCGAGGAGTAAAGGGGTAAAACGTCCCTTGGGAGGACACTTGATGAAACCAACGCCCTTGGGTCCACCATGCTTGTGGCCGCAACCACTGAGCCATTCCACCTGACCCAGACCTTGGGCCGGAAGCCTTCCCATCCATTGGGCGACATCGCAGAAAAAGGCGATCCCTCGGGACTGGCACCAGGCATGAAGGGTTTCCCAAGGCTGCAGAATACCGGTTTCATTGTTGGCTGCCATCACGCACACCACTCCGGGCTGCTGTGTCTCAAGGTTGGCTTCCATCCACGATACGTCGACTTCCCCAGTGGTCGTCACCGGGATCCATCGACAACGATCCCCGAGCCAATGCCGAGCGGCATCCAGNCAACAGGGGTGTTCAATGGCCGAAACCCAGACGGTTTTCTCAGGGTCCAGGGTTTGGCTCAAGTGATACCAAATGGCNTTGTTGGATTCGCTGGCGCTACTGGTCCAGACCACATCCAACGGAGTGCACCCGAGGATGCTGGCCAGCTCCTGACGAGCATCTTCCAGCGCCTTGTCGGCTCGNGAGCCGATGCGGTGCAAACTGGANGGGTTCCCGGGAAGCTCCTGGGAGGCGTCCATCCACACTTGTCGGGCCACAGGNCTCATGGGTGCGGTGGCGTTGTGGTCAAAGTAATGCAACAAACNCATTAAAGGAGGATTGCATGAGACTGGCGAGTGTCTTTTAGCTCCGCCTCTGTTGACGGACATACCAGCCCAAGGCGAGAAGGTCATAGGCCGCATGGGTGATGATGGGACTGATCAACTGANCGCTGGCCATCCACACCAGACTCAAGTAGAGACCCATCATGGTGGCTAGAAAAAAATAGAGCGGGGTCAGCGCATGGCAGAGACCAAAGAGAAGAGCCGCGATCATCATGGCAGGCCATCGCCCTACGGTGCTGGTCAACCCGCCTTCAATGACCCCACGAAACAAGACCTCTTCGCCNATACCGGCTAGCGCAGAAAGCAAGATGATCTGAAAAAAGGTGACCTCTCCAAGGAGNGGCATCAGTTGCTCCTGAACCACGCGCCGCAAGGCCGCGAAGGGCTCCCAGGACGACTGGATCATCCAGAAAAATAAGGCAGCCGGCGGAAGGGTGGAGGTCCATCCTATCCCAACTCCGACGGCATCCATCTGCCATAGAGGTCGCAGCGGCAGATTCATCATCCAGGCAAGCAGCCAGGCCACCAGGAGCAAAGAAGCCTCAAAAAGAATCAAGCGCGTCACCATGAAAGTGCTTCAACAAGTACGCCCTTTGCTGTAGGACATTCCTTGCTTCGTCGACGAGGCTTTGGCCGCGACGGACAGATGCGTTTTGAGGAAATGCTTCCAAGCCTTTCTGAGCGAAGGACCGGCCATCGAGCGAAGATGGGTTGCTCCGCCACCGAGATGTGGCGCAAATAAACTACGGGCTTTCGTGAGGAGGAGAGTGGATGTCATGCCTCCGGATCGACNATGCTGTCTGTCGCGGCTTTTTCCATGCTGCCACCTCGCCAGTCAAAGGAGGGATCGCCCATGGTGATCAGACTGGGATTGCGGAGGTTTTCACGATTGTAGGAAAGCGTCTGTCCCTCCAAATCCTGGACACAGCCTCCTGCTTGTTCCACCACACACTGGGCAGCGGCCGTGTCCCATTCCATGGTGGGGACATCACGCAGGTAGAGGTCGGCCATGCCCTCGGCCACCAGACAGAACTTCAGAGAACTCCCCATGCTGCGCGTCTGGGCAGTGGGGAATCGATGCAGCAAATCGGCCACCATGGGCCCCGCATGATCGCGGCTTGCCACGATGTCCAAAGCATCCGCATGGGGCTTTCGCGTTTGAATGCGCTCAACCGCACCTCCCTCGGCTTGCTTGAACGCACCCATTCCTGCCTCGGCCCAGTAAAAAAGCTTTTTGGCTGGGACATACACCAGCCCCAAGTGCGGGACTCCCGAGCGTACCAAGGCAATGTTGACGGTGAACTCACCGGTCTGCTTGATGAATTCNTTGGTGCCATCCATGGGATCCACCACCCAGAGGGTTTCCCAGGAACGACGATGCAGGATGTCGGTTTCGCTCGATTCCTCNGAGAGCACNGGAATGGCACTATCCAAATCGCGCAATCCNTCGACAATGACTCGGTGTGCCGCCAGGTCAGCGAGCGTCAAGGGGCTGTCATCCGCTTTTTTTTCCGCNGGGATGGGCTGGCCGTAAAACGACAGGATGCTTTCACCTGCTCGCTGGGCGATGGTTTGGAGTGATTCAATCATGCTGGGTGATGGTGGAGGACCCGTTNGCGCACTTTTCCCTCAGCTGCATGCCGAGCCGTGCTGATGGATGCTCCATACAAGCTCNGCCAACGTTCACCGCAACCCTCAAGCAGAAGGATTGGTGCGCATGGGCATGATCACATAGATGAANGGAGATTGCACCTTCAACACACCAGGGCTCAGCTCGTCAGAAAGTTCGAGGAAGACTTCATCGTCTTCCAGCACTTTGAGAGGATCCATCATGTAAAGGGGATTGAAGGACACGGTGATGTCTTCCCCTGCATAGTTGATGGCGATGTTCTCCCGTGCCTCCCCCACATCGGGTGTGTTGGCGGTGATCTGGAGATTGTTTTCGGAGAAAGCGAACTTCACCGAATGCGCCTTGTCGCTGGTCATGATCTCGGCACGACGTAGCGCATGAAGCAGCTCTTCGCGAACGAGCGACACACGCTCCTTGCACTGCTTGGGAATGACCTGTCCGTAGTTGGGATAACTCCCCTCGATGAGCTTCGAAATCAGCAGCGTAGAGGCCCCATCCTCCCCTTCCAGGTGGAAGGAGGCCTGNTTGTCCTGAAACTGCACCAGAACCGTTCCTCCGTCGTTTAAGAGCCGATTCAGTTCGTTGATGGCCTTGGTGGGCACGATAAACTGCTCCTGAACCTCGGGTTTTTCTTCCAGCTCCTCTTCGATCAGGGCCAACCGACGACCGTCGGTCGCCACCAATGTGAGCTTGAATTCCTTGATGCTGAAAAAGATTCCATTGAGGACATATCGCGACTCTTCTGAGGAAACGGCGTAGGCAGTCTTTTTGATCATGCCCCTCAAGCGTTCCTGAGAAATCGTGATGCGATGCGCTTCCTGAAAGCCAGGGAGTGGAGGAAATTCGTTGGCTGCCAAGCCCACGATCTTGAAGAAGGAGGCTCCTGCATGCAGGCTGCAAACCTGCTTGTCATCCACATTCAACTCGATTTCGGGGGTCGAAAGCTCTCTCACAATCCCAAAAAGCTTCTTGGCTGGGAGGGTGACCCGACCTTCTTCAGAGACGTCCGCCTTGACCGTGCATGAGACGGTGACATCCAAATCGGTGGCGGTCAGCAGTAATTTGCCATCATTGGCCTCGAGAAGCACGTTGGAAAGGACCGGTAGNGTGGTTCTTGGGTTGACCACNTTCTGAACCGACTGCAGGCCACGGATGAATTCTTCTTTGGCGATGGTGATTTTCATGCTTGGGGTATCTACTATTTCTCAGGAAGAGAACAAAATGTATTAAAATTAAGGTTGGTGAATAAGTCAAATGGTCTTCACTTTCAAATACGGCAGCAAGGATTTACAACCACTTTGGCGTGTGAACAAAGCAGTGATAAACACCACGTTACAAAACTTAGTCAGCTTATTAACACTATTCACAAAGTTATTCACAAGCTGTTGGCTGACTTATGCGTGNGCTGACACCGAGAAAGGATGTCTGGCAGACGCTCGGCCATGAACGCCACCTGCTCCAGATCGTTTTCCCTTCCGAAGGAAAACCGCACCATGGCGTTGGCCTCTTCTCGAGAGGATCCCATGGCTAGAGCGACATGAGAGGGTTCCAGTGATCCCACCGAGCAGGCCGAGCCACTGGAGGCGCAAATCCCTTCCAGATCNAGTGCCGCCAGCAGACCGATACTGTCGGCNTTTTCAACGGTAAAAGTCAGGGTGTTGACCAAGGATCCAGATTCTGGGCTCAGGAGGGTCACTCCTTCCAAAGATTCCAAAATCCTGCGGCATGTCAAAGTCGCCTGTTCAATGGGTGAAGCGCGAAAAACAGGGGTTCTGGCATGCATCTCCAAAGCCTGGACCAAGCCNGCAATGCCAGCCACGTTTTCCGTGCCTGCGCGGCGTTCATTTTCATGAGCGCCACCAAAGAGGATTTTCTCGGGAAGTAACGGGGATCGTATGAACAAAGCGCCCGCTCCCTTGGGTCCATGGCACTTGTGCCCGCAGACTGTCACCAGATCCGCCTCAAATTGATGGATGTGCTCGACCGGTTCCTTGCCGAACCACTGCACGGCATCGGTGTGAAAAAGGACGCCGTGATCGCGGCATAGCCGACCGATTTCGGCAACGGGTTGCAGCGTTCCAGTTTCATTGTTGGCTGCCATGACCGACACGAGTTGAGTCTCGGGTCGAATGAGCGAGCGTAAATGATCTGGATCCACGCGGCCCGTGGGCTCCACCGGGCAATAGCTCACTTCAAAGCCTTCCTTCTCCTCGAGGTGCTGATAGGCATGCAGAACGGCGTGATGCTCGATGGCGCTGCAGATCAGGTGACGACCCTTGGGCTTGCGCAGACGTGCAGTGCCAAACACGGCCAGGTTGTTGCTTTCGGTGCCGCCTCCCGTAAAAACGACCTCACTGGGTTTGCATTGCCACCAATCCGCCATGCGGTATCGGTACTCATCCAGAAAGGATCGAGCCTGCCGCCCTAGCTGGTGAATGCTCGATGGGTTGCCATAATGCTCCTGCAAATGAGGGAGCATGGCCTCCAGTACCGAAGGATCGAGGGGAGTGGTCGCATTGTAGTCTAGGTAGAGAGGTTTCATGACGATCCATGCCTGCTGGGGTCGAGGGCTTGATAGGATCCCACGCGGACGCTGTTTTGGATGGCTGAGGTAATGAATTGCTTCCCAAGGCCAACCGCNTCACTCAAAGGATANGATTGTGCCAGGTAGGCNGTGATGGCTGCAGCATACGTACAGCCCGTTCCGTGGGTTTGTCGGCGAGGGATGTAGGCTGAAGAAAAGGAAATTACTTCTGCTCCTGTCGCTAGATAATCCACCACCTTTCCTTTTTCAGGCAAATGCCCTCCTTTGAGGAGACACGGCGTCTTGAATTTCTGAGCCATGGCGTAAGCGGCCTCCTTGGCTTCCTGGGCCTTGGTGATACGCCCCCCAATCAGGGCTTCTGCCTCGGCAATGTTCGGGGTGATCAGGTCTGCCAGTGGAATCAGGGAGCGCATCATGAGAGCGACACAATCGGGCTTGAGTAAGGGGGCTCCGCTGGTAGCGACCATGACAGGGTCCATCACATAGCGTGCCGAAGCACATCCATGCAGCCCTTCAATCACAGCTTGCACGATGCGTTTGGAGTAGAGCATGCCCGACTTGATGGCTTTGGGCTTCAACCCGTTTTGGAGCGCATCAAACTGAGCTGTAACCAGCGTGGGCGAAATGGATTGAACTCCGAGCACAGCTGAGGGGTTCTGTGCTGTGACACAGGTCAAAACGGAGGTGCCATGGACGCCGATGCTGGCAAAGGTTTTGAGGTCGGTTTGAACCCCTGCACCNCCCCCGCTGTCCGAGCCCGCGATGGTCAAAGCGATGGGTTTATGTTTCATGAGATCCCGCGAGCATTCCTTTCTTCAGGAGACTCCTAACCAACGGTAAACCAGNCTTNNTGGAATGCAAAGGGCGGATCGATAGGATCTCAGACAGNCCCCCTTTTTTCGTCATGGGTCCATNGCTTGACTTTTCCATGAGCCATTCGTTAAGTGCTTGGATGCGAGTCATTGGGTGGTGGATTTGCCTGTTGTTGCTGGTGTCGGGGTGTCAGAAGGGCACTCTCCCACCGCTTCCCTGGACGGAGGATGACCCCGTCTGGACGGGTCAGGATGGCTCCTTGGAGTCACCTTCCAAAAGAGACCGTGAAAAGGGGGATGGTGAAACGCCGACCATTATTCCAATGNTGAATGCGCCTTTGGGNGGGGTGGTTTCCGTTCATCAGGCATTGCGATTTGTCATNNTGGACTTTCCATTGAATNCCATGCCTGAAGTGGACCAGCGCCTTTTCATCTACCGAGGCAAACAAAAGGTGGGCATGGTAAAGATCACCGGCCCGCAGGAAGGNTCTCATATTGCCGCAGATCTGGTGGAGGGAGAGGCCAAGGCAGGGGATCAGGTGCGTCCTGACTANAGAGNCCGCAGGAAAGAACATGCCNNTTTCGAAAGGGTTTTCGTCACAGCTGCTCAGCCGTCGAAGTCACTGGAGCCTTGTCAGCACGCAGGCCTTGACCCAAACTCCCAGGCACTACCATGTTACCGACTCCTTCATTTCTTTGGCAGAGATTTCGATGTGCTCCTGTGTTTTTAGGAGCCCTGATGTTGAGCGTGTTTCTTTCAGGTTGTGGCCCCAGTGATCCAGCTGGATCGGGCGGGAACACGGCGTCCTACCCCAGCAAGACGATGACCGTGATATGCCCCTGGAATGCGGGCGGCGGCACCGATCGGGTTTCTCGTTTTCTGGCCGATGCTCTCAAGCAGCAATTGGGGGCTCCTTGTGTGGTGCAGAACAAGACGGGAGGNAGTGGCGCCGTGGGCCACTCCTTTGGGGCCAATGCCAGACCAGATGGCTANACCCTGACGATGGGCACCTTTGAGCTGAGCACCATGCACTGGATGGGGATCTCCGATTTGACCTATGCCGATTATCGCCCTTTGATGCAGGTCAATGCCGATGCGGCTGCCATCATTGTGCGCCAGGATGCTCCCTGGAAGACGGTCGATGAGTTCATCGCGCACATCAAGGCTCAACCGGGCAAGGTGCAGATGTCTGGCACAGCGACAGGCGGTGCCTGGGACTTGGCACGAGCGGGTTTTCAGCTGGCTGCGGATCTGCCGGTGGATGCGGTGCTTTGGGTTCCAACCCTANGTTCAGCTCCCTCCTTGGTGGAGCTGATGGGGGGACACATTGATGCGGTTTGTTGCAGTATCCCAGAAGCAGCGGCCCAAGTAGAGGCAGGGGAGTTGCGTGTCCTCACGGTCATGTCGCAGGAGCGGTTGGCAGCGTACCCTGACATTCCGACCCTGCGTGAATCAGGCATTGAGTGGCAGATGGTGGGCTGGCGAGGGTTGGTGCTTCCCAAGGAAACTCCCGATGCGATTGTGGAAACTCTTTCCAATGCCCTGATGGAAATCACCCAATCCGAATCCTACCAAACGTTCATGCAAAAGAATGGATTTGGGGTGGAGATCCGACATGGTGAGGATTTTGAAGCCNTTTTGGCTGCTGAAGATGCCAAGTGGGAGAAAGTGATCCAGGCAACGGGATACGCTCAAAACCCATGAGCGAACCTTCCATTCAAGCTCGGGTCGATTCCCGATGGGCAGCCGTCCTCTGGATGGTCATTGGGGCCCTTGCCTTACTGCTTTCCCGCGGGATTCGTCAGCCAGGATTCGCGACCAATCAGGACCCCGGGCCTGCTTTTTTTCCGATTCTCCTGGGCTCCTTGCTCCTTTTGGCCGGTCTTTGGCGTCTCATTCTCAGCATTCGAGCGGGNAAGACGTCCCAACATTCCGAGACCCACTCNGAATCNACCTCCAAGGGAATGGCCGGNCGGGGTAACTTCTGGAAGTGGTTTCCTTCGCTACTGATCTATCCAGTGCTGATGCCCCAGGTGGGATTCATTCTTTCCAGTGCCCTTTTCGCTGCATGGATGTTGTGGGTCCAAGGNAGCCGGTGGTGGGTGGCGATCCTCGTGGCCGCTGCNTTGGCCATGACGATCCAAGGGCTTTTTGGTCAGGTCTTCCATGTCCAATTCCCACCCGGGCATTTCCTTTCTCTTCCTTAGCTTTCCATTCCCTGGAATCTCCAAGGCACAAAAAAACACCCCTGAAACCAGGGGTGCTTNNAGAAAATGGGGTCGTTTGCAACGAGGATCCTAGGGCCCTGTGGCATTCATCCCCTGGCTTGGTGAGGTCTCTGGCTCAATGGCATTCCAGGCATTGACGATGTTCAATTTGACCGTTGGATTCTTTTCCTTGGCGTAGGCTTCCTTGAGAGTTGCGATGGCGGGCTTGGCAGATTTCTCACCCATTTGAAGCAAGACATAGGCTGCCATTTCGCGCACCTTGGCATCCTTGTCTGAAGTCAACACTTCCAGAATGGCATCCAGAGCGGGGGCTGAGTTTTCTCGACCATCGCCCAATTCAATGAGCGCATTGAGACGGTCTGCACTCTTGGTGCTCTCCAGTTGTTCCATCAGGGCAACCACATCGATGTCCTTGGAAACAGCTTGAACGGCTCCATCCCCTCCACATCCGGTGGCCCACATGGCGAGCAAGGCTGCCCCTGCCAGTGCGCTGAGGTGATGACGAAACTTTGATAGGNTCAATCGACGTATCATGATGACATATTGAACCATGGATGCTGGCGATCCAGCAAAAAGTGGATCCAGGCGAAGGCGCCCAAGAAACCCGGCAACAACGATCTGCCAACTACTTGTTGTGCCAGCCAAACCGATCGGTGATGGGCCAGAAGACAAAGAACTGCTTGCCAATGACCTTTTCACGAGGGAAATCCAGCCAGGCNCGACTGTCGTAGCTGTTCATGGTGTTGTCNCCCATGACAAAGTAGTAATGGTCGCGGATTTTGTAGCTGGCATTTCCATCGGGAAACTCGGTCTGCAACGCAATACTCATGTTGCCATGTTCGCGAGCCACCTTGCCATTGACATGCCCCGAAAAAACACTGTCCTGCGGTGGCTTGGACCCAAAGGAATACACCCCGTCAAACCCCGGGTCGCTTGCTTCCAGGCGACGGTCGTTGATGTAGGCGTGGCGATCATCTCCGATGCGAATGGTTTCTCCGCCCATGCCCACCAGGCGTTTGATGTAATGAGTGTTCTGAGTCAACTTTGGTACACCCGTGGATTTGAANACGATGGTCTCACCTCGCGTCGGTCGCCGAAAATTATACGTCAGTCGATCGACAAAAAGATGATCTCCACTGGTCACCTTGAGACGGATCACATCCTCTCCTTGCTTGAAGGTCATACCACTTCGCAAACTGGCTCGATCCCAGAGATTTTCGGGTGGGAACCAAATGGTGTGTCGTTGGTTTCCGATCTGCAGCCGCTGTTTGGTGACCAAGGGGATNACCCGGACGGGTTTGGGATCTAGCAGTCGNAGNGTACCTGATGTNTTGGCNTTGAGGTGGTAATATTTTTCCCCTTTGATCCATGAAAAATAATACTTCTTGAGACCNCCGGGGATNGCTGACTCAGGCTGCCCTCTCAAATCTTCGTGAGTGATNCCCCAGAAGGCAGGTTGCGCCGAGCCCGTTGGAATGGCCATGGGTTGGAAAAAGAAGGATCGAAAGGCCAGAACGACTGCAGCCGCCACGAGGAAGACCTCGATGTTTTCCCGAATCGATGCATTGGGGTAGGGCTTGAGCCATTTGTTGGCTGTCTTCTCCAGATGGTTGAGAGCCTCNTCCAGCGAAGTGGGGTTTTCTGGTTGGACGATGGCTTGGCGGACCCGCTGCATGGAATCCTCCAGGTNCCCAATGGCCTCATCGCTNAGCAAGTCACGCTGGGCGTTGGTATACTTCCATACGTGGTGGCGCATTTGGGTGGCTACGCGCACCTTTTTGGAACTCAACCATCGGATGGCAAAAGCAATCATGATTTCAACACTTGCACAAAGGCTTCCTGCGGGATGTTGACCGATCCCACCGACTTCATGCGTTTTTTACCCTCTTTTTGCTTTTCCAGCAACTTGCGTTTGCGGGTGATGTCTCCGCCGTAGCACTTGGCGGTGACATCCTTGCGCAGGGCTCGCACGGTTTCTCTGGCCACGATCTTACCACCGATGGCGGCTTGAATGGCCACCTGAAACTGTTGCCTGGGGATCACCTCGCTGAGTTTGGCCGCCAGAGATCTGCCACGGGATTCCGCCTTGGATCGATGCACGATGCAGGAAAACGCATCGACCGACTCTCCATTGACCAGCATGTCCAATTTCACCATGTCCGAACCTTCATACCCATCGTGCTCGTAATCCATGGAACCATACCCTCGGGTCAGGCTTTTGATGCGGTCATGAAAATCAATGAGNATTTCTCCCAGAGGAATGCGACAGGTCAACATGACCCTGGATCCATCCAGCGTCTCGGTGTGTACGAGGATCCCACGCTTCTCAGCCACCAAAGCCATCATGTCTCCTATGTANTCATTNGGGCAGATGATGAAGGACTTCACCATNGGTTCTTCAATGGTCTCAATGTGATTGACCGCAGGAAGATGAGCTGGATTGTCAATTTCCTCCACCGTACCGTCGGTCAGGGTGACCTGATACACCACNCTGGGATAGGTCGCGATGATGTCCATCTCGAATTCCCGGCGCAGGCGTTCCTGAACGATTTCCAGGTGAAGCAGCCCCAGGAATCCGCAGCGAAAACCAAAGCCAAGGGCTACTGAAGTCTCCTGCTGGTAGACAAATGCTGCGTCGTTGAGCTGAAGTTTGGCGAGGTTGGCCTTGAGATGCTCGTAATCGGCGGTATTGATTGGGTAGATCCCGCTATACACCATCGGGTGAATCTCCTGAAAGCCAGGCAGTGGAGGCGAAGGTTGCTTGGCATCGGTCAAGGTGTCTCCCACCTTGATATCTAGCGGGCTTTTGATGTTGGCCGTGAAGTATCCCGTTTCCCCGGCCGTGAGCTGATCGCGCTTGTAGGGCTTTGGATTGAAGCTCCCGACTTCCTTGACTTCAACGTTCTTTCCGGAATGCAGCAGCTTGACGGGGACTCCCGCTTTCATCACCCCATTGAACACGCGCACATGAGTGACGACGCCTCGATAGGTGTCGTAGTAAGAGTCGAACAAGAGTGCTTGGGTTGAAGGAGCTCCGGTGGTTTTGGGAGGTGGGACCCGTTCGACAATCGCCTCCAGGATCTCCTCGATACCGATGCCATTTTTGGCACTAGCCGGAATGGCCTCTTCTCGCGGAATGGCCAAAATGTCTTCAAGCTGTGTGTAGACCTGTTCGAGGTTGGCATGAGGCAGATCAATCTTGTTGATGACCGGGATGATGGTCAGGTCTTGCTTCATGGCTAGATTGAGATTGGCCACCGTCTGGGCTTCGACTCCCTGAGCAGCGTCGATGATCAACAAGGCTCCCTCGCAGGCACTCATGCTTCGAGAGACCTCATAGGAAAAATCCACGTGGCCCGGGGTATCAATAAGGTTGAGCTCGTATCGCTGACCATCCTTGGCCTTGTAATACATGGTCACCGGATGGGCCTTGATGGTGATTCCGCGTTCCTTTTCCAGATCCATGGAATCCAGCAGCTGCGCCTCCATATCCCGATCCGAGATGGTACCGGTCAAGTGCAACAGACGATCGGAAAGGGTGGTCTTTCCGTGATCGATGTGAGCGATGATGCTGAAATTTCTGATGAGGTTCGCTTCCATGCTGATACGTAGCGGCCAAAGAGTAATCAGGTGGCTGGACAAGAAAAGATAAAACGCATGCAACCTTCGACCCTGATCATCCTTCCTTGGGAATCATCCTTTTTNAAATTTTTCAAAGGTTGATGGAGATTCTGCTAGCAGAGGATGGCTTGCACCCTCAGAAACGATCCAACATGATCCTGCCCATGTTCCGATCTCCTTTTGCTGTGGCCCTTTGGGTGGTGGCTCTCACTTCGCCACTACAGGCCATGCGTGCTGACGCCTTTGCCTGCACCCAGAGCGAGGTTTCGCTCACCTATGTTCGATATGAATTTGCCGTTCAAAAGGATGCACAGGGCGTACCGGTCATGGACTGGAAGCGATTNCGTCAGGCACCNGAAAGGGTGGTGACGCGTCCTCGTNGGGCAGTGATTCTTGAAAACGCGTACNTNAANGCCACGCTGATTCCTTCCATGGGGCGGGTGCACTCCCTTATCCATCCCGGCTCGGGTCGCGAACAGCTGTGGATCAACCCCGTCGCCATCCCACTAGGGGCCAACAATGATACCGGGTTCTGGATGACTTGGGGAGGGATCGAACACGTGATGCCCAGCCGAGAGCATGGGACGAGCCATGCCCTGAAGTGGGATGGCCACATCGTCACAGATACTTCTCAAGAGAAACGTGTTCGGATGCAAACCGTGGAGCCTCTGACGGGTCTGAAGCATCAAATCGATTATGCCATCCGACCCAAGGATCCTTTTCTTCATGCCCATATTCAGGTGAGCAATCCCCATCCGCATCCTGTGCGATTTTCTCATTGGACCACGTCGACCTTGGCCCCTGGTGGAGGTCGGCAAGTATCCCCTCGCACCGAGCTGGTGGTTCCAGCCAAGGCCTTTGTGCCTGATGAGCGTGATTTCAATGACTGGATGCCGCCCCTGGTGGGCCCAACAGAAACCTCACCCCTCAAATGGGTCGGCCAGTGGAAGAATATCGGCGACCTGATGGCCACGCCCTTGCTTCAGGGTTTCTACGGGGTGTACGCCCATGAACGCAGAGAGGGGTTGTTGCGGGTTTTTCCTCTCGATAAGACACCCGGTTTTGATATCTGGGGGTGGGGCTATCCACCGACCGAAGCCCGCATGCGCGAGTTCACTCGAGCCATCCCCAGCATGGGTTACATCGAGCTTTGGAATGGCAATGTCCATGGATTTTCGGAAGAAGCACTCACCACGATTGCCCCGGGGCGTACTCTCTCCTGGACGGAAAGTCTGAAGGTGGTTTCGGAGCTGGAACTCCCTCTGATGGAAAGCATGGCACATCACTTGCCATGAAGTTTGCCACGTGGGTGCAAGCCGATTGCACGCTGGACTTTACAGGTCTCGACAGGCAGCCTAAGGGCATGCATTGTCCCTTTCCGCTATTTGTTGGCGCCCTTCTGGGAAGCTTTTTGTTGGGCCAGACCCTTCTTGGCGATCATCATGAAGGTGAGACCCATCCGATCAAGGCCCTCCTGGTGACGGGCGGCTGCTGTCACAATTACCCTGCCCAGACCCAAGCGCTCCAAGAAGGCTTGTCACCCTATGCGAAAATTGACTGGACGGTGATTCACGAGGGTGGAAACGGGACCCGTGGAAAGATTGCTCTCTATGACAAGGAGGATTGGGCCAAGCAGTTTGACGTCGTGGTTCACAATGAATGCTTTGCG
Organism: Pedosphaera sp.; assembly: GCA_002686885.1. Lineage (GTDB taxonomy): Bacteria > Verrucomicrobiota > Verrucomicrobiia > Limisphaerales > AAA164-E04 > UBA7971. The sequence continues at coordinate 17,463 of NYYT01000008.1, forward strand.
GATACCAAGGACGAACCCTATGTCCAACGCATCACCCAGGCCCATCAGGCAGGGGTGCCGGCCGTGGTGATTCATTGTGCGATGCACACCTACCGCGCAGCTCCATTCGATGACTGGCGCCAATTTCTGGGAGTGACCAGCCGACGTCATGATCATCAGGATCAATACCCGGTTCAAGTGGTGGCCCCGAATCATCCTATCATGAAGGGATTTCCTGAGGATTGGACTTCCCCCAAGGACGAACTCTACATCGTGGAAAAACTCTGGCCAACGGCCCAGGCGCTGACGGTTTCGATCAGCCAGCGCGATGGTAAGGCCCACCCGGTGATGTGGGTCAACACCTTTGGAAAAGCCAAGGTCTTTGGGACCACCTATGGTCACAATGATGGAACGTTTCGGGATCCGGCATTCCTTCTGGCTGTCGGGCGTGGGCTTTTGTGGGCCTGCGATCGATTAGAAGAGGAGGAGTAGAACCTTGGAGAAAGGATCCGCCGTTCCTAACCCTTTCCCAGGCAGACTTCAGGCAACCGTCGACTCTCCTGGTTTGGGACAGACAACGGTTACTTTTGGGTAGGTTGCCTGGATTTGTTCGGCAAACCATGCTTTGGCTCCTGGATCTCCGTGACCCAGAATGACCGTCTTGGGAGAGACCGTGCCGACGAAGTCGAGCAGTTCCTCTCGATTCGCATGCGCCGTCAGGTCGTACTCTTCCATGCGACATTTCCGAGTCAGTTCGCCCCCCGAGGCGCTGAAGAGAAACGGCTCACCTTCCTTGGCGGCGCGAAGCCGGCCTGCGGGTGTGGATGGATCCGCATAGCCCACAAAAAAGATGGCATGTTCCTCCTGTCCCGCCATGCGCAGAGCCAATTCGTGCGCGGCCGTGTTCTCATTCATCATCCCTGCCGTTAACACGAAGAGACGCCCCCCACGCAACTTCATGTTTTGCATCTGTTTGTAATCCAATACCGTGAGGTTCAGGGCCTCATGTAGCTGCATGTTGGAATGGTTGCGATGGGTGCGGTGGGCCTGAAGATCGTAGATTTCGGTAAACACGCGTCCCATGCCACCGATGAAAATGGGTTGCTGGCGCAGGGAACCCTCGCGGGTCATCAGGGCAAGCATGGCCAGGATTTCCTGAGTACGTCCCAGCGCAAAGGTGGGGATGAGCACGCTCCCGTTGTTTTTCAGCACTTCCTGGAGATCTTTCTTGAGTCGATCCAGTTCGGTTTGCCGAGTCATGCCCTCTGGAGTGGCCCTTTCCCCTCGGGTGGTTTCCAGAATCAGAACATCGGCCTGCACGTCTCCAAAGCGAGCCCCCCGCAGAATGGTTTGATCCTGAAAACAGACATCTCCGCTGTAGAAGAGGGTTTCGTGATCCGAGCGTAGCATGGTGCCTGCCGAACCCAAGGTATGACCGGCATCATAGAATTCGAGCGTCGGAGAAGGACGTTTTGGGTGGCCAAGCGCAGGAGAGGCCCATTCGATTTCCTTGTTGTAGCGGTATCCCTGAAAGATGTGAGCGATTTCATCGAGCTCCCTGTGGGAGAACAGCGGATATTCACGAATCCCCAGTTCTTCTCGCTGCCGTTTCATGACATTGACCGAATTGTGCAAGATGCGCTCGACCAGGAAATAACTCAACTCAGTCATCAGCACATGGGCTGCGGGAAAATACCGCATGGCCACAGGAAGGGAGCCCACATGGTCATGATGGCAGTGCGTCAGGGCAATGGCATCGACCTCCAGGTCCTTGACCCGATCATACATCGGCATGGCCGCCAGCCCTTCCAGCTTGGGATTGATGCCGGCATCGAGAAGGATGCGGTGATCGGCCATTTCGACCATCCAGGCGCTTGCTCCGATGCCGTCCGCAGGGTTGAGATCAATAATGTTCATTGAAAGGACAGGAGGGGTTTCAAGAAAAGCAAGAGAAGGGACTCATTTTCAGTCCGCAGGGTTGAATGCTTCGTCACGTGGCACCCGTTGAAGGTTTCCACTGCCAAGTAGTGGTTTGAGTGTGGAGAGCCGGACCGATCCAAACTTTGGAAGCTGGAAGCTCCGGAGTCGGACTCAGCTGGCACCAAGGGCCATTTCCTTACCCATCGGCTGCACATCGGGGACCTGTGGGCCGGTGGCTTGAGCGAACTTGACCTTGGAGCGAACCATCAAGGTGCCAAGGATCAGGTCAGCCAAGGGAAGGACCACATTGAAATTGCGATGCATGTAGCGATGGTGCAGTAGGTGATGTCCGTTGAGACGATAAAAAATACCTGCTTTCTCCACGCGCCTCTCCTTGGGCAAGTGCATGCACCAATGGAGGTATTCGTAGGTTGCGTAGTAGAGGCCAATCGCAAGGGTGGCACCGATATACATGGGCCAGTAGCCCGTCAATAGCGAGGCCAGGAGCCATGGAGAGGAGGCAATGATGATCAGCGCAGGGCCATTCCACCATGCCATGGGGATCAGGTAGGCGATGTCATTTCTACCCTCGAGGTGGTAGGAGTGGTCCGCCTTGAAAAGTCGATGGTGCACACAGTGGTGAGCTTTGTAAGGATACTGAAAGAAGGGCACCGGTTTGTGCATCACGAAACGATGCAAGGACCATTCGGCAAAGGAGGCGTAACAAATACCAATGAGGACAAAGGCCAAAGTGCCGAGTAAAAATGAGATTTCCATGATAAAATGTCTTGGGCTATCGCAGCATGCCGTCAGGGCCCCCTCCCAAGGGATCAGCAGTCAAAGCCAAAACCAAGGGGGTCGCAAGCCCTAATTGTGAACCCAGCCTTTCCCATCACTGGAGAAGCTGGCATCCAGACACAAGCCAATGCGATGCTGTGGACAATATCGCTCCAAATGGCCTGAAGCGCAACTTGCCATCAAAAAAACGGGTTGTGCTGCTTCTCCCATCCAACTTGGGTCAAGGGACCATGACCAGGGGCAATCACGGTCTCATCCGCCAAGGAAAGGATCACCTGGCGCACCTTTTCCTTGGCTAGGTGAAAATGCCGTGGGGCCCCACCCATGGAGCCAGCAAAAAGGGCATCTCCCACCAATGCTGCCTGAAACCTCGGACCATTGTTTTCTGTAACGATAAAGGTAAGTCCATCCTCGGCGTGCCCGGGCGTTTCATGCACTGCAATCGTCAATCCACCGCATGAAAAGGTGCGCCCCGCTTTCAGCGGCTCATTTGTCGCCAAGGCCTGGCTGGCCGCCAGCACTTCGATCTCCGGGATCGCTTCGCGGATTTCAGTCAAGGCAGCGATGTGGTCGCCATGGGCATGTGTGATGAACAATTGGCGGACATCAGCTTGGTTGGCCTCCAGATAACTCTTCAGTGCCGGGTACGACCAGCCCGTATCCACCAGCACGGCCTCTCGGCTTTGTGGATCTTTGATCAAGTAAGCGTTGACCGCCATCCCTCCATCATCGGTTTCAATCTTTGTAAGCCAGGGAAGCTCGACAGAAGAAGGCTCCCAACCCTGCAAAATCGCCAGCAACTTGTCGGCATCAAGATCCAGTTGTTGGCAAACGCTTTGCCAGGCCTCGGTGGCAGATGCCACACCCTCGTCTTCAAATGTTTTCAATGCAGAAAAGCTCCACCCTAACAGGGTTGCCACTTCCTCTGCAGCGATGCCCAGCCCCACACGGCTTTTTCGCACCATGTCGCCAGCGTGATCTTCCAGTCCAGCCATGTTGCCTATCCTAGGGGGCCGATCAAATGCCTGTCCAGCGCTTCACGCGAAGCTTTCATCCGATAAAGGGCCGCAACTCTTGGAGCGAACACGTGTTTATCTAAGCCATATGAGGTTGTTTGAGGGCAAAGTGTGGAAAAGGTGGGCAGGCTTGGTGACCTTGATCGGTGGCATGGTCTGGGGAACGGGGTGTGGCAAGCTGGTCGCTCCGGTGGATACTTACGGTTTTGTCCAAGCCTTTTCAGGTGGGGCTGAGGAGGGTAGCGAGGAACCTTCAGGGGATACCCTTTCAGGGCCATCAAATGCATTGGTGCAGTCCGTTCTCAAGGCGATTGATGCAGGTCAGTGGAAGGAGGCATGCACACATCTCGAAGCCTTGCGTCTGCAGAATGACCTCAATCCACGTCAACGGCTGGAAACCAAATCCTTGCACACTGCCGTGAGCCAGCAGGTGGATAAGGGCTCGATGGAAACCTCTGCCTGATCCCGCGGAGCTCAGCCGTTTTGGCCGCTTTGGCCGTTTTCCCAGTGGTCACTCTTGCGGGGATGGATTGGTGTGGATCCATCGCTTCTCATACCCCGCTGCTGAATCAGCACTTGGAAGCGATGGCCAAAGTGTTCCGGGTGCATCAGGGTTTTGAAGTGGTTACACTCATGGGCATCGAGTGTCTGACCCGTCTTGAGCAGGCTTTCCAGACATTGATGCATGAAGGCTTCCTGTGATTTCCACCCATGCGTCTTCAAGCCTTGTTGACGACCTTGTCGTTCCAGGGCTGGAAAATCCACATGAGCGGTCAGATCCTGTTGACCGATGGCCTCAAAAGGATCGTCTCCCAATCGATGTTGAGAGTAGGTGCGCAAGGTACCTTGGGTGCGGGAAGGTGAAAATTTTTCCAGATCCTTGAAACCATAATCCATGGTCACGAGAAAACCCTTTTTCAGCAAGCGTGCTGCTTGTTGCCACCAGTCTTCTGCGGCAGGGGAAACCTCAATGATGTATCCCTCTGGCAAGGCACCCTCCAGCGTCTTTTGATCTGCGGCGGAGATCCAGTCCAGGCGCAGGGCTTCCTTGCAGGGCGCGAGTACCCAATCAAAACCCGAAGCCGTTTGCCCCACACGCATTTCCAGCCACTGTTTCTGAGGCCTGGACCACTGATAGCGACGCACGGGCATGGCGTCCATCAGTTCATTGGAGAAAAGGACACCTTGCTGGAAGGACCCAGCCAGCTGAGCCCATGTTTCCACCCAGTGGACCCGATTCCCAAAGCGCCGCAAGCGTTCCTGCTGGATGTGTCTTCGTTTGCTGGAGGGCTCGAAAATCAGATAATTCAATGCAGGCCATTTTCCTGCCGGTAAAGCTTGATGGGCCTGGAGCATGTCTTCGGCGAGCTGCCCATGATGGGCGCCACACTCCACCCATTGCCATTCTGCTGCCTCAGACTGCCAATCCAGAAACTGGTGCAGCAAGAGACGACCCAAGAGAGGCCCGATGCTGACGCTGGTCTGGAAGTCACCTTCGCTTCCGACCTGGTGAGCAGTGGATTCATAGTAACCCTGTTCGGGATGGTAGAGCGCCATCTCCATGAATCGATCCAGAGGCAGGGGCCCATCCTTTTGAATGGCTTGCTTCAGGAGGGTTATCAGGGTCTCGCTCACGCACCGGATTCTGGAAGATTTTCATCTGGGATGACAGAGAGAACTTGAAGCTGCAGAGGCGACGATCATATTGGTGTCATGCAAGGGTTTTTCGTTGCCTCTGGGCCCGCATCGCCTTGGTTCAACATGGCAGCGGATGAGGTGTTGCTGCAGCAAGCTTGCCATCATGAGCGATTGTTCATGAGGGTCTATGCCTGGGATCAGCCAGCCGTGAGTTTTGGCTATTTTCAATCCCATGATCAGATCTGTGAACTCACGCAGGTCCGACCTCTGGTGCGAAGATGGACGGCGGGGGGGCTGGTGTCGCATGTCGCCGATTGGACGTATGCTTTGGCCATCCCTGTCTCTCACCCATGGTATGCCCTGAAGGCAAGAGAAAGCTACTCCCAGATGCACCAGTGGGTTCATCGATCCCTTGTGGCATTGGGCTTGAACCCTTCCCTGGCACCCGCACCCATCCTCAAGGGGCCAGGCCAGTGCTTCCTCGGAGCCGAGCAGGATGATGTGTTGTTGGACGGGTTCAAGGTGGCTGGAGCGGCCCAGCGCCGCAGTCGTCAGGGGCTTTTAATTCAAGGTTCGATCCAACTTTCCAAAACCATCATACAGACCCAGCGGATGGCTTGGCAAAAAGCGATGCATGCCTCCTCTCCTTCCGTTCAATGGTCCGATGTACCGTTTGACGAACCCACTCTGGTGCGTATCCATGACTTGGCGCAGACGAAGTATGCCAGCGAGGACTTCCTGAGACGACGGTAGGCTTCAAAGCCTCTGCTTAGCGCGCTCCGATGTTGTCCAGCATCAAGATCGAAGGGTGTGGGAGGGACTGGTAATGCGCCTGGTGGAGGTCGTGCACGCCGTGCTTGACATAGGCTCCCCCAAGAATCAAGTCGGGGTAGCCGTCCTGGTTGAAGTCACCGGCATCCATGGTCATCCAACGACCCCAGTCCTTGAGTGCGGTGGTGGAGGCAGTCAAAGTTCCTTCCTTTTGTTCCAGATAAACAAAGGTCAGAGGGTGTTCCTGCGACCAATCCGGGTAAAAGGCAATGGCTGCCACATCCAGATCTCCATCCTGGTCAAAATCCGTGGCCAGGGCCTTGATGGCTCCTGGAAAGGGATAGAATAGCGCTTCTTCGAAGGTGCGCTCCTGGGTTTGCTGCAGAATGCGAATGCCATGGTAATTTTTGATCGGCGCATTGCGGATTTCCATGTTGTTGCCATTGACCATGAGCAGATCCACTCGTTCATCCTGGTTCCAGTCCACCAGTTCAAAACCATTGTATCCATACCCGGCTCCCTGCTTGATCAACACGCTGCGTTCGAAGTCTCCATCGACTTGCTGGGTGAAAAGCAGGAGCTCCTGATGTTGCTGAGCGGTGAGAATCAATAGATCCATCAAACCATCCTGGTCGAGATCCGTACTGCGAGCACAGAGGGCTCCAGCGTGATCCAGCAGGATGGTCTCCTCCTTGAAAGTGCCTTGCGCATCACCCCAGAAGAGGGAAACGCGTCCTTCGATCCCAGCCCCAAATCCCACCAGTAGCAAGTCCGTGTAGCCATCTTCGTTGATGTCTTCGCTCAAACACTGGGTGAGCCGATGAAATCCTTCCACATGCGTTTGGGTGTCCAATGACGATGCATCCGAAACGGAGACATCCATCACGGTGCCACCCAAACGGTCCTCAAGAAAATGTCCCATCAACGTGAGTCGGAAACCGTTGGGTAAAGGGGTGACATCCACGGGTTCCGAAGCGCAGGCTTTTTGCAAAAGAATCTGACCCTCGGCGTCGAATACCTGCAAGCTGCGGTGGGAGGCCCGTCCCAGATAAAGCTGATGCCGGGAAGGATCCCAATGTGTCAGGGTGATGATTTCGTCCTCGGGCACTTGCATGGGAGGAGGCCGGGGAGTGAATTGTTTGAGAGAACCGGGTCGAAGAGCTGTGGTTCTTTCATCGGGGTGAATTTCCAAGGGCGCATAGAGGAGATAATATTCCGAGATCGCTTGAAGCTCTGATTCACTGACCATGGGTTGGGAAGGAATTTGAATGCTGTCCACGTTGTTCTGAAAGGGGCCATAAAGATTGGTGTAACCCAGGTAGTTGGACATCCACGTCATCACAAACGGCCAGGTTTCGCGGGGAAGCTGTTGGGGAGTGGGCAACCCGTGACATCGTGTGCAATGGGCCAGAGCCAAGGCGTATCCCGGATGAGCGGTGGGCGCCTTGCCCGCCTGATGAGGATCCACTTTTTGACTGTCCCATTCCAGAGAGACCANGGGATGAAGATGCTTTACNTTGGGAATGGGAATAAACACCTCNTCTGAGAATCGATTTGAGGAAGACTGCCACCCAAACCAAGCNAGNGCGCANAACACCGTCAGAACGGCGGAGGNTCTNAGGATCGATGAAAGCCAAGAGGGGTTGGAAGGAAGGATCATGANAAACTTTTTCTTGGATCAGGGCCTTGTCAATGCCAACCGATGNTGCAGGTTGNGTCTNGCGNCGCTTGGCNTCANCGCAGTNTCGATTATAAGCTTTCACTGCATGGGGTGGAATCCTAAGATAACACCCATCACTCGAATGAGTGAGCNCNTTGATCTTTACCATCGACGCTTCTCTCGAAGCGTCCTGCAAATTTAGCCCTGCTTATGCTCGTGTTGTATAGCTATCCTTGAACCGTAATAAAAAACATGGGGCACCACGCCTTAGGAGTCGACCCACGTCAGGCCTTGACTGGAAGTCGAAAGTCGGCGGGCCAGTCCCACCTTTACGTAACTCGTTCCAAGGAACGGTTGCCCACGGCACTAGCGGGGCTTTTTTGTGTACTCAGGGTTCTTCGATTCTCCACCCGGTTAAAAAAGCAACGGTGCGGGCAATGACCGACGCCCCAAGCCAAACCCTATGCCCAAGGCATCGGTGATGCCCATCCAAGGGATCGTCTTCAACCTTTCTGAGCCTTTGCCCAGCGATCCTTCAGTGAGATGGTGCGATGGAAGACGCGCTCCGAGGGGTTGTCACTCTTGCTTTCGGCACAGAAATAACCCGTGCGTTCGAATTGATATCGATTTTCGGCNGGAGCTTCGCTCAAGCTGGCTTCCAGCTTGCACCCTTTCAGGATGATCCTGGAATCCGGGTTCAGCAGCTCGCGATAATCCGTGCNGTCTTTTTGTCCATCGGGTTCTTCAGCCGTAAAAAGGCGATCATAAAGACGTACTTCCGCATCGACAGCATGTTTGGCGGAGACCCAGTGAATGGTTCCTTTGACCTTGCGGCCGGAGGTCGCTCCTCCCCGTTTGGAGTCCGGATCAATGCTGGCCCTCAACTCGATCACATTCCCCGTCTCATCCTTGATGACCGACTCGCATTTGAGAATGTAAGCGTAGCGTAGACGTACCTCACCACCCGGTTTGAGACGGAAGAACTTTTTGGGAGGGTCTTCCATGAAATCATCCTGCTCAATGTAAATCTCGCGACCGAAGGCCAGAGGGCGCGTTCCCAGATCGGGATGTTCTGGATGATTGATGGCTTCGAGCATTTCCTCGTGATCTTCCGGCAAGTTCTCGATCACCACTTTCAATGGTTTCAGCACACCCATCACTCGCATGGCACATTGATTGAGATCTTCCCGAATGCTGTGTTCCANCAAGGAAATGTCGGTCAGGGCATTGAATTTGGTCAAGCCNATGCGCTTGCAGAAGTGGCGAATGGCCTCGGCTCGAACTCCTCTTCGGCGCAAACCTGAAAGGGTTGGCATGCGAGGATCATCCCACCCATCCACATGTCCCTCCTGCACCAGCTGCAAGAGCTTGCGTTTGCTCATGACGGTGTATCCCAGATTGAGTCGTGCAAACTCGATTTGCCGAGGTCGTGGATCCGGAAGCCCCAGCTCTTTGAGGATCCAGTCATAAAGNGGACGATGCACCTCAAACTCCAGNGTGCACAGAGAATGGGTGATTCCCTCGATGGCATCGCTCAGGCAATGGGCGAAATCATACATTGGGTAAATCGCCCAGGCATCTCCCGTACGATGGTGGTTCACCTTGCGAATACGNTAGAGCGCTGGATCCCGCAAATGAATGTTGGGAGAAGCCATGTCGATCTTGGCTCGCAAGGTTTTGGCGCCATCCTCGAAGTCGCCCCGCTTCATGGCTTCCAGAAGGGTGAGGTTCTCCTCCACACTGCGTTCACGGCATGGGCTCTCCTCGCCCGCTCGCGTGGGTGTCCCGCGAGTGCGCATGAAATCTTCTGCGGACAGGTCGCATACGTAGGCTTTTCCCGCGCGAATCAACTCCTGAGCATAGCCGTAGAGCTTTTCAAAATAGTTGCTGGCATAAAACGGTTCATCCNGCCATTGAAAACCCAGCCACGCCACATCCTTCATGATGGAATCCACATACTCGGTGTCCTCGCGAGTGGGATTGGTATCATCAAAGCGAAGGTGGCAGGCCCCTTGCGTCTCCTGGGCAATGCCAAAATTCAGACAGATGGACTTGGCGTGACCGATGTGGAGGTAACCGTTGGGTTCCGGCGGAAACCGNGTCACGATACCGCTGTGTTTGCCTTCCTTNAGATCGTGNTGAACGATTTCCCGGATGAAGTCCTGACTGGTTTGATTCTCGAGTGGCGCTTCTGATGACATAAATGCTTGATCCGATGATACACCTTCAAGGTGACCTTTCGATCAACATACTCAGGATGCCTTTCAAGGCAACGCCAATGTGTGTGGAACGCTTTCTGACTTGCCCCGAAAAGAGATTCCTGACTGGATAAGCCACGTGAAATCCCCCCTCAAGTTTTGGATGCTGCTTTGCTTGTGGAATACCCTGCTCCTGGCTCAGGCGGCTCCGCGCAACATCATCCTCATCCTCAGCGATGATCATCGATACGACTTCATGAGTTTCATGGAGCAGAGCCCTTCCTTTCTGGAAACACCCCATCTGGATCGCATGGCAGCCCAGGGAGTTCACTTTCGAAACGCTTTTGTGACGACCTCGCTTTGTAGTCCCAGTCGTGCCACCATTTTGACAGGGCAATACATGCACCACCATCGAGTGGTCGATAATCAACGACCCGTAGCCGAGGGAACCCGGTTTTTNCCTCAATANNTGCAGCANGCAGGCTATCAAACGGCTTTTGTCGGCAAGTGGCACATGGGACACGATCACGATGATCCAAGGNCCGGTTTTCACCATTGGGTCAGCTTCAAGGGGCAAGGCACTTACGCGGATCCTGAACTCAACATCAACGGTCAGCGGCGGGTTTTTGAAGGTTACACGACCGATGTGCTGACCGATCAGGCCATCGATTGGCTCAAGACACGAGATTCCGATCAGCCCTTTCTCCTTTACCTGTCCTACAAGGCCGTTCACTACCCGTTTCAGCCGGCGCCCCGCCATCTGGGTCGCTATGCTTCCGAGGCGATTGACTATCCCATGACGATGGCCAACACCGAGGCCAACTATCAGACCCAGTCCAATTGGATTCGGGNGCGACGCTANGGGATCCATGGCATCGATCACATGGAGACGGGTCCGCTGGANAANGATCCGGTGCCCTCTTTTGATGATCTCTACCATCAGTATGCAGAGACCGTGCACGGACTGGATGAAAATGTGGGTCGGGTGCTCGACCAGCTGGAANAGCAGCAATTGTTGGATGAGTCTCTGGTGGTGTATCTGGGAGACAATGGCTTTGCCCTTGGGGAGCATGGGTTTTATGACAAGCGAGATGCCTTTGAGACGTCNATTCGCATTCCCATGCTGGCCATGGCTCCGGGCTTGATCCAGCCNGGTACTCAGCAAGANGCCATGGTGCTGAATATGGATCTGGCGTCCACCTTTTTGGAAGTNGGTGGGATTGCCCTTGAAGAGGCCATGGCTCTGGATGGGCGTTCCATGTTACCGCTGATGCGAGGAGAAAGCGTCCCTTGGCGGGATCACATCCTGTATGAATACCACTGGGAGTGGAACTTTCCAGCCACCCCCACCACCCTGGCNATCCGGGGAGATCGTTACAAATACATTTATTACCACGGTGTCTGGGATCGAAATGGATTCTACGACCTGGAAACCGATCCTCACGAACAGATCAACCTGATTCAAATACCTGCTTTNCAGGATCGCATTGCTGCCATGCGGAACCAACTCTTTGAAGAACTCGAAGCCAGCGGTGGTCTGGTGCTTCCCATCCGGCCTCCCAAAGGTGTGCAATTCTACGATCGAAAGCTTCCCCGGTAATCTTGCAAGTCCCGAAAGGGGAAAGCAAAAAGGCCCTCCTGGTGGAGGGCCTTGTAAGCAATCAAAGAGCTNGAAGCCTCATTTCTTCTGAGTGTGCCACTCGAANGTGAGATCGAGTTCGTCTCCCACGGTGATCAACCCCAGGGCGATNTTTGGCGCGGGAGGATCAATGCCATAGTCGGTCATCTTGATCTGGATCTTGCCGTTGATCTTCATCCCCTTTTCGGTTGGAGTGAAGGTNACAGGCATCTTGATTTCCTTTTTCACCCCTGAAACGGTCAGTTCACCCACCGAGTCGTAGGCCAGGGCGTCGCCGCTTTTCCTTTCAGCCTTGGAAGGTGCCAGTGATTTGAGGCTGTAGGTGATCCAAGGGTGATCGTCGGCCTTCATCGCTGCCAACATCACCTGGTCCATCTTGGGTTTGCCACTTTTCAGGGACCGAGCCGAGATTTTGACATCCGCCTTCGGTGTGCCGCTCAAAGCAGGAACCTCACTGACCGCCAGGTCGGAAGGAAAGGCTCCCTNCAGTTCGATGGNTCCTGAGATCAACTTGCTCTCGATGGTCCAGTCGTGAACTGTGGAGGTGCCGTCGACNTTCATGGAGCTGCCNCGGAACATTCCCTTGTAGGTGGTGCTCTGGGCTTGGCTGAGCAGCGTGGAAGCCCAGATCAGGGATAACACGCTCCAGTAACAGATAATTCGTTGACTCAATTTCATTAGATTCTCCGATGTTTCGAAATGGTTNTTGGTTTTTCTCAAGCTAATTCAAAGAGTTCGCTCGGTATCTCGATCCGTTTGTTGCCAAGGATGGCTTCGTGTGCNTTGCANGCAATCACGTTGGCTTCATAACCGTGCTTGTAGTTGGCCGCAGGTTTCTTGGACCCTTCCAGTTCCACCAGGTATTCGCGAAGCACCTCTTCGTCTTCGTCACCAAAGCCGGCAATGAAATCCTCCACTCCCGATTGATGCACATAGGCGTTGTGCACAAAGTTTTCTAAGGCGTAATACAGCGGAGTATCGTTGTATGGGTTGTCCTTGGCATCCTCTTCGCCAGACCCCGTAACGGTGGTGAGCTTGGTAGCGTTGGCTACGAGGTAGATACCGACTTCCTTGAAGAAGGTGTCCTTCTTCGCATAGACCTCCCAGCCGAGCATGGGCGCATCGGCTTCCTTGAACATCCAGGCCTGGGAGCCGCGCACCATCAAGGCCGCATCCGTGCCGTAATACATCTCATAGTCGGTATCGAACGAGTTACACAAGGTGATGTCGAATCCNGCATGGATGCCGCCCTCATATTCCAAGTTGATCTGAACGGTGTCAGGTTCACTGCGACCATCTTTCCACAGCACGGTGGAGCCGATACCTGTGATGGCCTGAGGTCGTTTGCCCAGGAACCAGGATTTGGCGTCNAGCTGATGGATACCGATTTCTCCGATCAATCCGGTAGAAAGGTTTTTGTCGAGTCTCCAGTTNATTTCCTTTTCTCGCTCGTTGGTTGGAGCTGCGCGTTTCCAGCTGGTTTTCTTGTGCCATTGAGAACGGGCTGAAACCGTCTGTCCCCANGCTCCGGTGCGGACATAATCCACGAGGAAATCACGCTGCGGATCGCTGCGGAACTGGAGGCCCGCTTGGAAATACTGTTTGGGATGCTGGTGAGCTGCCATGGCAACGGCTTTGGCATCTTCGATGGTGCTGGCCAGGGGCGCTTCGCAGTAAACGTGTTTACCCGCCTTCAGCGCATCCTGAACGATTTCCTTGTGCTGATGGCTCGGAGTGGCAATCACGACCGCTTCGACGTTCTCATCGGCCAGAAGATCCTTGTAGTTGGCATACTGCTTGGCATCGGGTGCCGAGCGACCTGTTCGTCGAAGGAAGGCTCCATAATGATCACACAGCGCGACCACGGGTGCATTGGGAAGCACCGCCAGTGTGCCCACGATGTCTCGACCATGATATCCGCATCCAATGACCCCGAATTTGACGGGAGGCCCCGCATTGGTGGAAGCTGCCTGGGCGAGCGATGGGGAGGGCTGCAAGACATCCTTGCCGCTTGCCATCACGGCCATGACACTCGCCATGGATCCACCTTTCAGGAAATTCCTACGGTTCAAATCGACCTTCTCAGTTTGTTCCTTCATAAAAATAATTGTCTATCAGGCACTTAGATTAAAAACCCCGTGCAGACCCACTGAGGAGTCTGTCCGGGGTAGCGATCAGTCCTGATCAATGTGTCCCAAAAAGGGCCATTAATCCAGCACTTTGATGCGAATGTTTCTCAATGCGACGGCCCCATGGTCCCCTTGAACGAACAAGGAACCGGGTTGATCCACGTTGGCATCCAACTCACTACCGGTCGCCCGGTTGACTTCAACGTTGTCATGCACTTGGACGCCGTTGAGGGTCACACTTATTCGATTGCCTTTGATGGTAGCTTCCACCTCTTGCCATTCGCCGGCTTTGCGTGAAGCCATCAGTGAGACGGGTTTCACGCTGTAAATGGCTCCGTTGCCACCCATTTCGGGTTTTTTGCCGTAGTCATCAAAAATCTGAATTTCATGACGGCCTCGCAAGTAAAAGCCGCTGTTGCTACCTTTTGGGATGAGGTATTCGTAGCGCACCGTGAAGTTCCAAAACTTCTCCTTGGTCACAATGTCCGTGCCATGCTCGTCCTTTCCGATGGTGTTGACCATCATGCCATTCTGCACGCTCCAGCTTGGATGCCCATTCGCACGGCGCAGGGCCCAGCCATCGAGATTGACGCCGTTGAACAAGGGTTTGAAGCCTTCCTTTGCTTCCTCTTCGCTGACTTCATAGGCATTGGAAAGAGGCTTTCCATCCCCTTCGGCCAGTCCTAGAGCCCAGTGGATTCCACCCAGGATGTGTTTTTGATAATGATCGCTCGTCCAGATGTCCTCGCGGTGGCCCAGGGAGGTGTAGAACACCTTGCCGGATCCATACTCACTGCACCAGGCAATGGGGTAGTCTCCGGGAGCCCAGGTGTTGGGGTGCTTGTCCTGGCTCAAGAGCCCGTGTACCCGATCCCGATGGAAATTCTTAAGGATATAGATTTCATCATACACCTGAAACGATTCTCCATAATGCTGACATGCAGGATGGTGGCGATCCTCCACGCGAGCCGTGACTTCCACTTGAGGGCCATGAGTCAAGAACTCGCCGCCGATCATACCGACAAACTTGGGGAAGCCATGAAAGGTGTCTGAACTGGAGTGCATGCCAATGAAAGCCTTTCCGCTGTGGAGCCATTCCATGAAATATTCCCGATTGGGGATGGGAAGATCGCCGGTGGTGTTGGCAAAAACCACACCATCCCATTGCTGCAGCGCCTGAGGATTCATTTTTTCGGCAATCTCCTCGTCGGTGCGAGCGTAGTCCACCTCGAAATGGCTGGAGCCTGCCGCCAGGGCGCCCAGAACCGATTCGGCCGTTGGGATGGAAGAATGTCGAAAGCCTTTGGTGACGGTCACGACAAGTAGTTTTTTCGAGGCTGCCTCGATGGATCCGCCAAGGCAGAGGCTTGCCAGGACCAGGCTGGCAGTCCAATGAAAGAGTCTGGATGATTTCATGATCAGTGGGTTTGTTGAATGATTTCGCTTGAGGATGGTCGGTTCTGGCTTTCATGGGTCCTGAAAAGGCCTGAGCCGTCGCATCTGGATCTTGTTGGTTTAATCGCTGCGACAAAACAATCAAGCAAGATCGGATGGAACTCCCCAACCCATCGGACATGGGAGGCCTGATGGATCCATCCTCTTGCCATCTTCCTACGCGCCACCAAAAATGGAAAAAACGATGGTGAGGACGTCTCAAGGAGCTTGCACAGGCCCTTCCAAGTTGCCTGGGCTGGTTTCCTCCTCCGGACGGCTCTCACGCGAGGGAAACCATGAAGGAGCGGTCAAAAGCTCCTGGGGGACGAGGGATTCGATACGATTGAGCGATTGGAAGGGCAGGAGCATGTATTTGGGCAGCATGTAAAGAGGTTGAATATCCGGTTTTCCCAGACTCCCTTCGACTTTGTATTCAAATAATTTGGAGACAGGCCACAAGGCCAGGCTAAAGAATTTTCCAACCATGGGGGTGTCACGTAACAACTCGGCTTCCACGCGTGCCTGAAGCATGCCTTCAAAGTCGACGCTTCCATCGTAGGCCAGCCGTGCGGTTCGCTCCTGAAGACTCAGGTCTTGCGTTCGAATGACACTATCTTCGATGGTGAACTGGCCCTGGCCGTCGGCACCCTGACTATTGCCCAGCCCGGGAGAAACCGCATTCATCAGGCGGGAGAAAATGCCAAACAGCGGGGTATCCCACAAGCGGCCGGCTTCCAGTTTGGCATGGCCAAAGCCCTGCCAGCTTCCCCAGTCAGCGGTTTCTGCCGAGGTGATGTTCAGCTCACCGCTGAGGCTGCCCTCAGCCTCTCGGCTTGGGTCGACCACATCCTTCATGAAAGGATTCAGATCGACTTCTTCCACCCGGGCATCAAATGCCATGGTGGCACCACCACCCTCCTTGAGTTTCAAGCGGATCCCTCCCTCGAGTTTTCCTCCGTAAAAATCAGATTTCAGTTCTCGAATGTGAAAGTCTTCCCCTTGCCAGTCGATGATGCCTGCGATGTGAGGGACGTTGAATTTCCAGTAAGAAAAAGGGCCTCCTTCAATTTCGAATTGCAGATGAGTTTCCAGCGCTCTCCCAAAGGGAATGGTTCCCTGCATGGATATTTGGGGTGCTTTGGCAAAACGGTAGGGTGCCAGGGTACGGGCGGTTTGTGGGCCAATCGCCCTGGCGACCGCCATGGGGTCGATACGGCCCACCGCATGGGTCAGGGACATGAACCGTTCCTGAGTATTGATGAGCAGGCCCTCGGCGCTCGCTTCCCCTTCAGCGCGAACCAGCTTGGGATCTTTCAGATGCAGGAGACGGTTGGTGTAGCTTCCCTGAGTGGTGAGGGAAAGCCAGTCCTGACCGCGATAGCTCCCCCTGCCTGTCTCAATGATGGCGTGTCCTCGAGTGCGTTCACGATCCCTCCAGCGCCCCCAAATTTCCCCTTCGATGGAAATAGGATCCTCAAAGACCAGCTCATCGAGTACCTTTTGTGCTTTTGCATGCAGCATGGGACGGAGGACTTTGGGCTGCGCCACACTTTGCACGACCCAATGATAATCCTGGGTTCTGGCATCACATTGATATTGCAGATGGGTAGGGCCTTCCGGCCGGTGGACCACCAGGTTGGGAAGGGTCC
The DNA here is from genome assembly GCA_002686885.1 of Pedosphaera sp. Classification (GTDB taxonomy): domain Bacteria; phylum Verrucomicrobiota; class Verrucomicrobiia; order Limisphaerales; family AAA164-E04; genus UBA7971. Next base: position 34,294 of record NYYT01000008.1, read on the forward strand.
ATTCCATAGATTCAAAGCGAATATCCGAAGAGGCACTTTCCACGGGGACGTCTCGAAAGGCGGCCTTGCCAACCTGAAATTGGGCCTCAAGTGCCATGGTGGGTTTGACCTCACCTCGCCAATCAGGGTTGGAGTCGGTCCACATGGGTAGGGTGGCGCTGGCCTGTGCCTGAAGTTTGGGTGGTATTTCCCAGGTGTATTGATCGATCCATCGTCGACCGTTCTCTGAAAGCAGGTGTCGGATGCGGCGAGCGTCAAAGTCGGCGTTTCCCTCGACCTTTGCCAGGCGACTGGGGACATGGATCAGGCCCTTGAGGTCCATTCCGCCTTCGTAGAGTGCACCGCTCAGTTTCTCCATCTGGAGATTGGGAGCCTGCCATCGCAAACGACTCGCCAAGGACTGCGCTTCGAGCAGTTCACCCTCCAGTCCCTCGAGTTGGCTCTCCACTTGGATTTGATAAGGTGCCAGGTAAGCCCACCAAGCCCAGTCTTGCATCTCCTCGGGTTGGGGAGGGTTCACATGAGGCTCAACGTCCACGGAAACCGTCCCTTCCCTGAGGCTGACCCATGGCGTGATAAGTTCATCCATGCTCCATTTGCAATGGAGTTTGCCATCACGCCAGTTGCCCGGGCCCCACACCAGCTCAACGGTCGCATTCAATTGATCCCACGCCATGGAATACGCCTTCTCCCACTGCATCGGTCCAGCCTGCAAGTTGCCAGAAAGCTCCCATTGAGGCTGTTCTTGGGATGGCGCCAGAAACATCCCTTCAAGATGAAGGGGCTCTCCACTCAAGGAACCTTCTTCTGAGGGTCTCACTTCGCCCCTCCATGGACCTTTGGTGAGTTGAAGCTGGGTGGCATCCACCGTCACTTCTCCACCCAATTGAACATCCACGGATAGATCGTCTGCGCTCCTCAGGCGATCCGCCGATAGTTGCCAGGAAAACTCCCAATCCTGCGATGGGGTCTTTACCGGGAGATCGGCATCGAATCGAATGCGATCCCATTGCAAGGCGTCCGCGCGGGTGGGTCCGATGGCCCATTCGATGTGGGCCGAGGAATGTTCCAACTCGGAGGCATCCAAATCGAGATGCATTTTCAATTTGGGCGGATCACCGAAGGTTAATCGCTGACGTAGCGAAACAATCTGCTGGAGGATGTCCGCCATCGATCGATCGGATGCCTTGGTGGAGCCTTTTGGCAGGCTGATATTGCGGAGGGCCATGGCATTGGTGATGCTGCCACTCAGGATCCATTGAGCCCCAAAGGCCTCGGCTTCCAAAAAATCCAGTTCCCACCAATCACGTGAGTGGAGTTGGATCCTTGAGGTGATGCCATCGATCACCCATGGCGCAACCCCGTCCTCACCCAACGGCATTTCGAAACGCCCGTTCTTGAGCAGGGCGTGATCAAGCTCGAAGGCAGAGGTGAGCCATGCCCACGGTTGAATGTTCAGTGCCATGGTTTCAGCAGTGACCGTCCCGGGTGTCTTGCCCTGCAAGACGATGCGGCTGTCCTCGATGACCAAACCTTCATCCGGAAGCCAGCGCACACTCCCAAAGGAAACATCCCATCCTTTCTCTGCTAGCTGAGCGATGATGCGCTCCTTGATCCAGGAAGGGAGCCCCCGGTTCTCAAGGTGCCAGCGTCCATAAAAGGTGATGCATACACTCAAGGCCAGGAGCCAGAGAAGTGCGCGAATCCCTCGTTTCAGCCAAGGGCGCTGGCGCCCTGGCGCTTGGGTTTTGGACGATGTCTTCAAAGTCCCCATGCATGCACCTGGCGAAGAATTTCCACGAGATCAAGCGACACCTTGCATACCACAGGCCCAGTCTCGACCTCGCTTCCGGCGTAATACGTGGCGTCGGGTCCTTGACGCCCAACCACCATGGAGCGATCGACCGAACGACCCTCGCGTGTCAAGCGGATGATCAGTTTGATGGGTTGGTCTGCATCTGTCAGCCCGAAAGCCTCGTAGCGTTGATCATCTGCTTCGACCCACTCACGCACTTCGGGTTCTACCAGCTGCGCGATAAAGAGAGACCAGTCCTTTGCATGAGCCTCGTCCATGGGTTGCTCTCCTACCATCCAGAGATCGGTGCTGGTCCTTCTCAGGGTCGTGCGCTCCCCGCCTATTGCAATGGTTGCTTCCACCAGGTCCGCGGGTGCGACCCTCCAGAGAGACTGGCGTCTGAGTTTGATCGGATGATTGGGCAAATCCATCAATTTGCTTGCAGGCAATTCGTAAAGCGTGGTCTCGTCCGAGCGCTTCACCAACATGGATCCTCCAACCGCCGGGCTGAAGCTCAAGTCAAGGGACTGGATCAGCGCTTCTCCCTGTCGGGTGGCCAGCGTGAGTTGCAGGCTGGGCTTCTCGAAAAGAGCTTCTACTTGATTCTGAGAAAGTTCGTCGTGATAGGCCATGATCTGCAGGTTGACCAGGTTCTGATACATGGTCTGGACCAAGGTCGGATCCGTCGGCATGTCGGACGGATCGACAAAACGCCAGGCGGTGGTGTTGGCATCATAAGCGAGGGTGAATCCTGTGGGGCCTTTGAGAATGACTTCATTGCAGGCATAACCCGGCTCGATGAGAAAAGGATCACGAAAGGCCGAAGCGGGAAGATCAAATTGTTGATCATAGAGGTTTTCCAAGACCCTCATGCCCACGTCCCGCTTCTGGCTGTAGGCAAAGCGCAGTGCCGGGTTCTCCGGGTCGGGATAACCAAAAGCAATGCGATCGACCTCCTTTTCGCCTGCCTTGAGGACAAAGGTGCAGACAGGGTCCTCAAGTCCAAGGAGCAGGCGATCCTGCGTCTCTTCTTTCGGAAGGAAGGAAAGGGCCTGCCAGTTGGGAAGGACTTTTTCCATCAGTGTCTCCAGACGCACCAAGTTCGGTCGAACTCCCGCCAAGGCAGCGGGCTCCATCAGCCTCCAGACTCCCTTCTGGATATCTCGCTGGATGACGACATGGTGATCGGCATGCAGCCACTCCAGTTGATCAATGGGCTCGGTTGGTAGTGAGACGACACGTGGGTCCCTCCACTGGGAGAGCTCAGGGTTGAGCTGATCCAACCATGAGGCATCCACCACCCACAGGTTTTCCTCCTCATTGATTCGAACATAGACTTTCTGGCCTGCGGAGGCTTTTTGGCCCATCTGCAAAAGCACACCCACCTGATCGCCTTGCTTCCATTGCAAGGTCCATGTGGGTTCCTGAAGACCAAAGGCTTCCCAGCCTCCCTGAGTCTGAATGTCCTCCTTTCGAATGGGACTCTGGACCTCGACCCGAGCGAGGGTCTCGAGCAGCTGGGTGATACGGGTAGGATGCGCCAGATCTGCGATGGGCTGTTGGAGGTTCCAGCCACGCCAATTTTTCTCAAAAACCCATGTTTGATCCGACTGAGCCACCACCAGGCCATCCCATCTTCCCAGTGTGGATGGTTCCATCAAGGTGGCGGGACCTCCCATGGTAAGGTCCTGATTTTCCAGAGGCTTTTCCACCCACCAGACCCCTGCCCCTAAAGCAATGGCCACCAGCCATAGACAGAGGGTTTGTTGTCGAATCATCACAGGTGCAAAAAGGGTTCAGAGTTTCAAAATCAATAACGACGTTTCAGCCAAATCAGGAAGCCAACAGCAAAGACTCCCGAGGGCAGGATCAGCAGTAACACCCATTGGAGCTGTTTCAAGGTTTGTTCGGGAATATCCATGCGAAATTCCCGAATGGGCCTTGGCCCCAGCCCACCCATGAGAGTGTCGCGCTCCAACAACCAGTTCATCGACAAGCTGGCAAAGTCACGGTTGCCGCCCTTGGACAGATGCAGGTTGTTCCAGCTTTGCGAATCGCCGAGGACGATCAAGCGACTGGCAATTTTTTCCAGGCCACTCTGGTCAGAGGGGATTGCCTCCATGGCACATGCCAGAGAAATACGACCTCGAGCGTCCACACGCGGATTGTGTAGAAAGGCTCCCCTGGAAAATTCCGATTTGGCCACGCCATTGGTCGTGGTAAAGGCCAGTGACTGCATCTCAAGGTCATAGTCCTCCAGCGGTCGATTCATGGGGGTGACCGAACGCGGAAGGGGCATGACCAGCGGGGTCGCTGTGCCGAGTAATGGGTTCATGATGGGGTGGGGAGCTAGTTGTCCCACCAGCAATTCGCTTCCTGAAAACTTGGTGATATCGTCGATGACATTCTGGCCGACTTGCAGGCTCCAAGAGCGCAACCAATCTTCCAGGCCTGTCAGCATCCCAAAAGATTTGAAATGAAAGGCAACCAGCACGCGTCCTCCTCGTGCGAGGTAGGCCTGAAGCAGACCGAGGTCTTCGCCACTCCAGGGCTGGTTTCCTCCGGCGATGACCACGGCAGCAGCATCGTCCGGGATGGTTCCTTCCTGGTGCAGCAAGAGGGATCGAACCTGCAGATTTCGTCCTTCCAGAGACTGCCTGAGAGATAAATAACCATCCAGTGCCTCGCTGTTCAGATCATGCTCCCCATGCCCTTGGGTGAAATAAACCACCGATGGACGTTGATCGATCAGGTTCATCAGCGTCGAGGTAAAGAGCATCTCACCTTTGAATCCCAACGCCTTCATCACCATGGTTCCATCCTCTTCCCCTTGTGTGATGCCGTAGTCGGTCAGCTCCTTGACGGAGACCATGCGAGACCGATCGCCGGTGGCAAAGAGCAGGCATTCTTCCTCCAGGGGCTCCTGAATTTGGTATTGGGTCTGAATTTGCTGCGCCTTGCTGCGTTCTCGGAGATAGTCCACGACTTCCACCTGAATGTTCCGATTGGCCTCACGGTATTCCTTGAGCAGACCCATGATGCGGGAAAGGGGCGTGTCCTTTTCTTCAGGATGATGAAACACCACCACACGAATCGGGTCCTTGATGGAGCGAAGCCACTGCTGACTCATGGTGGACAGCGCCAGGGCAGGGTCCTCATGCCATACCCATCGCCAGGGGTGGCGTAAGGCCAGAAAGTTGAGACAGACGCCGATCAAAAGCACGGCACCGATGGCCATCCAAAGATCCAACCAGAACACGCTGCCATCCCGCAGACGACGTCTGGAGGGGTGGGGATTGGGTTTTGGTAGGGTCGACATGGTTTTGGTTTTACTTATGACTCTCCACCCATCGCCAGGTGGCAAACAAACTCAGGGCCGTGGCGCAGAGATAAAACGCGAGATGGCGTCCATCGACGATACCTCGAACAAAGTCACTCATGTGGTTGAACAAGCTGATGTGCTCGAAGAGAGCAGCCTGCCATCCCGATTGATCGGGAAGCAGATAGATGACAAAGCTCAACATGAACAGAGCCATCTCCAGTGTCAGGGCCATCATGGCTGCGATCAGTTGACTTTGGGTGAGCACCGACGCCAGGCAGCCTATGGAAAGAAACAAGGCCCCTACGAGCATGACCCCCAAGCTGGTCCCGGCTATGATGCCCGCGTCGAGGTAGCCAGGGTCATTGAAGAACCGCCCCAGCCAGATCATCATGAGCCAGAGTGGAACCCAGAGCAGCCCATAAAAAAGCCAGCAGCTCATGAACTTGGAACCCAAGACCTGCAGTGGAGTTACCGGGGTGGTCATGAGAGATTCGTAGGTCCCAGTTGATTTTTCATGGGCAAAGCTACGCATCGTGATCGCAGGGCAAGCCAGCAGGACGATGAACCAGAAAAACGGTGTGCTGTAGAAGGCCTCGGTGAGCGGGGCATCCATGGCTCTGCCATTGTAGGCGAGAATCACGGTCAACAGGCTCATGCCGATGAGGAAGAGCACCATGCTCAAGATCACATAACCACTGAGTGTGGAAAGGAAGAGACCCACCTCTCGCTTGAACAATGTCAGAAAGACGCGCATGGCTCAGGAGGGTTCTTCTCGGGTGACTCGGCCGACATGGGTGAGTTGGACAAAGAGGTCTTCCAGACTGGGCTGGTCCTGGGTGAGTTCTCGCAGGCTCCAGCCCTTTTGCTTGATCATTTCAAACAGCATGGGTCGCAGGTCGTTGCCATCCTTGGAATGCATCTTGCATCGCAGAAATCCCTCGCCGAGATCCTGGATATCAAAATCTGCGACCGAATCCATGGAGCGCAAGGCCTCAGAGAGCGGTTCCCAGGGCGCCTGAATTTCAGCCAGACATTGGGTCAGGCTCCCCACTCTTTTCTGGATCTCTTCCCGTGTGTCATTGGCCAGAAGTCGCCCTCCCTGAAGGATGAGAATATGATCACAAAGGATCTCTACCTCTGAAAGAATATGTGTGGAAAGGAGCACTGTGTGGTTTTGAGCCAGGGATGCGATCATGTGTCGAAACAGACGTACCTGATGGGGATCCAGCCCGATGGTAGGTTCATCCAGCATGATCACTTCGGGTCGATGGAGAATGGCATCGGCCACACCCACCCGTTGGCGGTAGCCCTTGGACATTTGACCGATGATTTTTTTCGAAACCTCCTTCAAATCGCACTGTTCGAGAACCTCTTCGGTGCGCTTATGCAGTGCCTGTCCGGATAGGCCCCTGAGACCCCCGCGAAAACGCAGGTATTCAGCCACCCGCATGTCCAAATGAAGGGGATTGTTTTCAGGCATGTAACCAATGCGACGACGCACCTCCAAGGGTTTCCTGAGGATATCGTATCCTGCCATCACCACCCGCCCCGAGGTGGCAGGCATGAAAGTGGAGAGGATACGCATCGTTGTACTCTTGCCAGCGCCATTGGGGCCAAGAAATCCGGCAATACGCCCTTTCTCGACGCTGAAGGAGAGGTCATTCAGAGCCGTATGACCGGCATATCGTTTCGTGAGGTGTTCGACCTGAATCATGCTATCTCACGGCATCCATTCCTGGAGGCGCGATTTCACGCAACGCAACGTTGGTTGGGTCAACCTAACCATCACACGCGGACAACGGAGTTACTCAGCGTACCGATGCCAGAGACGTGGATATCGACTCGATCGCCCTCTTCCAGGGTAAAGTCATCATTGGGTACGACCCCGGTTCCCGTCATGAGCACGGCTCCATGAGGAAAACACTGGGAGCGGAAAAGATAACCGGCAAGGTCATCGAAGGAACGTTTGATCTGGCTGATGGAGGTTTCACCGCTAAAAACACTCTGCTCGTTTCGGAAAATATGCACGCCGATGGTCCAGTTGCGCACGGTCGTCTCGTCAACACCCAGGACCATCCAGGGCCCCAGCGAGCAGCTGCGATCGTAGGTCTTTGCCTGAGGTAAATAGAGCAGGTTTTCCCCTTCGATGTCGCGCGAGCTCATGTCGTTGCCGATGGTCACACCGACGATGGCTCCCGAAGCATTCATGACCAATGCCAGTTCAGGCTCTGGCACATTCCAATGAGCATCTTTGCGTATACCTACCGCATCCCCGGGGGCCACGACCTTTTGCGGGAGCGATTTGAAAAAGATTTCGGGTCTTGGGGCCTCATACACCCGGTCGTAGGCCGAAGCGCTGAAGTCCGATTCTTCCATGCGTGCGGTCTTGCTTCTCAAGTAGGTGACCCCTGCGGCCCACACCTCCTGATGGTCGACTGGAGCCAGAAGGGTAATGTCCTTGAGTGCGTGGGTGACGGCTTCAGGTGCTTCCCATGCTGATTGAATGGCCTCCTGAGCCTGGCCTTCAAACAATCCTGCTACCTCGTGCCATCCCATGAGGCTGAGATCCACCACAGTTTCCTGCGTGCGGAAGGCACCAAGGCGGGGGCTTGAGTCGGTCGTTGTATGGAATCGGCAGATGCGCATCAGGTGACAATCCTAAAAGCAAAACCTCCTTATTAGCGAGCACTATTCATTTTGCCAGCAGGACCTTGCAGCCAGAGCCCGAACCCTCTAAAACCATCTCATGCAGACCTTCAAGGCAAGATGTGTGTTTGATGGCAAGGCCACCCTTGGCGAGGGACCCGGATGGGACGAGCAGCGCCAGGCATTGGTGTGGGTGGATATCGAACAGGGCAAGATCTGTCGTTTCTACCCTGGCCAGCAACGCAATGAGTGCTGGTCAGCGGGTCAGCGCGTGGGATTTGTGGTTCAAACGCAAACCGATGCGCTGCTGGCAGGCGGACAGCAGGGCCTTTTTCTGCTCGACCCCTCCAGTGGGCAACTTCAGAAGCTCGAGCATCCGGAAGCCCATCTGCCGGACAATCGATTCAATGATGCCAAGTGTGATCCTCAGGGCCGCCTCTGGGCGGGCACCATGTCCTGTCTGGAGACCGCAGGGGTGGGCCATCTCTATTGCATGGATCTGGAAGGGAAGGTGAGCGCCCAGCTCGATGGCATCACCATCTCCAACGGCTTGGCCTGGTCACAGGATCAGCGCACGATGTATTACATCGACACCCCGACCAGACGGATTGATGCTCTCGATTTTGACTCTGAAACCGGTTCGATTTCTCAGCGCCGCTCGGCCTTTGAGATTCCCGATGGCATGGGCTACCCCGATGGCATGACCATCGATGCTCAAGGCCGACTCTGGGTTGCCCTTTGGGCAGGTTGGGGGGTCGGATGCTGGGACCCCACGAGTGGAGAGCTGCTGGGCAAAGTCGAACTGCCCGTTGAATGTGTGACCTCATGCTGTTTTGGAGGGCCCGATTATCAAACGCTCTACATCACCACTGCCAGCCGAGACCTGGATAAGGAGGGATGGGTTCAACAACCCCTGGCTGGCGGTTTGTTTGCTGCCGAGGTGGGCGTGGGTGGTGGGGCCAGTCAGGTCTATCAAGGGCGCCTTTAGGGAAAGAGCCTCCAGGGAGATGAACCGGGTTCTAAGCACAAGTGATGAGTGATACACTTCCTGATCTGATCGACATTGGCTTGAACCTGACCCATGAATCCTTTGATGTGGACCGAGCCGCAGTGCTCGAACGCGCTCAGGCTGCAGGCGTTGGTCGAATGATTCTTACCGGAGCCACCCAGGAGGGTAGCCATCAGGCAGCGGAGCTGGCGCGCGCTCATCCGGGTCGCTTGTTTGCCACGGCAGGTATCCATCCCCACCATGCCAAAGAGGTGAATACGGACACAGCTCATCAGCTCAAGTCCTTGCATGCCTGCCCCGAGGTAGTGGCCGTAGGAGAGTGCGGCTTGGACTGGTTTCGCGACTTTTCCCCTCGTCCGGTGCAGGAAAAAGTGTTCATTGAGCAGCTGGAAATGGCCGTCGAAAACCGTCTCCCTCTCTTTCTGCATCAGCGAGATGCCAGTGATGCCTTCCTTTCCATCCTGAGGGACTATCGCCCCAGGATCACCCGGGCGGTGGTGCATTGCTTTACCGACGATCGTGCCACCCTTTTTGGTTTGCTGGACCTGGATTGCCACATTGGCATTACAGGATGGATCTGTGATGAGCGCCGCGGGCGTCATCTCAAGGAGCTGGTGCCAAGCATCCCTTCCGACCGATTGATGATCGAGACCGATGCCCCTTACCTCATACCGCGAGACCTGGACCCCAAGCCCAAGACCCAACGCAATGAGCCGATGCATCTGGCCCACATTGCTGCGGTCATTGCGCGATGCGTTGAAAAACCACTCACGCAATTGGCTCAGGAAACCACTCAAGTCGCCGAAGCCTTTTTTGGTCTGGATGCTCGGCCGCCCTCCCAAGAAAACTCTGCTGACTCATGAAACTGATTTCCTGGAACGTCAATGGCATGCGAGCCGCCGTCGGTAAGGGGCTCATGGAATGGATTCCTACCGTGGAAAGCGACATCCTTTGTTTCCAGGAAACCAAGGCGCAGCCGGATCAGCTGGATGACCTTCCCTGGCCAGAGGGTTATCACCGCTACGTGTATTCGGCGGTCAAAAAAGGCTATTCTGGAACGGCAGTGCTCACTCGCATCAAGCCCTTGCGTGTCTGGAATGGCCTCGGGCTCGAGGAGCACGATCAGGAAGGAAGGGTGCAGAATCTGGAATTTGATGCGTTCACTTTGGTCAATGTCTACACCCCCAATGCCCAGAATGCACTGGCTCGCCTGGACTACCGCCTTGAATGGGATGCTGCTTTTTTGAAGCATCTCTGTGCTTTGAGGGAGCAAAAGCCTGTTCTTTTCTGCGGAGACCTCAATGTAGCCCACCAGGAAATCGACCTGGCCCGTCCCAAAGAAAATGTCAAAAACCCCGGATTCAGCCCCGAGGAGCGGGCTTCTTTCGATCGATTGATCGATGCGGGTTTCATCGACACCTTTCGCGTCTTCGAGCAGGGAGGAGGCCATTACTCGTGGTGGAGTTATCGGGCAGGGGCTCGTGCCCGGAATGTGGGCTGGCGGATCGATTATTGCGGGATATCCGCCTCTCTGGCATCCAAGCTCCGTTCTGCCTTCATCCTCCCTGAAGTCATGGGATCGGATCACTGCCCCGTCGGGGTGACTCTGGCCTTGGAATAGCTCGAGGCATGGCCACGGAGGTTTCCCTCTTTTCCTGTGGGCCGACTCAGCGCAAGCTTGAGTTTTGGTGATTCTTTCTCTAAGTAATGCACAGACCCTCTCCATGAAGACTGTTTTCTCCTCCTCAAGCACATTCCAACGTTTCAACCATCTGTGGCTGATGCTGATCTCCTTTCTGGCTCATGGAGTTCTGAGTCAGTCCATTGTTTCTCCCGACTTCTCCTTCCAGCCAAAGGATCGCATTGCCTTGGTGGGCGATACCCTGTTGGAGCGGGAGCAAACCTGGGGTTACTTGGAAACCGCCATCACCGCGAGGCATCCGGCGCATGACCTGGTGTTTCGTAACTTTGCCTGGAGTGGTGACAATCCTCTGGGTCAGTCGCGGGCGAGTTTTGACTGGAGCAAACCCAAGGAGCAGTGGGTGCAGCGGATTACCCGCGAGTTGGAAGCCTTTGAACCGACGGTCCTGCTGTTGGGCTATGGTATGGCTTCTTCCCTGGAACATCCCAATCAGACTCGCGCGTTTCGCGACGAGCTGGTGGCCCTCATCGAGGCTTGCCGCGCGGTTTCCAAGAAACCTGCGGACCTGAGAGTGGTCTTATTGAGTCCCATGCGTCATGAGGCCATGGGGGCTCCCTTGCCCGATCCTTCGGATCACAATCAGGCTTTGGTTCGATATGTCCGTACCTTACGGGCCCTGGCTTTGGAACAGCAGCTGCCCTTTGTGGATCTCTACCACGATCTGGGGGATGGGCACGCCGATCCCTTCAAGCGCGCTTTCACGGAGAACGGGATCCACCCTGGCCCCTACGGGTATGCCAGAATCGCAGAGCTTATCAGTCGTGTTCTTTCTCACGAGCCTTGGCCCTGGCGTCTGGAAATCAACGACTCCGGTGTGCTGGAGGCAGCCTCCAAGGGTCTTCAGGTATGGGATTTCCAATCTCAGGCAGAAGGCATGGCCGTTACACTGAAGGATGATCTGTTGCCAGCGGCCAATGCTGACCCCAAGGATGCGCTGTTGCCGACCTCTCAAGCTCCTCGAATCATTCAGGTCAGCGGCCTGCCTCCCGGCCGTTATGCCTTGAAAATTGATGGCCAGATCTACGCCGTCTACTCAGCTGATCAATGGGCCCAGGGCCAGGTGTTGGAACGTGGTCCCCAATTCGATCAAGCCACCGCATTGCGTCATGCAGTGATTGAGAAGAATGAAACCTTCTTCCATCGATACCGCCCGCAGAATGAGACCTACCTCTTTGGTTTTCGCAAACATGAGCAAGGGCAGAATGCGGTGGAAATACCCCAATTTGATCCCCTGGTAGCGGAGCAGGAGAAGGAGATTCACGCCTTGGCCAAGGCCAGAAGGCATCGTTACGAGTGGGTGAAGGTGGCCAAAGACCTTTCGCCCTCACAGGCTTTGGCCTGGCGGCTCCCCCAACCGGCTGCGGTGGAAACCCGATCCCTGGATGCGGCTCAACGCGATCGCGATCCCAGCGCTCCGACCGATCGCTTTCAACTTGCACCCGAGGTCGAAATGACCCTTTGGGCGGAGACACCCCTCATCAGCAAGCCCATCCAGATCAATTTTGACCCGGAAGGACGTCTGTGGATTGCTGGATCGCGACTCTACCCGCAGATCCAGCCCGGACAAGCTGCCGAAGACCAGATACTGGTCATGGAAGATACCGATCGGGATGGGGTGGCCGATCACACCACTGTCTTTGCCGATGGTCTGCTCATGCCAACGGGCATTGAGCCGGGGGATGGAGGTGCCTACGTCGGACAAAGCACCGAACTGCTCCACCTCAAGGACACCGATGGTGATGGACGCGCTGATCAACGTCGCATCGTTCTCTCGGGATTTGGCACTGAGGACACGCATCATATCCTCCACACCCTTCGATGGGGGCACGATGGTCAGCTCTACATGAACCAGTCCATCTACATCCACAGCCATCTGGAAACACCCCATGGTCTGGTTCGGCTCAACAGTGGTGGGGTGCTGCACCTTCGCCCAGACAACCTGGAGTTGGATGTCTATCTCCGAGGCTTCTGCAATCCATGGGGTCACCAATTTGATCTCTATGGACAATCCTTCGTGACCGATGGGGCAGGTTTTCAGGGGATCAGTTATGGCGTGCCAGGCGCCATGTATTTTACTTACGCAGGTGGACGGCGATTGCTCGATAGCATCAGCCCTGGTTCGTATCCCAAATTCTGCGGCCTGGAACTGGTTCAAAGCGCCCACTGGCCAGAGGACTGGCAAGGCTCGGCCATCACCTGTGATTTCCGAGCTCACCGCATCGTTCGTTTTGAAATGACCGAGCAGGATGCAGGCTATGCCGCACGCGAAGCTGGAGACCTCGTGCGTTCACTGGATCCCACCTTCCGTCCGATTGATGTGAAGATTGGTCCCGATGGGGCACTCTATATTGCCGACTGGAGCAACCCCATCATCCAGCATGGAGAGGTCGACTTTCGTGATGCTCGCCGAGACAAGGTGACGGGTCGGATCTGGAGAGTCACCTACAAGGGACGCGCTGCCCTGCCCCTGATGGATCTGCGCGCCATGTCTCACACCGAATTGTTGGACCAGCTGCTGACCGGTCATGGAGAGCGGCAAAAGCAGGTGCGCCGAGTCCTGACCGAAAGGGGTGCGGTCATCGGTCGAGATCTGGAGGCATGGCGGATGGCCCATCCCCAGACCCCTGCTCAGCTTCAGGCACTCTGGATGTATCAGTCCCTCAATCAGGTAGAGCCTACCTTGCTCAGATCTCTGCTGGAAGATGAGGATGGGCGGGTCCGTGCAGCAGCGGTGCGTGTCCTGAGCTTCTGGCAGGCATCCCTGGCCGATGGTGCAGCCCTCCTCGCTGCCCGGGTCAAGGATGCTCATCCCAGGGTGCGACTGGAGGCCATCAGGGCGTTGGCCAAAGTCGGCACGGGTTGGGCTGCGGCCACGGCACTGCAAGTGTTGGAACAGCCGATGGATCGATTCCTCGATTACGCCCTCTGGTTGACCATGAATGATCTGGCAGCGCCCTGGGTGGACGCCGTGGCTTCCGGGGCCTGGAAAGTCTCCGAGGAAAATAGAGCGGCTCTTGAATTTGGGCTGACGGCCATTCCGGGGAACCAGGCGGCCCAAATCCTGGAACCCATGACGGCCTCACTCCATCCCAACGCTCTTGCCGAAGGCCCGTGGATGCAGCTCATCGCCAAGGCGGGTACGCGCTCACAGCTCAATCGACTGATGCGGATCGCTGCGGATCCCTCGACTTCCGAATCGGTGGTCCTGGCCAGTCTGAGGGCTCTCAGAGAGGCGGCACGCTTGCGCAATCTGCAACCCGACCAAGGCCAGAATGCCTCGAACACCTTGCTGGGCCATTCCAGCCAGGCTGTCCAGGAGGCGGCCATTCAGTTGGTGCGGCAGTGGAAACGCAAGGAGGCCATGCCTGCCCTGGCCTCCATCGCCGGCCATGCCTCCACACAGCGTGCGACTCGAGAGCAGGCCGTGGCGGCCATCGTTGCTCTGGGTGGGGCGCCTGCCTGGGAGGCACTCCAATCCCTTTCCCAGAATCCTGAAGCGGTCACGCTTCAAAGGAACATCGTGCAATCGATGGCACTTCTTCGCCCCAAGCAAGCCCTGCCGAAGGTCTGGGAACTCATGAATGGCTTGGAAGAGGAGGCTGCGCTCGAACAGCTCTGGACCTCCCTGCTGCAGCAAAAGCCTGTTTTTGAAGCCATTCAGTCCGGCATCGCACAGGTCAAACTCAATCGTTCAGCAGCTCAAGCGGGGATGCGAAGTGTTCAGAAGATGGGTCGCCATGAGCCGGAATTGATGCTGGCTTTGGAAAAGGCGGGAGGCCTGAGTGATACTGGGAGTGAAACACTTGGTTCCGAATCCATGAAACAATGGGCGGCTCAGGCCGAGGCCCAAGGCGACCCCTACCGGGGTGAGCAGATTTATCGACGACCCGAGCTGGGTTGCATTGCCTGCCATGCCATTGGGGGTGTGGGGGGGCAGGTGGGCCCAGATCTGACCTCCATCGGAGCCAGTGCCCCGACCGATTACCTGGTCGAATCCTTGCTCATGCCCAATGCCAAGATCAAGGAAGGCTATCATTCGGTTATTGTCGAGACACGCGATGAGGCCGAGTACAGTGGGATCCTGCAATTAGAAAATGATCAAGAGCTTTTTCTACGCAACGCTATCAATCAGGTCGTCTCCATCCCCAAGAAGGATGTGACTCGGCGCATCATGGGGACGTCGTTGATGCCCTCTGGATTGATCGATGCGCTTTCGGTTGAGGAACGTCAGGATCTGATACACTTCCTCTCTCGACTGGGAGAGTCCGGTCCTTTCGATGCGGCCCGCAATGATGTGGCTCGACGATGGAAGTTGCGTGCCGGGCGTCATACCGATGAACAGTTTGGCATCGACCGCATCATCGGCGATGTGGCGGGCCCCGCCTGGAAGCCTGCTGATACGATGGTCGATGGGCGTTTGCCCCAGTCGGCGATGGCCCAGGCTCTCCAGATTCGCAACATCAATCAGGTTACCAGCCTCATTGGCCTCATGGCGGCGGCTCGCTTTGAAAGCACGGGCAATACCCTGCAGCTGGATTGTAGTGCGCCTTCAGATGCGAGGCTTTGGATTGATGGCCGGGAAATGACCTACGACCCCAAGCTCCAACTGACCTTGCCAGCTGGAAGTCATACATTGATCCTGCAACTCAATCCCAAGAATTTGCCAGAGTCCCTGCGGGCGAACATTCAGGGGGCGACCTTTGTGTCCGATTTGTGATCGGACCCGAATGGGGGCACCGTTGTTGCCAAGGGTTCGATAGGAAAAAGACCGTAACAGCTTGAATCGTATTTTCATTGCCTCATAGTCAATTTCTTTCGCATGAGGCTCATGTTTGATTCACCTACCGAAGCGCCCATCCAAGTGCTGCGAACTGCTTGCAGTCGTGGCAAAACGTTGTTCCCCATGAGGCATTGGGTGCTCCTAGTGCCCGTGGTGTTCTTGGCTTTTTTGTTACTCGCAACGGGGTGCAGCCCATCTCCGGAAGCCGACTCATCCAATGGTCCCGCTCAACGGCCACCTACGCAGGTGGTGGCAGTGGCAGCCAAGGTGGAAGCGGTAGCCGATACCCTTTCTCTGATTGGTTCCCTGGCGGCCGATGAGATGGTAGCCCTTCAATCGGAAACGGCTGGAGTGATCGAACGCATTGCTTTTGAAGAGGGACAGCAGGTGGAGATGGGCCAGTTGCTCATGGAGCTCGACCAAAGCAAGCTGGCGGCCTCGGTAGTCGAAGCACAGGCCAATCTGGCCCTGAGCCAATCCAACTTTGAGCGCAATCAGGAGCTCTTCGACGGCAAGTTGATCTCCAGTCAGGAATTTGATCAGGCAAGGACTCGCTTTGAGGCGGATCAGGCCCTTTTGGATCTCCGCAAGCGCCAGCTGAAGGATACCCGCATCACCGCACCCTTTCGTGGGGTCGTGGGCGTCCGAGAAGTCAGCCCGGGCCAGGTCATCTCTCCCAATGTCACCCTGACCTGGCTGGTTTCTCTGGATCCCATCAAATTGGAATTCAACGTACCGGAGCGCTTTTTGAGCGTGTGTCGCCAGGGACAGACTCTGGAGGTCAAGGTAGCCGCCTATCCTGAGATGAGTTTCACGGGCGAGGTTTATTTCGTGGCGCCCTTTGTTGAGCCCGAACTACGCACAACCTTGGTCAAGGCCCGCATCGCCAATGAAGAGAGCCTCCTCAAGCCAGGCATGTTTGCCACCGTCGATCTGACCCTCACCGTCCGGGAAGAAGCTATTGTCATTCCAGAACCTGCCCTGTTCCGCAGCCTCGATGAAGAGCGAGCCATGGTCTATGTGATCGATCAGGCAGGTCAGGCACAAATGCGAACCGTCCGCGTCGGCGAGCGCAAGGCACGGAAAGTGGAGATCCTTCAGGGCCTGACTGCGGGCGAAGAGGTCATTGTCGAAGGCACGCAGAAAATCGGCCCCGGTTCTCCAGTGGTCAGGGCTCCCGCCGAAGCGGCCCAGATCTACCAGTAGGCGCGGTCATGAGGCTTCCCGAACTGAGCATTCAACGACCTGTGCTGGCCACCATGATGAGCCTGGCACTCGTGCTCTTTGGGGCCATCAGCCTGAGTCGCCTGCCAGTCCGCGAACTCCCTGACATTGATCCGCCCATTGTCAACGTTACCACCGTCTACCCCGGAGCCAACGCCTCGGTGGTCGAAACCGAAATCACCGAGCGTCTGGAAGAAGTCATCAACAATGTGACCGGCATCAAGACCTTGACCAGTGAGAGTCGCGAACAAGTCAGCAACATCACCATCGAGTTCAATCTCTCCCGTGACATCGATATCGCAGCCCAGGATGTGCGGGATCGCGTTTCCCGTGTCCGGGGTCGCCTTCCGGAGAACATCGATGAGCCCGTGATTTCCAAGCAGGATTCCGATGCGCGCCCGATCATGTGGATCGGGATGAGCAGCGATCGATTCACGCCGCTTGAAATGACCGATCTCGCGGAGAAGCAAATCAAGAATCGCCTCCAGACCGTTGAAGGAGTTTCCTCCATTTTCATTGGAGGCGAACAACGCTTTGCCATTCGCCTGTGGCTGGATTCGGAAAAAATGGCTGCCCATCAGGTCACCGTCCTGGACGTGCAACGGGCACTCACCGAGCAGAATGTGGAGCTCCCCAGTGGTCGGGTGGAAAACTGGGACCGTGAGATGACGATCCAGACACAGGGAGAACTCAAAACCGTGGCCCAATTCAACCAGCTGGTGATCCGTCAGGATCGAGATCGTTTCGTGCGATTGCGTGATATCGGCTATGCCGCTGAAGGGGTGGAAAACGAGCGCACAGGGGCACGCAACAATGGGAAGCCCTGTATTTTTCTGGGAGTGGTCAAGCAATCCAAGGCCAACTCGGTTTCGGTTTCCCATGGCATTCGCGACCAGCTCGAGCTGGTGCGTCCGACCTTGCCTGATGGGATCGAAATGGTCGTCAATTATGACGAATCCAATTTTGTGGAAGATTCGATTCGCGAGGTGTGGTTCACCCTGGCCTTTGCTTTTCTCCTGGTGGTCACGGTCATCTACGTATTTCTCCATAATTTTCGCGCCACGTTAGTCCCGGCAGTGGCCATCCCTGTTTCCATCGTGGCCTCCTTTGCGGTGATGCACCTCATGGGCTACTCCATCAATATTCTCACCTTGCTTGCCCTGGTCTTGTCCATCGGGATTGTGGTCGATGATGCTATTGTCGTGTTGGAAAACATTCACCGTCACATTGAAGAAGGCTTGTCGCCTTTCCAAGCGGCTCTCAAGGGCATGAAGGAAATCACTTTTGCCGTCATCGCCACGACGGTGGCCCTGGTGGCGGTGTTCATTCCCCTGGCCTTTCAGTCCAGCACCACCGGTCGCCTGTTTATCGAGTTTGCCATTGCCATTGTGGCTGCTGTGGTCGTGTCCACCTTCGTGGCTCTCTCACTGACTCCCATGATGGCCTCGAGAATTCTCCAATCCTCCAACCGTAAACCCGGTGGGCTGGTCCGACTTTTCGAGAGCGTGATGCAGGGTCTCACCCGGGGTTATCGGGGTCTCCTGGAACGTCTCCTCAACCGCAGTGCCATCGTGCGACTTGGGATGCTGGGAGCCCTCGCTGTGGTTCTGCTTCTGGCCAGCCGCATGCTCTACACCCATCTGGAGGGTGATTTCCTTCCAGAAGAAGACAAGGGTCGGCTGCTCTGCTTTGTGATTGCTCCGGAGGGGTCCACCACGGAGTACACCAACCGCATGCTCCTGCAAATGGAGGAGATTCTTTCCAAGACCCCTGAGGTTGAAATCTACGGGTCTCTGGTGGCTCCCGGATTCTCTGGGCCCGGTTTGGCCAACAATGGCATCGTCTTTGTGCACCTGGCCAAGGAACGCGATCGTACGGTTCAGGAAATGGTCAATGCTCCCGATGGGCTGCGCAGTCAGTTTTTCTCTCAGGTGGAGGGGGCGATTGCCATTCCCAATATTCCCAAGACGATCAATCGCAGCTTTCGCTCTCCGTTTCAGGTGGTGATCCAGGCGGGGGATCTGGAGCAACTGGATGGCTTTGTCACCGACTTCGTCAACCAGCTCCGACAATCGGGTTTCATTCAGAATGTCCAGAGTTCCTTTGAAATGAACAAACCTGAGCTCAAGCTGGACATCGATCGCGATCGCGCATCGGCCCTCAGGGTTTCGATTCAGGATATTTCCAGAACCTTGCAAATCCTCTTTGGCGGGCTCGATATCAGTCGCATCAAACGAGATGGTAAGGAATACGATGTGATTGCGCAGCTCGAACGCACCAGCCGTTTGACGCCGGAACATCTCGATCGGATCTACGTGCGCAATCAGGATGGTCGATTGATTCAGCTCTCCAGTATCGTGCAGCGTCAGGTGGGCGTCGCGCCCAACAAAATCGAGCGTTACAATCGCATTCGCAGCGCCACCATCTCGGGCACTCCGATGGGCGTGACCATGGGAACCGCCGTGTCGCGGGTGAAGGAAATGCTCGAAGCACAAATGCCAGCGGGTTTTCTCTACGATTGGTCGGGAGAATCGCGGGATCTGCAGGATGCAGGTCAGGAAATTGGTTGGGTCCTGGTCCTGGCCCTGGTCTTTGTCTACATGGTGCTGGCGTCTCAGTTTGAAAGTCTTCTCCATCCGTTGACCGTCATGCTCACCGTTCCATTGGCTGCCGTTGGGGCACTTGGTTTGTTGTGGCTGATCGGGGCGCTGGGGCGCGTGGGATGGATGCCGCTGGTGCCGGCCATGAACGTCAATTTGTTCAGCCAAATCGGCATGGTATTGCTGGTGGGTCTGGTCACCAAAAACGGCATCCTGCTGGTCGAATTTGCCAATCAGCTACGAGCTCAAGGCCTGAGTGCGAGAGAGGCCATGACTCAATCGGGTCTGGTGCGCTTGAGACCTATTCTGATGACGGCCATTTCCACCATTTCCGGGATTTTGCCCATTGCCATTGGGTTTGGTGCCGGCGCCGAAAGTCGTCGCCCCATGGGCGTGGTGGTGGTAGGGGGTATGATGACCAGCACCTTTTTGACTTTATTTGTCATTCCGCTGGTTTATACGCTTTTCGCTGATGTCTCTGCTTCCCTTTCATCTTCCCGGAAAAAGTCGCTTGCCTGATGGGTCTTTTTTCTCGCTCGTCCTGAGTTGGATGGCCTTTTTTGTGGGTGGCTGCCTCCAGCCTTTGGTCGGGCAATCCGGCGATGCCGCCCGGCAGCCAAAACCCGTGCCGCCGATGCAGGCCATCCCATTGCCCTACGATCAAGTCTCCTTGCAGCATCAAGGAGTCGAGAAGATGCGGTTTCATTTTGCCAACACCTTGCGTCGTCCTTTTGTCTTCCCGATTCAAGGCCCCAGTGGTCGGTCTCTAACGCGCATGGGCCATCCTCACGATCCCGTGGGCCATAGTCATCACAACAGTTTCTGGGTCTCACATTATCGCGTCAATGGGTTCGATTTCTGGGGTGACCGGGGGGCTGACAAGGGAGTGATCCGGCATGATCGGGTCGAAAAGCTGGAGGATGGCGATCATCATGCCGCGGTCATCAGCTCAGGGACCTGGCTTGGGCCCGACCAACAAGTTCTCCTGAAGGAAAAGCGCCGAACCGCCTTGCGTCCTCTGGAGGATGGCTCCTACTTGTTGCTGTTGGATCTCCATCTTCAGGCCGTTCTTCCCGAGGTCACCTTTGGCAAGACGCCTTTCGGCTTGGTGGGGGTGCGCATGGCCAAGACCCTCGGCGTTCACGATGGTGGAGGTCGTATCCTGAATTCCGAAGGCTCCATCAATGAAGAGGGAGTGTTCTGGAAACCCGCGAAGTGGGTGGACTATGCGGGCCTGATAGCTCCAGAAAGAGTCGAAGGGATCACCCTCATGGATCACCCTGCCAACCCCAATCACCCAACTGTCTTTCATGTGCGAAACGACGGCTGGATGGGGGCAAGTCTCACCTTCCACGAAGATCGAGTGCTTCAAAAGGGAGAGACACTCCAGTTGCGCTATGGCCTGCTGGTTCATGCCCAGTGGCTGGATGTGCCGCGACTGGACGCCCGCTACCGGGCATTCGCTGAGCTACCACTCCATCACTTCGATCCCTGAATCTGCCCAGGCAAGCCCATCCATCTTGAGAGATGGGCGATCCTCTAACCCTTTGACGATGTCCATTGGTAGGGTGCCCGATGGTCGACATCGAGCCACTCTGCCTGACCCTTGCCCTGCAGGAATTGTTCTCTACGGGCATTCCACTGCATGGGTTGGCCGTGGTAATAGGAGAGGTTTACCAGATGGCAAATGGTGACCGTGCGCGCTCCGATTTCCACATCGGCGATGGGACGGGTGCGGTTTCGCACACAATCCAGGAAGTCCTGCTTATGATCCGATGAGCGGTAGAGCCGTACCTTGGCATCAGCCAGGTAGGTTTGCTCCACCTCCTTGCACTGCTTGCGATCTGAGGCGATCTGCTTCTCTCCCAACCAGAAGGCAAACTTGCCGCGGTTGACTTGTATCTTGCCTTCCTTTCCGTGAAAGGTCACCCCATTGCCATCGCTGTGAATCATTTCCACGCCATTTTGATAAATCATGCGCACCCCATGTCCGGACTCTGGGTTCTGAGAAGGCAGGATGCGGCGAGGTCCCTCCTGATCCATGCCCAGGCCCCACTGAGCGATGTCAAAATGATGGGCGCCCCAGTCGGTCACCCCACCTCCACCATATTCCCGATAGTTTCGCCAAGCTGGGTAATGGTTGTGCACCCCTCGTGGGCTGAGGGTCGAGTTNTAGGGGCGCTTGGGTGCAGGCCCNAACCAACGGTCCCAGTCCAAGCCGGGTTCCATGGCTTCCTCGGGTAGATCGCAGGGTTTGGCCGGGCCTCCGACGGCGACCTCCACCCGAGTGATGGGCCCAATGATCCCATTGCGTACCAGTTCACAAGCGACACGAAATTCTTCGGAAGACCGCTGCATGCTCCCTGTCTGAAACACCCGTTTGTGGGTGCGCACGGCTTGGACCATGCGACGTGCCTCCTTGATCGACTGACAAAGGGGTTTCTCGCAGTAAATGTCCTTCTTGGCTTTGGCGGCGTGCACCGACATGAGGGCATGCCAGTGGTCCGGGGTCGCAATGCACACCGCGTCAATGTCACTGCGTGCCAGCAGGTCCTGATAATCGTTGTAATCTTCGCAACCCTTGAAGTNACCGGATGCCTGTTGCGCGCCAACATGTTTCTCAACCCGTTCCCGAGCCNGTTTGCGCCGGTTGGTATCCACATCGCATACCGCCACCGCTTCAGAATCCTTCAAGCGCATGAAATGATTCAGNAGNCCTTGGTTCTGCTTACCCATACCGANGAAGCCCATCCTGATGCGATCATTGGGTGACACCTCTGCCGNCCAGATGCGNGATGGCAGAATGAAGGGAAAGGCAGCTGCCATGGAGGCACCTTGTTTGAGAAACTGTCGACGTGTGGGGGTCATGATGTGAGNNGTGAATANGGTTCAGGTAAANNCCCTATCAAAAACTTCCTGACATGACTAGTCTGAAGACTCCGCAATAACGTCGTGACCTCTTGACAGCGGGAAGCGGCTGAGTCCATCATCGGCGACCTAAACCGCTGNAATTCAATGAACACGAAAAAGTCTTTCCTACTGGCATCTTGCTTTCCCTGTCTCTTGCTCCTCGCCATCCTGTTTGGTCCGGGATGCTCCAACCCCGCAGATGACGTGGCCGAAGCCAAGGTTGAGGAGGCTCAGCCCGCTGCCGAAACGACTGCCAGCAGCCCTGAAGACTCCCAGGAGGCATTGACCTATGTGGCTTCGTCCGACTCGACCATCGGTTTTGTCGGCTCCAAGGTNACCGGAAGTCACGNAGGAGGCTTCAAGACCTTNACTGCCTCGGTTCAAGTCGCAGGGGGCGAGCTTGTNGCTGGAGGCACGCAGGTGCAAATCGATATGGAGTCGACTTGGTCCGACAGTGATCGATTGACCGGTCATTTGAAGAACGAAGACTTCTTTGACGTTCCNAGTTTTNCTTCCGCTTCTTTTGTTTCAACCGGCTTCGCGAAAGACGATCAGGGGCATCAGGTGACAGGGCAGTTAACCCTCCATGGGGTGACCAAAACCATTACCTTTCCGGCCACCATTGAGGTCTCCGATGCNTNGGTAACCGTCGATGCAGAATTTTTCATNAAGCGCTTTGATTTCGGGATTCAATACCCAGGCCGGGCCGATGATCTCATCCGTGACGAAGTGGTCATCAAGCTGCATATCGTGGCGCAACCCGAGCAGGCTTGATCCATCTTGTCTGGCTGGCACAAAGACCCGTTTAGAAAAGGCCCGTAAGACGTTCCCTACGCGNTCGCTTGGGGAAAGGAATGTGCTGACATGAATGGCTTTTCGTATCATCTCAGAGTTTGTAGGACCTTCCAATGCATCTGGGTTTGTGCAGGATGCCTGTGGCTCCTACCCTTTTCTTANCAACCGGCGGAGGCCTCTACCGAAGCCATGGTCCANCGACTGGAGAAATTGGCCAAAAGGTCCAATCCCGTGCGCAATATCTTTCTTAGTAGCTTGAGAGCCCGGATGTTCGCGGAGCAGGCGGCTCAAGCCACGACTCAGGACAAGCGCATGGACCTCATGCTTCAGGAGGCGGTGGAATGGCTTCAAGCCGGAGCCTCGGAAAAGGCCATGGAAGGTTTCAATGCTTGGGAAGCCATGGCCCGTCAGGTAGCACCGGATCTCTATGAGAAAAACCACTACCTCCTCAAATTTTATCAAAGCCTCTGTTGGATTCGNNTGGGAGANCAGGAAAACTGCCTGGCNNATCACACCACGGCCTCCTGCCTNATGCCGATTCAGGCAGCAGGGGTGCATCGCTTGCGGCGAGGTTCTGAGGGGGCTCTTTCCATTCTCAAGCCTGCCTTGGAGCGCTACCCGGAGGATTTGTCTCTGAAGTGGCTCTTCAATATTGCCAGCATGACCTTGGGTCATGATCCCGAAACAGTTTCGAATCCTTGGTGGATTCCTGCCTCCACATGGTCCAGTGATGCGGATATCGGTGTCTTCCCGGACATCGCGGGATCGGTAGGCGCTGACGTCAATGCCCTCTCCGGTGGCACCGTGCTCGATGATTTCAATGGGGATGGGCTGATTGATATCCTCGTGACAGCTTGGGGGTTCCACGATTCTCCTACCTACTTGCAGAATGACGGAGAGGGTCGCTTTACCGATCGTACGCGCGAGTCAGGGCTTTTGGAGCTGACCGGGGGTTTGAATATGGTGTCTGCCGATTATGACAATGATGGCGACATCGATGTGTTCGTATTGCGTGGCGCTTGGCTGGGTAGCGAAGGGCGCATTCCCAACTCACTTTGGCAAAACGACGGCAAGGGGCATTTTGAAGATGTGACCGATGAAGCTGGAGTGCTTTCTAGTTATCCGACGCAGACCGCCGTTTGGTGGGACATGAACAATGATGGATGGTTGGACCTTTTTGTGGGCAATGAATCTACTCCACGCAATCGTCATCGATCCGAACTTTACGTCAACAATCAGGATGGCACGTTCACCGAGCAGGCCCGAGCATGTGGTTTNAGTCTGACCTCNTACATCAAGGCAACCGCGGTGGCAGATATCGATCACGATGGATGGTTGGATCTTTATATTTCCAACTACGATGCCCCCAATCAGCTCTTTCGCAATANCGGTCCAGTTTCGGGTAAAAGCCAGCTCCGGCGTTTTGTGGATGTCGCTCGCCAGGCCGGGGTCAGCGAACCGGTGCACAGTTTTCCCTGCTGGTTTTTCGATGCTGATCAGGANGGCTGGCAGGATTTGTTTGTGGCGGGCTACAAGATCAAGGACGTGGGAGAGGTGGCTGCGGATGTGCTGGGTCAACCGCATCAGGCCTCCAAGGCCAGACTCTATCGCAATCGTGGAGATGGTACCTTTGAGGATCAAACGCAGTCCCTGGGGCTGGATCAGGTCCTTCACACGATGGGTTCCAACTATGGAGATGTGAACAATGATGGGTATCCCGATTTCTACTTGGGAACCGGCGATCCGGATCTNGCGACCCTGATACCCAACCGCCTGTTTCTCAATCAGGGAGGTAGGCGATTTGCCGACATCACCACTTCAGCCGGTATGGGACANCTCCAAAAAGGGCANGGGATTGGCTTTGCGGATCTGGACAACGACGGGGATCAGGACGTGTATGCCAATATGGGGGGAGCCTATGAGGGCGATCTTTATCGCAATGCCTTGTTTCTGAACCCGGGGCATGAGCACCACTGGCTGAAACTTCGGCTCCATGGGGTGCACTCCAATCGCATGGGTGTGGGCTCACGAGTGTCGGTTCGCGTCAAAGATGCTGACGGATCTCTCCGCACGTTTCACCGGGTGGTGCGCACTGGGGGTAGTTTTGGCGCTTCTCCCCTGAGGATTGAAATGGGTCTTGGCAAGGCCACGGCGTTGGAGGCCTTGACGATCCACTGGCATGGTTCCGGGACCCAGCAAACTTGGAAGCAGGTTCCCATGGACGCATGCATCGAAGTGGTGGAAGGAGAATCCGGTTGGAGTGTCCTACCTCATGAGCCCATCCCGTTTTCAAAGGATCATTCGGCTCATGGGCATCCCTGAGGAAGCCTTTGACTCCCTTTGGTAAGGCGACATGGCCACTTTGGCTGTAGCCTAGGAAGTCTCAGGGTATGCTGAAATTGAGCCGGTAAAAGCGCGAGATGTTCTCGAACTGCTCGTTGTCGAAGAAGAAACTCTCTGCTGCTCCCTCTGGCGAAACATAGACTGGCTGCCATGCCTTGAGGTCCCAGGATCCCCAGACTTCGGCGATTCCTGGGCGTGGGTTGGTGATGGAAAGCAAATTGCCTTGCTCAATCCGCTGGATCCTCAAGGAAGGGGTGTGCTCTGCGATCAGTTCGCGGATTTGAGCCTCTTCCATGAGGCCGTCGTAAAGGCGAAACTCATCTATCCATCCTGGAAAGGTTTCCAATGTATCGATGGGATTGGCCCCAATGATCAAATTCTGCCCTTTGACTTCAATGGGGTGAATGTAACGGTTGGAACCCAATCTTCTGCCATTGGCATACAAGGTGTGGCGCTTGCCAGGAAGGTCGTAGACATAGGCAATATGGGTCCATTGCGACAGGTCGATATTCCCAAGAGATACTTTCAGACCGCTGCTGATGGTCCCCTTGAAGTTTTGAATGCTCAACAAGTTGTTTCCCTCTTCAATGAACAGGCCATGAGATTCGACCCCATCAGGCAGGTCGGGTCCCCAGCTAAAGAGCCCATAGCGCTTCGGGGATGCTTGAGCTGGCAGGCGGATCCACATGCAAAGTGTGAAGCGCTCCTCAAGAGCCGGAGGCGTCATGACCGTGACATAGCCGCCGGTACCTGCGGTCAGATCCAGGCCCTTTTCACTGATGGCCTGATCGACATAGCTGACTCCTTGAGGCTGATGGATCAGGCTCAGCAAGTCGGCCCCATCGACCGAAGGGTCACCATCAAAGCGCATGCGCAGAGCCAGACTTTGATCGCCCGTGGAACCCCCTCTGGGCAAATACTCGTTCATCAGGTTGGAAACCTCCTCGAGGTTCAATGCCCGGTCATACAGACGGAAGTCATCCATCAGTCCGTGGAAGATCTTCATGCGCCCGGTAGGGTTGGCCCCTATGTAAATGGGCAGCCCGCGGTGGATGATTTCCTGATCATAGTATTCCTTGATGATTTCCAAGCCATTGAGATACACGATTGCCGCATTGGCCTGGTCGTCAAAGGTGTAAACCAAGTGGTTCCAATCTGCCAGGCGCACGGCTTCCAGCGAGGCAGTCTTTCGCAATTCACTCGTGGTCTGGGTGTTGATGGTCAGGGCAATCTCCCTCTCCTTGGTGAGGGTAATCCCGTGCGATTCCATGCCAAAGCCCGTTTCCGAACCCCAACTCAAGAGACCTCGATCGGTCGCGAGATTCTCGCCCTCTGTTGATTTGAACCAAATAGAAAGGGTGAAAAGCTTTTCGATGGAAGGGGGACGCAGCACGGCGACGTAATGATCATCTTCTGCGTTCATGACCTCCGGCTGATCAACCCCTGCACTGAAATCGATCGCCATCCCATCCTTGGCATCTTCGGAAAACCGAATGTAAGGGATTCCTTGTAGGCCTACCGGAATCCCCTCTGGTTCCACCATCACACTATCGTCAAACCGAATCCGCATGATGAGATGGCTTTGAGGGACCCCCGCATGCATCCAGTATAAGGTGCCAATCAGCAGGAATAGGCTCCATGCCATCAGCCGTGTTGTTATGGATCGGGCTTTCATGATACGTCTTTGCTCCATACAGTGCTACACATGTGCACTCGGATGATTTCGCCGAAAACTTGAGCCACAAAAGGGATGTTTGTACTCAACAAGGTTCAAAAACAGTCCAGCTGAATCGACTTTGAGCCGCAATCTCAAGCTAGAACTCGCTTCGCAAGAACGGCCTCAATCGTCCTAGCAAGGTCGATATCTTTCTGTGTGACCTGCCTCCCAGCATCGTGCGTGGTCAATTCCAGCCTCAGGCGGTTGTA